>DUEV01000003.1 GCA_011170375.1 Dehalococcoidia bacterium
ATTGCCTTCGGGTCTTTCATCTGTCTTTTGGCACGGCACTTCACGCAGTATGCTTCCATCAGGTCGACCTCCTTCTCTTTACTATAGGTCTGCATCTTAAACTATTTACGCAGGCATGTCAATACCTACAGGCACATTTTCTTGTCTAATTAATGAGATTCTTTGAGCGTAACGCTGTGCAGATGCCATATTTAGGTGAAAAACAGACATTTCGAGCGTGGCATTACGGCGACGTCGTGTCTAGCAGAGAAAATTTACAATTCACAGCGCAAATATAACCCCACACATGGCACTTGAGAAGGCACCCTCATCTGACCCCGAGTCTGTCCAAGCGATATTAAATAGACAACCGGCGCAATTACTGAGACAACTCCTACGACTTCGCACTTGGTGATGCTTCTTTCGCTTGCGGGTGTTTCCATGCCATGTGTTTCTCCATGGTCATGAATTCAGTGCAGGTGAAATCACAGCCCTCCACCTTACAACGCAACTGTAGACCCGGATGTTTTTTAAACGTGTGCTTCTGCAAAGTCAGCATATCATGGCAAATAAAATCGCACCCTTCTACCTCACACTGCAATTCGGTTGAAGCGTGTCCGTCCCTTCTCTTCCAGAACATTTTCTTCACCTCCTACAGATTGATTGGAGCTTGATTAATTATCGAATACAACCCTGCTGCAGCCACTCATTGCCTCCCGTCTTTAGCAAACTCTGATCAATGATTGTCTCGCACTGCTACCGCTTAATCCCCGTATCTCTTTCTGCTGCCAACCAAACAGTTCAAGTAGCTCCCCAACAGCAGCATCGCTCATGGTGTTCCTAAGAGGCATATGGGGGTGTATCCTGTAAACGTTATGTCTGCCATTTTTGCTTCTGGTAATATACCCCGCCTGTTCAAGGTCAATAATAATCTTGTGTGCAGTTCGCTCGGTAATACCAACGTCATCACTTATCTCCCGGGCCGTCTTTTCCGGGTTTTTTGATATAGAGGCTAAGACGAGTCCGTGATGTGAAATCAGTGTCCACTCCCGCATTTCTTAAAAATCCTCCTACTTTAGCATAAGGTCTGCCCTAACCGGGCCAGGTAAAGATGCACTCCACATCAGGATTATAATTTCATAATAATATATTCCTGAATTTTTATTCCTGCATTATGATACTATGCCACCCACCAAAAGTCAATAGGTATTGTCACGAAAAAGATTGAATTCTACAAAAATACTCTAAAATACGTAGAACATCTCTAAGACTGAGAGCCAAGCGTGAATACTATGGTATGCTTGGCATATTAGGTAGGCATAACTTTGATACAGGTATTTAAATAGCCCGGCTACGTCAAAGAACCTGTCGCCTATTTCTCGAAGAGACCGAGTCTTGAAGATTAACTGGGCTGTTCTTTAAGGCAGACATCTACGGCACGGCGGTAAACTTCCGTCGGGGCAGCCCCTTCTATCGGCATCCGTTCACCGATTACTGTCAGGGGGACTCCCCAGCCCTCGTACTGGCTTCGCACCTCTTCAACATCAGCCATCACCTCTTGCCGCCGCTCATCATCCTGAAAATCTGCTGAGAACCGCTGCATGTCCAGACCAGCATCGGCAGCCAGAGAAAAGAGTATCTCGGATTGGCTGATATCACGGCAGTCCCGAAAGAAAGCCCGAAAAACTGCATTATGGAAACGCTCGAAAGCCTCTTCCCCCTGAAGCAGGGCACACTTGCTAGCTATCTGAGCAGGCATGCTGGACGAGGGGTACAATACATTCTCATCCCAGGCATTGAACAGGCCCTCTTCCTCCATTCCGGCACGCATACGCGACTCGACGCTATGGGCTGATATCTGTCTCCCCGGTACTTCGCCAGCCATCAGTGGCCGACTCTTCCACGTGATGCTGACATCATCCCCATACTCATCCTTGACCCGGTGCAGCCGAATATCAAGGACACAACACCAGGGACAGAGGTAATCGGAGTAGACGGTTATATTCACCGGCACCTTCACTGCCCTCCTAATCAGATAATCTCAGGGACGATTCTCCTGAAGAAGGGATTACGTTTTGGCTCACCCCGTTCCCGCCAGTAGGCCAGAACCCTGTCGACAGACTCCAACAGACGGTCCTTGTCCTCAGGAAGCTTACCGTCAATGTCCCCCATGAAGCTGTTTGTGGCAAAGTCGCTGGTTATCAGCTCTGAATTTACCTCTAGATCTTCGATAAAAGCCCGTATCTCTTCCAGAACACCCTCGACTGATTGAACGTGGTACTCGCCAGCCCGGGCCCTGTCATACATCGGCGTCCCGGGGACGGGGCGAAAAGTACGCAGGCGAATAAAACGGGGATTTATCTGGTTCAGCACCCTGGCCGAATTACTGGCATGCTGCTGCCATCTCTCCCGGCCACCAAGTCCGGGCATGATATACTCCGACACCTCAAAGCCAGCCTCGACCGCCTTTTTACCCCCCTCCACCATCTCCTCGGCGGTTGCCCCTTTCCTGACGTAGGCCAGCAATTCATCATCACCTGTCTCGAGACCGACGTGCAGTCGGGAAAGCCCGGCCTCTCGTAGCCGCCTTAACTCCTCGGGCTTCTTCCGGAACAACGTCTTCCCCCGAACGTAGGAGCAGACCCTCTCAAGCGTCGGAAAGGTCTCACGAAGGAATTCAACTACCTCCTCTAACTGCTCGGTCTTCACCACCAGTGAATCCGAGTCCTGCAAAAAGGCGCTTTTGACACCCTCATCCGCCACCCAGAGAATACCGTTAAGCCGGGCGATTTCACCGGCGCCACAATCTGCACGCTTGGCTATATCGCCAATCTCCTCCGCCAGACCACGGGCGGCCACGATATCTGCCTTAACATCTTCTACAGGCCGTACCCGAAAGCTCTCGCCCTTGTAAGAGGAACAGAATTCGCAGCGGTTCCAAGGACAGTTCTCCGTGACCCTAACCAGCAGTGAGTAGGCCTCTGAGGGCGGCCTGATTGGTCCTATCGAAGCTGATGAAGCACTCATTCTATCTAAATCTATGATACATCACGCCGTGGCACGGCACAAATCGAATCCCCAGCACAAGGAATGACCTGTTGACTCCAGCGAACCGCTCAGCCTATAATAGGCTGATTAATCAGACTAAAGAACACTACTCAGCACATCCGCAAGCGTGGGGAGGTAAGCATCCCAGACCAATACCTGTCAGGAGGAGGGTGGCATGTTGCAGATGAACGTTTCCCAGCTACTTAAAGAGCCGATAGGGGCAACCAGAAGCTGTGACGTGAATGATGTCATTGATATTATCAGCGCGGGCAGGCAGGTCGAGGGACAAGTCATACTGACCCGCACTGACCGTGGTATCCTGGTGCGGGGCACATTGTGTACGGAGCTTGAGCTTACCTGCAGCCGTTGCCTCAGCCTGTGCAGCTGTCCCCTGACGCTCAGGATTACGGAAGAGTATTTCCCAACGACAGATATAATGACCGGTGCACCGACACCTGTGCCGGATGAGTCCGGGTATTTTACCATTGATGAACATCACATCCTTGACCTGACTGAGGCGATACGCCAGTACGCGACACTGGCAGCACCTATGAAGCCACTCTGTCGCGATAACTGTGCCGGCCTGTGCCCCACTTGCGGTCACAACCGAAATCTGGGAGAATGTGATTGCCCGCCGCCGGATACGGACCCACGCTGGGCAACACTGCGAAAACTGGGCGTCACCGGCAGCAACGACTCATAATTGTAAAGGAATCGAGTAATGGGAGCCTTACCGAAGCGGAAAACCGCCAAGGCACGTAAGAACAAGAGACGCAGTCACCACGCGTGGTCTGAGCCAACACTAGTCGAATGTCCACAGTGCCACAGCCCGAAACTGCCACATCGCGTCTGTCCAACGTGCGGAAGCTACGCTGGTCGGGACGTCATTGAGATAAAGAGTCCCAGACCAAGGACTACCTAGGGGAAACCGCATTATGCTGAAGACGGCTGTATGCGACCTTTTTGGTATTAAGCATCCCGTCATTCAAGGCGGCATGGCCCATCTCGGCACGGCCGAGCTTGTCTCGGCCGTTTCTAACGCCGGAGGTCTGGGCATCATCGGTACCGGTTTCTACGAGCCGGACTGGGTACGGAACCAGATACACCGCACCCGGGAGAAAACAAGCAATCCCTTCGGGATTAATATCCAGTTGAGATCCCCCCACATCGAGCCGGTAACACGCATAATCCTTGAGGAGAAGGTGCCAATCGTAACCACCGGTGCCGGCGACCCAGCTAAATACATGCCCGAGTTCAAGCGGGTCGGCATTAAGGTAATACCGGTCATAGCCAGCGTCGGTGCTGCCAAACATGTGCAGGAGCTCGGAGCCGATGCTATCGTCGCTGAAGGCATGGAATCGGCGGGGCATATCGGCGAAACGACCACGATGGCCCTAGTGCCACAGGTGGTAGACAGTATTCAAATACCCGTAATAGCCGCCGGCGGTATCGCTGATGGACGTGGCCTGGTAGCCGCCCTGGCCCTCGGTGCCAAGGCAGTCCAGATTGGCACTCGCTTCGCCTGTAGTGAAGAGTGTATCGCCCACCTCAGGTACAAAGAAAAAATCCTGGAGGCAGATGACCACGCCACGGTAATCACCGGCCGAACCACGAAGTTACCCTTACGCAGTCTGAAAAACAGTCTCACCGAGCAGTTTCTAGCGTTAGAGGAGGGTGGAGCCACTCCCGAGGAACTAAACCTCTTTGGGCAGGGTAGAATGTACCTCGGCCTTATCGAGGGTGATATCGACGATGGCTCGCTGCTGGCTGGCCAGATAGCCGGTCTAATAAAAGAAATCAAACCAATCAGGGCAATCATTGAAGAGATAATAGCTGAGGCCGAGGCCATAATCGCCGAACTCAAAAAACAGACAGGAAGCTGAGATGGTAGAAGCAAAAAAAGTAGCCTATGTCTTTCCCGGGCAGGGTACCCAAGCGGTGGGAATGGGACGCGACCTGTACGACAGCTATCCTGCCGCCAGGACCATCTTTGAACAAGCCGATGAAGCCCTGGGATTACCTCTATCCCAAATCTGCTTTGAGGGGCCCGAAGATGAATTACTCAAGACAATAAACACTCAACCAGCACTGGTAACTGTCAGCTTTGCCTGCCTGAAGGTAGCCCAGGAAACAGGCAAAGGACTGCCGTCTCCTGTCTTTGTTGCCGGCCACAGCCTCGGTGAGTACACAGCACTGGCCGCCGCTAACGTGCTTGACTTCACCGACGCCGTCCGCCTGGCCCGGGAGAGAGGTCGTCTGATGTATGAGGCCGGACTCAAGCAACCCGGTACGATGGCGGCCATAATCGGGCTGGATGAGGCAGTGCTGGCTGAGATATGCCAGCAGACTGACACCTGCATCGCCAACACTAACTGCCCGGGGCAGCTCGTCATCAGCGGTGCCACCGAAAAAGTCGGGCGTGCTGCGGAGTTAGCCAAAGAGAAGGGTGCCTCCCGAACTGTACCTCTCCAGGTAAGCGGGGCTTTCCACAGCCCTCTGATGCAACCGGCAGTAGACGGAATGGCCGAGATTCTACCAACCATCACTTTTCGTGACCCGACTGTTCCCATTGTTGCCAACGTCACTGCCCAACCTCTGACCATAGGCGAGGCTGTAAGAGCCGAGCTCCTTGACCAGCTACGCAACGGTGTCCAGTGGCAGGGCTCGGTAGAATACATGCTCAGTCAGGGTGTTAATAGCATCATTGAGATAGGGCCGGGCCGGGTACTCACCGGCCTGATGAGACGGATAAACCGGGACACCGAGACGATGAACATCGGCAACGCCGATGACATCACGGCCCTGGCCGAATAAAGCTTAGGGAGTAGTCTATGGACCTTTCAGATAGAGTGGCCATTGTTACCGGTAGCGGTCGGGGTATCGGGCGAGCCATCGCCCTCAGGCTGGCAGAGGCCGGTGCCAATGTGGTTGTTAATGATGTCGGTGATATGGCACCCGCCGGGGAAGTGGTCGAGGAAATCAGGAGGCTGGGCCAGGACAGTCTGGTTGTCCCCGCTGATGTTAGCCAGCCGGATGACGTCGCTAGCCTGGTAGACACTACGGTTGAGAAATATGGTAAGGTCGACATCCTGGTGAATAATGCTGGCATCACCCGAGACCAGTTGATAATGCGGATGTCCGACGATGACTGGGACAAAGTGCTGGAGATAAATCTGAAAAGCGTCTTTCTATGCAGCAGGGCCGTGCTGAGACACATGATGAGGCAGCGCTGGGGCCGGATTGTCAATATCTCCAGTATCGTCGGGCTTATAGGCAACCCCGGGCAGGCCAATTACTCCTCATCTAAAGCAGGCATCATTGGCTTAACCCGGACGATTGCGAAAGAAGTTGCCTCCCGGGGCATCACCGCCAATGCCATCGCCCCGGGATTCATCGACACGCCAATGACGCAGCAGCTACCGGAGGAGCGGAGACAGGCAATCATGGAACAGGTCCCCCTCGGTTTCCTGGGCACCCCCCGTGACGTCGCCGAGGCAGTCGCTTTCCTCGCCTCCGAGGAAGCCAGATATATCACCGGCCAGGTGCTGACAATTGACGGAGGTATTTCGCTGGGCAAGCTATAACAACACATACAATCTCAGCAGCGAATAACGTATATGATAGGACAAAGGCGAAAAGCCAGAACAATTGCCTTTCAGGTGCTGTGTGAAATCAGCGCCGCCGGGCATGACATGGACAAAGCCTTAGGCCATCTCCTGGAGGAAAGTAATCTGTCTGAGGTCAATGCCAGCTTCGCCCGTGAGCTTGTCAGTGGGGCAGTAAAGAACCAGGATGAGATTGACCAGCATATTCGTCGCTTTGCCCCCACCTGGCCAATTGAGCAACTACCGGTAGTTGACAAAAGTATCCTACGACTTGCAATATATGAGATATTACTGGATAATAGGGTGCCAACGAAAGTAGCTATCAATGAGGCGGTAGAACTGGCCAAGACATTTGGTAGTGAAAATTCGGCAAAGTTTGTTAATGGCGTATTAGGTGCAGTAAGCACTCTCGTCAACAAGTAATATTTTTCGACAAGGAGGTAGAAAGTGGCAACTATACTAGATAGAGTGAAGAAGATAGTCGTAGAGCAATTAGGCGTTGACGAGAACGAGGTAGTACCCACGGCTAGCTTTGTTGATGACCTGGGGGCTGACTCCCTTGACCTGGTGGAACTGGTCATGTCTCTGGAGGAGGAGTTTAGCACACCGGAGCTCAAGGTCGAAATACCGGACGAAGATGCAGAGAAGATTGTGACTGTCCAGAATGCAGTAGACTATATTGTCGACCTCGGCATCAAGGATGAATAGTTCGCAGGGATCGTTTTGATAAAGGCGGTAATTTTCGACTGGTTTAGCACACTTGCTCACTATGACCCGCCACGAGAACAACTACAAGCCCAGGTTCTTCGGGAGCTGGGCTTCAATGTTACCCTTACAAGCCTGCAACGGGCACTAGTTCTGGCGGACAGAGACCTCTATGCCGAGTTCGCTGAATTGTCTCTGGAGGACCAACCTCCCGAGGAGCGAGTAAAGACTTTCATCCGCCACCAGCGAGGCATCATGGCCAAAGCGGGTATTAATGCCGACATGGTGCTTGCAGAAAAGGCCATCGCAAGATTACGAGAACTGGATGCCGGTAGGCGCTTCGCTCTTTACGACGACGTCATTCCCACCGTCAGAATGCTCAAGGAGCGTAGCCTGACTACCGGTCTGCTGACCAACATCCGCCGGGGTATCCACGAAATTTGCCAGGAGCTGGGGCTGGGACTTTACCTCGACTTTGTCATTAGTCCAGCAGAGGCCGGGGCTGATAAACCCGACCCGGCAATCTTCCAGTTTGCCCTCGAACGGGGCGAAGTAGAAGCTGGCGAGGCCATATATGTCGGGGACCAGTACCTGCAAGACATAGTAGGGGCCAAAAAAGCTGGCATTAAACCAATACTGATTGACCGCTTCGATGTGTCACCGGAATTCACCGATGCTCCCAGAATCCTCAGTCTGACCGAAGTGATTACACACCTGGATTAACCACCAGACTGGCCACCAATCTCAAGCACCCCACCCCCGACCAGATTCAATTGAAAAAGGACCTTACTATTGGATATAATGGTTGGAGCCCCGACCTTTAGAAAGATACGACTCATGGTGGGTGTAGCCTAGCGGTTAAGGCGCCAGGTTGTGGCCCTGGAGATCGAGGGTTCGAATCCCTCCACTCACCCCATCCCCCCGCCTCAAAAGGTACTAATCCACTGTATTCCGATATATTTCTCTGATTCTTGCGAACAATGATAACCATGGGGGACACCTCCTTGGAATCTCCCCTGCCTTCGCCGGAGCGGCTACGCGCAGGCAGGCGCCAAGCTGTTTCACCCCTCTTTGACTCCCCAAAACGGTGCGAGGGCTTGTTCATATGCACGCACCTCCGCACCTTATAGGCGAGCTTTGCTTATGCAGGGATATTTTATCTGGCAGCGCCTAATAAGGGGAGTCTTAGAGGGCTTCGCCCTCTAAGCTTAAAAAGTCTCCTTCCCCGCTGGGGAAGGGGACACAGGGGATGGGGCGAGCACCACTAAACAGGGCGTATGAAGTGAATCGAATGCTGGTGATGAATTGACAACTAGATAGTACCAGCACTAGAATGCAGCTAGCGCCTATAGCTCAGCGGATAGAGCATCGGTCTTCGGAACCGAGGGTCGGGGGTTCGAATCCCTCTGGGCGCGCCAGTTTTTAATAGATATCTTTGATAGCGTATTCCAGCCCGAGACGCTTTAGTGTTTCCGGCAGGGGTTTCCCTGTCTTTTCATCCCAGCCCATTTTCTGGTAATACATATCAAGCATGTGGTCGAATGAGGGCATAAAGGTCTTTCCGGCAAAGGGGCCATCGACAGGTGTTGAACCGTAGCGGGGAGAGGGGGCATCCAGTTCCCTGGTGTGGCCGTGCCTGATATTGTAGACCCGCGCCAGATTGACAATGCGAAGTCCGAGAGCTTCGGCCTCCTCCACCGTAAAGTCCCAGCCGGTGGCAGCACTCAGGGCCTCAGACAGAACACGCATGCTGGCCATGGTGGCGAAAAAACATACCCCCAGGGAATCGACAAAGGACATCCTTCCCTTCCCCGAGGTGGCTGCGTCGACAACGTCTTCCGGAGACATCTCACCCATGTTGACCCTTACCCTCGGCCTCGATTCGAGGGTACCGGTATTGGAGGTGATTTTATCGAACATCTCTATCCATTGACCACGGTGGTCGTATCCCCTCGGGGTATTTCCCTTTTTCGTATAGATGGCGAAATTCGGGGCCTCCCCCCCAATAGCAAAGGAAGCACGCATCGCCCCCTCCGCCAGGATATCCCCGAACCCCTCCCGATAAGCGATGTTCTGGAGCATAGCCCGGACCGCCTCCACGTTCCCCCAGTTCATCTCGATACCGCCGGCCTTCTCCTTATCGATAAGGCCTTTCTCGTAGCATTCGATGGCCAGGCCGATAACCCAGCCGGTTTCATTCATCTCAAGGCCGAGGCGGTCGACCACGTTGGTGAGCATCATGGCCGAGGCCACCTCCATATTGCCTATCTGGGCACCCATAGCCGACAGGCACTCATACTCCGGTTCTTCCACAACCATGCCCGTATACGGCCCCTCGGTAATGGTGGACTCGTGGCAGTGGTGCATCTGGCAGGCCCAGCACGGCTCGGGTTTTGGCTGGAAGCGACCGCGTATGTAGTCGGGGGTGAACTGCTCGAGCTTGTCTTTATCGGGGTAAATGTTGGTCGTGTAGTTCTTAATCGGTAAGCCGCCTGTCCTTTCTTGCACTTGATAGTTACCGAGGGTGCCATAGTTATAGAGAAAGCGGCTCTGAGGGTTGTTCTTCATCGTGTCTACTATCTGCCTGCCCAGCTCTGACACTCGTTTGGCATCATGCAACGAAATCGCCTGTTTGCCCCGCCCCGCCACTATCGCCTTGAGCTTTTTAGAACCCATCACCGCCCCGATGCCGTTGTGCCCGGCAATATGTCCCCGGTCCGAGACAATCGCGGCGAACTTGACCAGGTTTTCGCCCGCCGGACCGATACAGGCCACACTCATAGTTGTCTTTGAGCCGCCAAGCTCTGCCTTGAGGGCTTCATCGGTCTCCCAGGTGTCTAAACCCTTGAGATGAGCGGCGTCCTGTAGCTCGGCGGTACCGTCGTGAAGGTAGAGATAGACCGGCTTCTCAGCGGCGCCTTGGATAATAAGCCCGTCGAAGCCGGCGAACCGCATGAATGCCCCGAAAAAGCCATTGGCCTGACTGAAAGCCGCCCCGCCCGTCAGCACCCCCCGGGTCGAAACCGAATAGGTGCCGCTGCCTGGAATCCGGGTGCCCCCCAGCGGGCCGGAGGCGATAATGAGGCGGTTATCCGGACTGAAACAGTCGATCCCCGGCGGCACCTCCTGATAGAGGTACCTGATGCCGAAGCCCGTCCCCCCGACATATTTCCTCAGGTCAGGCTCATCCAGCCACTCCTCTTTCATGCTGCCGCTGGTAAGGTCTACCCTGAGCAGCCGCCCGATATAGCCCTTTGGAACAGACACTGACATGCTAACTTTCCTTTCTCTTTGGATAATCAATTATAAAGGGGTTGTTGCTGGATTGGAAGTAAAAACAGGTCTCTCATCCCAGACACGACCTTCAAGCAGTCGCCCCGTCTTTTTCTTATTAAATCCACCCCATTGCTTAAAGAAAAAGGGGACTCGGTTATTAACGCAATTTCTTTTAATATCAAGCACCCATGATTCTTTCATAGTGCGGGCTCCTGGACCAGATTCACCGCCAACTATCACCCAGTCAATAGACTTGAGGTCAAGATTTAGTATAGGGCCAAGCAAGGGTTCGAACGAGATGAATTTCAAATGGGCACCTGTATTTCGCAGGTGGTCTATTCGAGGAAGGCTAGCTGAGTTCTCAACACTAACACCCATCCAAATATTTGGTGTCCATGGTAATTTCGAACCGATATCGTCCAACCTTTCCGCGCGCTTAGTGAGTATTTGAAAACAGTGCCAGTCTGCTTTGACCATCACATCGAATACTCTACGAATATAGTCATCAGGCACGTTCTCGTGAAACAAATCACTCATAGAATTGACAAAAATAGTCTGAGGCTTTTTCCATTTCAAGGGAATTGTTAGTGTTTCCTCATGCATCGTGACATCAAATCCATTGCGATAGTTGGGATTTCCCATAGCTTGCAAGCGTAGAGCTAACCTTTCAGCATAACAATTCATGCACCCAGGGCTTATCTTTGTGCATCCAGTCAAGGGATTCCAAGTGGATTCTGTCCATTCTATGGAAGATGATAAAGCCATTACCCAGCCCCCAATATTCTGTATTTTCTGAAGATATCGTTGACTACAGTTAATGCAACATCGTGATGCGATGCAAAGAACAAGTAATATATTGTTGAATTCATCGAATTCTTCATAGGTATAGGCCTAGGTACGTACTTGAAACCGGCAACTTCTTCTAGCCGCCTTTTAAATGATAGCGCAAAGGTTTCATTATCCACCTTTGTCTTATATCCGAACATGTTACCTTTTGAGCTGAATGCTTTGTCTTCCCAGCTGCTATCTCCCCAGAAATTATTCATCCTTTCTATGCTACCCGGATAAACGGTAGTTCTGTCTCGTCTCAATACATTTCTGTTTATATCTTGTATTGGAAAATTCAAGAAGAGGTCAATGCTTTTCATTTGTCCAGCAGTCTCTATTACATTCCAACTTAGGTCCAAACCATATGGGTCTAAAATACACAAGCCTCGACGGTAATCTTCCCATAGAACATTCGGAAATACCTTTGTCAATAATGACTTGTTACAATCACCATGAAACACACGGATATCTGTATTATTTCTGGCTAGCTTGTTAAGCTCATCCACCTTTGCATTATCAAGGTCGATAAAATAATACGCCTGAAATGGTGGCTCTGTTGCTAGTGCGATTTTTGGTGTTCCAGCAACAAGCTTCTTAGTACTCTCAGAGATTTGTTCACCTGGGCCAGCAAAAGCATCAATGTAAACATGGTAGAACCCTTTGCTGTTCAATATGGATGAATATGCTGATGCATACTCTCTGATGATACTGAGCTTAATTTCTGTCCAAAAGCCTATAATGTCATATTCGACTACCATTACAGGCGGTATTATACGCTCAACGGGGATAGCTGACAAGACTGAAATATGGCTGCATAGATCGGACTAACCACCCTCAATCACCACCCACGCCTCTCGCCCTGAGAGTCAAATCTTGGCCCTTTCCGCCACTCCGTTTGCCCGCCGGATGCCAGATGGTATAATTAACACATATACCCCCACGAAAATCAGCAGTTGTATCAGTTGAATTAAAAAGGAGGAATTAATGGACACGCAGGCAAGTGCACTGGAAGCGAGGTTGTTCCCGGTGGTAGAGACACAGTACGGAAAAATCCGGGGCCTGAACCACCAGGGTGTTAAAACATTCAAGGGCATCAGGTACGGGGCTTCAACGGAAGGCAAAAACCGCTTTATGCCTCCACAGCCTGTAAAACCGTGGGCAGGCATTCTCGATACGTTCGACTACGGGCAGATTAGCCCGCAGATGCCCGCCGACCGGCGCGGTGATTATACAAATCTCATTTCCTGGCACCGTCAACCGGGAGGAATCGGCGAAGATTGCCTCACCCTGAATGTCTGGTCGCGGAGCGTAAACGACAACGCCAAACGTGCCGTTACGGTCGTGCTTCACGGCGGTGGTTTTGCCGTCGGTTCCGGAAATAGCCAGGGGTTCGATGGAGAAATGATGGCACGCCTCGATGACGTCGTCCATGTGGCTGTAAACCATCGGCTGGCAGCATTCGGCTATATCAACCTGGTGGACTTGGGTGCGCCGGAAGAGTTCAAGTATGCCGGCGTGGCTGGCATGATGGACATCGTCGCCGCTTTACAATGGGTACAAACCAATATAGAACGGTTCGGCGGTGACCCAAATCGCGTATTTATTTACGGGCAATCGGGGGGTGGGGGCAAGACCGGTACACTCTTAGCGATGCCATCGGCCAAAGGCCTCTTTCACCGCGCCGGCATCCAGAGTGGCTCGATGCTACGCCTGGTGGAACGGGAACAGGGCGCTAAAAGTACCGAGGCGCTACTCAAGGCCCTGGGCATAGACAAAAAGAACATTACAGACTTGCAGAAGCTACCCATGTCTACAATTATAGCCGCACAGGCAACCCTACCAATTGAATTCAATCGGTTTTCACCAGTCATAGGGAACGACATATTGCCGCACCATCCCTTCCATCCGGCAGCGCCGCCGGAATCAGCCGACATCCCGGTCATCATCAGCACCACGCTGGACGATGCCGCGATAATGCTGGCCAACTTCGACTTGACCGAGTCTGAGCTCAAACAAGACCTCGAAAAGCAATTTGGAGGCAACGCCGCGCGCATTTATAAACTTTACCGGGATGCCTATCCTGATGTATCGCCCTATTTAATTCAAGCTCGCCTCGCTACGGACCGCGGGTTCCGTTATGGGGCCATCAAGCAGGCCGAATTGAAAGTGGCCCAGAACGGCGCCCCTGTTTATTACTATCTGTGGGAATGGGCGTCAAAAGCCTTCGATGGCAAATTCGGCGCTGTGCACGCTGTTGACGTCTCTCCTGCAGTGCATGACTGGCACGGATCTAACAATGACTGCGGGCAAAAGGAAGGCAAGCTGCTGGTCGACCGCTTTGCGGCTGCCTGGACCAACTTCGCCAAGACCGGCGTACCGAATTCCGACCTCACGCCGGAATGGCCCCCGTATGACCTCGAAAATCGCGCCACCATGGTCTTCGACAACAACACCCGTGTCGAGAATGACTACCGTCGCGAGTTCCGCCTGTTGTGGGAAGAACTGGGAGGGACAGGAATAGGAGGAGGGGAGGCATAGACTAGTTTAACGCGTTCTTGGGTAAGCTGCCTTCAATCATTGCCCGGACCTCGTCGTTGACGCGGCCGTTACCGTTGGAGTCGGTGGTCACGGGAAAGAGAAAAGCGGCCAGTCCACTGACATGGACGGCGGCAAACGAGGTGCCGCTCTTGTAACCGTAGCTGTTGCCGGGAAGCGTCGAGTAGATTTCAAACCCGGGCGCTACCACGTCGACCCAGTCGCCATGGGTGAAGAAAGCAGGGATGAGGGGTTATCGGTAGGTGTTTATGACGACGTTTGTGCTAATAGATATCTATTTATTATAGAATAGCTTATTTTATGGTAAGCACTATCCTGATAAGACCTAAGAATAATCAGATATTAATCAATTCTTTCAATATCAACAAGATTGCCAACATTTTCGTTGATTTCCGGATCACCAATATACTTAATTGAACCAATACCTTGAAAATCAATGTCTAGTATTTCACTTACACTTACTACAATATTAGCAGTACCAGTACCACTAATACTGCATTCTGTGCTTAAAAGACCTCTACCTTCTAAATCTCCCACTCCATCTATAAATATACTAAGACTATTAATTTCTCCAGATAATTCTATATCTGTAACACCGCTCATATCTAGATTTAGACGACTAACCTGAAGACTATCACAAATGACCGTTACAACTCCTGGCAAAGTTAACTCTTCAATATTCTTCAATTTTAAGTAATAATGAATTGCATCAGTTGGAACTAGATCAAAACCTTCATCAACTACGTTTTCAATTTTCAATATACCTTCGGAAACATTTACCTCTACGTATTCCAAAATATTATCATCAGTCTCAATAACCAGACTTTCTTCATCTCCTTGCTCGATGATTAAAACTCCTTCTCCACTAACATCTACTTTGTTGAAGTCTTGTATGCCAATTTCTCTTTCTATAATATTGCCAGAACCATTTATCTCCTCAAGCTCTGTGGTACCAGGTCCTGGTGTGGTATCAGGTCCCGGTGTGGTATTACAGGCACCAAGTAAAACCACACTAATAACTAACGCCACTAGTATCAATCCTTTCAATCCCATCTCCTTTCGGGTACTTACAGAGCAAGTCGTTAGTCACCACTCAATTTACTGCTCGGAGGCAATTTCTTCCGCAAAGAAAGAAAGAGAGATTTCTCTATATCTTTATCTGTACTGAATATGAAAAAGGTATTATACAATTATACGCATTGCTGGATGAACATCCCCACCGACAACTAACGCTGTTTACAGGCATCCTCTGCCATTATGGCAGCACCCAGGGCAGTGACAAGCTGCGGTTCCGGTGGCATTAGCAGTTCAATCCCCAGTTTCTTCTCAATCCACTTGATGAGGCCGATGTTCAGGCCGCCACCTCCAGTGATGGCACAGCATTCCTCCAGACCGACCTTACCCACCAGAGAGGAAATCTTCTCAGCCAGTGCCTGGTGAACACCAGCAACAATATCCTCCTTGGCAACTCCCTCCGACACTCGGGAGACCGCTTCCGACTCCCCGAAAACGGCACAGCCGGTGGTGAAGGTGACCGGGTCTTTCGATTCCAGAGAGAGGGGGCCAACGTCTTCCAGCTTTATCTGGAGGACATTTGCTATTATGTCAAGAAAACGACCACTGCCGCTGGCACACTTCTCACTGACGACAAAATTGGTTACCTGACCCACTTCACTAAGTCGGAGCACCTGAGTGGACTGCCCCTGAACATCAATAACCGTCCGCACCGAAGGAAAGATACTGAATATCCCACGGGCACAGCAACGGATATCGGCCACCTCCTGGTCGGCAATTTCCACATTGTCCGAACCCTGGCCGGTGGCCACTATGTAGGCGATGTCCTCTCGGGCCACGTCCGCTTTCGCCAGCAACTCATCAACCAGATTTTGCGCCGCCAGCCGGTAGTTCACCCCCGATGGGAGAAGATGACTGGCCAGAGTACTACCGTCTTCAGTGATAATCCCCTTGCTGGTCGCCGAGCCGATATCGATTCCCATAAAGTAAGCCATATCCGCACCCTACTTGAAGAAAGTAGCCTCCTCCAGTCGGCGCTTCGCCGTCTGGATAGTCTCACCCCGGGCAAGCGCCTTCAAGACATGCTCTTTGCCCAGTAATGCCGCACCAATCGCCCCGCTGAGCAACGGCTCCTCTGGAACAAGTACCGGGCACCTGAGGTTCTCCTCCAGAGCCTTGACAACTCCAACGTTCTTGGCGACACCCCCGGTAAAGACCACATCCGGCTCTACCTTCAGTCTGTTAACCATCCGGGCCGTGCGGCCAGCAATGGCATCATGAAGCCCGGCAATGACATCCTCCAGAGGCACATCATCAGACAGGTAGTTGATTACCTCCTGCTGGGCAAAGACGGTGCACGTGCTGCTGACCGATACCTTCTTAGTGGACCGTAGGGAGATGTCCCCCAGGTCCTCCACCTTAAGACCAAGAGAGGCAGAAATAACCTCGAGAAACCTGCCCGTCCCGGCAGCACACTTATCGCTCATTACGAAATCAAGCAGTTTGCCGTCCCGTATCTTAAGCCCCTTGGCGTCCTGACCCCCGATATCGATGGCAAGACGGACGTTTGGGAAGAAACTGGCCACCCCTCTGGCGTGACAGGATAGCTCAGTAATCTGGCGGTCGGCAAAGGGAACGTTTATCCGGCCATAGCCGGTAGCCATCACGAAGGCTATGTCATCAATGGAGAGGCTGGCCTTGCTCAACGCCTCCTCCATCACCTTGTTTGCCAGGCGCCGGTGCTCGGCACCGGTATGGTAAATAACTGAGGACTCAATCTGCTCGTCATCGTCCATAATGACGATTTTAGTCATAGTCGACCCAAGGTCAATGCCGGCGAAATGGATACGAACCACCCCCTCTCTGAGTTAGCGCAAGGGGATTATGCCAGGTATTAGCTGATAATCTCAAGGAACCCCTGCACCCTTGTCCTCAAGGGAGCCAGGGCCCCCTCAGTGTAATCATGTTCCAGATAGATGCTCGGTATACCCACGCTATCGAGATAGTCCCGCACACCAGCGACCTCGTAGCCGTGAGTATCACAGTACCGGACCGACTCCATGATAACCCCGTTAGCCTTCCAATCACGAGCATAGTCAGTCAGGTAGCTAAAGCGGAACTCCAGGTCCTTCATATAATCCTTGTGGACATCGTAATAGTCCCTCACCCTGAAGGTACGGGGACACTTTACATCTATCAGATAATGCTGGGCCAGCCCGTCCATCAAATCACTTGTTATCTCGACATCACTGAAGTAGGGACGGCTGCCAACGCAGGTATCATCCATGACGATATTAGCATCCAGACCCTCAATCATCTCCGGCAGAGCCGTGTCATCGAGGATGCTACCCCAGACCAGCAGCCGGGCCGATTTTATTTGCGGGCCGTCACTACGTTCCTTGACTTCGTTAATAACCTCGCGGAGCAACTCATTACCTTCATCCACCGGAATGCTCTCAATCACCTTGATTACCCGAATGGTCTCCACACCGGATATCAACGGAGGGTCTTGCTTCTTCAGTTCGTAAAGCTCACGAACCAGTGCCCGCTGCTCATTGTGTACACGAATTGCCTCTTTGAGCTTTCCTGTCGTCATTTCCTGACCGGCAAACCCCTCCAGGGCCTTCTGGTATTCCGGCAGCAAGCCCCTCTCCTGCACCAAAGAAGTATCATGAAGGGTGTGTGGAGTATCAATATGGTGAAAGAAGGGTGTCTTGACAGCATAGTTCCAGATGCCACTCAGGCTCGAACCCACATCGCAGATATGGGAGGTAACGATACCATCCAGAAAGCTATACCTCTCCTTAAGGCCAAGGTCGAGGCAGCTCCTCAGAAATGCACAGTTAACCGTTGGCATATAAGCATCCGCCTTGGTTATGGGCTCCCGCATATCACCAAATATGCGGTAGGGGACAATGTCCAGAGCCGTCATCATCTCCGGTACGGGGTAGATACAGAGATACCCCATTATCTTTTTACCTTGCTTCTGTAACTCAAGGACACGATGCGAACGGTCTTGATATATTTCCTGCGCCCGCAGAAGACCCTTGCTCGGTTCGGTCATAATATTAAACTTCCTCCTTGCACTGCACTCTATCGGTCTACCAGGGCATTCCCAGTTCTTTTCTGACCTTGCGGTAATGTTCCATTGTCTCCTCGAAGGTCTCTGCGTTTCTCAGGGTTTCAGCTGGATTAAACGCACCTATGTCGATGATATCCCCTTCGATAACCAGCGACGGTACTTTAAGAACATCAAGTAGTCTTTGCTGCTGTAAGTTCAGCCCTGATGACATCGCCCGACAGGTCAGCAAAACATGAAGAACAACCCCGTCCACCTGATAATCACGGGCACGTCTCATGCCCATACGACGTGATGTGCCGTCGCATAGTATCTCATCGATAATCAATCCCGCCTCTTCGGTTCCGTACTCCTCCTCGAGGCTTTCCTCCAGACTACGGTAGTTCCTTCTCACGTAACGCTCTATCGGCTCACTGTACTGGCTCAGGTCAATATGCACCGGCCGGTATGGACTGTAGACGGACTCAATCACGAAGTTCCAGCCGCGCTCGGCGAGCTGGTCAAGGAATCCCAGGCTATGCCACGGTGGCAGTCCCTCAAACAAGAGGCGGTATTTCTCTTCCCTGTTAATACCAGCGACGCCGTTGTCTACCCGTTCCTTGACTTCATCATACATGCGCTCGAATCCCTTGGTGATAACCTCTGGGTCGGCAGCACCCCGAAACAGGGCGGCTGTCACGGCACTCCAGAAATCGCGGGAGTGCATCGGTCCGGGCCTGGCCTTACGTAGCTCGTTGATCTCCCAACGCCATCGGTTTATCTCTTGTGTGCCACCCCCGGTGAATTCCAGGGCATCCCAGTCCATCTTCTTACCCAGCAATTTCTCCAGAAATGCGATAAATGCCTTTAGCTCACTTATCATAAAATTGACGTTCCGCTCATAGGCACCTTCGATCAGCCTCTCCCTCAATCCGGGGCTAGGTTGTTCAATTGTCCAGACCGGAGCGTCAAAGAAGCGACCGAGTGACTGAAACCACTTGAACCGGGCATCGCAAACGGCACCCGAAGCTACCAGTACGGTCGGCTTGGGCATCCCTCCAGACGGGGCTTCCGGTGGTATCTCCCCACCCAACTCGATCATCCGGGACGAATAACCCACGCAGGTCCTGGCGTAGCCACATAGATGAGTCGGGTAGCCCTCCGCTTCGGCGCGTTCGAGAAACGGCATAGCCATTCCCTGGGCAGCACACAGGCTGCTGTAGTTTTCCGGATAGACCGTCTTGACACCCATAGCGTTGAGGATGGGATTGGCCCAGCCCTCGAGCATCACCCACGCAACGGGCTTCCCCTCTTCACTGGCCTCGACCCCGCTCTCATACATTTTGTCGACCTCTGCCCGAAGGGCATACATCGACTTCAACCTATTAAGTGCTCTGGGTTTAGCTTCCGTTGTCATCTTACATTCCTCCAAACACGACTCTACTTATTTATATAACTTCCTTGTCCCGAAGCTCGGCAATGTCTTCCCAGGTGTAGCCACCCATCTCGATGAGTACCTCTTCGGTATGCTGACCGCACTCAGGAGCTTCCGGAACAACCCGGCCTGGGGTCTTGCTCAATTCAACGGGTAGACCACGCACTTTCACTTTGCCGAGGACTTCATGCTCACACTCGACAATGTAGTCGTTGGCGATGACTTGCGGGTCTTCACGCAGGTCATGGATAGTCTGCAACGGGGTGCAGATAACGTCGCCGGTACCCTTGAGGATCTTCATCCATTCGTCGACCGTTTTGGTGATGAAAATCTCGTCCATGGTGTTAATTAGTTCCTCACTGTTCTCCCGTCTCTTATCAGCATCCTCAAACCTGGGGTCACTCATCAAATGCTCGATACCCATAGCCTTACAGACTATCGGCCACTGCCTATCCGGCTGGAGCATACCGAGCACAATCCACCGACCATCGGCGCACGGGTAGTAGTTCCACAATGGATTACCAGCCTGCTTGCGTGTCAGCTTCTTACGAGGCTCCGGATTCAGGTACAGGCCAATGCCAATGGTCAGACCCTGTAAGGCCATCATGCTCCCCAGGTGGGAGACATCCACTTTCTGGCCCACACCTAACCTCTCCTTTACCAGCAAGGCCATCAATATCCCATAGGAGGTCATAACCGCCCCCATCTGGTCAGCCAGACCTCCACCTACTGGTAAATTTGGATCGCCAGCGATACTAGTAGCAGTAGTAATACCTGACCTTGCCAAACCAATCATGTCAAAGGCCGGTTCTTTCGCCTCTGGTCCCCTCGGCCCGTAGCCTGATGCAGCCGCGTAGATAATATCAGGATTATGCTGCCGAAGAGTCTCATAGTCGAGTTTCAGCTTCTCCGGGACACCCTGGCGGAAATTATGCACGAAAACATCGGCCTTCTTGACAAGGCGATATATTATTTCTTTGCCTTCCGGCTTGAGAAGGTCAATGGCCAGGCTCTTCTTACCACGGTTGTTGGTCTCAAAATAGGCGGTCCTGCCGGCAGGTAATTCACCGATGGTGGGAAAGGTCAAGCCCCGCCCGGCATCACCGGTGAGGCGGTTTTCAATATGGATAACCTCCGCCCCAAATTCCGCCAGCATTGCGGTGGCTACCGTCCCCATCTGCCACTGAGTCCAGTCGAGTACCTTGATGCCTTCTAAAGGTCCAGCCATATTCATCCCCCACATACTTAATAGCTGCTCTTTTGTCTTATTGGAAAACCGCCCCGGCATAAGAGGTCTTCTCCACCATTATAGCAGCAAGATAAAAACACCGCCATCGGGCTCAGAGGAGGAGGCATGAATCACAGCAGGCTGACGCTACCGCGCCAGCACGTTTACGAGATTCAGTAATTCCTGGTCCAGCGGCTTCTTGCTGGTATCTACCTCAGACAACGGCGTTGTCGTTACCTTACCGTTCATTAGACCAATCAGTACGCCGTACTTACCCTGAGCAAGACACTCCGTAGCAGCCGCTCCGAAACGCGTTGCCAGCAACCGGTCGTGAGCCCCGGGTGCACCACCCCTCTGAACGTATCCCAGAATGGTTATTCTCAGCTCGAATCCAACCTGTGCCCGGTGTTCAGCGAAGTAGCGCTCCAGCTCTTCGGCATTATACTTAGCGCCCTCAGCCACCACCAGCATAGCATGCGTTTTGCCCCGGTCGTAGGCACTCCGAATGGCGGTAGCCAGGTCCTCCGGATCAGTCTCCAACTCCGGTACGACTATATACTCAGCCCCACCAGCTATCCCTGCCGCCAGTGCCAAGTGACCAGTATCACGCCCCATTACCTCAACAGCAAAAGCCCGGTGATGTGAAGATGCTGTAACCTTTAGACGGTCGATTGCCACCAGGGCAATATCAAGAGCCGTATCTACACCGATGGATATATCCGTACCGTAGAGGTCATTGTCAATCGTCGAGGCAATACCCACCACGGGAAAACCCATTTGAGATAATGCGTAAGCACCCTTTTGAGAACCATTACCTCCGATTACCACCAGTGCCTCAATCTGGTGATTATCAAGCATCCGTAGTGCTTTCTGCCTTCCCTCCTCGGTCATGAATTCAGGACTGCGAGCACTGCCTAGCATGGTACCACCCCGCTGAATGATACCGCCGACATTTCTTGCCCCCAAGGGCACCGCGTCTCCATCTATAAGACCGGAATATCCGTGCCGGATACCATATACCTCCCAGCCTTTGCCTATCCCGGTGCGCACCACTGCCCGGATAGCAGCATTCATACCAGGAGCGTCACCCCCGCTGGTTAGTACCCCGATTCTCTTCACGACATCTCCCTCCACGAACAGTCTACTGCCCCCTAGTTTAAATAAACAAGGATTCCTTTTCAACAATTATCTGGCAGTCAGCCGTAAACCATTTGGTGTTCAACTCATCATTATTGTATCATTGGTAAGTCCCATGAAGTATTATCATAACTGTAAAAGGAGAAACTCGTGAGTAAATCTATTCGTGTTGACCGAGATGTCCCGATGAAGATGAGGGACGGTGTAACACTACGGGCCGATATTTTCCGGCCGGATGATAATGAAAAACACCCGGCTGTCGTGGTGCGCACTCCGTATGACAAAAGGCCTTCGTCCCGCAGTGACTTTTTTTCACCGATTGAAGCGGCTTTTGCCGGATACGCCGTGGTAATCCAAGATATCAGGGGCAGATTTGCCTCGGAAGGAGAGTGGGCTGCCGCGTCATCGGAAGGGCCGGATGGGTATGACACCATAGAAAACATAGCCGCTGAATCATGGTGTGATGGCAACGTCGGCATGGCCGGTGCCTCATATCTCGGACGCAATCAGTGGCAGGCCGCGTTGGAAAATCCTCCCCACCTGAAAGCCATCGCCCCACATGTTATCGGGGCTGGGAGGCTGGGTGAGTCCAGGCGGGCTGGCATGATAGGCCTGGAAGGGGCTGTCAGCTGGTCAGGGGCAATGGCCTTTGATACCCTCAACAAGATGGCCCGACAGGGTAAAGACGTGAGGCAGATGCTCAATACCGTCAGACATGCCCTGGACAATATCGAGGAGACATGTGAGTTCCTGCCGATAAAAGACTTGCCGTTCCTGCAGGTTGAGGGGCTCAGGGAAGGTTTTATGAGGCGCCTCAGCGATGCCGACCTTGCGGGAATAGAGTCCGAGGAAGATATATGGTGGCCCTATGAGAAAGTTCACGCAGCCTGCATGCACTCCGCCGGCTGGTATGATATGAGTCCGGGAGACCAGTTTAGAAATTTCCACGGCATGAAGGAAAAAGGCGGCTCGCCGGTTGCCCGCGAAGGGCAGCATGTCTTCCTGGGGCCATGGCTTCATGGGTCCAGGCTCCACAACTTAGTAGGCGGGATGAATTTCGGCCGGTTTGCCACCGCCGGTGGTTCCTTTGCCACCGCCAGGCATATTGCTTTCTTCGATAAATACATGAGGGGCATTGAGAGCCCCTACCTGGTACCGATACGCTACTTTGTCATGGGAAGGAACAGATGGAAGAACGCCGATACATGGCCCCTGCCCGAGACCGAATGGCAGCGTTTCTATCTCCACAGTCGGGGGCATGCTAATTCTCTGACCGGTGACGGTGTATTAAGCAGAGAGGAGCCGGGGGCGGAATCACCGGATATCTACGTTTACAATCCCCATTTCCCGGTACCATCAAGGGGCGGGCGAATCAATCCGGATATGAACATACCGGCGGGACCACTTGACCAGACAGTCATCGAGGCCCGTAATGACGTGCTTTGCTACACAACACCCGAGCTAACACAGGAACTCGAGGTAACTGGTCCGCTGATGCTCCATCTCTTCGCCTCAACCTCTACCAAAGACACCGACTTTCATGTAAAAATGGTAGACATTTACCCGAATGGCAGGGCAATCAACGTGGCGGAGGGCTGTATCCGGGCCAGGTATCGAAAGTCAATCCTCAAACCGGAAATGGTAACGCCGGGTGAAATCTACGAGTACCTGATAGACATGTCCTCGACCAGTATTGCCTTTGGCAAGGGACACCGGATTCGCCTCCATATTGCCGGCAGCGATTTCCCCCGGTTCGACCGCAATATGAACACCGGCAATGCTTTCGGGGAAGACACCGAGGGTATCCCATCAATGGAAACGATATATCACCAGGCAGACCATGCCTCATATATCGATTTGCCAGTAATTCCTTATTAAAGGAGGGCAGGAATGGAGGAGCAGGTACTTCTATACGAAGTCAAAGACGAGATTGCCTATATCACCATGAACCGCCCCGACAAGCTCAATGTCGTGAACGGGGAGCTTGCTGACGCCCTGAAGGCAACCTGGAAACGGGTTGAGGAAGACCCCGGCGTGAAAGTAGCCATCTTAAACGGAGCGGGTAAGGCCTTCTGTGCCGGTGCCGATGTTTCCCCAGGCTCAACCGACCCCAACGTTCCCCATCAGGTGCATCAGGGTTATCCCCCGAACGGCACCAAGCTGTTCAAACCGCTGATTGCCGCTATTCACGGATATTGCCTCGGTTCGGGCTATGCCATCGGCATCAGGGGTTCCGATATTACCATCGCCGCTGAAAGTGCCCAAATCGGCTTCCCTGAGCCAAGGCTCGGCCTGCCGTTAGTGCCAATCGACTACCTCCCACTCATGCCATTTAAGATCAGCCTGGAGTTTATGATGCTCGCCTGGAACGAAGGGCAGATAATGAGTGCACAAAGGGCCTACGAAGTGGGGCTGGTCAACAGGGTCGTCCCCGATTCGGAGCTTATGTCGGAGGCAAACAGGTGGGCAGAAATGTTAAAGATGATTCCGCCACTGTATATCAGGGCCGTAAAATACGGACACTACCGAAACGTCAGGATGAAGATGCTTGAGGACGAATGGGACTATATCAACTTTGTCTGGCCCCAGATGGTGAGTGAAGACAGGCAAGAAGGTTTACAGGCCTTTCTTGAAAAAAGAAAACCCCACTTTAAAGGACGCTGAAAAGATGTCAAAGGTAATAGATCTAGAGCTCGACCTCCCCCCGACCACTGAAGAGATGGTCGAGAAAATGCAGGAGTTCCTGCTACACAGCGACGAGAAGGGACTGGCCAACTACAGCAACATCTTCGGCCCCACCAGAGCACGTGCCCTTGAGTTTACGCCGGAGGAGCTTGAACAGATGCGGCAGCTTCCCGAAGATGAACTGGAAGGCGTTCTGAAAAAGAGGGCGGAGAAAGCAGTGGTCGCTCTGCCTCAGTTTATCGCCCAGCTCGACGAAGCCGGAATCGAATGGGGGGTGATTAACGGCGGCAGCCACGAAAAGACGGCGGAGCTTGTGGCCAGATACCCGGAGCGGTTTGTGGGCTGCGCCTATGTTGACCCCAACGAGGGCATGAAGGCGGTACGAGAATTGGAGCGGGCGGTCAGGGAATTAGGTCTCAAATGCTTCTATGCCTCCCCATTCAGATTTGGAGTACGCGCCAACGACAAGAAGTTCTACCCCCTGTACGCCAAGGCGGTGGAACTGGAAATCCCGGTCTTCATCTATACCACCATGACCTACCGGACGGACTTTCCCATGGATATCGGGCACCCGATTTATCTCGACGAGGTGGCCATGGACTTCCCCGAGATGAAGATTATTGCCGGGCTGGGTGGCTGGCCCTGGGTACCAGATATGGTGGGGGTGGCCCGCCGCCACCAGAACGTCTATATCAGCACCGCCGCCCACCGCCCCAAATACTTCGCTACTCCCGGTTCGGGATGGGAAATGCTGATGCAGTTCGGCAACACCCTGCTCCAGGACAGGATTGTCTTTGCCTCGAGCTGGGGGACATACTACCTGCCAGTTGACGAGGTCGTTAAAGAGATGAGAGCGCTTCCCCTGAAGGACGAGGTCATGGAGAAGTGGCTCTATAAGAACGCGGCACGGCTCTTAAACCGCGACTAGGCTTCAGGCGTCTTGCCTGCCTTCAGGTCCTCGATGCTCAGGCCGGAGATAACGGACCTACCGTCATCGAGAATATCACGTTCCGACTGCGCGTATTCGTCACGGTGCTTAATGAGCAACCAGTCCTGAGGACCCCGCTTCGTCTTTACCAGTGTCCAGGAACCCTTGAGCTTCTGGCCACGCAGGAACACCGAGATTTTGCCCTCGGCCAGTCCGTTTCTCATCTGCTCCTGGGTACGTTCGCGGTCGTCAAAAAACAGCTCCCCACCCTCATCCGGGGAGTAGGTGCCCCGGTCCCAGACAATCACCTGGCCACCACCATACTCTCCCTCAGGGATGAGCCCATCGAACGAGGCATAGTCGAGCGGGTGGTCCTCGACCATGACAGCCAACCGCCTGACCCGGCTGTCCGCCGAGGGGCCGGCGGGGACGGCCCATGACTTGAGGACGCCGTCCACCTCCAGCCGGAAGTCACAGTGGAGGCGGCGGGCGGAGTGCTTCTGGACGGTGAAGACAAGCGGGCCGCTGCCACCTTGCTGCTGGCGGGGCGGCGGTTCCGGTGTGCGGGAGAAATCGCGCTTTTCCTCGTACTTATTTGCCATCAGCTTATTATACCCGTAGTGCTCCTGAGTTACCATCCTGTACCGATAGATGAAAACTATTGACACAGGTGATATATTTATATGGACATGAAAAGAGTTTATCTGGCATTTAGTCTAGCCGTAGTATTTACACTCGTAGCCATTACCCCTGGCTGCAACGATAGCTGTAATGGGCAGTCTACAGAAACAGAATCTGATGGATATATAATGCTAACCGTGACTAACGAACTGTGCAGCTTTGTTGTAGAGTATTCTTCGTTTTATGAGCGGGTAGGACCAAGGTGTGACCTGGATTGGAGAATACCGTTTATGTATATCACACTTCTGGTACCCGAAAAGCACATGCAGTTGGTTTATCCAATTAGTGAAGATGAAGTTAGTGATGTCACCTCCACATACGTACCGGCTTTTATTGAGATAAATGCATCCGACACCTGTGAGTATTATCCCGAGTCATGATGCTCAAAACTATTTAGAGGAAGCGCTCAAAGACTGGGGCAAGTGGGAGAATTTCGAGCTCTTGGAACGCTATCCCGTAAGTGTATCCGGTGTTGAGGGGGAACTAATAGCCTATGTGGTTGATTGGTTCCTACCAGTTCCTGGAGATGACGGCCCTTTACTTAAATATGTAAGAGCGGTTTACTTCGACCATAACGGGTTAGTCTGGTGGATTGAGGCCGAATGTGAGTTGGAAATGGTAGACCAGGTGAAAGCTGATTTCGAACATATTCTAGAGACCTTCCAGATTTTAGATTAAGGTAGAGAGCACAAATACACTTCACTGGCTCTTAAGTACTCTTGACTCAGGCTGGCAGGCTCTTCTATCATTCATTAGCATGACCATCAGAATCGTATTTTCATTCCTGGCCTTAGTGACGTTGCTGCTGGCCGGATGCGGCGGGACAGAGACCGGCCTGTACCATCAGTTACCGCCTGTCAGCCAGACCAACCACATTGTCTCCGCAGACCTCGGTGATGCCGGCGAATACTGGAATCTCCAGTGGCGGGGCCGGGCGGCGGAACTGCACCATAGTCTGCTGGCCCTCACCTGGGAGTACTCACAGACCCATGAATACGTCTTCGGCGAGTCCGACTGCAATGATATGGCAATAGACATCTGGAACGACCTCGCCAGCCGGGGCATCACGTCGCTGATTGTGGTCGGTAATTTAGAAATGTCACACGAGTCCTTCGCCGAGTGCAACCACGCCTGGTTGATAGTCTATAACGGAGAGGGAGCCGCCGCTGCCCTTGACCCTTCCTGCGGCGGCGTTTACTGCTGGGAAGACACCCAGGAATACCCGTATTTAAAGCAATACTGGGAAGGGATTGTTTATCAGAATCCCACTGACCTGTGGAACGATTTTCAAGAACGCTGGTAGACACGATGGGGATATCGGGGGTTAGAAATACCAAGGAGGTGAAAACAAATGAAAAAACCACTGAAAGGAAAGCTCCCCAAAATTGCACTGCTGCTTGTAGCGTTACTCCTCACGCTGACTATGCTGGCGGCCTGCGATGCCTTCGGCACAAAGGCACCGGAGGAGGAGGGCAACGGCGATGAACCCCCCACAACCGAACAGCTCCCCGGAGATGACGACTTCGTGACTGAAAACGGTGGTGCGCCGCTGGGCTCTCCCGGTAGCTATGCCATCTTCGTGGAAATCACCGGCATTTCGGGTGAATCGACTGACGATGCTCATGATGGTTGGATCGAAGTCCTATCGTACAGTCATGGTGTCTCTCAAGCGGGTAGTGGTACAACCGGTGATCGGACAACCGAGCGCGCCGACCATCTGGACTTTACGGTCGTGAAGGAGCTGGACAAGGCCTCTCCCAAGCTGTCACTCTACTGCTGCAATGGTACTCACATTGAGGAAGTAACCATTGAGCTATGCCGTGTCGATGGAGACAAGGACAAGTTCATGGAGTATGTGTTGACAGACGTGATTGTCACCTCCGTGATCATCAATGGGAGTGCCGGCAGTGAAGACCGGCCAATAGAAGAAGTGTCCTTCGCGTATGGCAGAATCGATTGGACATACACCGAATATGACGAGTTCGGAATGCCCATGGGCAACGTAGAAACATACTGGGACGTGGAGCTAGCCAAGGGCGGTTAAAGGTACTTAGTCTGTCCTGATAGGACGAGTAGTTCTCTGTGTAAAGGCAGCAGGTGGCTAGGGACGGTCACCTGCTGCCTGAGGGGCTATCCTGCCACCGCCAGTGAAATTCTTCCACCTCCGGGACAGGGTGTATAAGTCCCTCCTGTACCAGCCTCCTGACCTGCCGCCGGACCGTATCGTCTGGCAGGGCCAGTTTATCGGCTAACCGGCGGGCCAGTTCCGCCTCCGCCTCTGTCGCACCTGGGCTGGTGAACGCACTGGCAGGACACGTATCATCGAAAATATCTTCCTGGAGCAAACTCCAGACAAACCCGATAATCTCCTTCTGCTCCAGTCTCGCAATCCATTCCTGATTCCCCTCCTCGGCCCCCCGTTTTATTTCAGCCCAGGCGTCTTCCAGCAAGTCATCATAGTAGTTAATGGCCTCTTGTGCCATCTCACGTGTCATGTTTTCGGTCTCGACAATAGGCCGGTTGGCATCGAAGTCAGCCCAGTCCTTGCTGAAGAGGCGAATCCCGAGTTCATCAGCCCTCTCGTAAAGCTCCGTACCGGGTAGAGGTGCCAGCATGTGATAGCCGTACTCGACACCGTAGCTGCGGTTAATCTCATCAGAAAATGACTTGGTCTTCTCGATAGTGTCCGGGCCCTCGCCGGGAAGGCCGATGATGAAAGAACAATAGACCCTCATACCGGCATCGGTCGCTATCCTCACCCCTTTTCTTACGTCATCGGGGGTGATTCCTTTCTTGATGGCCTTTAAAATACGCTCGTCGGCAGATTCCACACCGAAGAGCACCATGTGACAGCCGGCCCGCTTCATCAAGGCTATCAGTTCCTCAGTCATATTGTCCACCCGGGCATAGGCACTCCAGTCTACCTTGAGGTTGCGCCCCAGCATCTCCTCACAGACCTGAGAGGCATGGGCATGGTTGACCGTGAAAGTGTCATCGACGATATTTATCAATTGAAAACCAAGGTCCCGCTGTATCCTTTCCATCTCATCCACGACAAGGCCGGGGTCGCGGAAACGAACCTTACGCCCGAACATACGGTTCGCTGAGCAGAAGATACAGCCATACGGGCAACCACGACTGGTGACGACAGTGCAGGGAGTTCCCAAGGCACGGTACCGGGACAGGGGTATCAGATGGCGTGATGGTATCGGCAAGCTATCAATGTCTGCAATCAGGGGGCGGGGGGCGTTCTTTACAAATGTTCCGTGGTCCGTAAAGGCAATCCCGGGAATACTTTCGAGGCTGCCGCCGCCATCCACGGCTTTGACCAGCTCCACAAAGGTCGTGTCTCCTTCACCTATGACAACGGCATCAATCCAGGGGGCATCAAGCAGTGTCTCCCTGGGAGTAAAGCTGACGTGGGGACCGCCGATAACAGTTACAATACCGGGGTCGAATGTTCTACACACCTCCAGCATCTCGGCAGCGAGATGGTAGTTTAGTGTTACGCAGGTAACACCGACAAGTTGAGGCCGATACTCGTCCAGCTTCTGCCTGAGTTTCTCCGGACGGTAGCGAGTTACCAGAAAATCGAGAATCTGCACCTCGAAACCGTTGCTCTCAAGGGCAGCCGCGAGGTAGGCGAGGGAGAGCGGAGGGAGCGGGTTCTCTTCCAGAGGATGTGCCGTACTGATGAGCAGAACGCGCAAAGACTAACCTTCCTACCTTACCAGCCCATACCTAGCACTCCCGACCACGTCACACCACTCAGGTAAGACATTAAACCAATCCTCAGACTAACACCTCCCGTCTCACTATGTCAATGGACTATCATATCCTGATGAACTCCTACAATATTTTCACCGGATAGTAACCTCCGACATAGATACTTATACCTCAAAGTAACCCGCTTGAGACTAACTCGAACTTGCATCGTTACAAAAGTACTAATAGTAAATGTACTAATAGGGCATTTTTGCTACTGTCTGCTCCTGATAAACTATTGTTACTGGTGTTAATCACAATGGTTCTGATTATGCCAGAGTATACTCCCAAATAATGGAGCAACGAGGCTGATGACAGTGTATCCAAAGAGCGAACCTAGATTGATGACGGTTACCGAGCTTGCCGAGTACCTGCGAATTTCACGGGCAAGTGTCTATCGTCTGGTTAGAAGCCGACAGGTACCGGTAAGCAGTGTAGGGCGGCAATTACGCTTCCGCCGCGATTCAATCGATAGGTGGCTGCAAGGCAAGGAGAGGCATAGCTACGGACTATAGCACCTGGAAAACCGCTGATGCTGGGCAAAATCAGCAAGTCCGCTCTCCTGCCACTTAGTTCAAGAGACAAGGGATGAAGAGAAACCACGAACGCAAAGAGCCAGCCAGCAAAAGGCTGGCAACTCTGCAAGGACGCTCAGGCAAAACGTCGGCCAAGCAGGAGCTAACCGCAACTGGCGCGACTTCCATAAATATGGAAAATCCTATTTCAATCTCCACAGAACAAGAAGAGTCGCTATTTAGAGCCATATCCCAGAGCTCTACAGTCGGCATCTTTATTGTTCAGGATGGGAGATTTCGATTCATCAACCGCCGGTTTCAAGAAGACACCGGTTACACCGAAGACGAGCTCCTGGCTATAAACCCGCTGGAGATTGTCTTACCTGAGGACAGAGAAAGTGTAAGAGAAAACGCCATACTGATGCTGAAGGGTAAGCATTCCCAACCTTATGAGTATCGAGCCGTTATCAAGAATGGAGAGGTTCGGTGGATTCTGGAGACAGTTAACTCTATTATGTACCAGGGAAAAAGAGCCACTCTGGGAAACTACATGAACATCACCGAGCGAAAGCAGGCGGAGGAAATCTTTCAGATAGTATCGCTCAAATCGCCTGCTGGCATGTACATCATACAGGACGGGAAATTTGTATTCACCAACCCCCAGTTCCTCAACGATATAGGCTGGACCGAAGAAGATTTGCTTGGTGGTAATTCTCTAGTCCGGGTCCGCCCGGAAGACAGAGAACAGGTGAGACAAAACGCAATCGAAATGCTTAACGGCACCCGTACTGCCCCGTACGAGTATAAGGTCGACAGCAAGACGGGGGAGACGAGGTGGCTCGTGGAGACGGTTGCTCCAATCCAGTACCAGGGAAAGCGAGCCGTTCTGGGGAACGTGGTAGATATTACCGAGCGCAAGCAAACGGAGGAGTGGCTTAGGGAAAGCCGACGTCGGTTCAGGGACCTGGTGAACCTCCTGCCGCTAGGTGTTTGGGAAATGGATGAGAATTACAATATCACCTTCGGTAACGAGCACCTCTTAAAGACCAGCGGCTATTCTCCAGAAGAACGTAATACTGCATCCTCAAATGTCTTAGATAATTGTATCCCCGAGGATCGGGAGAGGATGATGAACAACATCCAGAGGATAATGAACGGAGAGCATCTGGGTGGCGTTGAATATACGAACATCCGGAGAGACGGTTCAACATATCCGATTGTTTCATATTCCGCACCTATTATAAAAGATGGCAAACCTGTTGGACTGAGGGGCGTGACTATTGACATCACCGAGCGTAAGCAGATGGAAGAAGAGCTGGAGAAATACCGCGCGCGTCTTGAGAAAATGGTAGAGGAGCGCACCGCCAAACTGGAAGTAGCTGAACGTATGGCCAATACTGATGCACTGACAGAGCTATTCAACCACCGCTATTTCCAGGAACGCCTGAACGAAGAAATAGCCCGGTGCTCTCGCTTTGGTGATATCTTTTCCCTTATCTTCCTGGACATGGACCTGCTCAAGCAGTATAACGATACCTACGGTCATCTCGCAGGCGACGAAGTTCTTAACCTACTTGGTCAGATTATTGTGCGCTCCATCAGGACCATAGACATCGGTTTCCGCTATGGCGGTGATGAGTTTGCCATCCTCTTACCGGGGACACCTCTTGATGGCGCCTCGAGGGTAGCTGAAAGGATCCGCCGAGGCATTGAAACAGAAACGAGCGACCGGGGGATACCACAGACCTGTAGCTTTGGCATAGCCTCCTGGCCAACTGATGGTGTAACGCGCGATGAGATTACCGGAGCAGCTGATGAGGCACTGTACTGCGCCAAGCAAAACGGGAGGAATCAGGTGTGCCTGGCCTGTGAAGCACTGCCAGCAGGTATGCCAGAAACAGTGACCGCGTATGACTTGAGAAATGATACGATTCTAAACACCATCTTCGCTCTAGCAGCTACTGTTGACGCCCGAGAATATCACGCCCGCAATCACTCCAAAAAGGTCAGCCAGTACGCCGCAGATATCGCTACCGCACTTGGCTACCCCGCGGAAGGAGTCGAGAGAATTCGTACTGCAGCATTGCTGCATGATATTGGTAAGGTTGGCATCTCCGACCAGTTACTCATGAAACGTGAACCCCTGATCGCCGAGGACTGGGAACTAATACATGCTCACCCGAATCTGGGAGTGGCCATCCTGCAAAATGTCGAATGTTTGAAAGACTGCCTGGCTGCCGTGCAGTACCACCACGAGCGCTACGATGGTACTGGCTACCCTGCCAGTCTTAAGGGGGATAATATTCCATTAGATGCACGCATCCTGGCCATCGCCGATAGCTATGATGCCATGACATCCCCACGACCTTACCGCAGTGCTTTATCTGATGAGGAAGCAATAGAAGAAATCCGACAAGGAGCAGGTACCCAGTTTGACCCCAAGGTGGTTAACGCCTTTCTCGATACCAGGCATGCAAACGCAAACGCACCAGAGTGGACATCGGATGCGGCGAACGTGAAGTAGAGGACTTCTAATATGGAAATTGAACAGCTTCTCAGATTGGCCATAGATAAGCGCGCGTCGGACCTACATCTAAAAGTAGGTAGCCCGCCAGTGCTCCGCATTGATGGCGAACTCGTACCTCAGGATGATGTACCACAGCTCATGGCTAGCGATACCGAATCCCTATTTGAACAGGTCACTACTAGAGAACAAAAGGACATCTTCATTAGAGACGTAGAGCTGGATTTTGCCCACGGCATCCCCGGCCTAGGGCGATTCCGAGTCAACGTACTGCAGCAAAGAGGCACGATAAGCCTCGCTTTCCGGTTCATTCCGTTCGGAATCCCATCCATTGACGAAATCGAACTGCCTCAAGTGCTGAAGACACTCATTCGCAGACCAAGGGGCCTTATCTTAGTAACAGGGCATACTGGCAGCGGCAAGTCCACTACCCTGGCCGCTATGATAGACCACCTCAATGAGAATGACCGACGTCACGTTATCATGATTGAAGACCCAATCGAATTCCTCCATACCGACCACAAATGCATCATCGTGCAGCGAGACCTTGGGGACGATACCAAGTCATTTAACACTGCCCTAGTAAAGGCCCTCCGTCATGACCCGGATGTTCTTGTAATTGGCGAAATGCGCGACTTAGGAACGATAACCACCGCCCTGACAGCTGCCGAGACAGGTCACCTGGTACTTGGTACCCTACACACCAGTGACGCCGCCCAGACCATTGACCGTATCATTGATGTGTTTCCACCCAGTCAGCAGCGCCAGGTCAGACTGCAGTTGTCCCAGGTACTAGAGGCAGTGCTATCACAAACTCTACTACCACGTATCAAAGGGGGAAGGATAGCCGCCGTCGAGATTATGCTCGGCACACCGGCAGTCAGAAACCTCATCCGCTCAGAGAAGGTTCATGAACTTGGTACCGTCATTCAGCTTGGCAACAAAGAGGGCATGCAAACTCTTGACCAAGCATTAGCTGCTCTGGTAAAAAAGGGCATAGTTGCTCAAGAAGAAGCCATGCTGAGGAGCAGCAACCCAGGGCAATTACGAGAGCTGATTGCCGGCGCATTCTTAACGGCAAGTGCCCCGAAGCAATCATATGAGTTCGATTTACCTCGAGGGGCCGGCAGACCTTGACTGTGTCATCACTGGCTGTCTCGCCTCCAGATATGACCCTTTCTACCGCCGCTGACGTTATCCAAGAACTTTGCGTAGTCAAGAACGATGTAGTCACCACTGTAATAATTACCCCATTCGGTGATAGAATAGGCCAGGGTAGCCATCTTGCTCCCACCTGTTATATTACTTTATACCTGGGCAGTATTGTGGCTCAGCTAAAATGATAACAATATGTTGCTTATCTCTCAATATTGCGCTAGAATATACAGACTAACAAAAAGGAGCTCGGTTCAACTGCTCAAGAGGTTGGATAGTGAGCATACCGAGTTCTCCACCTCAGAATAAGAATTATGATGACAGTCAAGGCCAAACAGACCGGCGCCAACCTGAGTTTACAAGGCAGTGACTGGAAAGCAAGGAGGAATAATGGTTAGATTCGCCTCAGCAGTACTCATCGTGGCCTGCCTGCTAACGTTATCTGCCTGTCGGCAAGCAGCAACCACTTCTACACTTGAAATCCAAGAACACGACATCGAAGAAGGTACCATTACCTTCAGTTTCACCATCGACAAGGCTGGCTGGCTGGTGCTTCATCCGGCTACATCCGAGGGAGAGCCAGATACCAGCGAAGAGCTTGGGAAATCATATATTCCTTCTGCCGGTGAGTGGACCAATGACAGAGCGACGCCAGAAGCCGTTGAAACAGACTGCACTTTCTTCATGGTACTCTACTACGATGAGCCGGCAGATGGCGTATTCACCTTCACTCCAGGTGGTAATCAGGACCCGCCAGTAGAAGTGGAAGGTGAGATAGTACAGGACTCATTCACAGTACCTGCTGCCCCATCGTACGTCGAGCTGACACAAAATGTCAGTAATAACACTATCACCATCGAGGGACTTACATATCAGGCCGGCTTACTGGTGGTACTTCGCCCGGCCACACCCGAGGGAGAGCTAGACACTAGCACAATGATTAAAGTCTGGGAGATTCCATATGCTGGCCCATTCAAATTCACCGTAACAACGCCAGGTACCCTCGATGAGGGAGACATCTTATTTGCCGTACTCCACTACGACGACCCAGATGATAACTTATTCTCCTTTACTCCAGACGGTGACGAGGATCTGCCAGTAAAGGTCGATGGCAGTGTTGTCCTCGATAGTCTTGAGGTGAGTGGCTAGCCGTTAGAACAGGCGAACAGCAGAACAGGTGTTATTGACAGCAGCAGCCGGTAATTAACAAGGGAACAGACATACTAACGGTTATATCCCGGCAGGGGGAATTTTCTTATTGGCACTAGATTACCGTGTTGCTGGGGGGCTTATTATCTCCTGTCCCCGGTAATATCCCCACCACCCCGTAACCGGTTCGTCATTACACTCTGCTCAACCGATTAATAATTACACCAAGCACTAATTTCCTCTACTTTTCAACACAAACAGGGAGCAGGCTGCCACTGCTAATTGAGAAGTCTAATAGAAGCCAACTGGTCAATAAGATCCCCTGCATCGGGTATAAGCGAGCCTGTAAACAGGAGGTATTACAAGGAGCTTATTGACGAAGTAACCTCAGAGCACAACGTATAGCTAGGCATGAAGAGCAAAAATAAGATAAAATGTGCACTTAATAACCCGAAAGGAACCATATCAGACGGTGAGTCGTAGAGAGGATTCTGCCACTGCCAAGCAAGCTAACCTGCCCAGGACACGGGTATCAATCGTCCGGGCTGAAAACTATAACGTCGATGAAATCCGTGACGCCGTGAGAATGGGCATAGAGCTTATAGGGGGACTAGACAAAGTAATAAAGCCGGGCAACCGTGTTTTCGTGAAGATAAATCACCTGCCACCGGCATCTCTCCCAGAGAGGGGGATAGTCACCCACCCCATCTTCGCCGAGGCGGTTGTCGAACTCCTGAAAGAGGCCGGGGCCAATATTACCGTAGGCGACGATATTGAGGCAGGCCCCGGGGATAGATTCGCCATCTCTGGCTTCCGGCAGATGTGCCAGCGGGCCAGTGTCCGGCTGGTCAACCTCCGTGAGGGCGGATTCGTTGCCACAGAAGATGAAGGACGTCTCATTGAACCGATCTATGTCTCTCGGATTGCACTGGAAGCCGACGTTATCGTTAACCTCCCCAAGCTAAAGACACATTCACTCACTATCCTCACCGGTGGAGTCAAGAATATGTACGGCACCATCCCCGCCAGCCTCCGCCACAGATACCACAGAGATTTTATCAATATAGATGATTTCAGCCTGATGCTGACCGACATCTTTGCAGTGGTCAGGCCACAGCTGACAATAATGGACGGTATCGTCTCCATGGAGTGTGAAGGTCCGGCAGGCGGCAATCTAAGGCAGACAAATATTATTCTTGCCGGTCAGGACGCAGTAGCCCTGGATACAGTAGCCACCAGCATAATCGGACTGAATCCGGAGGATATCGGTACGATTCGTCACTGTAATGAGCGGGGACTGGGAGTAGGTTGTCTGGACGCTATCGAGGTTACCGGCGCGAGCATTGGAAGCGTCGCTGTTCCCGATTTTCAACCATCGTCTGCTTCAACTCGCTGGCTCACAGTAAGAATGTCGAAGCCACTGCCCAGCCGAATCATGCGCTTTGTCATGCGCCAGACGGTCGTCCAGCCCAGGGTAGCGGTCAGCCAATGCACTGGATGTGAGGAGTGCGCCAAGATATGCCCGACCGGAGCCGCTACAATCGTCAATGAAATAGCTACTATAAATAAGGCTAAATGTATCCAGTGTATGTGTTGCCATGAGGCGTGCCGCTATAACGCTATCGTACTCCGGCGCTCTCTGGTTGGGAATACATTATACTGGCTCGTTAAAATTGCCAGAAAAATACTACGGCGTTAAACTCGAACCCCTGAACCAGAGGAAGCTCCCTCAGTTCCCAATCCTTATTATCTTATAGCGTAGCTTACCGGCGGGCACAGTTACTTCCACCACATCCCCGGGGACCTTGCCAACGATGGCTCTGCCGATTGGCGAGACACCGGAGATCTTACCACTGGCGGCATCTACCTCGGTAGGACTAACCAGAGTATAATGCACCTCCTCACCGGAGGCCAAATCCTGCAATACAACTCCATCGCCAAGAGAAGCGGTGTGCGTTATCTCCCGAGCCTCGTCAAGAATGATGGCCGAACCGAGGATTGCCTCAAGCTCCATAATCCTTCCCTCAACGTGGCCGCGTTGTTCTCTGGCAGCGTCCAGAGGGGCATTTTCTCTGAAATCTTTGTCGGCTGCCGCCCGGCGGATGTCTTCAATCAACTGAAGACGCTTGCCCTGCAGCGTTGCCAGTTCTGCCTTCAGCTCGTCGTACCCCTGCTGAGTCAATGATACCGGTTGCCGCTTGCTACGTCGGGATACTGTTGACCTATTCTTCCCCTTCCGTGCTTTAAGGTGAATGGCTAGGTTGACCTTACTCCAACCTTGCTTCCTAGCATAGGTGAGAAAGGCGCGGATTAATTCGAGCTTCTGTGAGTAGTCAGCATCCGACTGTGATAATTGCTCAGCATAGTTTGCCACCCCGGATGGGACCAGTCCGGCAAAGGTCTGTTCCCAGCCATACCAACGAACGAACCGATATATCTCCTGCTGGCTACTGCTCCTCGCTTCGGCCGGCAGGTCAGCAAGAAAACGCCTAGCAGCTTCGCCCAGACTTTTTTCGCTACTGCTGGTCACTCCGAAATGCCTCCTGTTCCAAGTCTATGTTGTCTGGCCTCCACCCCTACCCCGACCGGTAAGTCGTTTCATCAAGCTGGCGGGAATGTTCATCGCAGCAATTGTCCTCAGGAAGACCCTGTAATTAAACACCCGGGACACCACCCCGCCATGCCAGTCGAAGGACAGGTCTTCGGCTTCTTGCAAATCCTCAATAATACCGCTTGATTGCATTATGTCAAATATCTTCTCTATTTGTCTGTCACTCAGCCGTTCGTAGAGCTTCCTCGCCCAGTAGCCGACCCTCAACTCACGTCCCAGTTTCTTCTTCCATTCACGCTCGTAGCGGGCTAACCTCCGGGCTGAGAGGTCATCGACAGCCAGTGCTCTGTCCAGGCAGTCGGCAGCAATATCCGCGCAGAGCAGACCGTAGTAGATGCCGCCACCGGTGGTCGGCTTCACCTGCCCGGCAGCCGTCCCAACAACTACCAGTCGCTGGCCATATGTCTCCGGCAGAGGCTTCAGCGGGATTCCCCAGTGCAGAGGTTCGGAATTAGTAGAGACAACTTTACCCTGAGCCTCAAGGGATTCCAGCAACCTGTCCAGATAGGTACCGGGGCTGCGTCGTGACAGCAAACCCACCAGCGCACAGCCAGGTGAGGTCGGCACAAGCCAGGCGAAGAAGCCCGGTGCTACTTCCTGGCCGCAGTAGACCTCGACATCATCGATACCCGGTGCGGATACCTCAACCTGAACCCCCGGAACGGAGTCACCAATCCTACCAAGACCCAGACCCTCGACAAACCCGAGACTGAAGCCGGTAGCAACAACAGCAACCCTGACCTCGATACTCAGTGGCTCTCCGTTACAACTCCCCTCGATGGTGACACGGTCATCGTACACACTAACAGTCCTGACCTGAGTGCCCATTAGATAGTGTGCTCCCCTACCCTGAGCACGGCTGGCCAGAGAGATATTGAAACTGACACGGTCGACAATGGCTGCCTGAGGCTCCGGTCGCCATAATCTGATTACCTCACCCGAGGGAGAAAAGAGCCTGGCGCCATTCGCCCACCGGAAAATAAGGTCCTCATCAATGGCAAATGTAGTGGCGCACTCACGGCTGATAATACCGGTACAGCATACCGGTTCTGACAGGAATTGTTTACGCTCCAGTACAACAACATCGTACCCGAGTCTGACTAGCCTGGCGGCAACATGACTTCCCGCCGGCCCGCCACCAACTACGGCAACATCATGCAAAGCCACACTCCGATAAGAAAACCATGCCTATCTTACCATGATTTATGGCTTCAGGCGAACCAGACCCGGTGCACCCTGTTGGCACACGTGGACAGGTAATCAGAGAGGTTATTCCTCTGGCCAGGCTAACACCGACCCGCCGAGACACCGAGGTAGTCCTCGATGAGACGCATAGCACAGTATTCACCACACATGCTGCAGGCAACACCGGTCGTATCATGCTGGCGGTGTACCCTGCGCGACAGCTCCGGTCTCAGGGAGAGTTTCTCCTGCTGCTCCCAATCAAGCCGCTTCCGGGCCAGGGACATCTCAAGGTCCCACTGGGCCGCACCTTTGACACCCTTGGCGATATCAGCGGCATGGGCAGCAATCCGAGAAGCAATCACCCCCTCCCGTACATCATCGGGGTCGGGGAGGGAGAGGTGCTCTGCCGGGGTGACATAGCACAAGAAATCGGCACCAGCGGCGGCAGCCACCGCTCCACCAATAGCTGAAGTGATGTGGTCATAGCCAGCAGCGACGTCTGTTACCAGGGGGCCGAGCACGTAGAAGGGTGCCCCTTTACAGATGGACTTCTCCAGTTTTACATTGGCTTCAATCTGGTTCAAGGGCACGTGCCCCGGCCCCTCAACCATTACCTGAACGCTCGCCTGCCACGCCCGCTCCACCAATTCACCTGCAGTCAGCAGCTCCTCCATCTGGGCACGGTCGGTAGCGTCGGCAATGCAGCCGGGCCGCATACCGTCACCGAGGCTGAGTGTTACGTCGAAATCCCTGGCCAACTCCAGAAGGCGGTCATAGTATTCATAGAGCGGGTTCTCACAATCGTTGTGGAGCATCCAGCCAATCAAAAAAGCACCACCCCGCGACACCACGTCGGCCACCCGCTTCTGCTGTTTGAGGCAGTCCAGAGCCGACCTTGTCAGGCAACAGTGTACCGTGAGGAAATCGACGCCATCGCGGCAGTGCTCCTCAATCGCGCTGAACAGGTCATCGATTGTCATTTCCACTATTGCCCCATGCTCCCGGATGGCATTAATCCCCGCCTGATAGACAGGTACAGTACCCACCGGCACTGTGGTCTGGGCAATGATTTCGCGACGAATAGCTGAGATATCACCACCGGTCGACAGGTCCATGACAGTATCAGCACCACACTCAACCGCTGCCTGCAGCTTGGCCAGCTCGGTATCGACATCACCGAAGTCGGAAGATGTCCCGATATTGGCATTGACCTTGGTCCTGAGGCCTTGTCCTATGCCACAGGGTACCAGGCCTTTATGAGCATCATTGACAGGGATTACTATCGTGCCATTGACGACGCCCTGGCGGATAAACTCCGCCTCGACCCCCTCCTGTTCCGACACTGCCCGCATCTGCGGCAGGATAATACCCTTTCGAGCCAGTTCCAGTTGCGTCATCATGACCTCCAAAAAAAGAAAACCAAGGGCGATGGTTAATACTAACAGGCCCTTGGTGACTACAATCACCGCTTCCCTACGCTCGCATTACCGAGATCAGGTTCCCAGGGTTGGCATCAGCCTCTCAGCCTGTTAGCACCCCTAGCGGTCTTCTTTATATGTTTTTACCTTAATAATCTAGCACATAGATGGTGTAAATGCAAGGAAGGGTACTCAAACTACCCCTACTCCCCGCTCCACTGCGGCTCCCGCTTCTCCACCCAGGCACGCGGACCTTCCTGGGTGTCCGGAGTGGTGGAGTTAATCAGCATCGCCATCTCAGCCATCTCCAGATTGAGGTTGCGGAACTGGTCGAGGCCCCGCCAGAGGAGCTTCTTGGCGAACTGGGTAGCCACCGGGGCCTGGGTAAACTGTCGGCAGAACTCTTTTGTAGTCGACATTAGCTCTTCATGGGGTACCACCTTGGTTACGTAGCCGATACTGAGTGCCTCTTCGGCATCAATCATCCTCCCCGACCAGATAAGCTCCAGGGCCTTTGCGATACCGACAATCCGCGGCAAGAAATAGCAACCGGCATCGCCGGGGAGGAGCCCCATCCTGACGTAGTTCATGCCTACCCGGGCCTTGTCCGACATTATCCGGATATCAGCCATGCTGGCCATGTCCATACCCGCCCCGGCGGCGGGGCCATTGATAGCAGCAATGTACGGCTTATCGAGGCTCTCCAAGGCACGGGGCACCCGGTGCACACCGAGGCGCATGTAGTTCCTCCGGGCATAGACCGGTTGCCCCTGCCTGCCACCACCAGCGGCGGCTTTGACATCCATACCGGAGCAGAAACCACGCCCCGCCCCGGTCACTATCACCACCCTCACCTTGGGGTCGGTCTTGGCAGTCTCGATAGCATCCACCCACTCAGTGAGCAGGGTATCGGTAAAGGCATTCAGGCTCTCAGGGCGATTAAGGATTATCGTAGCGATATAGTCCTCCACCGTATATATTATTTCCTTGTATGCCATTATTCTCCTCCTTGTGTTGTCCGTGTTGCCATACTAGACTTTCACCATATGAGGTGTCAAGGGCTTGCATTTATTGTCTTCTTGTTTATCTCACTCCCTATTTAGTAGTGGTGGCCCCATCCCCCTGCATCCCCCTTCCCCAATGGGGAAGGGGGAATATAATTAAGAAAGAGGGGCTGATGCCCCTCTTAGACTCCCCTTAAATAAGCGAGATAAAATGTGTGTTTCCCCCTTTGGAAAGGGGGATTTCAAGGGGGGTGTCCCCCTTGAACCACGTTTACCTGACTATAGGCAAAGGTCTAAAAATCCAGACAGGGAAGTTATTTGAAAAGGTCGTGCCCCTGATGCTTGACAAAACCACCTCGCCTATCTAGAGTATCCATTACCAGATACCGGGGGTGTAACATGAAAGATAAGGTCAAGGTTGCCGCCGTCCAGATGGAGCCCAGGCTCAAGAAAAAAGATGAGAACATGGACAAAATAACAATCAGGGCAAGAGAGGCCGCCGGGGAAGGTGCTGAACTCATCGTCTTCCCGGAGTGTGCCCTGACTGGCTACATGTTCAATAGTCGCAAGGAGGCATTGCCCTATGCGGAGACCGCTCCCGGCCCATCCACTGAGAGGTTAACAGAATTGTGCCACGAGCTTGGCTTACATGTGGTCGTTGGCATGCTGGAGGTAGACGGCGACCGCTGCTTCAACGCCGCCGTATTGGTGGGGCCACAGGGGCTGGTGGGGAAATACCGCAAGACCCACCTCCCCTTCCTCGGAGTCGACCGCTTTCTTGACCACGGCGATAAATCATTTCAGGTATACAGGACACCAATCGGCAACATCGGTATGCACATCTGCTACGATTGCAACTTCCCGGAGAGCGCGCGGATCATGGCCCTGCAGGGGGCCGATATCCTGGCACTGCCGACCAACTGGCCGACCGGACGGGGCAATATCTCGCTCTATGTGATCAATGCTCGCGCTCTGGAGAACCTAGTCCATGTCGTCGCCGCTGACCGCATCGGCGTAGAGCGCAGTTCCATATTCCTCGGCATGAGCAAGATTGCCAGGGCTGGGGGGGACACACTTGCCGAGGGCAGCCGGGACAATGAGGAAACACTATATGCCGAGGTCAACCTAGCAGATGCAAGACAGAAGCACATCATCATCAAGCCAGGCGAGTTCGAGCTCGATTTTATCGGTGACCGGCGACCTGAGCTTTACGGGAGAATCACCTACCTTGGAATGCCGGAGCCGATGTAGATGCCTAGCATGGAAATACTTAGTTCAGGCGCAAGCAGACTCGGACTGCAGCTCAACCCGGAGCAGTTACAGCAGTTCGAGACCTACTGCCACGAGCTAATAGACTGGAACAGGCGAGTCAACCTGACCGCCATCACTGTCTATGAGGAAGTGCAGGTCAATCACTTCCTCGATTCGCTGACAGTAGCCCTGGTCTGGCAGCCGACAGGAAGTGCTATACCCCGAATTATTGATGTCGGCACTGGCGGCGGTGTACCGGGAGTCGCGCTCAAAATAACCTTTCCCCAGATACGGCTGGTACTGCTCGAAGCCACAGCGAAAAAAGCTAGCTTTCTACACCACCTGCAAGACCTACTCAACTTCGAAGGCATTGAAATCGTGGTGGGTCGAGCGGAGGAAATAGCCCACAATGCCCGATACCGGGAGGGATTTAGCCTGGTACTATCAAGGGCAGTAGCCTCGTTACCGACACTGGCCGAACTGACCCTACCCTTCTGTACCATCGGTGGTAGCGTGGTCCTTCACAAAAAGGGCGACATCGAAGACGAATTAAGAAAAGCATCACTGGCAATTGACACCTGTGGAGGAAAATTACATGAGGTAAGAGCGGTTGACCTACCGGAGTTCCCCGACCAGCGTCAACTGGTGGTGATTGACAAGGTATCAGCCACCCCGGGGCAGTACCCCCGCCGTCCCGGCATGCCAAAGAAGAGACCGATAAGGTAAGATAAAGTCCATAAAAGGCTGAGAAAAGGGAATCTCGCAGTATATATTCTGAAAGGGTAAGTCGAAAGATGAAAACAATCTGCCTGAGTTCGAGTCTAAGGTTCAAGGACGTCATACGGGGAACCACGCGAAGATTTGGAGAGATAGGTATAACGGCGTTGTTTCCCAACCTGGACTCTGGACTCGATAAAGAAAAACTTGATATGAAAACGATGAAAAGGCTTTGCCAAGACCATTTCCAGGCGATTGACAACTCGGACGCTCTGTATGTGATAAACCCTGATGGCTATATTGGGACATTGGTAACAGTTGAAATTGGTTACGCTTTGGGGAAAGGAAAACCAGTCTATTTCTCCGAAACAACGAATGCCCTTGACCTCAACTCTTTACCTGATGGTATAATCCCACTCAATTCAATAGAGCGATTTCTTTCGATATGAGAGTGGCATGAGTGAAATTACCGCCAAGATAAAAGAGGCAATGAAACGGTTTCGGTATGAAGCCAAGACCGTTTCTATAGCACACCTACCGGAGGTGCAGGAAGCAGTTGGAGAGCTGGTCAGGCAGGGACTGGTGAGTAAGCTACTATACGAAAAATGGCATTTCTATTTAGACACCAATAAGGACCTGCCAGAAGCGAAAACAATCGTCATCGTGGCAATACCGCAGCCCTTTACTCGTATGCAATTCGAATGGCAGGGAACAGTCTATCCGGCAGAAATTGCACCAGGCCGCATCACCAGGGCAGACGAATCTCACGTTGAGGAGATTCTAAACAACATGCTGAGAGTAGGCAGATACAAGGTAGTAAGAGCACACTTAGCACTTAAAACACTAGCGGTGCAAAGTGGACTGGCAAAATACGGTAGAAACAATATCAGCTACGTACCCGGGATGGGCAGCTTCTTGCGGTTAATTGCTTTCTACACCGACTCTCCCTGTGAAGAGGATAACTGGCAGGAAGTTGAAGCGATGAAGGACTGTGAGAATTGTTCGCTTTGTCGGGAGAAATGTCCGACTGGCAGTATTCCCGACGACCGCTTCCTGATTCACGCCGAAAACTGCCTGGGCTCCCTAAACGAGAGAGAGCCCGATTTCCCTTACTGGGTCCAGTATCAGCCCGACTGGCAGAATGCCCTCATCGGCTGCATGCTATGTCAATCTGTATGCCCAGTGAATAAACCATACTTAAAGAATATTGTAGCAGGGCCACAATTCTCTGAAGAAGAAACCGGCCTGATTCTCAATAGAACACCTTGGGACAAACTACCTCAAGAGACCCGGCAGAAGCTGGAATTCGCTGAGAGGAATTACCCACCACTGTCATCCAATCTGAGTGCGCTTATTGAGAAACAAAAGAAAACACGACAGAGATAGGCTACTATCTCCCAAGAGGACTAATAAATCCTAAAACTATTAAATAAGGTTACTACTACGCTCGTTTGCCCTTGATATCACCTGTGCCGAAAGAGCCAAGCTGTACCTGACCTGAGACATCGTCACCGGTCACCGTTACCTTGAAATCGAGCTTCATCTGGCCCATCGGACCACTCACCGAGATTGACCAGGTAGCCTCATCCCCGGAAACTGTGCCTTCAGAGAATGCCTGCTCACCACCCATCCCCATATCGACACTACCACTGAGAGAGTCTCCATCGGCTTTGAGGGTGAGTTTGCCGGGCCGGGCACCCATGGGAGTTTGCACCTGGATGTCGTAGGTTCCGTCAACTTCCATTGTACTGCCTCCTGAATGAGTGTTTATTAACCTCTGTTACTATGACCTATCAAGACATTCTAAATAACTGGTGCCGCGTTGTCAAAAGGTTGTGAGGATGCAAGACGAGTTGATAAACATAACGAACAGTTGTAGAATATTGCTGTACCACTATCAAGCGGTGGGACCGAGGAGGCACATCATGGAAACCGGGACATGGAAGGTAAAAACTGGCCTGGCACAGATGCTGAAGGGCGGGGTAATCATGGACGTGGTCACTCCAGAGCATGCCAAGATTGCCGAGGGCGCTGGTGCCTGCGCCGTGATGGCGCTGGAGAGAGTGCCGGCTGATATCCGCGCTGCCGGTGGTGTTGCCAGAATGGCTGACCCGACGGTCATCGAAGCAATTATGAAGGCTGTCTCTATTCCGGTTATGGCCAAGTGCCGTATTGGTCACTTCGTCGAAGCCCAGGCACTTGAATCCCTCGGCGTTGATTACATTGACGAGTCCGAGGTACTCACCCCGGCCGACGAGTCACATCATGTCTGGAAGCACGACTTCAAAGTCCCCTTTGTCTGTGGTTGTCGTAACCTCGGGGAAGCATTGCGGCGTATCGGTGAAGGGGCTGCCATGATTCGTACCAAGGGTGAAGCCGGCACTGGTAACATCGTCGAGGCGGTGCGTCACATGAGGACAGTCATGGACGAAATCCGCAAGCTGGTAAAAATGCCCGAGGACGAACTGATGGCTGAAGCCAAAGAGCTGGGAGCTCCTTTTGAACTGGTCAAAGAGGTGCATGACACGGGCAAGCTACCAGTGGTGAATTTCGCCGCCGGAGGTGTAGCTACCCCAGCTGATGCTGCCCTGATGATGCAGCTCGGAGCCGACGGGGTCTTTGTTGGCTCCGGTATCTTCAAATCGAGTAATCCCAAGGTCAGGGCCGAGGCGATTGTCAAGGCAACCACCCACTATCAAGACCCGCGGATAATCGCCGAGGTCTCGAAAAACCTGGGAGAGGCCATGCCCGGGCTGGACATTAAACAGATTAAACCGGAGGAACTGCTGGCACCCAGGGGGTGGTGATAGGATGAAAATAGGTGTCCTTGCTTTGCAGGGAGCCTTTGTTGAGCATATTAACGTACTGCATCGACTGGAAGTAGAWACCGTGCCCGTCCGTTTACCCCGCCAGCTGGTGGGACTGGACGGGCTAATAATTCCMGGYGGTGAGAGYACCACCATCRCCAGYCTGATGCTGAGCTAYAACSTGCGGAYYGAGATTTCMCGGCTGGCWGARAACGGCCTGCCGATAYTGGGGACCTGYGCYGGSATGATACTGCTTGCCCRSGAAGTYTCCGAYRAYGGMRTCGAGCCGGTGGCCGCAATGGGCATAACCGTCCGGCGTAATGCCTTCGGTCGGCAGAGGGAGAGCTTCGAGACTGACCTCGAGATTCCGGTACTCGGAGATAAGCCGTTTCCTGGCGTCTTTATCCGCGCCCCCCTGATTGAACAGGTAACCGACGAGGTCGAGGTATTGGCACGACTCGACAATGGCACGATTGTGGCCGCCCAGCAGGGGAAACTGCTGGCCTGCGCCTTCCACCCCGAACTGACTGATGACCTGCGGTTCCACCAGTATTTCCTGAGCATTGCCGGAGGCAAGCAATGAATGTAGAACGGGGAGGACTGCCGTGGAAAAGATAATTACCGACGACCTAGATGCCCTGCTGGATATTCTTCCACTCCGTATTAAACGAAAACTGGTGAAGCTCGAAGACCGCCGAGAACTCCTCGAGGTTGTCCTCGACCTGGGACGCACCCCAGAAGCCCGCTTTGCCCAGCGGGAGGTCATCCTGGACCCCCATGAGGTCACTGACAAGGACATCGAATACGTCACCTCAAGCATCAGCGGCTTCGGGGGTGACAACCGGTCAGGCATCGAGCGGACATTGCACCGGATATCGGCCATCCGCAACCGGAAAGGGCGGATTGTCGGCCTGACCTGCCGTGTTGGCCGGGCTGTCTACGGCACCATCAACATCATCGAGGACCTGGTACAGTCGGGCAAGAGTATTCTGCTGCTGGGACGCCCGGGGGTAGGCAAGACGACCATGCTCCGCGAGACCGCCCGCGTGCTCGCAGACGAGTTCGACAAACGCGTCATCATCGTCGATACCTCCAACGAGATTGCCGGCGACGGCGATATTCCCCACCCCGCCATCGGCCACGCCCGGCGGATGCAGGTGACCACCCCCGATATGCAGCACGCCGTTATGATTGAGGCGGTCGAGAACCACATGCCGGAGGTAATCGTTATCGACGAGATAGGTACCGGCCTCGAGGCCCAGGCCGCCCGGACCATCGCCGAGCGCGGAGTACAACTGGTCGCCACCGCCCACGGCAACACTCTGGAGAACCTGATGATGAACCCCACCCTGTCCGACCTTATCGGCGGTATACAATCGGTCACACTGGGTGATGAGGAGGCGAGGCGGCGGGGAACCCAGAAATCGATACTGGAAAGAATGTCGGCACCCACCTTTGATATCCTGGTGGAAATTCAGGACTGGGACCGGGTAGCCATTCACCCCGATGTCGGTGAGGCGGTCGATGCCATCTTGCGCGGCCAGTTACCAGCCACCGAGACCCGCTGGACGGATGAAAATGGGGAGATCCATGTCGAGAAAGTGGTACCCGCGGTAACTGAACGAAGGACGCCGGTGCAGAGACAAGTAGCCAGGAAAGACGGCCAGCCACGACTCTTCCTCTTTGGCGTCAACCGGGGGCGCATGGAGCAGGTAGCCGATGAGATGCAGCTCAGTCTGGAACTGGTAGACAAGCTGGAGAACGCCACCTTGCTGGTAACCTCCAAGAAGTACTACCGTCAGAAACCGAAGAAGGTCAAGGAAGCCGAGGCTACCAATGTCCCAATCTTTGTCCTGAGAGGCAATACCCCCACGCAAATCCGGCAGTTGCTTAACACACTCTATCCCGCTGAGGTCCCGCAAAAGGTCAGCTCCTTCGAGCAGGCCCTGGGTGAAGCCAGGGAGGCCGTAGAAAAGGTACTGGGTGGCGAGGAGACTGTGGAACTCAGCCCACAGAGCGCCTATATCCGCCGACTGCAGCACCTGATTGCCGAGCGGAACGCCCTCTCCTCACAAAGCACCGGTAAAGACCCCGACCGGAGGGTAAGGATTTTTAGGGGGTAGAGGCTTCAACTGTATTCCAAACGGGGATTGAAAAGGGGCGAAGCCCCTTTTAGTAATTTTTTCCCTCTCCCCTTCAAAGGGGAGAGGGACACAGGGTGAGGGGTTGCAAAGATTCCATGGCCCGAAATAGATTCAAGGACACCAGACAAATCCTCTCCCGCGAACAGGGCACCATTATCAAGGACTGGGGGGGGCGGCTGCCCGTTGCCCTGATGTACCCTAACTCCTACTACCTGGGCATGTCCAATCTGGGTATCCATGCTATTTACCGTCTGCTGAATAGCTATGGTGACGTTGTCTGTGAGCGGGTCTTCCTGGAAAAGGGCCAGAATACACCACCCGTTGGGCTGGAATCGGGACGGCCCCTGACGGACTTTGCCGTCCTTGCCTTCTCTATCACCTACGAGCTCGACTACTTCAATGTGATTAGTATTCTCAAGACTAGCGGCATCCCCCTGTATACTGCCGAGCGCGACGAACGCTACCCGTTGGTCATTGCCGGTGGTGCCTGTATCACTGCCAACCCGATGCCCCTGGCGCCATTCTTCGACTGCCTCTGTATCGGGGAGGCCGAGGCAATACTACCACCGATGCTACCGGTGTTGTCGGAGGGCATTGGTAGTAAAAGACAGGAGTTGCTCAAGGCCCTGCTAAAAATACCGGGCGTCTATGTCCCCCAATACCCTACCGGCACCCCGGTGGTCCGGCAGTGGATAGGCAACCTCGATGATTTTCCTGTGACCTCGACGGTACTCACCCACGACACCGAGCTGGGCAACCTTTGCCTAATCGAGGTAGAGCGGGGCTGCGGGTGGGGGTGCCGTTTCTGTCTGGTGAGCAACGCTTTCCGACCGGCAAGGTATCGTTCGGCGGACGGACTACTCACCGAAGCGGAGAATGGCCTTCACCACCGAAAACGCCTCGGACTGGTAGGCCCGGCCGTCACCGACCACCCTCAGATTGAGGAACTGGTGAAGCGACTCAAGCAGATGGGGGCGGAACTCTCGGTCAGCTCGATGCGGATAAAACCACTTTCTCCGGTGGTACTGGACGGGCTGGCACGGGGTGGGGCCCGGACAATTGCTCTTGCCCCTGAGGCCGGCTCAGAACGACTCCGCAGGCTCATCGCTAAGAGGATAACCGAGGACGATATCCTCAAAGCTGTGGCAATGGTGGTGGGGCAGGGCATCAAGCAGCTCAAGCTCTACTTCATGATTGGTCTACCTTCAGAGAATGACGATGATATTGAAGAAATCGTCCGCCTGACCCTCGCCTGCAAGAGCATCCTCGATAAACAGGCAAGGGGAGGTCGTATTACCCTCAGCATCTCCCCCTTTGTCCCCAAAGCTGGGACGCCGTTTCAGTGGCTGCCGATGGCACCGCTCCCCATCCTGGAACACCGCCTGTCCTCACTCAAGAGCCAGTTACAGCCGAAAGGAATACAGGTCAAGGCAGAGAGTCTCGCCTGGACCGAGGTGCAGGCAGTCCTGTCCCGGGGTGACACCCGATTATCAGAGGTGTTAGCCAGTACTGAAACAGTATCGTTACCTGCCTGGCGTCGTGCCATCCGGGAAATCAAACTGGATATAGATTTCTACGCTCACCAGCAATGGGATACGAACTACAATCTACCCTGGGCATGGATCGATTTGGGTACCAGCACAGAACACGTCAAGCGAGAGCTGAACCGGGCACTGACCACGATAGGCGCATCATCGTAAAAGGACAGCTTGACACTTTGATCGGGCTGAGATATTCTGTATGATATTTTTCTAGTCGACAGGCAGGCGAATAAAACAAACAGGAGGAATAACATTGATGGGTTATTTCAGGATACTGGCAGCAATTCCCGGCTTCTTTATCAGCTCCCTTATCCTCTGGGGCCTCTGGGGAGCGTTTGCCGACGACATCGGATTGGAGAAGATAAGTTATGCAATGGCGATGCTGCTAACCATCACCCTCTGGCTGGCAGTGGCACCGTTAGCAGCGGTTGGTCGTCGAAAAAAATAGCAATAGCATAAGCCGCACAGAGGGAGTAGAGTATCGTGTCGAAAGCGAAGTACCCGCTGGTGGCGGGGTTGGTGGTCGTGCTGGTACTCGGGGCCTGTAAAGACGAACCGGGTGAGCCGGTAGTAGAAGACGCCGCCGGAGCAAAAGACACTGCCTTTGAATACCTGCAGGAGCAATACCCCGACAATGCCCCAGATAGTGGTCTTCAATGGGAGGAAGAGGATATCACACCTGGCGGGCTGGTGGGGACATCAGTCAAGCAGTTCACTTCAGACGGGTTAACGGTTACCGTGTCCGCTCCTGTGGTCGCTCCGGAGAATATCATTTATACAACCACTATAACTAGTATCGATGGTGGCTGGTACTGGAGGGGGGAGGTGAGACCAGACGGCTCCGTGACTGAACTCAGCCTGCTGGCAGAGATGTCCGAGGAATGGAGCCAGGATATCGCTGAAGAGTTCGTCAAGAACAGCCCCACCTTTGCCTACGACGGTATAGCGGAGACCCTGGAACTGACCAATGTCCTGATGGCAAGATGCCTGTTCTGCTGGGCGTTCACCTTCGAGTTTGACTGTCTTCATGCCGGGTATGGTAATCGCGAAGGAGAGGCACTTGCCCAGGTAATCACACATCATGAGGCAGTTATCATCGTCAATAAAGGAGAGGTTGTCTCAGCAGTCATGGACGTGAAGTGGGATATGCTCCGGCAGGCCTTTGTCTCCCTGGAAAGCACCAGATGGGTGCTGGAATCCTACGGTAATGCAGACAACCCTCAGGCCATCCTCGAAGGTACAGAGGTAACAGCCGAATTCTTAGCAGGCGAGGTTATTGGGTCAGCCGGCTGCAACTCATACTTTGCCTCATACGAAATTGACGGACAAGATATTACCATCGACTCGATTGGCGCAACGGAGATGGCATGCCTAGAGCCGGAGGGGGTAATGGACCAGGAAACCCTGTACCTGTCAGCTCTGGGGCAAGCAGAAAGATTTCTAATCGAAGATGGGACACTGAAGATTTTCTACAGCGACGACCAGGTACTTACTTTCTCCGCAGAATAAATAGCCATGTCCCGCACGCAACTCATCCTCAACAAAGCCACAGCGCCTGATTAAAGAGCTTCAGCCCATCTAACGGCGTTCTGGAAGATACGCAGGCCATCGCCATGCTCCCCGATGCTACGCCGCGTCCACTGGGGATGCTGGGTACCACGGACAAAACGCTCGGGGTGAGGCATCAGGGCAAAGACACGCCCGGTGTCATCACACAGACCGGCAATATCCGCCATTGAGCCATTGGGGTTGTAGGGATAACCAGCCCCGCAATTACCCTGCTCATCAGCGTAGCGAAGGGCGATATTTGCCTCCGGCACAGCGCCATCAAAGACAACCTTACCTTCGGCGTGGGCCACCGGCAGAGACATGCGGTCAATGCCTTTGGTAAAAACACAGGGGCTAGCGCTGTTCGCCGCCAGATGCACCCAGCGGCATTCGAACCTGCCGGAATCGTTGTCAGTTAACGTCAGTGGTATCGAGCCACTATTGACCGACAGAATACCGGCCTTCACCAACACCTGAAAGCCGTTGCAGATACCCAGAACCAGTCCACCTTCCTCGATAAAGCGTGGCACATCCTCACCGAGCCCCATTCTAACCTCATTGGCAAGTACCCTGCCCGCAGAAATATCATCGCCGTAGGTAAAGCCGCCGGGTACCACCAGTATCTGATAGTCGGACAGGCACTCATCACCACGGACAAGCTGGTTGATATGTACACGGGTAGCCATTGCTCCCGCCTGCTCGAAGGCAAACACCGTCTCCATATCACAGTTAGTACCCGGGGCACGCAGTATCAAAACTCTTACTTGACTCATTGTTAATGCTACCACCGAATCGGGCTCTGCCAGGCTTCTTTCAAATCAGTAAGGGATTCGTTGACAATCTTGCGGTCATCCAATCCGTAGACCTCTAGCACCCCAGAACCCGTTACCTCACCGATGACAGCCCATGCAGTATCGCCCATCGTATTCTCGAACTCCTCCCGATTTTCCGGGGCCACCTCAACCACAAAACGACTGTTCGACTCAGAGAACAGCACGAAGTCGTCACGGTCAATCGATTCACCGAGTGGGACTTGCTCCAGTTTGACATTTGCTCCCAGCCCGCCGGCGAAAGCCATCTCGGCAACCGCCACGCCGAGACCGCCATCACTGCAATCGTGACAGGCCCTGACCAAGCCCTTCACGGTGGCAGTACTGAGATTATCCATCAGGACTTTTGACCTCGGCGCGTCTACCTTAGGAACACTGTTCCCGACCAGGTCATGGGTCGCCAGGTAAGCAGAACCACCTAATTCGTTCCAGGTCTCCCCTACCATGTATATCAGATCGCCGACCTGCTTCAGGTCCATCGACACGGCGCGATTGGCATCTGCCATGACACCGATCGCCGAAATCAGCAACGTGTGCGGGATGGTGATTACGTTGCCCTCATACTCGAACTCGTTGTTGAGGCTGTCTTTCCCAGAGATAAAAGGGGTCCCATAGACGAGGGCCATGTCGTGGCATGCCTGGGTTGCCCGGACCAGGGCACCGAGCATCTCCGGTCGGCGGGTATCACCCCAGCAGAAGTTATCAAGCAGGGCTACCCTGTCCAAGTCCCCCCCGACGGCAATAATCTGCCGCAGGGCTTCATCAATGGCCGAAGCCGCCATCCAGTAGGGGTCAATCTCACCATACTTCGGATTGATACCATTGGAGACGATGACGCTCCGATCCGAGTCCAGCACCGGTCGAATGATGGCAGCATCACCGGGGCCATCACAGTCTTTACCAACCAGCGGCTTGAGAACACTGCCCCCCTGAACCTCGTGGTCATACTGGCGGATTACCCACTCTTTACTGCAGACATTCCAGGTAGCGAGAACCTTCATCAGGTCTCTTCCGAGGTCGTCGGGTGAAGCGAAATCAGGCTCGGTATGTTGTGATGGTTGCCAGACCGCCTCCAAATTCATCTGGGGTATTCCCTCGTGGAGAAACTCCATGCTCAGGTCGCCCACCAGCTCCCCGTGATAAAAGAGCCTGAGCCGATGGTCGTCGGTAAACTCACCGATGACAGCCGCTTCAACATTTTCACTATCGAAAAGTCTCATTATTCCATCAATACAATCAGGGGGAACTGCGATAAGCATCCTCTCCTGGGACTCGGAGACCCATATTTCTGAGTAGGTCAACCCGGCGTATTTCAGCGGCACCTTCTCCAGGTCGACCCGTACCCCGGTATCAGCGGCCATTTCACCGACCGCCGAGGAAAGACCACCACCGCCACAGTCGGTTATACGACGGTACAGACCTTTGTCTCTGGCTTGAAGCAGAACGTCTATGACCTTTTTTTCGACTATCGGGTTACCAATCTGGACAGAGGTAAAAGACAGGGTGCTCGATTCCTCGGTGAGTTGCTCCGATGCAAAGGTCACACCGTGTATCCCGTCACGCCCGGTCCGACCGCCAACGACCACCACCAGGTCACCCGCCTGCTGCTGGCCTCTCCGGGAAAGCTCACTTGGCATCAGCCCCAGCGTCCCACAGTAGACAAGGGGATTAGCCAAGTAGCGCTCATCGAAAAGTACCGCTCCATTAAGAGTGGGTATGCCTAGCCGGTTGCCGTAGTCGGCTACTCCAGCACGGACTCCTTTGAAGATACGCCTCGGGTGCAGGACACCCTTAGGAAGTTTTTCATGAGGCAAGTCCGGCGGAGCAAAACAGAAAACATCTGTATTCAATATCGGCTTGGAACCTAGGCCGGTGCCAAGCGGATCACGCACCACCCCACCGATTCCCGTAGCGGCTCCACCGTAAGGCTCCACCGCCGACGGGTGGTTATGCGTCTCTACCTTAAAACAGAGCGCCCATTTCTCATCAAATTCAATGACACCGGCATTATCCATGAAAACGGAAAGACACCAGGGCTTGTTAAGCTCGGCAGTTGCTTTGGCAATCGTGTTTTTAAGCAGGTTGTCTATCTTTACCCAGAGTCCTTCCCATTGAACTACCTGACCAATCTTGGCGAGAGAACTCTCTAACAAGTTATCAATGCCTGCTCCAGAGAAAGATACCTTGCCTTTGAAGGTCTTGTGAACGCAGTGCTCCGACCACGTCTGGAACAATGTCTCAAGTTCAACATCAGTAGGGTTTCTGCCCTGCTCACGGAAGTAGTCGATGATTGCCTTCAATTCAGGCTCCGAGAAGCTGAAGTCTCTACGCACCTCGGCAAGTCCGGAGCCATCCGTATCAATAATATTATAATGGTTCAACCGGAAATGGTACTGCGGATGCTCCGAAAACGGGATTGTATCCGGGCCAACGATGTGCTCAACGATGGGGTTCACCAGCAGCTTGCCACATATGCTGTCCAGCTGCCCGTTATCGAGATCTCCCTCAATCAGGTAGCGTTTTGCCGTTTTGACCGCCCGGACGTTGTCAATCCCGAGGTCGCGGACGGCCTTCATTACTGTCCCCTCAACCGGGTCCATAACACCGGGATTGTAGGTCACTTCGACCACACGACGATTGGAAGAAGAATCGGCATCGGCAGGAATTGCAGAATCAGAGCGGTAGTCCTGAATCACCGGGTCGGCGAGGAGACCACGACATATCAGGTCGAGCTTATCAGAGGAGAGTTCGGCATCCAGCCAGTATATATCAATAACACGGACATCTGAGACTGTTTCTATACCGAGGTCCCGGATGTCCTTCACCAGGCCCGCTCCCCGGGCATCAGGCAGATGATTCTTGAGTCGGACTTCGACTCGGTGCATTAATCAGTCGTCCTATATCAGCCGCCCTAATCATATCAAAAAATGAACCAAACGCCAAGCGATTTTCGGGAGAAAACCGACTAATTTTCGGGGGATTTTTCAGGGTACTGATGTACGTGAATTAACAGCCATTCCACTGGCTGACGCTGAACGAATTCTTCTTGAATATGTTTCAGTATCTCCCTTTGTCCTGGGAATGGAACCTTGAGCATCGCCTCTTCAAAAGTAAACCACCCGAACTCGCTGTGCTCTTCGTTAATGGTAACCGCAGCATTGCCCGAGACACACGCCACAAAAACCGGGGCAATCCATATTGAGTCCTTATCTAATCCGTAGAACTGCTCACAGATATCAGCCGAGTAGAGTTTCTCCGGTGTAAGCCCAGTTTCTTCCTTTATTTCCCTCAAGACCGCCTGCCATGCCTTCTCGCCCTCTTCTATCTTACCGCCAACGCCAGCCCATGCTCCCTCAACAGTTTTCTTCCGTTTTAAAAGGAGCACACCATAGCCATCATTGCTTTCTTGAGGAGAAATGCCGAGACACTATTACATCTAATTACTAGCTCTTGATCCATGTCCATGCATAATCCCAAGATATTCGGAGTCTGAGGTTACCTATGTCTTCTGAAGATAGACGAATGTATTTAAGAGGAGAGTAGTTCTGTGACGATGTCGTTTATCTCTCGTCCGTCGGCCTTGCCTTTGAACTCGGCAATGAGCCGGGGCATGACCTTGCCTTTGTCACGTGGTCCTTCAGCCCCTACCTCAGCAATAATCTTCTTGGCTGCAGTAATAAGCTCATCGCGGCCGGCCTGCTGGGGCAGGTACTCCTGGATGATGGCCAATTCCGCTTCTTCTTTAGCGACCAGGTCCTGGCGGTTACCCTGCTTGAAGGCGTCGATGCTCTCCTGACGCTGCCGTGCCTCTTTAGCAATCACGCCAATGACATCGGCCTCTTCAAGATTATCACGCTTGGCGATTTCCGCATTCTTGATGGCAGACATCACCAGACGCAAAACATCACGCTTCGTGGTATCGCCAGCCTTCATCGCCTGCTTGAGGTCGCTGGCCAATTTTTCCTTAAGTGATGCTTCCACTTTGTCCTACCAGTTCTGCTACCGTTTTCTCTGCGCCCGGGCGCTCTTACGCCTCTTGGCAGCTGCTTTTCGCTTACGCTTGACGCTGGGCTTCTCGAAGTACTCCCGGTGGCGTACCTCCGATAGAATACCGTCCTGCTGTACCTTTCTGGTGAAGCGTTTCAGCAGACTCTCGAAGCTCTCATTGTCACCCGAAACTACATTGGCCACCCGTCATCGACCTCCTTTATCGTGGCATTTTACGGCTATCAGCCCGTCCGCTTGCCTTCGCTGAAGCTTTAGCGCAAGCAGGCCGCACGAGGCTTCGGCAGGCGGGCCATTGGCCAACAGCCGCCCCCACAAACAAACATTTTAGTTAGCTCAGGGTACTCATGTCAAGAACCGGGGCAATAGTGGTCTCTTCATCATGCAGGTAATGGCACTAGCCACCCACCCGCCCCAATATTGCCCGAGCAGCGACAACACCCGAGACCGACGCCTGAATCAGACCGCGGCTAACACCAGCACCGTCGCCAGCGGCAAACATATTACCCACCTCAGTTTCCAGACCAGGGGTGAGCTGGAGACGCCCAGAATAGAACTTGACTTCCACCCCATAGAGCAGGGTATGGGGTGAAGCCACCCCCGGAATCAGCCTTTCCATTGCCCCGACCATTTCAATGATGCCCGTGAGGTGACGGTAAGGCAGGACGAAACTAAGGTCGCCAGGGGTAGCGCTCGTTAGCGTAGGGTGCACCAGACCCTCATCAATCCGAGTCGGAGTGGAACGCTGTCCCTGCATCAGGTCGCCGAGTCGCTGCACCAGCACCCCACCACTCAGGATATTGGCCAGCCTCGCCAGGTACTTCCCGTAGGCAATCGGTTCATGAAAAGGCTCGGTGAAGGCAGTACTCGTCAGGAGGGCAAAATTGGTATTACCACTCTTGCGCTCTGCATAACTGTGCCCGTTAACCGTAATTACCGGGTCAGCCCCACCAGTAGACTCGAGAATAACCTCTCCCTCAGGGCACATGCAGAATGTCCTTATCCTGTCATGGAAAGTGGGTGAGAGAAACTCCAGCTTGACCTCGTACAGGGTACTACATAAAACTTCCATGACTGCCTTCGGCACTTCAACGCGAACACCGACGTCGACCGGATTATTGTGCATCGTCAGGTCGAGTCGTTCCGCCTCCCGCGACAGCCAGTCCGCTCCCTCTCTACCCGGAGCCAGAATCAGGTAATCACAGTCATACCTTTCTCCCGCCTCAGTCATGATGCCCGTCACTTTACCGTCATTAACGATAACACTATTGGCTGCAGCATTAAGTTTGAGGGCAATATGAGGGTCAAGGTAGTCACGCATGGAGCTGAGTACGGAACGACAGTGCTCTGTGCCCAGGTGGCGAATGGGTACCGGTTTCAAGTGCAGCCTTGCCTGTGCCGCCTGATGGCACAGTCGGTCAACTTCGTCTCCTACCCCATACAGCTTGTCAGGGGCACCAAACCGCTGATACGTATCGTCAACATACTGAATAAGATCGGCCGTCCTGTCTTCACCAACATAATCGGCCAGTCGACCGCCTACATCAGCAGAGAGTGTCAGCTTGCCATCACTGTATGCCCCAGCCCCACCGAGACCACAGACCAAATTACAGGGGGTACAGGTATCGCAGTGGCTGTCACGGTCACGCGCCGGACACTGGCGGCTATCTATATCTCGCCCCTTTTCAATAAGCAGGACTTTCAAGCCAGAGGATTGAGACAGTTCCAGGGCAGCAAAGATACCTGCTGGACCACCACCAACAATTACAACATCGTATTTTGTCGCCATAGTACTTTAGGTTACATCACACTAGTACTTTTGCTCTGCACTGCCATTGTATAACTGGCATCCCTAGCCGTCAAGGAAGTGGCCTACTGACCTACTGGAAGCTAAATCAGCGCACAATGAGGATTGACATTTGCCAATTGGCTAACTACAATACTGCTTATGGACAACCCGGACAAGAATCATATCGGTACCATACTGAAACAGCAGAGAATCAGCCTACCACTGACTCTACAGGAGTTGGCGGGCAAGGCAGAGGTATCCGCCTCACATCTGGGCCGAATCGAGCGTGGAGAGCGCTTTCCCTCGGCGCATATTCTACGGAAGATTGCTGCACCCCTGGGCTTCGAGGAAAACGAGCTATTTACACTTGCCGGGTATCTGTCATCTCAGTCACCACGAACAGCCGAGCGACTTCCGACCTATGGTAGTGGACAGTTAGACCCATATGTCGCCAGGGTGCTGAGTCAGGAACCACCTGAGGTGCAACGCGCTGTTATCGGCATTCTCACCATGCTGAGGAGCATTGCCAAGAGCATGGATAAATAGAGTCAATCCACACCCGTTTGCAGACGTCACGCTGTACCGTCTGAAGGGATTGATGGTTGTTGTGAGGGCGTGTGGTGGGGGGACAAGGTTAGGACACTTGCTGACGAATAACGTGGGTAACCAGGACAGCGCTCAGGTAGATTACGTAGCGGCGATGACACACGAGCTGAAGACCTCGCTCACCGCCATCATCGCTTCAGCCGAGCTTATTGCGGATGAACTGCACCCGGATGAAGGCAGTGTGCAGTGGAAGCTCCTTCAAGCCATCATCCGCAACGCACACCGACTTGATGAGAGCATAACCTTCTTTGCGGAAATGCCCAGGCAACCAATACAGGACTTTCAGTTCCGGCCGGAACCTGTCGACATCGGCCAGATTATCCGCGACGTAGTGACAAGGCTTCACCCCCGGATTCAGGCACGAAAACAGACCCTTGAACTGGAAATAGCAGCTGCCCTGCCTCCAGTCAGGGCAGATAAACAACACCTGGGACAGATACTGCTCCTCCTGACCGCCAATGCCACCAAGTTCTCTCCCGAAGGAGGTAGCATCAAGATAAGTGCCTGGCAACAAGACGGCGAGAGCCTGGTAGCCCGGATAAGTGATAGCTGTGGTGGCATCCCGGTCGAAGAACAGGAGCTTATCTTCAAACCCCACTACCAGATTGGACGGAGTGACGGCGAAGGAGGGCTCGGTCTGACCATCGCCAAGTTCCTTGTAGAGCTCCATGGTGGTAAAATATGGGTTGAGAGCCAGATGGGGCACGGCTGCAGCTTCTTCGTCTCGCTGCCGCTTTTCAGGAGGATCGCTTGAAAGTAGTTGTTATTGATGACGCACCCGACATCGTAGAGGTTGTTTCACTGTGTTTTCAGCTCCGCTGGAGCGGCACCGAGGTACTGTCAGCCCTCGACGGCACCAAGGGGCTGGAACTCATCGAAGCCGAAAACCCTGATATTGTCATCCTGGACGTTAACCTCCCCGATATGGACGGGTTCAGCGTAATCCGCGAGATACGGCGGTTTTCGCAGATACCGGTTATCATGCTGACCGTAAAGGGAGAAGACGTTGATATCGCCAGAGGGCTTGAACTCGGAGCTGACGACTACATGGTAAAGCCCTTCAGCCATATTGAGCTCATCGCCAGGGTGGAAGCAGTGCTGCGTCGCTCCCGTGGCATACCGGCCAGCAGCGATGACCGCCCCTACGCCAGTGGTAACCTCTCAGTCAATTTCGCCACCAATGAGGTAAAGGTAGGCGGGCAACCAGTCAAGCTGACCTCCACCGAAATGAAACTTCTGCGGTACTTAATCAGGAACGAGGGACGTCTGCTGACACACGAGAACCTGCTGACCAAGGTCTGGGGAGAAGGATACCAGGATACCCGTGACCTGCTCCGGGTACATATCCAGCACCTGAGGCAGAAGCTGGGGGATAGCGTAGACTCACCCAGAATCATCATTACCGAGCACGGCATGGGTTACAGGTTTGTCCGCCAGGACAACGTATAAGCTCTCCAAGGACTAAACGGAACGCACTTCACCACTCCAGGCAGTCCCAAGGCCTCTACTATCCAAATCTTTATGAAATCTTTATGAAATCTTTATAGAATGTTTAGGAACTTTATTCTCCGTTTTACCACGGTGTGCTTAAATTAAACTCGATAGAGAGCACCAGATTATGTACGAAGGAGAAAAACATGGATAGGATCGGCGTTTTCCTGTCTGACTGGCAGGTGCTGTTCCGGGAGGGTATCCATTTCACCTTATCCGGGGAAGAGGACTTCGAGGTTATCGGCGAGACAACCAACAACGAAGATGCCCTGAAAGCAATTGAATCAAACCCTCCGGACGTCGCTGTTCTAAACACTAACCATGAGAAGCTTGATGGTTTTCGGGTAGCCGCATACCTCAAACGTAACTTCCCATCAGTAGCCACGGTCCTTATCATGGACAACGACGACGATGAGCAGCTCTTTCAGGCAATCAAGAGTGGGGCCAGTGCCTGCGTGACCAAGGAAATTGAGCCAGCCGACCTGATTGATACCATCAGGGCAGCCGCCCAAGGTAAACAACCAATCAGTGATGCCCTGCTCAGGCCGGAGATTGCCTCACGGGTACTGGATGAATTCGAAGAGTTCACCGTTATAGGTGAGCAGATGGGCAACATAATGGCTCAACTAACCCCCGGTGAGACCGAAATCCTGCACCACCTGGCAAATGGAGCACCGCTTGACCAGATTTACCAGGCCCTCAGTATCGGTGAGGAGGGCATCAGCCGTACCTTCAAGACTATTCTGTCAAAGCTGGTAGCCAACGAACAGAGCCGGCAGATCATTGCGGCAATACCGACTGGTCTGCCCATGAGCGTACGTGCCCACCTTGCCGGTCAGTCTTCTGAAGATTACGTGACCAGAGAAGAATTCTCCGCCTTCAAAGACAGCATCCGAGAACGCCTCAAGGCCGCTATGGACGAGGCAGATTAAGAGAATAGCTGCAGAAATCAGTATTTTTAAAGGGCTGGTTAGAGTAACCAGCCCTTATAACTTCCGTTTACCAGTATGGGTTTTCACAAAATGTTCTGGCTAACTCTTGTTTCCTATCTTCTGAAAGCCAGGATTCGTCAATACCCTGAAGAATTAATATCCGTATCTCCTCGCGAGAGAAGCCAAGTCTTGTTTCGAGTACATAGTATTCTTCAGCCAATGAATTACCAAACATCTTGGGGTCATCAGTATTAATAGAGATAGGTATCGCTCTATCGAAATAGTACCGGACCGGGTGTTTCTCAATAGACTCGACTACTCTGGTCTTCACATTAGATATCAGGCATATTTCAATAGGAATACAGTGCTCAGCCAGGTAAGCTACCAGAGAATCGTCCTCAAACGCTCGGGTGCCGTGTCCAATTCTGTCTACCTTAAGACTGCGGATAGCTCCCCAGATACTCTCTGGGCCAGCCGCTTCTCCAGCGTGTGCACTGGTGTGAAAGCCAAGTTGCCGGGCTCTTTCGTAGATATCGGCAAATGGCTCCGCGGGGTAGTCCTGCTCTGACCCGCCAATTGTTATGCCTATAATTCCAAGGCTTCTAACCTCATTAATCTCTGCCAGATTCCTGGCGGCGTTGTCTAGTTCGCGGCTACGAACCAGGTCTGCGATTAAGGCAATTTCTACATCCGGCACCTGATAAAGACCATTACGAATTGCCTCTGCCAATTTCTGTGTTTCTAATCCGTGCCGGGCGAAGTCTGAGGGAGCAAAAGTCACTTCAGCATAAAGAATATTCTGGTTCGCCAGGTCTCGTGCTACCGCCTCAGCTATGAAAGTGAAATCTTCGTATTCCCGCAAGAATTGGTTTCTCCAAACCCAGGTCTCCATGAAATGGGGAAAATCACGATAATTGAATCTTTCTATGAGAGCTTGAAGATTCGGAACAGACGATTCTCCCTCGTACTTCTGGACCAATTGCCACAAGGCATCATGCGGGATAGCCCCCTCAAGGTGCAGATGTAATTCTACCTTCGGTACTTGGTCGAACCAAGTCTCTCCGGTTTTTGATTCATCTATTTTGTCGTGTTCTTTCATCGTAATCAGTAATTTGAACTATGAAGCGGCTTGAACAAGCAGCGGCTGCAATTCTCACATTGTCATTAACTTCTTCCAGATGACGGGTTTTTCTAACAGGATTGACTGGATTTATTCAATAGTGACAGTCGGTCCTGTTGCATATTTTCTTAAAGCATCTTCATCAAGCTCAACACCCCATCCCGGGCCGGTCGGAACTCTGGCTGTGCCGTTGCTGTAATCCAGACGTTCTTTGATCAGGTCATCCTCCATCATGAGATGACCGAAAAGCTCAATGGCATGGCCCAGTTCATGGTATTTGGCAACCGCAACATGAATATGCATAGCCGAAGCAATCCCCAGGCATTGATTGTGTAGGACTGCTCCTAAGCCCTCCATTTCAGCGTAGGAGATGGCCCGCAGCATATTGGTTACACCTCCGGGACGTTCGGAATTCAAGCCGACAATGTTTATTCCGCCCATTTTTACCAGGGAGACAATATCCTGAAGTGAAAAGCAGCCTTCATGGGCCATGACCGGTATACTGACTCTCTGCTGAACATAGGCCATTCCATTATAATCAGAAGCGGCTACCGGCTGCTCGGCAAAGTCAATGCCGTATGGTTCAATAGCCTTGATAGCGCGGACCGCTTCGGGCGGCTGCTTGTAGGCCTGGTTGTAATCAACCCTTAAACGGACCTCAGGGCCTAAAGCCTCACGTATACTGGAGACAATCTCCATGTCACTTTGAATGCTTCTCCCAAGCTTAATACGAAAAGTCCGGATACCCCGCTCATAAAATGTCCGGCAGAGATTGATCATGGTCGCAGCATCCGAAAGTGCAATGAGCGCGGCCAGCGGGACTTCATCCACACACTTTCCGCCAAAGAAATCATGGGCTGGTCGGCCGGTTATCTGGCCCATCAGGTCGTAGCAGGCCATATCAATCAGGCCCTTGGCTACGTCACTGCGGTTGACATTGATATCCATGCGGTGCCGGATGGCCTCCACGTCAAAAGGGCTTTCACCAATAACATAACGGCTCAGCGATTTTTTGATGATATCAACCAGTTGTTCCGGAGAAACACCTGTCTCGGGCAGCCAGACGAAGGCTTCGCCAACACCACTTTTTCCATCGTCACTAGTCAGCCGACAGATAACGAAGTCACCACCAAGCCACTCTTCTTCAGAGCCAATGGCCATCCCCAGTCCCCCTTCGGTACCCTTCATGGATTCCTGTACGTGCTTATGAAAAGGGACAAATAAGGGTGTCAACTCAACTCGTACTATCCTGGACATGTTTAGACCTCCCGGTTTTTATCCTGCAATCTTCACTAATTGGAGCCGCTCTCTTTGCGTCCCCTCTGTCCGAACTCACCCGGCCAGTTACCTATCCAGTAGTGTGTGGGATCAACGATTTCCGGAGCCGTTTCTCCCGTCACAGGATTGGTAAAATGAAAGGGCATCACACCTGCCTCAGGAAAGGGATGATACCAGGTTGTAGGTGCATCAGCGGGGTTTTCCGAATCTGGCCAGCGGGAGTATCCGGGCCTGACCTTCAGATCTTCTAACTGGACCATAAAATAATGAACATACTTGAATTTGCTGATTTTCCAGACCCCGTCCTCCCTGACAAATCCCTGTTCATACACTCCTGCGTTTAAACTGACTCTCTGATTATCCGGAAAACCCATTATTACCGGTGTGAGAACAGCGAAACGTCCTTTGGCTGTTTTCCTGTCGTCAGCCACAGTAATAACGTCCATCCCACCCAACTGAAAGAGGACGTTTCCGAAAGACCAGCCAACGTCCTTAACTCCGGCATCTGAAGGCGCGCCTTGACCAATAAAGTTCTTTCGAAAACCATCCTTGCCACAGTATACACCACGCCCGGCTATCTCAATGGATTCCGCGTTTTCAGAGACCAGGTCAAGTAACTGTTTGGCCATGCGGTTGCTGTTATAATACATGTATATATAATGCAATCGACGGACTTCTTCTATATCCTTTTGTATACCCAGCTCATGCTCGAGTGTTTTCAGCCTGGCTTCCATAGCTTCAAGACGGGATTCTTCACTCATTCGAATTCTCCTTTTTTATTATTTGGGATATCTATATGGTTAAGACAATCTGTCAGATGTACTTACTGATTCAGATAATTATAACACCGTTTATGGATATGCGGGACTCCAAAGTCTAATAGCCAGGGCTTTCTACCTTTAAGAAAAGTATGGTAGAATTACTCAGACTCCCGAGGGCAGTTAAGCAAATGAAAATAAAGGGCCCGTTGCTTATAGCAACGGCAGCTGTGATAGCACTGTCAATCCCGATTGTGGCGTTAGCTGGTAGTAATGCCTCGATAACCATCACCATGAGCGGCCCATCAGTTGCCATAGACATCGAGGTCACGCCCGCCGAATGGCAGATAGAGGCAGTAGGGTTGAACTCGTCATACCTCAAAGACTTTACTCTGGTCAATCGTGGTAGTGTCAGGGTGGACACCACCATAATGGGCACCAATGCCGAGGGGACCGGATACCGGTGGGAGTTGGGTACATTCCCCGGTTACAATCAGTACGAGATAGAGTATGATATCGAGGGGTTCGGCGGCACGGGGAATGTCACTACGACTCCAACCAGCTTCGTACAGGACCTGAATAAGAACCAGAGCGAGCGTTTCTCGTTGACGGTGAAGACACCAACAAGCGGTAGTTCACCCGGAGCAGGTGAATCAATACAGGCTACCGTAACAATACATGCGGTGCAGGGTTGATGAACCGTGACTGGGAAAGGTTGGCTCAGGTGGATAATAGTAGTCATACCGGCTGCCCTGGCTGCCTTCTCTTCCGCCACGTTGGCACAGGAGACCGAGGGTTGGATTATCTCACCGGGTGAGGTTCCAGTCTCAGGTATCCGGCTCGGTGAGAGCCGAACTGGCACCATTACTGTATATAATAACAAGGACTTCCCAGCGACCGTCTCAATGTCAGCCGAAATCCCTTATCAGGGCAATTTAACTCCCGGGTATGAGCCAATCCCCGACACAGCCTGGATAAGCCTTACCCCACAGTATTTCGAACTGGGACAGTATTCCGAGCAGGAGGTCGACCTAACAGTAACCATCCCCTCTACTGGGGACTGGGGAGGAAAGCACTATGAATGCTGGCTCCGCGCCACTTTCGATACGATGGGCATGTTACAGGTCAAGCTTGATAGCCGACTTCTCCTGTCCACGAGCACAGCATATGCCAGAGGGACGAACTGGGTCCTCATAGGAGCAATAGCCGGAGGGGTGGTGGTTGCTGGCACCATGGTGTTCAGTAACAGGAGGAAACTCAAGAGGTGGTTAGGCAGATGGTGAGGCGAATACTCAGGTCTGTGAGCCTTACAGTAGCAGCAGCCCCGCTGATTTGCTTTGTAATGTCCGTACCTGTATTTGCCGGGAGCCTGGTTATCTCTCCCCACACCACTGAACTTGAAACACTACCTGGTACTACTAGCAGTATCGTACTTTCGATGGAAAACGGCCTGGAACGGAGCCATAGCTTCCGTTTCTTACCGTCCCAACTCGCCGACCCCATAGATGGTTATGATAGCTTCCCTGACCTCTCCTGGATAACACTTGTCTCGGGGGATACCTTACTGGCACCCGGCGAGCAGACATGGCTGACAGTGGAGATTACTGTTCCCAACGATGAAAGCCTGATTGAACAGAAGTGGGCGGTCAGTATCGACATCTCATGTGCCGGGGAGTCCCTCCTGAATGACAGCTCAATCATTCTGGTTACAGTTGGTCAGGCACAGCCGTCAAACCCAGAGTGGGGCATAGGTGGCGGAATTGCGGCCGTCTGCGTGATTGGAGCTGTCCTCTGGACACGCTGGAAAGACAGGCAGAGATCCGAGTGGACTACCGGGCTGAAAACAAAGCACTGGCTTGAGTAACAGGACATAGCTATGAAGCGTAAGGAAAAGGAAAGAGAAGAACAGCTCGCTCTGGCCAACGAGCTCTCCAGGATTGTCCTCACGAGCTCCGATATCACCGAGATAGGACAGGGATTCGCCTTTGAGCTCAAGGAGCTAATGCCTGTTAGCTGGGCAGCTATTAGCTTGATTGAGAAATCGACAGACTTACTCCGCCTTTTCCCCTTATCCCCCAAAATTGATTCGAACTGGGAACTTGGGGACAGCATACCGCTGGACAATACGCCCGTCGCCTGGCTTGCTCAGACCAAGAAGGCCCTGGTGGAGCCAGACCTGAAACGGGAGAGTCGATTCTGGACCGGTGCCTGCTGGATAAAACATGCGATAAGAGCAATTGTCTATATGCCGCTTTTTTCCGGAGGTGAGGTCTTCGGCAGTCTTATCTTTGCAAGCAACCATCCGCAGGCCTATGGTGAGAGGGAACTGAAGCTCCTCAAGTATGCCGCCGCTCAACTGGCAGCACCCGTTCGGCACTCCGAGCATTTTACCCATATTATTGAAAAAAAGCAACGCACTGGCCAGCTGCCAGAAGAGTGGATGTCGCGAACTGAGCAGGCACTGCAGGAGCTTTCTGCGGCGATAGCCGAGTACGCCGTGCATTTAAAGAGTCACACGGCTGCCATACAGGGTCTCAGCGAGGCCTCCCAAGAGCTAAGGCAGAGCGCTGCCGAGCAGAACCGGGTCCTAGCAAACCTGGTAGAAACCATAGCGCAAATACCGTCCAGAACAGAGCCAGTCACTGCTAGTGAACAGGAACCCGCTCCGCCAATTGATAAGGGCCTTCACCCACCGGCCTGGCACCACAGCCAGCGCCAGTCCACCCAGCCGCAAACCCTGGTTGAGAAGCAACGGAAGCTCCTCGAGAAAAGGATTGCCGATAAGGAAAGTGGGTTTAGGCCGGGCTCAAAAGGTACCACCGAGAGACCATCTGAGCCAATCAGGCATAGACGGCCACCGCGACCGCCTGTTTAGCACTGTATGCACCTAAATACAACGGCAGATTACGGCCCATAGTCTGTGGATTTGGACATCACCGGGTAGTGTGACTGGTATAGGGAGCATACTCTCACCCGGTTTTTCCTCCCCAATCTCTTTAGCTCCTTACGGAATTGCCGCAACCTCTCTCGTCCCCATTCAAGCAGTTTATCAGGGGTCTCAGTACCGCCGACATTAACCCGCTCGATAGCATAGACAGCCCATTCCACGGCAGCGTAGCCGCAAGCCCCGACAGCAATCAGGTCTTCATACTGGGTGGGAATAGTAGAGCTACCAGCATCCAGGGTATGCAGCTTGCCGTAGTCGATATAGGCATCGAAGCCATCCGGGATTTGAGTACCAAAAAGGGTTACTGTATCGGCCCAGAGAGCAAAACGCTGGTATACAAGCAGGAACCTGTCAACCGGATATTCCACGGCCCTTACCATGACCCGGTCGGTGATGGTCGATATATCAATCTCCCTCGAACCTGAGGTCGTCGCTTTAGTTGCCTTCTGCTCGAGAGGAATTACCTCGGAAAAGTCCTTTACTGCATGGGCAATATGCCGGTCGATTTCATCGTCTGACCAGCGGTAGTTCTCGGCATCCTCATCATGGTAGCGACAGAACTCCGGGGGAAGGTCCCGCTCAGCATCATTAATCGACCGCAACTCCATTATTTACCTCAACGTAAGGACTGAGCGATTTCATATTAGTACATATGTTCTATTACAGTCAATACCCTTTTGTCATTCCCTGCTATGGGCTTTTGCAATCTCCAGACTCGGATGTTATAATCGCCAGACCTCGAATTGCGCCATTCACCGTACAGCGAAAAAGGAATACCGTGTGGAGGAATTTTCATGAAAGCGATGGTATATGAGAGATACGGACCACCCGAGGTTCTTCACCTCAAAGAGGTAGAAAAACCTGTTCCCAAGGAAAATGAAGTACTGGTAAAAGTTCACGCAACAACGGTAACCCCGATGGACCGACGTTTACGCCAGCCAGGTATGAATATTATTGCCCGGATAATAGCAGGACTAATTAAACCAAAGAATCCCATATTAGGTACTGAGTTCGCTGGGGAAATTGAATCAGTAGGCAATGACGTAAAGCGATTTAAGGAAGGTGACCAGGTATATGGAGGAGCACCTCCTTTCGGTGCACATGCCGAATACGTATGCATGCCTGAAAACAAAGTTGGCATTAAACCTTCAAATATGACCTTTGAAGAAGCCGCTGGAGTGACGTTTGCGGGAACTACGGCATTGAAGTATCTAAGAGAAAAGGGGAATATTCAGGAAGGACAGAAAGTTCTTGTCAATGGAGCCTCTGGCGGTGTGGGCACTTTCGCTGTGCAGCTTGCGAAATATTTCGGTGCGGACGTTACCGGGGTATGCAGCACATCGAATCTGGAGATGGTGCAATCTATTGGAGCGGATACAGTAGTCGACTATACAAAAGAGGATTTTACGAAAGCTGGTCAGACTTACGACATTATTTTCGATACTGTAGGTAAAAGGTCTTTTTCACAATGTAAAGGCTCGTTAAACAGCGGAGGTATCTATCTCAACACTGTGGCAACCATTCCACTGCTTCTACAAATGTTATGGACTTCTAAGATAGGCAATAAGAAAGCTGTTTTTGCGTTGCTACCTTTCACCCCGGAAGACCTCATCTTTCTGAAAGATGCTATCGAGGCAGGGAAGGTGAAAACAGTAATTGACCGGACCTATCCTCTGAGCCAGATTGCCGAGGCTCACAGGTATTCTGAAAAAGGACACACCAAAGGAAAAGTAGTCATAACTGTGGAACATAGTAACAAAACCTGATGGCAATGTAAGGAAATCGAAAAGCAGAAAGGAGGGCCACTATGACAAAGGAAAAATTCTTAACCGTGCGTTGGAATAACCTGCTTTCGCTGGGACTGGGAATTCCCGCTCTGATTTATGTCATCGTTATTTTATCAACTTCTGTGTTGTCAGACAGTGCTGGCTTTATCGGGCTTGTGGTCATCGGGGTGCTTTACTGAGTGGTTGTAGAACAACATACAAACATGCGGTTCGCATTGTTAAGGAAAGACTCGACTGACCCCATTCCGGCCAAACTGAGGTTCACTCACCCACTCAACCTGACCATGGTGGTTTACAACGTTGTCTGGTGGATACCTATAATACTTACCTTTACCAAGGTAATCGATTACCGCGCGGGCTTCATAGCGTTTCTCGTAGTTACGCTCTTAAGGCTCGTTGCCAATTTAGTAAGGAACAACGTCCTCAAGGGAGAGCAGGCAGAGAGTTTTCCTCTCCGATCACCATAGCCACAAACTGCTCTGCACATGACCAGATAAAGGTAATTAGGAGAAATACTCATGAAAGCGGTTGTATGCACAAAATACGGACCACCTGAGGTTCTACAAATCAGAGAGGTCGAAAAACCTATCCCAAAGGACAATGAGATACTGGTGAAGATACATGCGACAACAGTGTCTGCGGTGGACGTGAGAGTGCGTAGTTTCACAGTCCCTCCCCTGTTCTGGCTCGCCGCACGGCTAGCTTTCGGCATTACAAAACCAAAGACAGCCATCCTGGGGGCAGAGTTGGCCGGGGAAGTTGAATCGGTAGGCAAAGATGTGAAGTGGTTCAAGAAAGGTGACCAGGTTTTTGGATCTACCTTCAGGTTGGGCTTTGGCTCTTATGCCGAGTACAAGTGTATGCCTGAAGACGGGATGGTGGCAATAAAGCCAGCCAATTTGTCCTATGAGGAAGTCGCCGGGATTACTTTCGGGGGGAACTCAGCATTATGGTTCCTCAGAGAAGGAAATATCCAGAGCGGACAGAAAGTCCTCATCTATGGAGCCTCCGGAAGTGTAGGTGCTTTTGCAGTACAGCTCGCCAAGTACTTCGGGACAGAAGTAACCGGGGTATGCAGTACCGCGAATCTGGAGCTGGTGAAATCTCTGGGAGCCGATTGGGTAATTGACTACACTAAAGAGGATTTTACTAAAAATGGCAAGACCTATGATATTATCTTCGACGCGGTAGGAAAGAGCTCATTTTCACGCTGTGAGAGTTCGCTACAGCAAGAAGGAGTCTATCTCTCAGCTGTCATGATTGCTCTTCAAGCGCGGTGGTTTTCAATGACAAGTGGCAAGAAAGTAGTAGGTGGCGAAGGAGTCGAAGAGACTGAGAACTTACTCTTCCTCAAAGAGCTTCTTGAGGCAGGAAAGATAAAGCCAGTCATTGATAGAAGCTATCCGCTAGAACAAATTGTCGAGGCTCACAGGTACGTTGACACGGGACGCAAGAAAGGAAATGTAGTCATAACTGTGGAGGATAGTAACTAGTCATGAAATCATCACCCCAGAGCAGGTCAGGTGAGACTGCCAGTCACATCTTTATTATCCTCGTGACTTTAGCTCAACTCATCTTCTTTACCCTTTTTCATGAATATATTGCATGGCATACTACCGAACCAGATGGAAGTGTTACGCGATTATCGATGCTAACTGACGATTATTTCATTTGGCTTCCCATTATGATTACAGGATCGATTCTTGTCATAGTAACTTCCATTGCCATGATTGTATACGATAACTACCAGTTTCGGAAGACCGCTGAGATATCGTTCAGTGTCATTGGTATCATCATAGCCATATCACTGGTATCTATATTCCCCTTTGATTTCAGTGTAATACCGAATGATACTGCGGTCGATGCTGTGCCAATAGTAGTAACCGTATTCTTCATCCTCCTGGCGGTTTTCTACGGGGTATCTGCACTTGTTATGCTAATAAGATTCAGGCACCATGCAGCTAAGAATGACCAGCCAAACTAAATAAAGAGGAACACTTATGAAAGCGATTGTGTGCACTAGATACGGCCCGCCGGAGGTCCTTCAACTTAAAGAGGTGGAGAAACCCGTTCCCAAGGACTATGAAGTACTTATTAAAGTCCATGCGACAACAGTAACATCTAGCGATGTGCGAATTCGAAGTTTCACCTACCCTTCCTGGTTCTGGCTACCCGGGCGTCTTATGTTTGGTTTCAGAAGACCAAGAAAAACCATACCAGGGGATGAACTGGCTGGCGAAATTGAATCAGTTGGAAAGGATGTGAAGCTTTTCAGAGAAGGGGACCAAGTTTTTGGAATGAGTACTTCCTTCGGCTTGGGTGGTGGCAACGCCGAGTATAAGTGCCTGCCTGAAGAAAGGGGATTGGCAATCAAACCGACCAATATGACCTATGAGGAAGCCGCCGCTGTTCCTTTTGGTGGAATGACAGCGTTAGCTTTTCTAAGAAAAGCTAATATCCAGAGTGGACAGAAAGTCCTTATCTACGGTGCTTCCGGAAGTGTAGGTACTTATGCGGTACAGATTGCCAAGTACTTTGGGGCGGAGGTTACCGGGGTATGCAGTACCTCGAATTTAGAAATGGTCAAGTCTCTAGGGGCTGATAAGGTAATTGACTATACTCGAGAGGATTTTACTAAAAGCGACCAGACCTATGATGCCATTTTTGACGCAGTGATGAAAACTTCGTTTTCACGCTGCAAAAAATCGTTGAAGGAAAGAGGAATTTATCTTACAGTTGACTGGCCTCTGCTTCATGCATTATGGGCTCCAATGACGAGTAGCAAGAAAGTGGCATTTGGGTTAGGAAGCACAAAAAGTGAGGACTTAGTCTTCCTCAAAGAACTAATTGAGGCAGGGAAGATAATAGCTGTTATAGATAGACGCTATCCGCTGGAACAGATTGTCGAAGCCCACAAGTATGTCGAAACAGGACACAAAAAGGGAAACGTAGTCATTACTGTGGGGCATGATAACGAAACCTGATAAACAAATATATAATTCGCTGAACGGGAGCAACTAAACAATGAATGAAGTGTATAACAGAGCTCGTGATTTTATATTTACACATGCAAGGCTGTTGGAACGCAGGCTTTATCAAGTCCACTTTAATGGGGAATCTCCTGATTGTATCGGACAAATAGTACGGGCATACCAGAATTCAGACGGTGGTTTGGGTCACGCTCTGGAGCCAGATGTCCGTTGCCCTGAGAGTCAACCGATTTTCGTCAATATAGGCCTGGCTGCATTAGCGGAAGCAAAATACCGTGATGCTCAACTTGCAAAGTCTCTCTGCAATTACCTCCAATCCGTTTCGGATAATAATGGTCTCGTGCCATTTTTCTCTGAAATAGCATTACAGTCCCCTATCGCAGCTCATTGGATGGAACCAACTACAACTCCCGGTTTTAATCCTATCGGAGTTCCCGGCTTTAATCCCACGGCGGAAATATGCGGGTATCTTCACTACCAGGGTGTACAGCATGATTGGCTTTCACTGGCAACCGACACCTGCTGTAATATGATTCTCAATGACCCCACGTCTGAAGCCCACTATCTTTTTTGTGCCAGCCGTTTGGTGGAGTATTTGGCCGATAGAAAAGTGGCAATGAATATCCTAGACGTAATAGCTTCATTACTTCCTGAATCACAATTTTTTATATCAGCTGCCCCTGTAAATACCTATGGCCTGACACCTCTCCATTTTGCTCCTGAACCAGATTCAATCTTTCGACCACTATTTACTAAAGAACAGATTGACGGTCACCTGGAAGACCTTGTGAGCAAACAAGAGGCAGACGGAGGCTGGCCAATATCCTGGGAAGCTCCGGGGCCAGCTTCAGTGCTCGAATGGCGCGGTCGCTGGACCTTAGACGCCATATGTAGATTAGTTGCTTATGGAGTTATAAATAACGAATAGAATTCGTATTTCCCGCAATTAACACAACCTGACAAACGCCATTTTAGTTTGAACATAGAGATATGATATATTTACAAAACAAACACTTCGGAGGTGAAAAATGGAAAATCTGAGTTCTTTAGGCACCTTGTTGGGAGGATTGGGTTTCCTTCTTCTTGGTTGTGGTTTGTTGTGGTGGGTTTCGCTATACGATAAATATAATAAGTCCAAGTAAAATAAAAGAAACTTAATCCAATACTCCTTTTTAATATCCGTAAATAGAGGGAAATGATGGCCGGCAAATGGAAGACTATCGGAGAAGGGTTAGCTGGGGTATCGATTATGGCAATATCTCTGATTACACCTTTTCTCAATCACCGGCGTAGATATTGGGGTGCCACCAATGATGAAATTCAACGGGCCTTACCGGGCGATGACCTGGTGCCCGACCTGAAAGGCGAGTACGTACACGCCATCACTATCAATGCGCGTGCCGCCGATACCTGGCCCTGGCTGGTGCAGATCGGACAGGGGCGGGGCGGATTCTACAGCTACGAGTTGCTGGAAAACATGATTGGCTGCAAGATAAAAAACGCCGATGAGATAGTCCCCGAGTGGCAGCACTTAGAGGTCGGGGACAGCATCCCGATGCACCCCACTATGGGCAGCCCTTATAAAGTCACCGCCAGTGAACCGAACCGCGCCCTCGTCCTTCTACTCAGAGTCGACATGCAAACCGGAAACACCTTTGAGCTCACCGGCAAGATACCGGAGAAGTACCAGAACTCCAGCTGGGTTTTCTTTCTCGACGAGCGTGATTACGGGACTACGCGGCTTATCAGCCGCTCCCGTAACGACTGGAACGATAGTCTGGGAAACACGCTGTTCTTCGGCATCTTTGGAAACTTCACACTAGAGATGGACCGCAAGATGCTACTCGGAATTAAAGAGCGGGTGGAGGCTGCTGGGACACGCTTTGTCACAGCTTAGGCCGGTGATAGAATAGTCAGGAGGGCGTATGAAACAAATACTTGAAAATGTCCCGCATCTGATTTGGAACGGACATGATGAATCAGTCCTGCGAAATGACGAACTCAGCGATGACTTACATATTGTTTCAGCAATAAAATTTACTTTGGACTACATCAATCGCCCTGTTAGCAAAACAGAAGTAGCCGGCTTAACCGGCGCCGCCTTTTATATGGGATGGAATGCTAAGCATCTATTCTCAGGCCAAGGTGGTTCGGTATTCCCGTTTCCTTACGAACAAGAAACCAGCTCGTATGATTCTCCATGCTGCTGTTATTTCAACCTGCTGTTCCAGTATACGGCCATACACCATGAGATAATTAGAAAAGGAAGCAGAAGCCTGTGGGACAAGATTTGTAGTTCAATAAACAACGGTGTTCCGGCTATAGCCGTCGAATGGGATCCTGCTGAGAGACGGGGACATTCAGCGATCATTAGTGGTTTTGACAGTGAAGAGAAGGAATTTCTCGGCAGAATATACGAAGGGAAAAAACGAGAAGATTACACTCAAATTACTCCTCAGAATCTTAATTACGCAATCGTTCTCACACCTGATGAATCTTGGAAAAATAAGCCATCTGGTACGGCAATGAGAAAATTCGGTATTCAGTCTCTTGCCAATGCTGTAAAGCTCTTGGAAGGTGCCTCTTTTAGTGATGAGGAAAAGTGGCAACTTGGCATCGGCTGCTACGAAACTCAGGCACGCCTCATACTTGAAAGGATGAATCCTAATTACGTTGATGGCCACACATATTTTCTTTTGGATCATTTTTTGTTCTGGAGAATGCAGGTTCTTCTGATATGCCGGTCTTATGCCTGCGAGTATCTACATTTTCTACTAAGTCAAAACGTACTTGACGACCAAAAAAGCTTGCTTGAAGCCATTATGATTGAATATGAACGGTTTAAAGATTACTTCAAATCCAAGCTCACAATCCACGCTAATCTTGAAAGCGTAACGAATGGTCGGCCTCTTATCTGGAACCACAACGGTAACAACATTCCTACAATGCAGCTGTTTATGTCGGAAGAAGGCAGGAGGGAATTTGCCTCGTTTCTGCACGATTTGAAACAAATCGAGGAGAAAACCCTGTCATTATTGAGGGATTTAGTCAATATTTATTCTAGCGTGTGACATAGACGGTTGTTTTGCTATTGGGCATATAGGTAATTTTTTGTCGATATCCTGAATCCAGTGGTATAATAGCCACACGGTAGCAGAGATGCCACAGAAACGGGAGAAGCTCGTCGCCGTCATCGGTGGAAATGAACCCTCCCCAGAAGAAGCCAGGCTGGCCGAAGAGGTTGGCCGTGAGCTGGCCAGGCGGGGTGCCATCCTGCTATGCGGCGGCCTCGGCGGTATCATGGAAGCCGCCTGTCGCGGTGCCGCCTCAGAAGGGGGCATCACCATCGGCATCCTCCCTGGAAATAGTCCGAAAGACGCCAATCCCTACGTCCGTATCCCGATAGTCAGCGGTACCGGATATGCCCGGAATATAGCAGTGGTCAAATCAGCTCAAGCAGTTATCGCTATCGGAGGCAGCTACGGCACCCTCTCCGAGATTGCTTATGCCCGGCAGAGTGATATCCCCGTCATTGGCCTTAACACCTGGTCGATATCACGAAACGGTCAGATGGATGACTCGATTATCGTCGCTGAAGACCCTGTCAGTGCAGTTAATATCGCCCTGAGTTCTGAGGAATAGGAGTATTATGTCAACTATAAGCAGCATCAAGGCCAGAGAAATCCTCGACTCCAGGGGTAATCCGACCGTAGAGGTCGAAGTGCGGCTTGCCGACGGTTCGATAGGTCGAGCGGCCGTCCCCTCCGGGGCCAGTACCGGCACCCACGAGGCGCTGGAACTCCGGGACCGAGACAAGGCCCGCTATGGCGGACTTGGCGTTCTCAAGGCTGTGGAAAACGTCAACAAAGAAATTGCCCCAGCCGTGATGGGGATGCCGGCTACCGACCAGGCAGCCATCGACCAGAAGTTAATCGAGCTTGACGGCACCGGTGACAAATCACGTCTCGGCGCCAATGCCATTCTGGGTGTCTCATTGGCTATCGCCCATGCGGCCGCCAGTGCAAACGGTGCGCCATTATATCAGCACCTCGGTGGAACAACTGCCACCATCCTGCCCGTACCCATGATGAATATCCTCAACGGAGGAAAACACGCCGCCGACTCGACCGACCTCCAGGAGTTCATGGTGGTGCCCGCCGGGGCCGGCAGCTTTCACGAAGCCCTGCGCATGGGCACCGAAGTCTATCACGCCTTGAAGAAGGTACTCAAAGACCGACGACTCAATACCAACGTAGGCGACGAGGGCGGTTTTGCCCCCAGTCTGTCATCTAACAAGGAAGCAGTAGAAGTCATCCTGGCAGCTATTGAGCAGGCCGGATACCAACCGGGCCACGACTGTTTCATCGCCCTCGACCCGGCGTCCAGTGAGTTCTACCAGAAAGGACGCTACGTTCTCACTCGTGAAGGCACAACACTTACCAGTGCCCAGATGGTGGACTTCTATGTCGGCTGGGTAAATGATTATCCCATAATCAGCATCGAGGACGGCATGGCTGAGGACGACTGGGACGGCTGGCAGCTCATCACCAGCAAACTGGGCACCACCACTCTACTGGTTGGTGACGACCTCTACGTCACCAATGTCGAGCGCCTGCAACGGGGTATCCAGCTGGCGGCTTCCAACGCCATCCTCATCAAGCTCAACCAGATTGGTACCCTCACGGAGACCATCGCCGCTGTCCGCATGGCCCGGGAAGCCGGCTGGAAATCGGTGGTCAGCCACCGCTCCGGTGAGACCGAAGATACTACCATTGCTGACCTGGTCGTCGGGCTCGGCACTGGTCTCATCAAGACTGGTGCCCCCTGCCGCTCCGAGCGCACCGCCAAGTATAACCGCCTCCTCAGAATAGAGGAGGAACTGGGCGACCGTGCCAGGTTCGCTGGTATCGAAGCATTCGGGCGTATGAAGAGTTGATTATCAGCACAAAAAAAGACCCGAAGGTTGATAGTATTCCTGTCCCCGCTTCTGCTATCATTACATGGGCAAGAATCCGCTAGGAGGCAAATATGACAACTAAAATTGGCATCAATGGCTTTGGGAGAATCGGTAGACTGACGCTGCGGACCATTCATCAGTACTATAAAGACAGCCTTGAGGTGGTCGCTGTCAACGATATTACCGACACCAGGACCAGCTCCCACCTCTTGAGATGGGACACCAACTACGGCCATTTCCCCTGTGAGTTGGGACCAGATGGCAACTCAATCATAGTTGACGGTCAAAAGATAACGACGTTGTCTGAGCGTGAACCGGCCAATATCCCCTGGAAGAATCTCGGGGTGGACATCGTTATAGAATCGACCGGACTGTTTACCGACGCCAAGCTAGCCGCTGCTCACATGAAAGGCGGTGCTAAGAAAGTGCTCATCTCAGCACCGGCCAAGAACGAAGACGTCACCATTGTCCTCGGCGTCAACGAGAGCCAGTATGACCCAGCCAAACACAATATCATATCCAATGCCTCCTGTACTACCAACGGCCTCGCCCCCCCGGCCAAGGTACTGACTGATAATTTCGGCATTGTCAAGGGACTGATGACCACTATCCACGCTTACACTAATGACCAGAAGGTGATGGACGTAGTACACAAGGACCTGCGACGTGCCCGCGCCGCAGCCCTTAACATCATCCCCACCAGTACCGGTGCTGCCGCTGCTATCGGCAGGGTACTCCCTGAACTGGATGGGCGCCTCAATGGCATCGCCCTCCGGGTGCCGACGTCCACTGTTTCCCTTGTCGACCTTATCGTTGAGCTCAGTACCAGGGTCACTGCAGAACAGGTAAATCAGGCATTCAAAGAAGCCGCTGACGGACCTATGGCAGGGATACTGGAATACTGCGAGCAGGAACTGGTCAGTATCGACTTCAAGGGAAATCCAGCAAGCTCCATCATAGACGCACCCAACACCACAGTCATCGGAGATAACATGGCCAAAGTACTAGCCTGGTATGACAACGAGTGGGGTTATAGCTGCCGCCTGGCTGACCTTGCCGCTTTTGTTGTCAAAAAGGGATTATAGTCAACATTTGACATATTGTGCCTGTATGTTTACAATAGCACCATCATACTTCTTGTCGAGGTGTAAAAGTGAAGTTACTGATCATTGGTTTTGGACAGTGCGGGTCTAATATTGCTGATAGCTTTGCCCGAATAAACAGCCGGGCCAAAGCCCGGCGCAGAATCGAGATAGCCACCGGCGTCTTCGCCGTCAATACTGACCTCGCCGACCTGAGCGGACTGGCTCATATCAAGTCCGACTACCGCCACAGAATCCTTATTGGAGGACGAAAGTCAGGTGGTCACGGAGTTGGCAAGATAAATGAACTAGGCGCTGAAATCGCCAGAGAAGACGCCGACAAGGTTATCGACGCCATCCGGGCAACACCACGCTTCTTCGAATCAGATGCTTTCTTATTGATTGCGGGGGCTGCCGGAGGTACCGGTTCCGGCTCAATCTCAATCATGACCCAGATACTCAAGGAACGCTATATCGACAAGCCAATCTATAACCTCATTGTCCTTCCCTTCGAACACGAAGAGCGCACCGAGGAGAGGACCATCTATAACTCGGCCACCTGCCTGAAATCGGCCAGCGCCGTGGCTGATGCCATCTTCCTGGTCGATAACCAGAGGTACGTCAAGAAGAACGCTACTCTGAGGACTAACCTTGCCGGTATCAACCACCTCATCGTCGAGCCATTCTATAACATGCTCTGTGCCGGTGAGGAGAAGAAGCCCAAGTATGTCGGTGCCAGGCTACTCGATGCCGGAGACATCATCCAGAGTATAGCCGGCTGGTCTGTTATTGGCTACGGACAGGCACAATTGCCCCCCTTCCGTCTCCCCTTCCGGACATCACGCAACTTCCGTGACAAGAGCACGGAAATCCACCGTGGCATCGAGGCAATGGATGCCGCCGTCAGCGAGCTGTCTTTCAAGTGCAATCCTGCCGATGCTGCCCGCGCGTTGTACCTCGTCTCCGCCCCCAGCAAGGAGATGAACCTCACTGTCATCAAGGAACTCGGCGAATACCTCAAGAGCCTTGCTCCCGAAGCCATCATAAGAAACGGTGATTATCCGCGAAACAGCGGTGCCCTCGACGTCTCTATTATCCTGTCCGAACTCAGAGATGTGGAGAAGGTCAGGAGATACTATCTTGAAGCCGCCCAGGTCGTTAGCGCTATCCAGGAGCGGCAGAAAGATATCGATTCCAAGCTCAAGGAGATAGACGAAATCTCCAAAGACGTGCCGTCTCTCTTACAATAGACTTGAGTTACTCGGACTAACTACATGACGTTATCCCGATGGCCCCCTTAGGGGGGCCATCTTTTGTCTCTTACTCACCTGGGGAAAAGCATTACTGGCACCACAAAAAGCTATTCGTTTCTCTGAAAAAAATCTTTGGAAACCGACCGATATAGGGTATAATATAGGCGAAAAATGGCTTCACAGGTCTTTTATCGTAAATTTCGCTCACAAACACTTGCTGAAGTGGTGGGCCAGGAACCGGTAACACAAACGCTGCTTAACGCTCTCACCAGCAGCCGCATCTCACACGCCTATTTGTTCTGCGGACCGCGGGGCACCGGTAAGACCAGCACTGCCCGCATCGTTGCCAAGGCAGTCAACTGCCTGACCAATGGCCAGGGTGAGCCGTGTAACACCTGCGAAATGTGCCAGGCGATAACTGAAGGTAGGGCTCTGGACGTTATCGAAATCGATGCCGCCAGCAACACTGGGGTCGACGATATCCGGAGTCTTCGCGAGAAGGTTAATTACGCACCCAACCAGGCCCGCTACAAGGTCTATATCATTGATGAAGTACACATGCTCAGTACCAGTGCCTCAAACGCCCTGCTCAAGACCCTTGAGGAACCCCCGGCACACGTCATTTTTATCCTGGCAACTACCGAATCCCACAAGATACTCCCCACCATAATGTCCCGTTGCCAGCGTTTCGATTTCCACCGCATTGCTCAGGATGATATTGTAGGTCATCTTAACCACATCTGTAATGTCGAGGGTATCACTATTGAGCCGGAGGCGGTGCGTCTTGTCGCCAGGAGTGCCACTGGCAGTCTGCGCGATGCCCTCAACCTGCTTGAGCAGCTTACCACCTACTACGGCACCGATATCACACTGCACCAGACACGGGAAATGTTGGGCATCACCGGAGACTGGCGTACTAAAAAGCTCGCCAGGCATATCATCAACAACGATGTTGCCGTCGGTGTTGCCACCATCAACAGTGTCAACACCGACGGTTTGAACCTGCGACAGTTCAACCGGGAACTGGTCGAATACCTGCGAGGATTGCTGCTGGTCAAGACCGGTGCTGAGGAAGCGGTGGACCTCACCGCTGAAGACCTCGCCGAGCTGAAAGAACTGGCATCCCAGGCCTCACTCCCACAGGTACTGAAAGCAGTTAAGGTCTTCGGGCAGCTTGAGCTTGACCTAGAGAGCCACTCCACCCTGCCCCTGGAGCTGGCCATCGTTGACTGCAGCCTGGCATCACTGCCAGAGCAGGAGAGACCTGCCCAACAACCCGAATACGAGGCTCCCCAGCCCCAAAAGAAGGCGGCGGCAGCACCACCCACCTCCCGACCCGAGGAGTCCCAGCCAGTACCTGAAACCACCCCAGCCGAGGTAACCCCATCCGCGTCCTATGCCAGTTCCCCCCAGACATTTGATGATGAGATAGCAAGATTGCGGCAGGACTGGAAAAGGCTGATTGCAGAAGCGCCACCGGAAATCAGAAGGACACCAGCAATGGCAATTCTCCGTAGCGCCGGTGTCATGCCGGTATCGATTGACAACGGGACGGTAATACTCTCCTCCAGATACCCCTATCTTAAAGAGAAACTTGAGGACCCGGAAAACCAGAGAGTGGTCGAAAATGCTATCAGTAGTTTTCTAGGACGCCCGTGCCGGGTGCGTTGTGTCTCCGAAGACAATCACCTGGTTAGAGAAGCCCTGAGACTGGGAGGTCAGATTGTTAATACGGAGGAAGAATGAACTTATCAATGATTAACCAGGCACGTCAACTCAAAGCCCAGCTCGACGAGGCCCAAAAGGAACTGGCCAAGACTGAGGTTGTTGCTGAGGCTGGCAAGGGGGCCGTCAAGGTCACGGCCAACGGCCAGCAGCAGATACTGTCAGTCACAATATCACCCGAAGCAATGGACGCCAATGATGTGAAGCAACTGGAGCGGTTGCTTCTAAAGGCAATTACTGACGCTCAGGCTAAATCTCAAAAAGTGGCCAACAAGCGTATGAAGAAGTTAACCGGCGGTATCCACATTCCCGGTCTGTTCTGACGGAGAGTTTACATTGCATCAGAGGTCTATACCTGCAGCTGACGCCATAAACCGGCTTATCGAGGAGTTGAACAAGCTACCCGGCATCGGGCCCAAGAGTGCCCAACGCCTGGCCTTTTACCTGCTCCGCGCCCCCCGGGAGCAGACCAGTCTCCTCGCCGACACGATACTCACTGTTAAGCAGAAAATCACGCTGTGCTCAACCTGCTGCAATGTCACCGATACTGACCCATGCCCTATCTGCCGCAGTGACCAGCGGGACCAGAGTATGATTTGCGTGGTAGAGCAACCCCAAGACATCCTAGCCATCGAACACACCGGGAGTTATCGAGGCCTCTATCACGTACTGCATGGGGCTATCTCACCGACCGAGGGCATCGGCGCTAATGATGTCAGGATTACGGAGCTTACCAGTCGATTACAGAATGGGACAGTACAGGAAGTCATCCTGGCCACCAATACCAACCTCGAAGGTGAGCAGACTGCCCTATACCTTAACCAGCTCCTTTCGCCACTCGGTATCAAGGTTACCCGCCTTGCCCATGGACTCCCCTTCGGCACGGAGCTGGAATACGCCGACGACAACACCCTGACCCGTGCCCTCGAAGGCAGACACACGCTTTAGATACCAAACCAATCGGTAGCAGCAGATACCAGGAAAAGCACCTCTAGTATTACAGCACTAGCCATAATAGGAGCCGAAATGACCAGCCAGCACGGGGGATACAAGGAATGGGAGTTCGTTGCCGAGTACTATGATGCAGCCTACCAGACCGCTCGACAGAAGGATGTAGATTTCTTTGTAGGCTATTCGCAACACACTGGTGGTCGGACTCTAGAGCTGGGGTGCGGTACTGGACGCGTATTGATACCCACTGCCGCTGCCGGTTGCGAAATCACCGGCCTCGACATATCGTCCTACATGCTTAACATCTGCCGCGAGAAACTATCGCAACAACCAGAAAAAGTACAGGGGCGTGTGAAGTTGGTCCAGGGTAACATGACCGATTTCGACACCGGTGAGATATATTCACTGGTAACGACACCCTTCCGCCCCTTCCAGCACCTTACTACCGTGGACGAGCAGAAGGCCTGCCTTAACTGCACCAACCGCCACCTTACTCCGGGCGGACTGCTGATTCTCGACCTCTTTCACCCATACCCACCAAGACTGGTACCTGACCCCAAATACATGTCCGAAATTGAAGACCTGACCGAGATGGAACTACCCGATGGTCGCCTTTTTCGGCGTACCAACCGTACAGCCGCCTATCACCGCGAGCAGCAGTACAACGATATTGAGCTTATCTACTACATTACTCATCCCGATGGAAGGCAGGAGCGACTTGTCCAGGCATTCCCTTTCCGCTATTTCTACCGTTATGAGGTAGAGCACCTGCTTGAACTTTGTGGATTCCGGGTGATCGATATCTTCGGGGACTACGACCGCTCACCATTTTCCAACGACTCCCCGGAGATGATATTTGTTGCCGAGAAGAAAGATTGAACTCATGCCCAGTCTAACTGGAATAAAGGCTATTTCCTTCGACGCCGACGGTACCCTGTGGGACTTCCAGCAGGTAATGCGCCATTCTCTCGGCAAGGTCATGGAAGAGCTGGAGCAGCTCGACCTACAGGCAGCCGCAGCACTCGATATCAATAAAATGATTGCCATACGGAATCGGGTAGCTGAAGAGATGAAGGGCAAAACAACCAACTTTGAAGAAATACGATTTCAAGCGTTCAAACGCACGCTTGAGGAAATTGGTCGCCCCGACGAGAAACTGGCACACCATCTCAATGAGGTCTATTACCGGCACCGCTTTGAGGACACCGAACCCTATGAAGATGTTCTGCCGACACTGCAAACGTTGCGGGAGCGGTATAACCTTGGCTTGTTATCAAACGGCAACAGCTACCCAGAGCGCTGCGGATTCGAGGGTATATTTCACTCAGTAGTCTTCTCACAGGACCACAATGTTGAGAAGCCCGACCCAGAGATATTCAGGATTGGCCTCAGGGAGCTTGGGTGTTCAGAAGCAGAACTGCTACATGTCGGCGATTCCCTGGAAAATGACGTCGAGGGAGCGCATAATGCCAGCATCAGGTGTGCCTGGCTGAATCGAGACCATCTCGAGAACAACACCAACATTACACCGGACTACGAGATAAGCTCACTTACAGAGCTACTGTACATGCTGCCATGATCAGACCGAGAAATTACCAGACGGAAGCCGTCATCATCAAGAAGACCAGGCTGGGGGAGGCCGACAGCATCCTTACCATGTACACACCTGATATGGGCAAGATTCAGGGGTTTGCCAAGAGCCTGCGGCGTCCCCGGAGCAAGATGGCCGGCCACCTCGAACTGCTGACACATAGTAAGGTCTCGCTGGCGCGGGGACGAAACCTGGATACGATAACCGGTGGCCAGACCATTACCGCTTTTCTTCCCCTGAAGAGCGACTTATGGCTGACGTCTTACGGACTCTATGCCATCGAACTGGTCAACCAATTCACCGCCGAACACGTCGAGAGCCCACCCCTGTTCCAACTGCTGCTTGATACTATGCACAACCTCTGCCAGGAGGAAACTAATAAGGAATCTACCCTGCGCTACTTCGAGCTACACCTGCTCCATGAAGTCGGCTACCGTCCCCAACTACAGCATTGCGTCACCTGCAAGTCACCCCTTCAGCCGGTCACCAACTACTTCTCCCCAATTGCCGGGGGTACCTTGTGCCCTAATTGCGGCCCACAACAAGTACTCAGCCACCCACTCACCACCAACGCCCTCAAGGTGCTCCGGTTCTTCCAGGAAAACGACTACAACACCACCAACCATCTCAAGATAGACCAGGAGCTGTCACAGGAGCTGGAAGCAATCATGAGAGGCTACATCAAGTATCTCCTTGAGCGTGATGTCAAATCGGTCGACTGGCTGGATACCCTACGGGCACAGATGACACAGGCAAACTCCAGTCAACAAGCCACAACCTAGGATATGGCTCTCCCCATCATCAGTAGATACATTTAGCGACTCCCACCACTTTACTATAACTCAAAGATAGCCTATACTGACACATGTAAAATAATCGCCCATCATCGAGAGTGAAAAATGCCATCCAGACAGGAACGTATTGTCCAACAGAGACTGGAGAAGCTTGAGCGGATTCGGAAGCTGGGTATTGACCCCTACCCCAACCGGTACCACCGCAGCCACTCCACCCGTGAGGCCGTGACCCTGCTTGAGCAGGTAGAAGCCGGTCAGGCCAAGCAAGGTAAGGTCAGCGTGACCGGGCGTATCATGGCCAAACGAAAGATGGGTAGAAGTGCCTTCTTCGATATCCGTGACAACTCCGGTAAGATACAGCTGCTCTTCAAGGACATCGACCGATTCAAGCAGAAGGAGCGGGAGCTTTTCGATGACCTCGATACTGGTGACTTCATTGGTGTGGAAGGTGATCTGCTCCGCACCCGTACCGGCGAGCCAACGGTTGACGTGAAAAGCTTCACTCTGCTGGCAAAATCACTACAACCCCTGCCCGAAAAATGGCACGGCCTCAGTGATGTCGAGACACGGTACCGGCAGCGCTACCTCGACCTGATATCCAACGCCGAAACAAGGCACACCTTTGAGATACGCAGCCAGGTCATCACCGCCATTCGGCAGTTCCTTAACGAGCGAGGCTTCGTTGAAGTGGAAACCCCGGTGCTACTGCCCTCGGCTGGTGGTGCGCTCGCCAAGCCCTTCGTCACACACCACAACACTCTTGATATGGATTTATATCTGCGTATCGCCACCGAGCTTCACCTCAAGCGCCTCATCATCGGTGGTTTCGATAAAGTCTATGAGATAGGACGTACCTTTCGCAACGAGGGCATCTCGACGACACACTCCCCTGAGTTCACCATGCTTGAAAGTTACGAGGCTTATGCCAACTACCTCGACGTTATGCAGATGGTCGAGGAGATGGTCTGTGCCGTATGCGAGCAGGTTATGGGTACCCTGCAGCTAGAGTTTGCCGGAAACGTTATCGACCTCACTCCCCCATGGCAACGCGTCACCCTGCGCGATGCCGTCAAGGAGTACAGCGGCATCGACTTTGTTTCGTTCCCCATGGCGGATGGCCTGCGGGCACGGATGCGCAACCTGGAGATGGAGGTTGATCCGGAGAGCAACTGGGCCAAACTCGTCGATGAACTCCTCAAGACCTTCGTCAGACCCAAACTCATTCAGCCTACCTTTGTCTATGACTACCCGGTCTCCATGTCCCCCCTGGCCAAGATTAAGCCTGGCGAAAAGAGAGTGGTCGAGCGATTTCAGGCCTTTGTCGGCGGTAGCCTTGAGCTTGGCAACGCTTACAGTGAACTCAACGACCCCATCGAACAACAGGAACGGTTCGTTGAGCAGATGCAGGAGCGCCACGGTGAAGACGAGGAGAGGTGGACGATAGACGAGGACTTTTTGCTGGCCCTGGAGTATGGTATGCCCCCCACTGGCGGGCTGGGAGTCGGCATTGAACGGCTGGTGATGCTGCTGACCAATCAGCAGTCAATCCGCGAGGTAATCCTCTTCCCCCACCTCAAAGAGAAACCGTAAGGAGGTGGAATCCATGGCCGATGCAAACTTAGCACCTGTTTGCGGGCTATATTGTGGAAGCTGTGAGTATCTCGGAGCGCAGTGCCGTGGCTGTGGTCACGAGCAGGGTAAGCCGTTTTGGACGAAAGGAATAGATATTGAAGTCTGCCAGCTATACGATTGCTGTGTCAACACAAAGCACCTTGAGCACTGTGGCTTGTGCGATGACCTCCCTTGCGAGATGTTCCTGTCGCTACGTGACCCCTCTCTCAGCGACGAGGAGTTCGAGAAGTCCCTGATGGAACGACAGGAAGTCCTCGAGAAGAGAAGCCTCATCGGCACGGAACAGTGGCTTCAAGAGAAATCATGAAGGGGAGAAGGTGATGTCGGCGGTACCAGCCTTCGAGATAGGCATTTGGAATGCCTGGATTCTCATTATTCCCTACCTTCTGGTAAACTTCGGGTTGCCTTTTATCACTATCGATAGGAAGTCGACCTTCTGGATGTGGCCGTCATATACCAGATTAGAGAGAATTTGTTTAGTTATTGGAATGCTCCTTATGGGCGGTATGTGGATTTACAGCATCTTCTTGCCACTGAGTACTGGCACAGGCTGGTTCTATGCTGGTCTCTTTGTCTATCTCCTGGGATGGGTTTTCCTCGTCTTGGCATATCTGACGTTCATGGCTACTCCAGTTGATAAACCAAACACTACAGGCATTTACCGATTTTCTCGGCACCCCTGGTATCTCGGCATGCTTCTTATCTATATTGGCACTGGCATTGCCAGCGCTTCTTGGGTTTACCTCCTAGTAGCCTTAGCATTACTGGCTACATACAGAAGTGCTTATTTGATACCAGAAGAACGTATGTGTTGCGAGAGGTTTGTTGAAGCCTACCGTGAATATATGGATAGAACGCCCAGGTGGATTGGCATACCAAAATGACGTATAAGGGGAGTCTAAGAGGGGTGAATCCCCTCTTCTACAACCATTTCCCCCTCTCCTTCAAAGGAGAGGGGGATACAGGGGGTGAGATTGATATGAATATTCTCAGGAGAACCCTATGCTAGACATTAGACTCATTAGAGATAACCCGGACATCGTCCGGCAGGCGCTGGACAACCGACAGGAAGATAGTACTGTACTGGATGAAATCCTGGAGCTGGACACCGAGCGTCGTCAGAAGGTAACCGAACTGGAAGACCTGAGGCACGCCCGCAAAGAGCTGGCGCGAGACAGACAAGCGGATACCTCCGAGAGGGGTCGTGACCTGCGCAACATGATAAAAGACCTCGAAGATGAGGTAAAAAATATCGAGACCGGCCTCGAAGACCTGCTGCTCCAGCTACCGAACATCCCCCACCCCTCAACACCGGTCGGCCAAGGTGAAGACGACAACATCATCGTACGTACCTGGGGAGAACCGAAGACCTTCGACTTTACCCCCACCCCCCACTGGACGCTGGGGGAGTCCTTGGGTATTATCGACTTCGAGCGTGGCGTCAAGCTCTCCGGCTCGCGGTTCTATGTGCTCAAGGGACTGGGGGCACGCCTGCAGCGGGCACTGATTGCCTTCATGCTCGACCTGCATACCAGCCAGCACGGCTACCAGGAGATATATCCGCCCTTCATGGTCAAGCGTGAGTGCATGGTGGGCGCCGGCCAGCTACCCAAGCTGGACGAGAACATCTACCGTGATGTGGAGGACGACCTCTGGTTCGTGGGCACGGCCGAGATTCCGCTGACCAACCTTCACCGCGACGAGATTATCCCGCCAGGGATGCTACCCTTCTACTACGTTGCCTACACCGCCTGTTTCCGCCGCGAGAAGATGTCGGCCGGCAAAGACACGCGGGGCATCAAGCGCGGGCACCAGTTCGACAAGGTGGAGATGTACAAGTTCACCGAGCCGGAGACCTCATACGAAGAACTGGAGAAGATGGTGGCCGACGCCGAGGATGTCTGCCAGCAGTTACAGCTACCCTACCGCGTCACCGAACATTGCACCGCTGATATCGGCTTTACCGCTGCCAAGTCATACGACATCGATATGTGGGCGCCGGGCTGTGAGGAGTGGCTCGAGGTAAGCTCTTGCTCCAACTGTACCGACTTCCAGGCGCGCCGCACCAATATCCGCTACCGGCCCGCCCCGGATGCCCGGCCCCAGTTTGTCCATACACTCAACGGCTCCGGCCTGGCTCTGCCACGGCTGATGATTAGCATCATGGAGAACTACCAGCAGGCCGACGGCTCAATCGTTGTGCCGGAAGTATTAAGGAGGTTTGTGGGGGCAGAGGTTATTACCTCCCATTAATCCACTCCCACTTTTCGGCAAGCTCCTCGGCCTCTCTTATCATGTTGTCGATGAACTCTTTAACGGTCGGTACACTCTTTATGGCGCCCACCGCCAGAGAGCCCACCCGGCTCGGCTCCGGTACATTCGGGTCGCCCTCCCAGTCACCGGCACTCGGCTGGACACGCTCCAGCATCGGCAGCCACTCGTTCAGCGGTAAGTTGCCCCGTTTACGCATCACCTCCGCGTAGTCTTTCGGAGAGGCATGGGACATTACCCGCCAGCGCAGCCTAGGATTATCCGGGCTGGAGCTGACCATGTCCTGCTTGGAAGCCTCGTTGGTCGGGCACTCCTTAGTGGCCATGAAGGCGGTGCCCATCATAATACCATCGGCCCCCATTGCCAGCGCCCCCAGCAGACCACGGGCATCACCGATACCCCCGGCAGCCACGAAGGGCACCTTGAACTGCGGCGCTCCCCAGGTAACATTCATAAAGGTCGGTAGCTGCTCCGGGTTCTTGAAACCGACTCCCTCCACCCCGACCACGATGACAGCGTCCGCCCCGAGTTCCTCAGCATGCAACGAGTCCTTTACCCGGGCTGTCTTGTGTATCCACTTGAGACCCGACTCCTTGATACGGGGAGCCAGGGAATCAGGCCGGTAGACAGCCGTCTCTACCGGCACCTTTTCCTCGATACATACTTCGAGCATCTCGTCAATTCTGGGACAGATACCGAAACTCAGGTTCACCCCGAATGAACCGCTGGTTGCCTTCCGGCAACTCCTGATGTCCTCACTTAACTGCTCCGGTGTCCGTGAAGTAGAGGCCGTAATAAGGCCGTGGACACCTGCCTCAGCACAGGCCGCAGCAAACTCCCAGTTGCCAAACCCCGCGTAGGCGCCCTCAAGGATGGGGTACTTACAATCGAACATTTCGGTGATACGGGTCTTCCATTCCATTCATTTCCTCCTACTAACGCATACTTAGAGAATAGCGAAAACACCTGGTAGCGTCAAATCTGACGGACGCAAAGAAGATTGACGTCTTGCATTCCACACGACTATACTTGACTCTTACAGAAGGGAGTAATTGTCCAAGGAGAGGCAAAAATGGCAGAGATGTATGAGGTGCGCGCTAAGGTAATCTCGCAAAAAGGCACCTGTGGCGCCGGCCACAAGGTAGGCGACGAGTGGGTAATTGGCTACAGGACACCCGAAGGTATCTGCCTATCCGCCCTTAATGCAATGTTACCCAATGCCCTGGTACTGATGTTCAGCGGGACATTTCCCTGGGGCTCTGATCCGGATTCCACAACGGTCGCCTGCCCCGATGCCGCCAATCCAGTAGTCTTCGAACTCAGGCGAGTCCGTTAGTATATTCCGGGCAAGAGCATTCTCAACCGGCTCAAAGGACTACGCTACATTTGTCGTGGACGCCCCGTGCCACATTAGAAGCCACTGGCACGATAAAGGTCGGTGCGGGTGTACAGGTAGGTCTTCTCCGGGTCTGCCGTGTCAGGCATGACACCCATGTCTACCAGACAGTCCTCACATAAGTTCTCGCCGTGGTGCACGTAGACCTTGCCCGGGTATTCATTGGGCTGGTCCGAAAACTCGCGGTTGCACTTCTCGCACTTAACTTTCATTTCCCCCTCCTGATACCACCACTTAAATGGGAGACCCTAATATAGTCTTTTGTACACCCGGATGTCAACTGCTGACACAAGTATGGGAAACGCCCAAAATAGAAATACATGGCACCACTTGTTATAATACCCTCAGACTCTCTCTGGAGGGGTGTCCGAGAGGCCTAAGGAGGCGGTCTTGAAAACCGCTGTCATCGCAAGGTGACCGTGGGTTCGAATCCCACCCCCTCCGTTTACCCTGAGCGAATGAAAGAAAAAGCCCCCGAACGGCTGCTTAAATTTCGGGGGCTTTCCCATTGTTGCTAACAGATTGCTAACAGATTCGCTACTCTTCCACGGACACTAGGTTTAGATTGGCCAGGCCCAGCACATTCATGACGTACCCATTCACATGAGGCTTGACCAGCACGTATTCCTGCTCGAACCATAACGGCAGACAGGCAGCGTCATCCACCAGCATCTGCTCAATCTGCCGGTACAGCTCCAGGCTCCTATCCATATCAAGCTCGGTACCGGCCATCGCCAGCAGGGCATCCACCTCGGGATTGCTGTACCCGCCGTAGTTCTGCTCCGCCTCACTATTAAACAGGATATCAAGGAAGTCCTGCGGGTGAGGGTAGTCAGCAATCCAGCCCAGATAGTACATCTCGTCCTTCTCTTCCCTGATGTTATACAGGAAGAATTCAGGCTCCAATTGCCTCACCTTGACCTCCACCCCCAGGTTCTGCCGCCACTCATGAACAATGGCTTCCAGGTCCCTCCCAATCGACCCTCCCCACCCCATGGTCGTTATCGTGATTGGTGGCAGCGCCGAGACACTGCCGTACCGGGAAGCCTCGATTGAGGCCAGCGCTTCTTCGACATCGAAGTCCAGTCCAGAAAGAGATTCATTAAATCCGAGAATGCCCGGTGGCAGTATTCCGTCCGCCGGCTCAACCATATCCCGATACACCAGCCTGACCAGTTTCTCCTTGTCCAGCGCCTGTGTGAAAGCACGGCGCACGTTTACATCATCAAACGGCGGTTCGGCAGCATTAAAACCAATATAGATAAAGCTCAACCTGGGCACTATCATCAGCTCAGAATAGAAAGACCCGGCTTCATCCGTCACCCGGTCGATATAGGAAAGTGATACGCCGGCAACGTCTATCTCACCGGTCTCGTACAGGTCCATCGGACGGCCAGCCCAAAGGTGATAGACCACCTCCTCAACCCCGGCCACTGTCCCGTAGAAAGACTCGTTCCTCTCTAGCACCAGAAGCTGGTACTGGTCCCACTTCTGCAGCCTGAAGGGGCCAGTGCCGTTGGGATGGTACCACCAGTCCTCGCCAGACTCCACGTTCTCGCGGTCAACCACAAAGGTGGTGGGGTAGGTCAGCTTGTAGAGGAAATACGACCTGGGGACATCTATCGTCACCTCCAGGGTGTAATCGTTCAACGCCCTAACCCCGCTGATTTCCTGCGCCTCACCAGCCAGCACTTCCCTGGCCCCGACGATATCACCGAGAAAGGCAGCCGCCGTCTTGGAGCCGGTCTCCGGGTCACAGGCACGTTCCCAGGAGTAGACAAAGTCTTCGGCCTTGACCTCGCGACCATCATGGAACGTTACCCCATGACGCAGATAAAACCTGTAGGTCTTGCCGTCACTGCTAACCTGCCACTTCTCAGCGATATCAGGTTCCGGTTCCAAGTCATCACCGAGGCGGACCAGACCACTGAATATCTGCATTATGTATTCGTGAGACGTCATCTCACCAGAGATGGCCGGGTCGAGCGTCATAGGGTCAATGCCGTACAGAGAAAGACTGCCCTGTCCCAGAACCGGAGGTGATTCCGCTGGGCAGCCAGTCAGAAGCAGACCCAGTAACAGCACTACCGAAATAAGAAAACATGTGGTCTTTCTCACTGTCACCCGGCAGAGCCAGAATCTAATCATCTTCACCTCTTATTCTACCACCTCTAAACACAACATCACAGGGCGACCCAGCCGAACCGCACCCGCATCCGTTTGACAAACCCAACCCATTCAGATAGAGTTGAGATAGAAAGATGCTAATCGGACTAATCTCGGACACCCACATTCGTATCCCGGGCCACCGTGTCAGCCTGAGTACGCTAACCGCCGAAGAGCTCCCTGTTGAAGTCAAGAAGGCATTCAAGGGGGTTGACCTTATCCTGCACGCCGGTGATATCTATACTCTCCCGGTGCTGGACGACCTAGAAACAGTGGCACCAGTAATATCTGCCGAGGGTGATGATGACCCCTTTGAATCAGTCAATGACCCACGCGTCAAGCCCGAGCACACCATCGTTATTGAGGGGATCACTATCTGGTTATCTCACTACGGACTCTGGCCGGAGAACTCCACGAAGAAGCTTCCTGACGTCGTCGTTTATGGGCACAGCCATCGCTCTGCCATGGAAACCGTCGATGGGACTCTACGGATTAATCCTGGCAGTCCCACATTCCCTCTTTATAATCACCAGATTGGTACTGTTGGCTTCCTTGATATTAAAGATGGCAAGGTTGAAGCCCGCATTGTGCAGCTTGAGGGAATGCTCAACGACAGGACTACCTCAGGTATACCCGGTATCACCAGCTGACGGCACTGGCACCTTCACCAAAAGCGGCTAGGCACTCTGCAAATAATGGTAATCCAGCGCTTTCTTTAGTGCCCGGGCCCCTCGCTCCAGAGACGGGAACGTGGGGATACCACTGTCCCGGAATTTCTGAACCACGTCTCTGGCTATCTCAGCATTCTCGAAACCAAATGAAGCCAGAATCACTGCTATCGGCTTCGAGGTACGTCCCCTGATCTCGCTTAACATGGCAATGTTTTGGTCGATTTGTCCCACCATGCGTGGGTTGGCAGAGGTGAGCAACACCAGGTTATCAACATTTTTGTCCCGCTCGAGAATCTCCATGATACGCTTCATCTCTCGACGATTAACGTTGCCGGTATCAATCGGGTTGCGGTAGCCACCTCCAATCAAGGTAAAGAATGTATCCAGTTCGTCATAGGATTCCTGCGTAAGTGCCGGCACCTTTAAGCCGGCCTCAGCAAAGACATCAGCAATAGCGACCGACTGCCCGCCGGAACCTCCGGTGATACCCACCCGATTACTGTAGACCGGTGACAGGTACTGGATTGCCTTGAGGGCATCGACTAGCTCCTCCATGCTCCTGACACCCACTGCACCACACTGATTTATGGCAGCATCCCAGACAGCCATCGGCACCGTTAAAGAACCGGTATGCGAGGCGATTGCCCGGCCCCCTTCCTCGGTACGCCCCCCCTTCCAGATAACAACCGGCTTTCGGGCGGCAACTCCCTTCAGGATGGCCAAAAATCTCGGACCGTCCCGGACTCCCTCAAGATACATCCCGATTGTCTTAATACCTCCGTCACGTCCGAAGTACTCAAGATAATCGGTAGAATCGAGCACTATACCATTACCGAAGCTGACCGACTTGTTGACCTCTAGTCCCTGCTGGTAGGCCTCTTCGGAGAAGGCTATCGCGTGGGTACCACTCTGCGAAATAAAGCCCACCGTTCCAGTAAAGCCGGTCCTCTGCATCATCGTCTGTCTGATACCCCAACCCGGGTTGTAGATACCCATGCAGTTCGGGCCAATGAGATGGAAGTTTGCCTGGCTGGCCCGCTCCGTAAGAATTCGTTGCAGACCAATACCTTCCTCGGTATCTGTTTCGGCAAAGCCAGAAGTGAAAAAATGGGCCGCCGCCACATCTTTTCTAATGCAGTCCTCCAGAATACGCGGGGCTACCGGCCGTGGTACCGCCACAATTGCCAGATCCACCTGCTCCGGAACATCAAGCAGACTGGTAAAATTCTCCACTCCCAGCGCTTTGATACCATCTATTTCTTTGGGGTCAACCTGAACGGAATAGAGCTTCCCCTTGAACTCGCTCTGGCCGTGCAGCCACATATAACCAGACTCGGCTTTATCACCAACCACGACCACACACCGGGGATTGAAAGCCCTCTCCAGTTTAGTAAAATCCGTCTTCATTTCCCGCTCCGCTTTTTCGCGTTAACTCCCTGCCAGCATACACTGTGTAACCTGAACTCCGGTCTCATCACTAAGCTCCACCAGAGCCACCGAGTCCGACATCGAAGGCGAACCGCAGTAATATGCCACCGGTTCAAGGCAAACACACCGGAACATCGGTAAATGCCCCAGCGCAATATAGTCCTGTCCCGAATTAACTAACTCCTCATGGCGGATATAATAGCTGTAAGATAATGGCGGTTCTTTGCCAACATAGTAACCGTGGGCAACAGCAACATGCCACCGTCCGTTTACACGTGGCTGTGGTACGCCCTCCAATGGTAGTACATCAGCATCGTAGGAATCAATACACTTTCCCCATATTGATACCTCAAGCTCGGGCAGGTCCAGCGTTTCTCCCTGTGGTGCCCTTATGATATGAATTTTGTCGCTACTCTGAAACTCAGCCTGCTCATAGACTGAGCCTGGTACCAGACAGTCATGGTTCCCCGGCAGGATGACAACAGGCGCTGGTAGTCGCTTCAGCTGCCCCACCACAAAGCTGACCAGGTCATTCTCAATCCTGTTATGGTCAAAGAGGTCACCGGCAATGATAACCATGTCTACCTGCTCATCAATAGCGAGACTAACAATCGTAGCAAGGCTATCGCAGGCTTTATCTTCTAATCTATCCAGATGCAAGTCAGATGTGTGCAAAATACGCCGCCTTCGGCGGCGCCACGCTCGACTGTCGGGCATCGTTGTAAATTCCTCGCTGGTCTGGTGCAGTTGTTCACTCACTCCGATTTAGTTAGAGTATACCATCTGGCAACACAACAAGGCTAGGACACAGTGAGATAGCAGGCACCTTCTCTTATAATACTGAACAGGTACGAGACGCAGTTTTCAACATAATTTTAATTTACCTATTGCCAAATTAGTGAAAATGGTGTATTATCACAAAGTCCAAAAATTTTATGTGAATTAGTACTATCATGATGACTACGAGGATTAGCGTAATACAGCACGTGTTATCAGTAATCTTTTTATGGTTTAGGGGGGGGACGGAGGACTACTTGAAGCGCACCAAATTCCCCATTATCCGGTCAGAAAACGACCACGTTTGGCAGAAGCACTGTGGATTCCTGGACCTCACTACTGAGCAGTTCATGGCTGTCCAGGAAACTCTCCTGATCCAGCAGCTTAAAAGCATTATTAATTCCCCGCTGGCAAGAAAGTTAATAGGTAACCAGATACCCAAGACTGTTGAGGAATTCCGACACTTAGTCCCTCTGAGCACCTATCAGGACTACGCACCTGAGTTCGAATCAGGCAACGAAGACGCCCTGCCAGAGAAGCCATTCACCTGGGCACATACTTCAGGAGGCTCCGGTACCTTCAAACGAGTCCCCTATACTCATGAGTTCTACGACCACGCACTGGACAGCCTGATGGCGGCCTTCATCCTGGCCTGCTCGGAAAAGAGGGAGCAAAGCGACCTTATCGAGGGTGATAAGGTGCTGTTCAATGTGGCACCAGCTCCTTATCTATCGGGAGTACTGGCTAACGGGGCATACCAGACGTTCAACCTGAAAGCTGTCATGCCTCCTGATGAACACGACAGCATGGACTTCAAAGACAAGGTGGCTAAGGGTTTCGAGGTATCACTGCGGACTGGCGTAGATGTCCTCGTCGCCATGACCAGTGTTCTGGTCAAGCTTGGCAACGATTTCAGAGAGCTCTCTCGTAACACTAAAGACTCGAAACTCACTAAACACCCTGCTGTCCTTCAGAGGTTCGGCCGGGCCCTACTCCGCAGCAAGCTGGAGCATAGAGGCATACTGCCTAAGGACCTCTGGCCGGTTAACGCCTTAATTGGCTGGGGAATCGATACCCGTAGCTATCGGGAGCAAGTCTATCAGGCCTGGGGGAGGTATCCTTATGAGCTACACGGCTGCACTGAAGCAGGGATAATAGCCCTGCAAAGCTGGAACAAGCGCGACCTCACCCTCCTCCCAACCTCCAACTTCTACGAATTCATACCGGAGGAAGAATGGCTCGCATGCCGGGACAATATCTTCGCACAGCCGAGCACATTATTGCTTCCCGAGGTCGAGCCGGGTAAACGCTACGAACTGGTGATAACCAGCTTCTACGGAATGCCCTTCATCAGATATCGCCTAGGCCACCTCATCGAAATCACAGCGCTGGAAGACGCAGAAGCCCAGGTCTACCTGCCGCAAATTACCTTCGAAAGCAGAGCCGATGATCTCCTCGATATTGCCGGTTTCACCAGAATAAGTGAGAAAACGGTTGTCCAGGCGCTTGTAAATGCCAGCCTTAAATATGAGGACTGGACACTCAACAAGGAGGTTGACGGAGATAAGACTACACTTCATCTCTATATTGAGATGAATGGCAACCAGTCACCCCAAGAAGTGGCCGTGGCAATACATAGTGAACTGGCCAATCTAGACCCGGGATATCGTGACCTGGAGCGGATGATGGACATTCGGCCCCTCGAGGTAACAATGCTGCATCCCGGTACCTTCTCAGCCTATTACACCTGGAAAAAGCAGTACGGTGCTGAGTTAATGCAACGAAAACCGCCTCGGATGAACACCACCGAAAAGGTTGTCAGGGAGTTGCTGTATCTCAGCAATGCCCGAGAACTAGTCAGGGTATAGCCGGGCAACACAAAACTCGCATAGGCACGTGGCTTTATCTGCCTAATGACATTAGTCAAAACCTCAAGGGGTTGTTTTAGAACAACCCCTTTGCTTTCAGGCTAAGGTAACTGTGGTCGCAAACGATGACATGGTCGAGGACATCAATACCCATTATCGCTCCCGCCTCGGCCAGCCGTTTCGTCAGCCCAATATCGTCTTGAGACGGCTCCGTATCACCCGAGGGATGATTGTGGACAAAGATAACAGAAGCGGCACTGGCTGATATTGCCTCCTTAAAGACCTCACGGGGGTGAACGATACTGCTGTCCAAACTACCAACCGAGACTTCGGCAATCTTTATCAACTGCCCCCTGGTATCCAGCAGGAGTGCCAGAAAATGCTCCTTCTTCTTGCCCCTTAACCGGCCCTGTACCAGGCTGACCACCTCAGCCGTATTCTTCAGTACCGGTTGTTTACCTGTCCCCGGATAGCCTTCCAGACGCTTGCCCAGTTCAAAGGCAGCCTTAATCTGGGAGGCCTTGGCCAGGCCAATCCCCTTTACCTGGGACAGCTCTTCCCCCGTGGCATCGGCCAGCCCCTTGATTCCATCAAAACGGCTAAGCAGGCGCTGTGCCGTGACCGTTACCGATTCCCCAGCAATACCTCGGCCCAGAATCAACGCCAGAATCTCCTGCGCCGAAAGGGCATCCACCCCGAACTGCTGAAGTCTCTCCCTGGGACGCTCGGTAACTGGCAGGTCATGGATGGTGAACGATTTCTTCACAAAGCCCGCCTCCATGTCCAGTTCTCAGCTACTAGGCTCAATAATACAAGAAACACCGTAGCCAGTCCAGCCAGAGTCACAACAAACGCAGGATGCATCCTGCTCACTTCGTTTACCATGACCACTACCTTCTCCTCTGGCTCTACTGGTTCCACTGGCACAGATAGGTATTCACACCACCGACGATACAGACCACTAGTGTCAAACCTGTAGACCTCCATGAGCGCACCATCATAGCTGGCGCCCTCTCTGAAAGTCTCAAGTAACTCAAGCATCTTGTTTTTCCCATGCGTGGTGATAAGGTAATCGACCACACTATAGCTCTCGGCATAGGAAAGGATAGCCAGGTCAGTAAGCGCTGAGAATGGACTTGAGATGCTCTGTACTGAGATAAGACTATCGTTACCTATCGCCTGGTTAAGGGCATTAACATAGTAGTAGGTGAGGCTACCCTCGCTACGCATCGCCAGGCCTTCATCAAGCCAGGTGGGTATGTCACTATACGGGTTGAGTGTCATCTGGTGTACTACCAGATGAGTGAGCTCGTGGGTAAGTGCCCTCTTACCCCAATCGAGGTTGTCCAGGCCAATGCCAATGGCGATACGGCCATACGCGGTATACGCGACTCCTCCGGTCCATTCCCGTGGAAAAATCATCGCCCCACGCAAGTCCTGCGAAGTAGCGTATATATAGATTTCAATCGCCTCCTGCGGAATAGCACCGGTATCTGCTTCCAGCCAGTCAAGCGCATCTTCAATAGCAAGCATCAATTCTTCGGCAAAGGGCATGTCTCCGTTGTACCAGTACAACGTCACCATGTCCTGGGTCAAGCTTTGCCACGAGAAACGCTCATCATCAAACCAAACAATCACCGGACTGGTCTCTATCTGGTCGCCACCGGCATCCTTCACTGTCCACCAGTACTGGATGCCGGTGCTGGGAGGCAGCCCACCCGTCCGCCTCATATCCCAGTCCCAGCTTGCCTCAACCTCCAGTGCTGACACAAATTGGAGATACACCTCAGCGGTAACATCGGCAAAGCTATGCCGGAGGACCTTGTAATGCAGGCGAATATCGGTAATGTCAACGTCACTCTCAGCAGCTATACTGAAGCTAATCGTCAGGGGAAAGCTCGCCTGAGCCGAACTGCTGACTATTCTCAGTCCATCCTCGGCGTGAACCGGTGCCAGGTTTAACAGCGGAAACAAAGAGACAATTGCGCCCAGAAGAATCGCTTTCTTGGATTTGAAATTCAAACTAATCCTCCTTGCCGGCAAGAGACCTGAGATAAGCCGTAATAAAACCATCCAGTTCACCATCCAGCACTGCCTCCGTGTTGTTCGTCTCGTAGCCGGTCCGGTGGTCTTTCACCATCCTGTAAGGATGAAGGACATAGCTCCTTATCTGACTACCCCAGCCGGCATCAATACGCTTCCCTTTAAGCCTGACCATTTCCTCCGACTTCTTTTCCAACTCCAGTTCCAAAAGGCGGGCACCAAGTATCTTGAGAGCGGTCTCCTTGTTCTGGTGTTGGGAACGCTCGCTTTGGCAGGTGACCACCAGTCCAGTAGGCAGATGTGTTACCCGAACAGCGCTCGACGTCTTCTGCATGTGCTGCCCTCCTGGCCCACTCGACCGATAGACATCTATTCTCAGGTCATCAGGTTCCATTTTTAAATCGATATCCATCTCGGCTTCAGGCATCACCTCGACCAGAACAAAAGAAGTGTGCCGGGCGTGGTCAGCATCAAACGGAGAAAGACGGACCAGACGGTGGACACCGTGTTCCGACTTTAAATAGCCACAGGCATAGTCACCGTTAATTGCAATAATAGCGCTTTTGATCCCCGCTTCATCACCAAGGGAGGTATCCAGTACCTCGGCATCAAAACCACGGCGCTCTGCCCAGCGAAGATACATCCTCATCAGCATCTCCGCCCAGTCCTGGGACTCGGTACCACCAGCTCCAGCATGAATCGCCAGGATAGCATTCCGGTCATCATACTCGCCGCGGAAAGCCATCTCCAGTTCCAGCGCATTGAGACGCGCCGCCACCCCCTCCGTTTCGACCCTTATCTCCTCCTCCAGTGAAACATCATCCTCCTCCTCCTCCGTCAAAGAAACCAGTTCAGCGATGTCGGCAACCTTCTTTTCTAACCCACGCCATCGCTCCACCACCCGCTTCTGCTCCGCAAGCCGTCGCATGACACCACGGGCAGTAGTCTGGTCTGACCAGAAATCTGGCTGAGCAGACTGCTTTTCTAATCTGGTAATCTCTTCTTCTCTGCTGGCAATGTCAAAGATGCACCAGAACACTAGATATTCGAGAACGTAGGTCCTCCAGCTTACCTCTCAGCTCCTGCATTTGTTCCTCACAATCCTTTAACAAGGGAAACCACTCTTAATAACACTCTCCGGTATCGAAACACACTCCGCCCACTTCAGATTACCGCCGGCAGCTTGGTGGGCCAGGCGTATGGGTTCGGGCAGGCGGTAACCCCGGCAGCATTCCAGTACCCAGTGCCATGCCGTTGGCAGATCAACCCTGTTGCCCACAGAAACATAAACCGGCTTAGTTCTCTCCTTGGTCCGCAAGACCACCCCGATTATCTCACCCCCATCCAACAGCTCAGCATAACTACCCGGCTCACTCCCAGGTGTGTCATGACTACCGCAGAGCCGAGACTTGGCACAACCTATAGTAGGCACATCTAGAAATAGTCCCAAATGAGAAGCCAGACCGATTCGCCGCGGATGGGCAATTCCCTGACCATCAACAAGAACAAGGTCAGGTTTTGTCTCCAGTATCTCAAAGACTTCCAGCACCAGAGGTGCCTCTCGAAACGACAGTAGGCCAGGTAAATAGGGGAAATCAACTTCTCCGTGAACAACTTTGGCTTCCACCAGACTGAGACCGGGATATTCGAGCACAATCACGGCACCCGTAGCCGTTCCCCGCGCCCTAGAGGCGGACACATCTACACCGGCGATAAAACGGGGCTTTACCACCTCTCCACTCCGCAACACCTGGTCTGACAATCGCCGCTGCATCTCCACAGCCTCGGGAATACTCAATTGCCAGGTATGCCGTTTCCTCAACCTCACACCCCGATTATAACGATTACGCGACTCCATGACAACAGCAACTTTGTTGAGCAGTCTCTATTGACAACATGCTCCTGAAAGCGCATAATATGCTCGTCATGCTAAAAATACGCTTAAGAAGAGTCGGCGCTAAAAAGAAACCAAGCTACCGCCTCGTGGTGGTTGACGCCCGTGCCCCCCGAGATGGGGCATCAGTCAGCATCATCGGTCACTATAACCCCTTAACAGACCCGGAGACTGTGGTCATAGATGAGGAGGAGGCGATTAAGTGGCTTGACAAAGGGGCTCAACCAACCGCTACCGCCGCCCGGTTGCTGTCCAGGGCGGGTATCGAAAAGTCCAAGACAGCCAAGGAGAAAGCATGAAAGAACTAGTGGAGTACATCGCTAAGTCAATCGTTAATGCACCCGATGATGTTCAGGTCACCGAGGAAGAGGACGAGCAAGGCGTCATTCTCAAACTACAAGTCGCTGACGATGATAAAGGAAGGGTAATAGGTAAACAGGGACGCATCGCCGAAGCGATGCGCACGCTGATAAGAGTGAAAGCCGCTAAAGCCGGTACCAGAGCCACACTCGAAATTGTCTGAGACCAAGGGAAACATCCTGTTGACTCCGAACCACACACGGTATTCCAGCCAAGGTTTCCCGCCTCACGAAAGTGGTCACGATACAGTGTTCGGGATGCGGTATGTCTGAAAACGCCACCCATAACCAAGCCAGACTTAATGGTCTCTTTGCACTATGAGCAACGTGATACTGAGGTGAGTAGTGGATTCCATTCCTGATAAGCCTGAGCCTGAAATAGAAGAAGTAGAACAGTGGTCGGTATGCCCTATATGCAAGCAACCTAACCCCGTGGGCACTCCGCACTGCCGGCACTGCTGGGGAGCCTCACTCCACGCAGTCAAACCCGTAACAACCGAAGAGCTAGAGATTATCATGGAACGGGAGCGGGTCAGCTCCCGACGTCGCAACCTGATCAAGATAGTCTCGGTGAGTATACTGGCTCCACTGCTGCTTTCCATTGCGGTCTTCCTCTCAATATATAGCTTCACTGACCTGATATTGGCACCCCCACCGACATTAAACTCTAATCCTCTCCCTGGGGAGTGGACAATGTTTCGCCGCGACCTCAGCCACTCCGGCAGCATTGACTCCAGCGATACCCAACCCCAAGGGAACCTGAAGTGGTCATTCATCCCACTCGAAGAAGAGCTGGCAACAGTACAAACAGCCATGGATACAATGATGGCCGAGAAGGACCTTGATGCGGTTTTAGCTACTAGCAAGACCAGCAACATGTTATCATTTCCTGCTCGCGAGCCTCTCTTTCCAGATTACCTGGATGTATCAACAACGAGAGGTCTGTACTCGTGTGACTCCGAAGGCTCAGTTAGACTAGAGTCAGGAATTCATTCGTCACCGGTGGTGGTGGACGGTATAGTCTACTTTGGCTCCCAGGACCGCTACTTATATGCCGTTGACGCAGATACTGGTACCAAGCTCTGGGACTTCCCGACAAACGGATTTGTGGAGTCCTCACCGGCCGTTGTCGATGGCGTCGTCTACTTCGGGTCAAATGACAGTAATTTCTACGCCCTCGATGCTAAGACTGGCGACTTACTCTGGACTTTTTCCGCCGAAAGGAGCAACCAATCATCTCCGGCAGTGGCTGACAGCATGGTCTTTTTTGGCTCCGATGATTCCAGTATATATGCCCTGGATGCCAAAACCGGCGAAAAGCTCTGGGAATACAAGACCGGCGCTCAGGTCATGTCCTCGCCAGCCATAGCCAACGGTATTCTCTATATCTGCTCATTGGACAATTTCCTGTACGCCATTCAGGCAGACAATGGGCGGTTCCGCCTGCAGGTATTGGTCAACGCGACCACATCTTCTCCGGCAGTAGAGGATGGTATCGTCTACCTCAACAGCAGTGGTAACCTATTCGCCATCGACGGCAAAGCGAGAAACTGGCCTGGGGAGTATGACATCAGACCTTGGTGGATTCAGTTGTATGCTTGGCGCCTTGCGCCGGCACCACCGCCGACGTCGGGGTACCTGTGGAACATTACACCAAGATTACGCTTACGAAACTCTTCCTCTTCACCAGTCATAAGTAACAACACCATATATACCGCCTTCGATAAGTACCTATATGCGATAGATATCGAGACGCACGAAAAACTCTGGGAGCTGCCGTTTATAGCTGGAGATAACCTGAGGTCTTCGCCAGCTCTTGGAAATGACGTTCTCTATATAGGCAGCGAGGATGGTTGTCTTTATGCAGTAGACGCTACCAACGGTCAAGAACTCTGGCACCTTGCCACTGGTGGCGCAATCGATTCTTCTCCGGCACTAGTCGACGGCATCATCTATGTAACTTCACACGACGGCAAGCTGTATGCCATTGAATAGTGCCTCAGCGAACGTAAACAACCTGGGCAGTTTGTTGACTTGTGATAAATCTGCCGTCCAGTAGTGTGAGTGAGGCAAGATCGCAAGACCTAGAGCTCCGAGCGTCTCCTTCGTCTCTTTTCAGCTACTCTGAGACGGAGCAGGGAGCGACGTAACGCTGCCTCGGCACGGGCCATGTCGGTTTCCGACAAAGTTCCTCTAAGCCGTTCTTCGGCCCGTCGCTTGGCTTCCTCTGCCCGGGCAGCATCAATGTCCTCGGCCCTCTCGGCAGCATCGGCCAGAATAGTAATACGGTCGGGTCGCACTTCAAGGAATCCCCCGGTGATAGCCATGAATGTCTCCTCCCCACCCTTCCTCACACGGAGTTCACCCGGCTGCAACATCGTCATCAGCGGCGCATGACGTGGTAAGATTGCCAGCTCACCGTCAATACCCGGCGCCACTACTATGTCCACGTCGTCCGAAAAGACCAGCTGCTCAGCGGTTACGATATCAAGCCTGATGGCCATTATCCAGCGGTCTCCATCCTCTCCGCTTCAGCTACCACATCATCTATTGTACCCATCATATAGAAAGCCTGCTCCGGCAGGGCGTCATGCTGCCCCTCGAGGATTTCCTTAAAGCCGCGCACCGTCTCCTCGCGGGCTACGTATTTGCCCTCACGACCGGTGAAGGCTTCAGCGACGAACATCGGCTGGGATAGGAATTGTTGTATCTTGCGCGCCCGTACCACAATTAGCTTATCTTCCTCACTGAGTTCTTCGATACCCAGGATAGCAATCACGTCCTGAAGGTCCTTGTAGCGCTGGAGTACCCTCTGTACCTCTCGGGCAATCCTGTAATGCTCATCACCGACAATCACCGGGTCGAGGACCCGGGAGGTAGATGTCAGTGGGTCTACTGCCGGGAACAGGGCCTGTTCCGCAATCGACCGCTCCAGGGCAATAACAGCATCCAGGTGACCGAAGCTGGTAACCACTCCCGGGTCAGTATAGTCATCCGCCGGGACATAAATTGCCTGGAAAGAGGTAATAGAACCTCTCTTGGTGGATGTAATTCTCTCCTGAAGCTCGCCCATCTCTGTAGCCAGGGTCGGCTGATAACCCACCGCTGATGGCATCCGCCCCAGCAGTGCCGAGACCTCCATGCCTGCCAGTGTGTAGCGGTAGATGTTATCTATGAAAAGCAGGACATCCTGACCCTCAGTATCGCGGAAATACTCGGCCATGGTCAGTCCTGTCAGCCCTACTCTCAGGCGCACTGCCGGCGGCTCATTCATCTGGCCAAAGACCATCACCGTCTTGTCAAGGACACCGGACGCCTTCATCTCGCCCCAGAGGTCATTGCCTTCACGCGACCTCTCGCCGACACCGGCAAAAACCGAGAAGCCGCCATGTTCGGTGGCGATGTTGCGGATAAGCTCCTGTATAACCACTGTCTTGCCAACGCCCGCCCCTCCGTAGGCACCGATCTTGCCGCCCTTGGTAAACGGCGCAATCAAGTCAATAACCTTTAGTCCCGTCTCCAGGAGCTCTGGCGTCGTCTCCTGCTCCTGGAAAGATGGCGGCTGGCGGTGAATCGGCCAGTAGTCATCAGCCTTGACTTCACCAAGGTCGTCCAGCGGCTGACCAGTCACGTCGAATAGGCGTCCAAGGCTGGCTCTCCCTACCGGCACCGCAATCGGTTCACCGGTATCGACCGCCTCGGCACCCCGTGCCAGGCCATCAGTAGGTGCCAGTGAAAGACACCGGACCCAGTTATTACCAATGTGCTCCTGGACCTCAAGGGCAATCTTTCCTTCCTCGGTCGGGATTTCTATCGCGCTAAACAGGGCAGGTAGTTCATCCGGTGGAAACTCCACATCTACTACCGTACCGATTACCTGAGCTACTCTCCCCTTGGCCATAGTAACCTCCAGTCTCCCCGTAAACCTAACGGCACCATAATCAGTCTATTATTTTAAGGCAGCGGCTCCGCCTGTGATATCCAGCAACTCCGTCGTAATCGACTCTTGCCGGGCCTTGTTATACAGGAGGGTCAAGTCATCGATGAGCTCGTGAGCACTTTCAGTGGCATTACGCATCGCCACCATCCTGGCCGATTGCTCGCTGGCGATTGATTCCAGAACAGCGTGGTAAACCTCCATCTCCACAAAACGGGGCAGAAGTTCTCCCAGAACCGCCTCCGGGCCAGGCTCATAAATATACTCCACGTTCTGCATTGCCGGCATCTCCGCCGGCTCGACCGGCAGGAGTTGTTCCAGAACCGGTGTCTGAGTCATCGTGGTAACGAACCTGGCATACGCCAGGTACACCATGTCTACCAGCCCGCTGGAATAGTCATCAATGACAATGCGTGATATCGGGAGCGTATCCAGCAGGCTGGGACGGTCACCAAGCCTAGTAAACTCAGCCCGAACATCACGACCGACTCGCCTCATGAACTCACTTCCTTTGCGGCCAACCGTAATTACTGTGACCGGTACCTTCTGCTCCAAAATAAAGCTCGCCGTCGTTCGGTTGATATTGGAGTTCAACCCACCACAAAGACCTCGGTCCGACGTAATATGCACCACGGCTATCTTAACGACCGGCCGCCGTTGCAACAGAGGATGGGGCGCTCCACCAGACTGTGGTAATGCCGCCAGGGCAGAAATAACCTGCCGAATCTTTTCGTCATAAGGACGGCCGGCAACACCGGCTTCCTGGGCACGCCGCATCTTAGAGGTGGCAATCATTTCCATAGCACGTGTAATTTTGGCTGTGCTTTGCACACCCCGGATGCGACGACGAATCAGACGTATGTTTGCCATGACCTGCTATCCACTGCTTTTGTAAAACAAATAAAATGGCCTAGGCAGAGAACTGAGTCTTCTTGAACTCCTCAATAGCTGCCTTGAGTACCTCTTCAGTCTCTTCACTGAGTGTCTTTTCCCGGGCAATCGTCGAGCCAATCTCAGGGTGGCTTGACTCCATGAACCGATGGAAGTCAACTTCGAAACGGCCCACATTTTCCACAGCGACATCATCAAGATAACCATTTATGGCTGCATAGAGAATAATCACCTGTTTTTCCACCGGCATCGGCACATATTGCCCCTGTTTCAAGACCTCGGAGAGGCGCTGGCCTCGCTCAAGCTGAGCACGGGTTGCCCGGTCAAGCTCAGCGGTGCCGAACTGAGCAAAGGCTGCCAGTTCACGATACCGTGCCAAATCCAGACGAAGCCGACCAGCCACCTGTCTCATTGCCCGAATCTGAGCATTGCTGCCTACGCGTGACACAGATATACCAACGTTAAGCGCTGGCCTTGTACCAGCATTGAACAGGTCTGTTTCAAGGTATATCTGGCCATCCGTAATCGAGATTACATTTGTTGGGATGTAGGCAGATACATCACCGGCCTGTGTCTCGATAATTGGCAATGCCGTTAGAGAGCCACCGCCATGCTCGTCGGAGTACCTGGCCGCCCTTTCCAGCAGGCGGCTGTGCAGGTAGAAGACATCGCCGGGGTAGGCCTCACGGCCCGGAGGCCGCCGCAGCAGCAGCGAAAGCTGTCGGTAGGCCCAGGCATGCTTGGAAAGGTCGTCATAGATAACCAGGGCATCCTTACCCTGCTCCATGAACTCCTCACCAATAGCACAGCCGGAATATGGTGCCAGGTACTGCAGGGCAACCGAGTCAGAGGCATTGGCGGCGACAATAATAGTGTGCTCCATTGCCCCGTACTCTTCCAGAGTAGCCGCCACACGTGCCACCCGGGAGGTCTTCTGGCCAACGGCAACATAGATACAGATAAGGTCGCCACCCTTCTGATTGATAATCGTATCAAGGGCAATGATCGTCTTACCGGTTGACCGGTCACCGATGATAAGCTCTCGCTGTCCTCTCCCCAGCGGAATCATACTGTCGATTGCCTTTATCCCGGTCTGCACCGGGGTATTCACTGGCTGCCGGGCGGTGACATTGGGAGCGACACGTTCCAGAGAGCGAGTCTTATCTGCCTTGATAGCACCCTTGCCATCGAGAGGACGACCCAGTGGGTCGATAACACGCCCGATAAGGCCATCACCAACAGGTGCCTCGGCAATTCTAGCAGTGCGCCTTACCTCATCACCCTCTTTGATGTCGGTATAGTCACCAAGGATAATGGCAGAGACACTCTCTTCTTCGAGGTTCATGGCAATCCCGATGACATCACCGGGAAACTCAAGCAGTTCATTATATTTCACGGCGGCCAACCCATGTATCCGGGCAATGCCATCACCGACCTCTACAACTTCACCAACATCGACTGCCGTCAATGTTGTCCCGAATTTCTCTATCTCCTGCTTGATGGCGGAAGCTATGTCTCGCCCTCTCGTTGTCATCTAAGCTACCTCCCATCTTCTCCTCGGAAGACTATATTGCGACTACTTCCCCACTCCACCCAGTTCTCTACGTAAGGCCGCCAGTTTACTACGGATACTACCATCGATGAGCTTATCACCAATCCTGATGATAATCCCGCCGACTATACCGGGGTCTACCTTTGCCCTGAGTACTATCGGCTTACCCACCATGTCCGTGATACGTTGTGCCAGCTTCAACCTATCCTCATCATCCAGAGGAATAGCTGTGGTAACATCGGCAACCTCAGCCCCTTCGACACCACGGTAGTTGTCCAGCAACTGCTGATATTCCTCAGAAATATCCTCAATCATGCCCAGTCTATCCCTGACCACCAGCATCGATACCAGCTTCAGAGCCATCGGGTGTATTTCACCAAGTCGCTCAGTCAGTACTCTGGTCTTTTCATCAAACGACACTTCGCGATTGGTCAGTAATGCAAAGAGCGACTCATCCCTAACCATACTGGCAATCTTCCTCAGGTCAGACTGCCAGACATTAAGCTCTTTCTGCTCCAGAGCCATCCGGAAAACTGCCTGTGCATAACGTCTCACATAAACGCTATCAGCCATCATATCTCCTAATAGCCTGCCAGCCCCGCTTATTCTTTGTCAAGGCCGGTGCTCTCGTCCAGCACCTTCTCAATCAACTCGCGGTGCGCTTCCTTGTCCAGTGACTTCTCAATCACCTTTTCCGCCGCCGCCACTGCCAGGTCAGCAAACTCCTGCCGCAACTCACCAATTACCTCATCACGCTCTCGCTGTATCTCCTGGCGCGCCTTTTCCACAAGACCAGCCGCCTCCACCTGGGCTTCCTGCTGCGCCCTCTGCCTCGCCTCATCTCCGGCCCTCATCGCCCGGGCGATTGCCTCCTGGCCTTCCTTTGCAGCCGTCTCCAGTTTCTTCCGGTTTTCCTCCTCAGCAGCCGCCGCCTCTTCTTTTACCTTCTCCGCCTGCTCTACACTCTCCTTTATCCTCTGAGAACGCTCATCAAACATCCGCAGAATCGGCTTGTAGGCAAAGAAGTAAAGCAGCCCGAAAAGGACAAGAAAGCTTACAATCTGCGCTATTAGCTGTGGCAAATTAATACCAAGTCCTTCCACAGTAACCCCTCCTGGTTGCTAAGCTACAAAAATGAGGACGATTGAGACCACCAGGGCATAGATGGCAACCGCTTCAGCCATGGCGATTGCCAGAATCATGTTGGTCATGATTGGCCCCCTGGCCTCCGGGTTACGTCCCAGCGCCTGCATGGCACCCGAGCCCAGAATCCCGATACCGATTCCCGGACCGATAGCCCCGAGGCCCATAGCAATTCCGGCCGCTATGAGTTTCATTGTCTCTGGACCGATACCACCGGCTGCTGTCACTTCACCATCTTCCTGGGCTAGAGCCACCGAGCCAATTACTAGGCACAATACTACCCCCAGTAAAATCGCCATAGGTATCAACCGCCAGGTCAAATGTATATGCTTAACCATCTTTCTCTATAGCCTCCTCCTTAATGGTAGTCGAATATATTACATACCTCAGTTGGTCTTTCTCAGTGAGCCTCCTCATGCTCATGCAGGGTAACCGCCATGGTAACAAACACCAGTGTCAGTCCACCAAAGATTAATGCCTGAATAGCACCGACGAGTAACTCCAGTCCGTAAAACGGCACCGCCAGCAGGTAAGGCATCAGGAAGAGCATCATCAGAATCAGTATCTCACCACCGAGCATGTTGCCGAAGAGACGGAATGCAAAGCTGACAAGCCGGATAAAAAAGCTAATCAACTCAAGAAATCCGACAAACATGTCAATGATACCGAAACCAATACTGCCGAAGCCAGCCTTCACCTTGCCACGAAACAGCAGACCATGTCCACGAATGAACCGACCGCCATTAAAAAACTGCTTGAAGAACAGAAGGCGGCTGTATCTAATACCGAAATAACACACGAAAATAAACGATACTATTGACAAGGCCAGCGTGAAATTGATATCGGTATTAGCACCTCGCAGCAGGGGCATAACGTGCTCTTCGCCATGCTCGGCCACAGTATAGGTAATCGAACCGAAACCGGGCACCAGGCTCAGCCACGAGTTCATGATGACAAAAAGAAAGATAGTGGTAATTATCGGGAAAAAGCGACGTCCGTACTTCTCACCGGCAACATCCGTGCAGAGATTAAGCAACCACTCAATGGCAAATTCCAGTAAACTCTGAAGTCGTGATGGAATGAGCTTTATCCGATGGGTTACCGCCCAGGCCAGGGCTACCAGGACAACAATGGTTATCCAGGAAGCAATAAGGGTATTGGTGATGGTGATTGGGCCGATGTGGCCAATTTCTTCGGCTGGGAGTTGCACATGCGGTGCGTCCACAGTGAATATATCGGGCAGCCCCACATCACCGACTATCGCTTTACCGAGGGCACCACTGAGGAGACTGACAACACCGACAGCCAGGACGATAATAATGATAACAATCAGTACCGGAAAAGAACAACCCAAACAGCCTCTTCTTGTTGACACTAGCTATTCCCTTTATCCTGTTTGTCTTTCAGAAAGGGCCGGAGCATGGCATAGACACCATAGAAAGCGACCACTATTCCCAGCAGCAGACCAACTATCAACCATAAGGGTTCACTGTTCAGTTTACTATCAAGCCAGTTTCCGCCGACCACGCCCAAGATGATAGAACCAGCCACAAAGAACCCGACACCCAGCATCCCCAACGCCGCCAGTCGCTTGTCCATACCGCCAGCAGCATATCAAAATCCACCCTACCAAGTCAATTCCTCAGCGATCCTGTCTCTACTCTACCATCAGAATTCTGGTCCCGAACAATAAAAAGGCCCTTAAACCATCGGTTCCAGGGCTCTCCGCCATTATTTATTCATGGCATGATTCATGTAGTATCGGGCAGATTATGCCTTCCTCCCGCTAAAGAGTCGCGAGAAATCGCCGTCAAACTCCTTCAGAAAGTCATGCATGTCAAGCACTTCATCAGCCTTCAGACCATCAGCATCCCGGAATTTCTCCAGCTCCGCCACCGACAGGTCAGTAACCACCTCCCCTGCTGTCTCCTCATCCACATTTGCGGCCACCAGGTAGTGAGCATGGCAAGCCATACAGAATACACTCATAAACCAAAGCTCATCGTGATGTCCGATGACCTCAATATCGTCTATTTCGTATCGCTGACCGCAGCCACTGCATTTGGCCGATGTCATTAACTTCTTGATGGTAGCTTCTTCCATAGATACGCCTCAGGATACTGGGGAATTCTCGATTCAGGACTTACGCTTGTCAAAGTCCTCAAGGTCGAGACTGTTGATGAAATCATAGAAGGCAGACATTTTCTTCATTTCTTCTTCACTGACCTGCTTCGCACCAGCACCTTCCACTTCCTTCGGCTCAGACAGCAGCTTGCCGGTTTCCTTGTCCAGCAAAATACCGGCCTTGTCCAGCACTCCCTCTTCGGCATAGATAGGCGCATCTACCCTTACTGCCAGAGCGATAGCATCACTGGGACGGGAATCCACTTCCATCTGCTCGCCATCGACATTGAGGACAACCTTGGCATAGAAGGTATCGTTCTGAAGGTCGCTAACAATGATAGAGTTAATGCTGGCCCCTAAAGCATCAACGATTGTATTCAAAAGGTCATGAGTCATTGGTCTCGGTACACTGACACCTTGCAGCTTGACAGCGATAGCATCCGCTTCGGCGGCCCCTATCCAGATAGGTAGATAACGGTCAGTCATCTTCTCTTTGAGGATTACCACCCGCTGATAATTCATGAGGCTGACACGAATACTATCGACAGTCATCTCTATCATGGCAGACCTCCTATCTCCCTCCCCGGCACGATTCATTCTAAACCCAACCTGTCCCTGCTGTCAAATGGCTCACGACTATCACAATCAACCCTATAACCCGCCCAAATCGGCTCAATTTGTGCTATAATTATCAAAGGCAAGGACTTGCTTTTAGCTGGATTTTTATAATAGTATTGAGCAAGGGACTTGCCTCTATTTATAAAGGGGGGAAACATAAATGCGCCAAGGTCATAAAGCCATCGTCTGGTTCCATGAAGTTACCAAAAAAGACATCCCTCTCGTTGGTGGTAAGGGTGCAAACCTGGGCGAGATGACCAACGCTAAGGTGCCTGTCCCGCCGGGATTCATCGTCACCGCCGATGCTTACTTTGATTTCCTCAGTGAAACCGGTATTACCGACCAGATACGCCGATTGCTTGAACCGCTCGACGTTAATGACAGCCGCAAATTACAAGAGACTTCAGCGGCGGTCAAGGACGTCATCCTCAAGGCGGCGATGCCTCAAAGCCTCGCCACAGACATCAGAGAAGCCTACGGTAAGATGGGTGGCGGGTTCGTGGCTGTGCGTTCCTCGGCCACTGCCGAAGACCTGCCAGAAGCATCCTTCGCCGGACAGCAGGCAACTTTCCTTAATATCAGCGGGGATAATGAAGTAGTAGCCGCCGTTCAGCAGTGCTGGGCGTCCCTGTTTGAGCCGAGGGCCATCTTTTACCGCGTGGAAAATGGCTTCGACCATTTCAAGGTCGGCATCGCCGTACCAGTGCAGCGAATGGTACAGTCCGACGCCTCTGGGGTGATGTTCACCGTAGAGCCGACCTCCAGTGACCGGAGTAAAATCACGATTGAGGCCGTCCTCGGGCTGGGAGAGATGATTGTATCCGGAGACGTAACCCCTGACCATTACATTGTTGATAAGGACACCATGCAGATAGCCCACAAAGAAGTCAAAGCGCAGGAGTGGAAACTTGTCAAAAAGGAGGGGGGTAAAGGGAAGGAAGACAATATCAAGATAGACCTCACCCCCGATGAACAGAAACAGCAGAAGATAACCGACGACGATATATTGACCTTAGCCAAGATTGGCAAGAGTCTGGAAGACCATTACCAATTCCCACAGGACATCGAATGGGCAAAAGAGAAAAACGAAATCTTCATCGTCCAGACCCGTCCTGTAACCACCATCAGAGAAATGGCTGCCCCCGGACCGGAGATTGAGGCCGAGGCAATACTTACCGGCTCACCGGCCAGCCCCGGAGTCGCCTCTGGCCCGGTCAAGCTGGTGCCCGACCCCTCACAGATAGACAAGGTACTGGACGGTGACATCCTGGTAGCTGAAATGACCACCCCGGACTTTGTCCCAGCGATGAAGCGAGCAGCGGCCATTGTCACTGACCGCGGTGGCCGGACAGCCCACGCTGCCATTGTCAGTCGGGAATTAGGAATTCCCTGCGTCGTCGGTACTGAGAAGGCAATGGCCACCCTGAAAGACGGTCAGGTCGTCACCGTTAATGGTAGCGGCGGTGAGGTATACGACGGCAAGATAGAGTTTGCTGAGGAAGAGACCAGGGCAGCAGTACATATAGAGACCAAGACCAAACTGCTAGTAAATCTGGCCCAGCCGGAATTAGTAGAGCGGGTGGCATCACGTAACGTCGACGGCATCGGGTTGCTGCGGGCCGAGTTTATGGTCGCCCAGATTGGCGAACACCCCAGCTACATGATTAGCCAGGGACGAGGCCAGGAGTTTGTCGATAAACTGGCGGAAGGACTGACCGCCTTCGCTAAGACCTTTCACCCACGCCGGGTTGTCTATCGGACTAATGACTTCAAGACGAATGAATATCGAGCGCTCAAAGGCGGCGAAGAGTACGAACAGCAAGAAGAGAACCCGATGATTGGCTACCGGGGAGCGTCCCGCTACATTACAGATATAGAGACCTTCAAGCTAGAACTGGCCGCCATCAAAAAGGTGAGAGAGAAGTACAACAACCTCTGGGTCATGATTCCCTTCGTCCGAACCGTCAACGAGCTTGCCCAGACCATCAAGATTATGGAAGAGGAAGGGTTGAAACGCTCTGATGATTTCAAGATATGGATGATGGTCGAAGTACCCTCAAACATCATCCTCCTCGAGAAATTCATCGCCGTTGGCATCGACGGCATCTCCATCGGCTCAAACGACCTCACCCAACTCACCCTGGGTATTGACCGGGACAGTGAAAAACTGGCCGATACCTTCGATGAGCGGGATGAATCCGTAATGCTCTCCCTAGAGAAGGCTATCAAGGTGTCCAACAGTATGGGGATTACCTCCTCCATCTGCGGGCAGGCACCATCAGTCTACCCAGAGCTCACCGAGAAGCTGGTCGAGTGGGGTATTACCTCTGTTTCCGTCAGTCCGGACATGATTGACCAGACCCGGGAGATAATTGCCGGCGTAGAAGCAAGATTGGGAATTAAGTAACCTCCGACAGTACTAACGGGGGTAGCAATGGCTGATTTCAAACGGATTCCCACTCCCTGGAGTTATTCTTCGGCAGTTGCAACAGGAGATTTCATCTTTCTCGGACTGCACCGTGGCTTCGGCGATGATTTTATTACGCAGTTCGATGATTCTATTTCACACCTCAAAAAGACTCTGGCGGAGTTTGACCTAGCACTGGCAAATTTGGTTGAAGTCCATGTCTGGTTCAAAGATATTAAAAACGTACCGGAGATGGAAAAACGTTTTCGAAACTATTTTGAAGAAGATAGATACCCCGTGAGGACAGGTGGCTCTACTGAGTTTATCGACGACGATTGCCTTTTTATGATTGATGGCATCGCCTGCCGGGAGGAATCAACAGTGACAGATTTAAAAAGGATTACCACTCCCTTTAGCTATTCGCAGGCAGTTGAGGCGGGGGATTTCGTCTTTCTCGGAATACACCGCGGCTTCGGCGACGATTTTACTACCCAGTTCGACGGCGCATTTTCATACTTGAAAAAGACCCTGGCAGAGTTCGACCTGACACTTTCACATCTGGTAAAAGTCAATGTCCGGCTCAAGAATATCCAAGACCTTCGTGAGATGGAGAAACGGTTCAACAACTACTTTGAAAAAGGCAATTTCGCGGTAAGGATGACCACAACTACCGAGTTTATCGATGATGATTGTCTGATAATGATTGATGGTATCGCCTACCGAAAGAACAAATAAACTAAAGCGACCAGATCGAGTAATAAGTGATTGAAAAACTGAATATCCGTCAACTGACCGAAGAAAGAGAAGAAAGCCTCTCTCCCTTCGCCCAGAAAAGCAGATTGTCTCGAGGCAGGCGCGAGTACGAGGAACCCTGCCCTGTCCGGACTGACTTCCAGCGCGACCGGGATCGCATTCTCTACTCAAAGGCCTTCCGCCGGCTTAAGCACAAGACCCAGCTCTTCATCGCTCCACTCGGTGACCATTACGTAACCCGCCTCACCCACACCCTCGAGGTCTCCCAGGTAGCACGAACCATAGCGCGTGCCCTCAACCTCAACGAAGACCTGGCAGAGGCAATCAGCCTAGGGCACGACCTGGGTCATACCCCTTTTGGACACATTGGTGAAGCCGTTCTCGATGAGCTCTCCCCTCACGGATTCCGGCACAATGAGCAGTCGTTGCGCATTGTCGAACACTTGGAACGCAATGGCCACGGCCTCAACCTCACCTGGGAAGTCAAAGACGGCATCCTCAGCCATTCCAAGACAAACTCCAGTATCCTGCCGGAGGTTCATGAAAGGGCCGATACTCTTGAAGGTGAAGTCTGCCGGCTAGCCGATGTCGTCGCTTATGTCAATCACGACACTGAGGATGCCATAAGGGCTGGGGCCATTACCGAGGGTGACCTGCCGCTATCGGCAGTTACTGTGCTCGGACTATCCAACTCAGCGCGCATCAATACCATGGTCAGCGATATCATCGAACACTCGTGGGCAGCCAGCGGTGCGGGAACACCGGAAACCGTCTCCGGAGTCCATATCACCGTGTCGCCCGAAGTCCTCCAAGCAACCGATACCCTCCGGGAATTCCTTTTTGACCGGGTATATGACGCCCGCTCGGCCCAGCAGGAATCGGAGCAGGCCAGAGAAGTCATTCGTTTACTATATAAATATTTCACTACCCACGAAAACAAACTGCCTCCAGAGTACCGTCTCGGTGATGATGACCGTGAAAGGAGGGTGGTTGATTATATTGCCGGCATGACCGACCGCTATGCCTTGAGAACCGCCGCGGAGATGTCACTGCTCGACAGCAGAATTAAGCAGCCCCCTCTTTTCATTGACTGACCCCGAAATTTATTATAGTATGCTATATCCCCCGCCATAGTATTGGCAGGCCACTGGACAGCAGATGAGTGTTATCGACGAAGTAAAGCAGAAACTGGACATTGTCGAGGTCGTCAGCCAGTATGTCCCGCTGACCAAGGCCGGGCGTAACTTCAAGGCGCGTTGTCCCTTTCACGAAGAAAGGACACCCTCGTTCTTTGTCTTTCCCGAGCGGCAGAGCTGGCACTGCTTCGGCGCCTGCGGTACCGGCGGCGATGTCTTTTCATTCGTCATGAAGCAACAGGGGATGGAATTCAGTGAAGCGCTACGTCTCCTCGCCCAGCAGGCCGGAGTTACCGTCCCCACACGTATTGAACGTGACACTAGGAAAGACGAAAGGGAGCGACTTTATCAGGTCAATGAAGCCGCCGCCAGGTTCTTCCAAGACCAGCTTCTCCATTCCACCGCCGCTGCTAAAGCACGGGACTATCTGAGTGGTCGGGATTTCACCACAGATACTTTAACCGCCTTCCAGCTGGGATACAGCCCCGACAGCTACGAGGCCCTGAAAAGCCACCTCCAGGAGAGGGGATTCTCCGAGAAAGAACTCGTTGACGCCGGTCTGCTCGTCGAAACAGATGACGGCAGGACCCGCGACCGGTTCCGCAACCGCCTCATGTTCCCGATACGTGATGCCCGAGGGCGTACCACCGGTTTCGGGGCAAGGGTATTGGACGACTCCCTGCCCAAGTACACCAATTCACCACAGACACTCGTCTTTGATAAGAGTGGTACCCTTTACGCCATCGACCTGGCCGCCCCTGCGATACGGAAACGGGACCAGGTCATAATCGTGGAAGGCTACATGGACACCATTACCGCTCACCAGAACGACTTCAATAACGTGGTTGCCTCAATGGGTACCGCCATCACGGAACGGCAGGTCACGACTCTCAAGAGGCTCTCAAAGAATATCATCCTCGCTCTCGATGCGGACGCCGCCGGTGAAGAAGCCATGCTCCGTTGTGTCGACTACGAGAACATTCTTGATGCTGAAATACGGGTCATCGTCCTCCCCGAAGGGAAGGACCCGGACGATGTCATCCGGGAAGACCCGCAGAAGTGGCAAGAACTGGTCGAGGATGCTGTACCGGTCGTTGATTTCACCTTCAGTACCAAGACTACCAGGTTAGACATGACCACCGCCAGGAACCAGTCGCGGGCTGTACATGAGCTTGGAGCCATTATTGCCCGGATGAAAGATGCTGTCCGCCGGGACCACTACATAAGAAGACTGGAAATCCTGACCAAAACGAGGTATAATATAATAGAAGGTGTTGTTAAAGAATACATGGCACCTTCAAAGCAGAGCAAGCCGAAAAGAGAACCGGCTACGCAGGCGACGCAATTACTGTTATCCAACCCCCTTGAGGAATACTGTCTGAGGCTATTATTGCATCACCCCGAATTGACTAATATGAGTGAGGGTCTCCTGCCAGAGTACTTCCAAGATAGCCAGAACCGCGAGATTTTTGTTACATTACAGCAGACCAAAGACACGTCATCACTCAAGGACAACCTCGACCCCGCTCTCTGGGAGCAGGTAGAGTCGCTGGTGGCACTTGATGTAATTGATAACAAAATCGATAAGAAACTGGACACCGTTATCCTTCGCCTACGAGAGCAATACCTGCGAGACCAGAACGAGGAGAGGGCTGCCGCTTTCGCCACCACTACCGAAGAAGAAGGCTCTGGGGCTGACCTCACCAGGCTCAAGGAGGAAGGAATAGAGGCTAACATACAGCTACAGGAAGTATTTGAACAAAAGGGAAGGAGCGATAGGAGCGGAAAGGGATGGACATAGAAGGTTTTCCGAAACCACCAAAGTTTACCGAGAACAACGAAGATGACGAAGAGCTTACTGATGAAGTAACCGTTAAGCCCCAATCGGATGTTGACCTGGAAGCAGAAGCGCAGTTGGAAGGGCTGGAAGACCAGGAGGTCGGTGATGACCCGGTACGCCTTTACCTCCATGAAATCGGTAAAGTGCATCTGCTCACCGGAGACGACGAAAAATATCTGGCCCGGAAAATTGAAGAGGGTAAGCGTATTGATGATATCAAGCAATATCTACACGAGTCCGGAAGACCGTCATCAGCGACCGAGATAGTGCTTACTATGGCCAGAGAAATAGGAACGGCGGCTGACCTGATACACCTCCTCCAAGAAGAACTCGGCCTGCCTGTCACCGACAGTTTTACCGAGAGTGCTTCCGCCGAAATGCTCCGTAGCAACATCGATGGTGTCATCGACCAGCAGTTGGTTCAGAACATCGCCCTGCGTTCAGGCAAGTCGCTACCTGAAACGGAGCAGGCGGTTATCAACCTCTCAATAGACTGTGCCCTGCTGCCGGATGAGGTGCTGGAAGCTATTGATAAGAGCGTTTCCCTGACCGATATTGAAGAATTAACGAATGACCCTTCATTCATTGAGAAAATCGCTGAGTATGAGCCACAAATCTATGCCAAGCTGACTACCATCGAGGAAGAGGCTGAGAAGGCCAAGAACCACCTCACCGAGGCCAACCTGCGCCTGGTGGTAAGTGTCGCCAAGAAGCACATCGGACACGGCATGTCTCTTCTCGACCTCATTCAGGAGGGTAATATCGGGCTTATCCGGGCCGTGGAAAAGTTCGACCCCCACAAGGGCTACAAATTCAGCACCTACGCCACCTGGTGGATTCGCCAGGCGATTACGCGTGCGATTGCCGACCAGGCCCGCACTATCCGTGTACCCGTCCATATGATTGAGACAATCAATAAGCTGCTACGGCTCAGCCGACGGCTTGCCCAGGAATACGGTCGCGAGCCTACCTCAAGAGAGATTGGCCTCAAGATGGGAATGTCTCCCGAAAAGGTAAGGGAAATCGTCAAGGTGGCCCAGCTGCCGATATCGCTGGAGCTACCGATGGGCGAGGAAGAGGACAGCCACCTGGGCGACTTTATCGAGGACCGTAACGCCCTGCCCCCCGTCGACGCCGCCTCCAAGCAGTTACTCAAGGAGCAGATAGACGAGGTCCTGGGTAGTCTGACCCACCGTGAGCAGCGTGTCCTCCAGCTCAGGTTCGGCCTTGAAGATGGCCGCAGTCGGACACTTGAGGAGGTCGGCCAGGAATTCAAGGTAACGCGCGAGCGTATCCGCCAGATTGAGGCCAAAGCCCTACGCAAACTCCGCCACCCCTCCCGCAGCCGCAAGCTCAAGGACTACCTGGAATAAAAAAACGATATAAAAGAGGGGCAATAGCCCCTCTTTTATATTTTCTCTGCAAGGATCTCATTAAAGGGTAGCGCAACAATCAGACTGGAGGATACTCATGGCTGACGCGGTTGAGATTCAAGGATATTGTGCCCCGGGCTTTGAGAACGTAAAAGCCGCCCTTGCTAGGGCCTTCGAGGTCGAAGGAGATGTCGGGGCTTCGTTTGCAGCAACCATCGACGGTGAATTCGTTGTCGATATCTGGGCTGGCTACGCCGATGCCGCCAGGACACGGCCTTGGGAGAAAGATACTATTGCCAATGTCTGGTCGACCACCAAAACAATGACCGTCCTCTGTGCTCTGATACTCGTTGACCGTGGCCAGCTCGACCTTGATGCACCTGTTAGCCATTACTGGCCAGAGTTTGCCCAGGCCGGTAAGGAAAAGATACTCGTTCGGCACATTCTCAGTCATACATCCGGTCTTGCCGGCTTCGAGGCAACTGTTACTGCAGAAGACCTGTACAACTGGGACCACATTGTTGGTTTACTTGCCGCCCAGAAGCCCTGGTGGGAGCCGGGTACAAAGAGCGGTTATCACTCAATCACCTTCGGCTACCTAGTTGGCGAAGTGATCCGGCGGATTACAGGCAAGACCCTAGGGACATTCTTCCGTGAAGAAGTAGCCGTGCCGCTTGGTGCCGATTTTCATATCGGTCTAGCTGCTGAGCATGACGCGCGCGTCGCCGAGTTGATTCCACCACCGAGACCACAGCCCGGTGACCCTAGTTATATCAACCCAGAAGATAGATCAGAACTAGCCCGCACAGTAGCAAATCCCACCCTACCAGCTGCAGTCACCACTCAGCGGGCCTGGCGTGCTGCTGAGATACCGGCTGTCAATGGACATGGCAACGCCCGCTCGGTCGCCCGCGTTGCTGCAGTGATGGCCTGCGGTGGTGAGCTTAACGGTATGCGTCTCCTCAGCATGCCCACCATTGAGAAGATAATCGAGGAGCAGTGCTACAGTACCGACCTTGTCCTCCGAGTGCCGATTCGCTGGGGTCTGGGATTCGCACTGAACACAGTAGAAGCACCAATCGTACCTAACCCGAGAGCATTTTTCTGGGGCGGTGCAGGTGGTTCACTGGTAGTTATCGACCTTGATGTCAGAGTCAGCTTCGCCTATGCAATGAACAAGATGGGCTTCGGCACAATGGGAGATAAGCGTTCCATCAGACCGGCCCGGGCACTCTATGCCTCGATGTAAACAGGCGGAAGGTCTGGAGACAGGCTTTAATTTTCGCACTCCCCCTACAATCCGTACTTCTTCGCCACGTAGGCACCAAGCCCTCGCTTGGTAAACTCCTCGGGGAATCGCCAGCCGGAGTCGACCAGTTGCACCATCTGCCGACCCAGCTCCCAGGCCATCTTCATCTCCCGTTTTTTCTCTTTAATGGCGCCCCGTTCACTGGCATAGGCACCGATGTAGCTGGCTGGTGCCATGTGGTTGATAACAATATAGAAGTACCAGTCCTTAATGGCATCCATCAATCCGACGCCACCGGCCACGGCAATAATCCCGCCTACCTTGTTGCTCAGTTGTGCCCCGCGCAGGCAGATTGAATATGTTCTGTCCATAATAGCCTTGGCCTGTGCGGTCATCCCGTAGAAGTATATCGGCGTGCCGAAAATAATACCATCGGCCTCGAGCATTCCCTTTAAGACTTCCTGCACATCATCATCAATGTGACACTCGCCTGTTTTCAGGCATGCCTGGCAGCCATCACAGCCCCTGATATCCTTACCGGCGACACTGAAGAGTTCCACCTCGGCGCCGTCGCTGCGGGCCCCATCGAGCGCCTCTGCCACTAAGGTCTCAGTGTTGCCCCCTTTTCTCGGACTGCATGAAAGGCCCAAAATCTTCACTTTAAGCATCCTCCTCGCTCATTAACTACCTGCCATTATATCATCGCCAGCCTCACACGAACAGTGAATGGTGTTCCATTGACATCGGTTGGAGCAGACTAACATGGCCTGCATTTCATGTGGTCTTTGCTCTCTTCAACAACGTCCCAGCACCCCGAACCCAGTATCTTCTCTTTGGCAACACTTCGGGACTGGTGACCCTGGTCGATTACCAGAACACCATCACTTTTGGTTATTCTCTTCAGTTCCGCCAGGAACTCGGTCGGGTTCTTGACAGTGAAGAACATGTCAATGGCACACACTACATCGGCGACATTGTCAGGCAAACCGCTATTATACCCGTCTACCAGCACTGGCTCGATGTTTCTCAGATTGTGCTTTTCTATCTTTTTCTTCACCGCCTCTATCGCCAGCTCGTGGATATCGGCGGCATAGACCTTCCCATTCTCACCTACCATCTCGGCAAACACAGTCGTATACCTGCCCGGCCCACAGCCGTAGTCGACCACGGTCATTCCCTCCTGAATACCAAACCCTTTGACACGCTTCCTGATGTACGGAAAGATGAGATCGATAACCCTCATCAATAAGGTCATCATCTTAAAAGAAGTGTCTGACATCCTCTCTGTGTCTCTTTTTTCCACTCTCTTTCTGACAGTAGCCATTTCTCACCCCCGCCTGGAATAAATTTTATCCCATTATACTCCGAAAGACGACAATGTTCGCAACACCCTTCCATATTGCTATCTGTTCGGGTAGAATAAGCGCATGGATAAAGCAGGCCTCACCCCGATTCGGCGGCAATACCTCAAAATCAAGCGCCAGTACCCCCAGGCCATCGTCCTCTTCCGCCTGGGTGATTTCTACGAGACCTTCGATGAAGACGCCCGGGTAGTGGCCAACGAGCTCGAAATTGTCCTGACCTCGCGCGAGATGGGCAAGGGAAACAAAGTACCGATGGCCGGTATCCCCTACCACGCCCTCGATAACTACCTCGCCCGACTTATCAACAACGGCCATAAGGTGGCCATCTGCGAGCAGATGACTCGCCCCGGTGAAACTAAGGGTATCGTTGAGCGTGAGGTCGTCCGTGTTGTCACTCCCGGCACAGTGGTCGAGCCTGGCCTGCTCAACAGCAAGGTGAACAACTACCTGGCCAGTCTGGTTCTCGGTGATGAGGAGGCAGGCATCGCCTATGTAGACATCACCACCAGTGAGTTTGCCACCACCCAGCTACCCCGCCAAAGAGCCATCGCCGAACTGGAGCGCCTCCACCCCTCGGAGATTATCACCAATGCACCCTCCGAGCTGTCCCACCTGGTACCTGACGCCCCGGTAACACCGGTCGATGAGTACTGGTTCAGCCAGGAGACCGCCCAGCGGACACTGCTCGACCACTTCGGTACGAGTACCCTCGGCGGCTTTGGTCTGACTAATCTGCCACTGGCAATCAGGGCCGCCGGCGCCATTATCCGCTACCTCCAAGAGACCCAAAAAGGCGCCCTAGGACAACTGACACGGCTCTCCACCTACTCCACCGATACCTCTATGGCACTCGACGTCCAGACACAGAAGAACCTGGAGCTTTTCCGCAGCACCACCGGCAGCACCGAGGGCTCGCTGCTCTCTATAATTGATATGACCAGAACTTCGATGGGCAGTCGACTCCTGAAGCGGTGGCTGGGACAGCCTTTGCTCGACATCGAGGAACTCAAAAAGAGACAGGATGCCATCGAGTGGTTCCAGTCCAACGCCCTGCCGCGCAACCAGATTGCCTCACTTCTGGGAAAAGTGTCTGACCTGGAGCGGCTGATTAACCGGGTGGGTAGCGGCATCGCCCACCCCCATGAGCTGGTCGCCCTCCGCCGCAGCCTGGAGGTAATTCCCGAGCTCAAGACAGCCATTGAAGGGGGCCGTGATACCAGTACGATAGCCTGGCTCAAAGACGAGCTAAAACCGCGAGACGATGTTGTCGCCCTGATTGGTGAGGCCATCGTTGACGAGCCCTCAGGCACCCTCGGCGAAGGCGGCGTCATCAAGCCCGGCTTCTCCGAGGAGCTCGACAACCTCCGGCAGGTCGCCGGTGATGCCCGGCAGTACCTGGCCAACATGGAGCGTCACGAGCAGGAGAGCACTGGCATCAAGTCATTGAAGATTGGCTACAACCGCGTCTTCGGCTACTATATCGAGGTCTCCAAGGCCAACCTCTCCCAGGTGCCGGACAGCTATATCCGCAAGCAGACGCTGGTCAACGGCGAGCGTTTCTTTACCCCGGAGCTCAAAGAGTACGAGTCGATGATTCTCAATGCCCGCGACCGCATCGGGGAGCTGGAAACGAGCATCTTCCAGCGGGTCTGCCGCCAGGTGTCCACCGTCAGCGAGCAGGTCCTGGCCGTCGCCGGAGTAATTGCTAACGTCGATGTCTTCGCTGGTCTGGCCGAGGTCGCAGTCCGCTATGGCTATACCCGACCCACCCTGACAGATGACAACACCATCACCATCACCCAGGGACGTCACCCGGTGGTGGAGCGAATGCTTACCGAGAGCGGTTTCGTCCCCAACGACACCTACCTCTCTAACGATGACGCCCAGCTTATTATCCTCACCGGCCCCAATATGGCAGGCAAGTCCACCTACCTGAGACAGGTAGCTCTGATTGTGCTGCTGGCACAGATCGGCAGCTTCGTCCCGGCTGATTCGGCCACCATCGGGCTGGTCGACCGCATCTTTACACGCATCGGGGCGCGGGACGACCTCGCCGCCGGACAATCGACCTTCATGATAGAGATGGTGGAGACGGCCAATATCCTCAACAACGCCACCCCCCGCTCCCTGCTCATCCTAGACGAAATCGGGCGGGGCACCAGCACCTACGACGGCCTCTCCATTGCCCGGGCCGTCGCTGAGTTCATCCATAACCATCCCCGCCTCGGGGCCAAGACTTTATTCGCCACGCACTATCACGAGATGGTGGAGCTGGCCGACTCTCTGCCGCGGGTGAAGAACTTCAACGTCGCCGTCGCTGAGGAAAAGGGAGAAGTCATCTTCCTGCGCAGGATTGTTCCCGGCGGGGTCGATAAGAGCTACGGGATACACGTTGCCAAGCTGGCGGGACTGCCTCGTTCGGTGGTGCACCGCGCCCAGGAGGTGCTCGATGAGCTTGAGGGAGACAGCCGCCACCCCACTCCCAGGCGTAAAGGCCGCCAACCTGAAAAAGAGATTGCCCAGCAGCTCCCCATGTTCGGGCAGAAGTCGGCCGTCCAGGAGGAGCTGGAGAAGCTCGAAATTGACTCGATGACGCCGCTGGAAGCCCTGACGCAGCTTTATGAGTTGCAGAAGAAGGCAAGAGAGGGGTAGTTTATAAGAAAAGCCCGGTCTAGAAAGAAGGAGGTATCCGAATGCCAAACTACTGGTATCACCACATCCACCTGGCCAGCACCGACCCTAAGAAGACAGCCGAGTTCTACAGGGACATGTTCAATGCCGAGATAGTCAACATCAGGGAGCTTCCCGACGGACGTATCACCGTTGAGCTTAACCTCGGTGGTTCGCTGGTCTTGATTATGCAGCGACCCGCTGAAACAGAAGCGGCGCCGTCAGGCGCCAACAGCGGACTGGACCACTTCGGGCTGAGGACCGATGACCTGGAAACGACCGTGTCCAATCTGAAGGGCAAGGGAGTAGAGTTCCGGGGTGATATTACCGAACTCGGGTCGCGCATGAAGATAGCCTTCTTCTGGGCCCCCGATAATGTGCTCATCGAGCTGGTTGAAATCAAGCCCAGAGAGTGAGGGGGAACCGCCTAACTTAAAGGTGTAAAAGAGGGGAGATAAGGAAAGGAAATATCTCTTCCATATCTCTACACACCAATAATCCTACCGAAATAACCAGCCTTCGCTACCCCTCCTCAGATAATCAAGAATAGTCTTATAAATATCTACTCCGTAGTCACACCTCACATCGACTGTAATACCAACTTCTCCAGATAAAGGTCGGATTGGATAGTTGGAACACACCTTGGGTCTCACAGTGTATATTTGACAATCACCTTTGCTATAGAACATACAAGGGAGCGGTATGTGCCTCATATGAGGTAGGGTAGGATCTGTGTTCATGCGTGCCTTTCTCCTTAATTTTGTATAAGAGCGTCTAGTATGCTTAGCTATCCGCCTTAAATCTTCTTCAGACACTATAATCTCAGGGTGACCTGGGTCGTTGGGATTGGGTAAGCAACACTTACCACAGCGTCTACAATGAGATAAGGCCAGAAGATATCCGATTTTTTGCGGAGTGAATGATATTCCTGGTATTGCAGGAGCGATATTCTCAGCAACAAACGCAGCTATGAGCTTATCGATATCAGAATCGTCCCAATTTTGTATTTCTTTACCAGCAAGATGTGACAGGCCATACTTCTCAAAGTCGACCTCAATCATTAACAGATACCCCGTCATTTCATGCCCCTATTCTACCACCTTATGTCAAACAACCAAAGGGCATGTCGTCCCTGCACCTGTCATTGCGAGGAGCGTAGCGACGCGGCAATCTCTTACCAAGGGGGACACCCCCTTGGAATCCCCCGTTTCGAGGGGTTCCACCCCTCGAGCACCCCAAAACGGTGTGAGGGCAGTTCTCAGGCAGGGGTCGTTCTCACCTTATAAAGAGGGGGAGACCATATGGAGGGAAGGCAATACCCCTAAACACCCCTACGGGGGAGTCATAGAGGGGCACAGCCCCTCTTATTACATTCTCCCCTTCCCCTCTGGGGAAGGGGATACAGGGGATGGGGCCATCACCACTTGACAGGTATGATAGTATTAACAGCACTAAAAGTATTACCTGTGTCCCTATTAAACAGGCGATGGGGCCCCCACCACCAGACAGAAACAAGGCAGACAGCACTGCCTGCCTACGAGATACCATGTATGCTAAAAACAGTTAGGTAAGGCCTAGCCTTCGTTGAGGTCTTTCAGGATGGCCTCTATCTTGTCCGGACTCCAGTTCACAAAACCGGCTACCTGCTTGATGGTCATGCCCATCGCCATCGACAGCATGGACTCATCCACCGCCTGCCCGGCATGCTTGGAGATAATATCCTTGGCATCGGGCCGTGCTTTCAGAACATCCGCGATTGTTGAATCAGCCGTTAGGGCCATTTACTGCCTCCTGTCTCGTACTAACCACCACAAACAGTACCTGAAATAATAGAATACAATCCCATTCCTGTCAAACCACCTGCTGGTGTTCCCGGAAGACCTGCACGATGTCGTCTCTCCTGGTGAGGGCGCTACCGATGCCGTACTGGTTATGGAGTCGTAGCGGCACACAGCAGCAGGTACAGCAGTTGCAAATTGCGTAAAAATCTTCGCGGCACTTGACAATACTATGAATCAGACCACGTTGGTGGCACTCCCGCAGTATCTCTTTAGCCTCCTCTTTGCTTATCTCGCGGTAATCGTCAGGGCGCTCCTCGACAAAGACATTGCCGTTGAGGCTAAGCATTATCTCCACATCGATTGGATTATCACAGTTGTGGTACAGCTTTCGACAGCTGCATGGCCCCACCGCCAGCCTTTCACAGGCGTCCACTATCTCACCGGCTTCATCGGTGGTCAGCACGTAAGCCCCTTCCAGATTACTGCCCCAGGTGTTAGCCACCCAGCGGACCAATCGGCCAATCAAGGGTATTTTAGTCCACCTTGCCCAGAACATGTAAAACCGGAGAGCCGACTCGCGGTGCCGACTATATAGCTTGAGGGTATGATGCATCAGACCGCCTAACTCATCTTCTGAGTCCAGTCTAATAATATCTATAACGGATTGCAAGAAGCAGCCCACTCCACCTCTCATTGCCTAGCTATAGCCAGTATGCTATAGTTAGACCTGTTATGGAAAGCAAAATCGACACCATAAGCGACGGCACGGTGACCACGCCACAGGGGTTTCACGCCGGTGCTACCGCCGCTCAAATCAAGCAAGGCAGCGGTGATAAGCTGGACCTCGGCATCCTGTTCTCGCAGGAGCTGTGCGTGACTGCCGGCCTGTTCACCACCAACCGGATTAAGTCCGCCCCGGTATTGCTTTGTCAGGAGCGATTAAAGAAAGGGCGGGCGGCAGCCGTCGTTGTTAATAGTGGCTGCGCCAACGCCAGCACGGGTAAGCCGGGACTGGCCGATGCTGCCGAGATGGCAGCACTGACAGCCAAAGCACTCGGGGCAGACGCCGAAGATGTCCTGGTAGCCAGCACCGGCGTTATCGGCCAACGACTACCAATGGAGCGGATAAGAGAAGGCATCAATCACATCAGCCTGTCCGACAACGGCGGTCACGACCTCGCAAGGGCGATGATGACCACGGATACTGTCCCCAAAGAGATAGCCATAACCGCTTCAGCCGAAGGGCTCCGGTTCACCATCGGTGGGGTGGTCAAGGGCTCGGGAATGATTCACCCGAACCTAGGAACCTTGCTCTGCTTCCTGACGACCGATGCGGCAGTAGAACCCGATTTCCTGCAGGAGGCATTACACCAGGCAGCCGATGTCTCATTTAATATGGTCTCTATCGACGGCGATACCAGTCCCAGCGATACCCTGCTGCTGCTGGCTAACGGGATGGCAGGAAACCCGCCAGTCTCATCAGGGGGCAAGGCAGCGGAGCTTTTTCAGCAGGCCCTTGACCAAGTCTGCATCCACCTGGCAAAGGCAGTGGCACGTGATGGTGAGGGAGCGACCAAGCTACTCGAGGTCACCGTTAACGGGGCAGCCAGCAAGGCCGACGCTGCTCTGGCAGCACGGACAATCGTGAGCTCTCCCCTGTGGAAGGTGGCAGTCTACGGTCACGACCCCAACTGGGGGCGGGTGGTGGCAGCACTGGGACGGAGCGGGGCCGAAGTTAAAGAGAGCAGCCTCGACCTTCACATCGGGGACATCCTCGTGCTGAAGTGTGGCATCCCACAACCGTACGATGAGTCAGATGTCGTTCGGGTACTGGCAAGGGACGAGGTACCGGTTACGTTGGACCTCAATATGGGCACCGCCTCGGCCACGGCCTGGGGCTGTGACCTGACCGAAAAATACGTTATCATAAACAGTCAATACACCACCTGAGCGTGGTTTTTGCGGGAAGAGACGTGGTTAAAAGACTGAGTGGAATTATTGTCGTCAAGATAGGCGGCAGCACCTTCGGCAAACACGAGCCCAGCGTCCTGGATGTTGGCGACGTTGAAGATATCGTGGAGCTTCAGCTACGCGGTATACCAATGGTTATCGTGCACGGAGGCGGCAAAATGATAACCGAATGGCTTACAAAGCAAGCCATTACCACGCACTTCGTCCGTGGTGAAAGAGTGACCGATAGACCAACGTTGGAAGTAGTTATTTCCGTGCTGGCCGGTCTGGCTAATAAGGAAATAGTAACCCTGCTAAATAGCCGTGGAGGTAAGACTGTTGGCATCAGTGGCGTCGATGGTGCCCTGCTTGAAGGCAAACTCAGAGAAAAAGAAATGGGGTTCGTAGGCACAGTCACGAATGTAAATATCGGTATCCTCAATACTCTGCTGAATTCAGGTTTTATTCCCGTAATCGCTCCTCTTAGTATTCACTCGCCTGGCAGATTAGATGATGAACCGCAGATACTAAATGTCAATGGTGATACCGTCGCTGGGGAAATTGCCGCGTCAATCGCCGCCGAACAGCTTATCTTCCTCACCGATGTTGATGGCATTCATGATAAACAGGATAATCTAATCCCCCACCTCTCCCCTACTGAAGCTGAGGAATTGTTATCCTCGGGCGTAGCTTCCGGTGGGATGATTCCCAAGCTTCGAGCTTGCCTTAGGGCTCTTTCCCAAAGCCAGACCGCCTCAATCATTGGAGGCAAGACACCACATGCCCTGCTAAGGGTAATCGAAGGAGACAGGATCGGCACGACGATACGAAATGACTGAACACCTCATCCAGGAGAATTGACATGACTGACTGGCAAGAACTAGACAAGAAATACATAATGAATTATATAAACAGAATACCGGTCACCCTGGTCAGGGGTGAAGGAGCACGGGTATGGGACGACAATGGCCGGGAGTACCTGGACTTTGTGGGGGGCACAGCAGTTAACAGCCTGGGACATTGCCACCCGGTGGTTATTGAGGCCGTTACTGAGCAGGCACAGGTGCTGACACAGGCCTCCGCCTTATACTACTCGGTTCCTCAGGTTAAACTGGCGCAGTTGCTCGTGGAAAATAGCTGCCTCGATAAGGCATTCATCTGCAATAGTGGCACCGAGGCCAACGAGGGCGCCGTCAAGCTGGCACGACGCTACGGACATCTCAAGCTCAACGGCGCCTATGAGGTTATCACCACGAAAAACTCGTTTCACGGACGGACCCTGGTGATGACGGCGGCTACCGGTCAGGAGAACATGCAAAAACCTTACGTTCCCCTACCACCGGGTTTCAAACACGTTGCTTACAGCGACATCGAAGCAATCAAAGCCGCCACCACCGACCGAACCTGTGCTATTATGCTTGAGCCGATTCAGGGAGAAGGTGGAGTTAATGTCCCTGATGACGACTACCTGTCTAAAGTGCGAGCCTGGTGCGACGAAAAGGGGATTCTGCTCATCCTGGATGAAATCCAGACCGGCGTCGGGCGTATTGGGAGTCTCTTCGGCTATCAGGAGTACGGTGTTGAACCTGATATCATGTCGCTGGCTAAAGGGATGGGTAGCGGCATACCCATCGGAGCATTCCTGGCCAAGGACAGCGCCGCCGTCTTCGTCCCAGGAGACCACGGCTCGACATTCGGGGGTAATGCCCTGACCTGTGCTGTTGCATACGCAGTCATCAAGTACATCGTTGAGAATAACATCGCTGGTAACGCAAAGAAAGTGGGACAATACCTTATCGAGGGACTAAAGGGGCTCCAGCAGAAGTACCCATTTATCACTGATGTACGGGGACGCGGGCTTCTGGTGGCCATCGGACTCGACCGTGATATCAGTCAGGAAGTGATGATGGCCTGCCTTGAAAGGGGCCTACTCGTCAACCGGGTAAAACCCAACGCCCTGCGCTTTATCCCTCCCCTGATTATCGGCAACAGCGAGGTCGATGAGGCGCTGGGGATACTGGACAAGGCCCTGTCAACCGTTTAAACTTGATTACCCATGAAGGAGATAAGAAGTGGCAGATAAGGTGATACTGGCTTATAGCGGAGGTCTTGACACATCCGTAGCTATCAAGTGGATTCAGGAAAAGTACGGCATGGACGTGATTACGCTCACGATTGATGTCGGCAACGAGCGTGATTTTGCTGCCGTCAAGGAGAAGGCATTAAAGACAGGTGCTGTCAAGGCACTGGTGGTGGACGCCAAGCAGCTGTTTATCAATTACTTCGTCTTCCCGGCTTTGCAGGCCAACGCCCTCTACGAAGGTCAGTACCCGCTGGCAACGGCCCTCTCTCGTCCGCTCATGGTCAAGCTGATGGTAGATGCTGCCGTAGAAGAAGGCGCCACCGCCGTTGCCCACGGCTGCACAGGCAAGGGAAACGACCAGGTACGCTTCGACGTCGGTATCAAGACCCTAGCCCCTAACCTGAAGATTATCGCCCCGGCCAGAGAATGGGGTATGACCCGCGAGGAGACGATAGCCTACGCCGAGCAGCACGGCATACCCGTGCCGATTACAGTCAACAGCCCCTATTCGATTGACGAATGTCTCTGGGGGAAGGCCATCGAGTGCGGCATCCTTGAGGACCCCTGGGCGGAACCACCGGAAGACGTCTTCACCTGGACAAAATCACCGGACAAGACGCCGGATAAGCCGATCTATGTCGAAATTGGTTTTGAGAAAGGCATTCCCATCAGCTACGACGGTGAAGAGATGAACGGGGTCGAGCTCGTCCAGACACTTAATGAAATCGCCGGAAAACACGGCATTGGCCGGATTGACCATATCGAGAACCGCGTCGTTGGCATCAAGTCACGTGAAATTTATGAAGCACCAGCGGCTACCGTACTGTTGCAGGCTCATCAGGCGTTAGAAGCGATGACACTTTCTAAAGACCAGCTCCGCTTCAAGCAGAAGGTGGCCACGGAGTATGCCGACCTCATCTACAACGGCCTGTGGTTCAGTGCCCTGAACCGGGACCTCTCGGCATATATCCTGAGTACACAACGCTTCGTCACCGGGACAATCAGGATGAAGCTATTCAAGGGACATGCCACCCTTGTCGGACGCCGGGCACCCAAGTCACTATACAATCTCGGCCTGGCTACCTATGACAAGGGCGACCAGTTCGACCAAAGTGCCGCAGCCGGCTTCATTCACCTCTGGGGCTTACCGGCACAAACACAGGCACAGACACAGCTATTGGCCGATATCGAGGGGCCGCTCAGCCTTCTTGCCCCGAAGGAGCCAGAGGAAGAAAAATGAGTCAAATACGTGGGCGTCTTAACAAGGACGCCGATAAACTGACAGAGGCTTACACTGCCTCGATACAGTTCGACAAGCGCCTTTATCCCTACGATATCACCGGTAGCGTTGCCCACGCCCGGATGCTGGCAAAGCAGGGTATAATCTCCGAGCAAGAAGCCCAGACTATCATCGGTGGCCTGAACTCTATCAAGGAAGAAATAGAGCAGGGTAAATTAGAGTTCAAGCCAGGGCTCGAAGATATCCACATGAACATCGAGGCCCGCCTCATCGAGAAGGTCGGAGAAGTCGGTGGCAAGCTCCATACCGCCCGTTCCAGGAATGACCAGATAGCTCTGGACATGCGGCTTTTCACACGGGATGCAATCGCTCAGTCGATTGCGGGCATCCGGGGAATACAGAGGGCACTCGTTAACTTGGCAGAAGCCAATAAGGACACCGTCATCCCCGGTTACACGCACCTGCAACGAGCACAACCAGTGCTGCTGACCCATCACCTCCTGGCCTACTTCGAAATGCTCCAGCGGGACGTTGGCCGCTTCCAAGACTGCCACCAGCGAACCAATGTCCTGCCCCTCGGCAGCGGGGCACTGGCCGGGGTCGCCTACGAAATCGACCGCGAATTCGTCGCCAAGGAGCTTGGCTTCGACCGGATAAGCCAGAACAGCCTGGATGCTGTATCCAACCGCGACTTCGTGATAGAGTACGAGGCCGCTGCCAGTCTCTGTATGATGCACCTCTCACGACTGGCCGAGGAGATTATCTTATGGTCTTCGGCAGAGTTCGATTTTATCGATATCGACGACGCCTATGCTACCGGCTCAAGCATCATGCCCCAGAAGAAGAACCCGGATGTCGCCGAGCTTGCCCGGAGCAAGACGGGGCGAGTCTACGGAAATCTCATAGCACTACTGACCACCATGAAGGGCCTGCCACTGTCCTACAACAAGGATATGCAGGAAGACAAAGAGAGTCTCTTTGATACCGTAGATACACTACTGGCCACGTTGGAAGTAATGTCTGGTATGGTGAACACGCTCCGCATCAAGACAGATAATATGACACAGGCCGTCGGGCGGGGTTATTTACTGGCGACCGACCTTGCCGACTATCTCGTGAAAAAAGGAGAGCCTTTCCGAATCGCCCACGATATTGTCGCCCGGCTGATAGGCTACGCAGTCAGCCAAGACAAGACCCTTGACATGCTCAGTCTCGAAGCATACAAACAGTTCTCTCCCCGGTTCGGCGAGGACGTTTATTCAATCACTGTAGAGTCATCACTGGCCGCCAGAGACAACATCGGCGGCACTGCCCCGAAGCAGGTAGCGCAGGCCTTGGCCAACGCTCGAAAAGCACTCGAGGAGAGCTCAACATGAAAAGTGACCTGGTCAAGATTGCACCGTCTATCCTCTCAGCCGACTACGGTCGCCTTGGCGATGCGGTCACCGAAGCGACCAGCGCTGGGGCCGATTATATTCACGTGGATGTGATGGACGGGCATTACGTGCCACCGATAACCATCGGGGCACAGACAGTGGCAGCAATCCGTTCCAGGACCAACCTACCCCTGGATGTTCACCTGATGGTGGCAGCACCGGAAAACCAGATTGACCAGTTTGCTGAGGCCGGGTCAGACATCATTACCGTCCATCCCGAAGCATGCGCCCACATTCATCGGACCATCCAGCACATCAAAGACTTGGGAGTAAAAGCTGGAGTGGCCCTTAACCCGGGTACACCAGTCACTACGCTTGATGCAATCCTGTCTGAGGTTGACCTGGTACTGGTAATGACAGTCAATCCCGGTTTCGGTGGGCAGAAATTCATCGAATCAATGTGCGACAAGATAAAACGAGTACGTGCAGAGCTAGACAGACAAGGTCTGACAGCCGAGCTGGAGGTAGATGGGGGTATTAATACCGATAACGCCGCCAGGGTAGTGGAGGCCGGAGCAAGGGTACTGGTAGCCGGGGCCGCCGTATTTGCTACAGAGCTTTCCGTGAAGGAATCAATAGAGAAAATAAGGGCTAGCCTGAAGTAGAGGCCTGTATTTTGGCCACCTTGTGCTGGTTACGCAGACATCTCGTGCAAAGATTAAGCCGCTTCTTCTTACCATCAACAACAATAGTGACCGGGTGAATGTTCGGCAGCCACTGACGCTTGGTGTGGCGCTTAGAATGACTGACGTTATGACCGAACTGGGGTGTTTTGTCACACAAATCACACTTCAATATTATGTCTCCTTGACTATTACGCAAGATTGCAGTATTTTATTGTATACTATCTTACCATAGGAGAACAAACTTAACAAACGTGGGGCGGCAATAGTGACTACGTGGCAAGTACAAATTGAGACCTAGTTGCCCGCAAGCTCTTCAGAGATTGTCTGAGCAACCCACAAGGAACCCGAAAGGACACAACAGGATGAGGCAAAGCGAAGTTATCACCGGACAGGATTTCCGTGAGATGTTTACTTGCGCCACTGCCTGGCTCGAGAAAAACGCCTCAGAAATTGATGCTCTAAACGTCTTTCCCGTGCCTGATGGTGATACCGGAACTAACATGCTGTTGACGATGCACTCCTGCATGGAGGAGGCCTACCGTGCCCCTGACAACAGCGCCTCAGCAATAGCACTGGCTATCGGCAAAGGTGCCTTGATGGGAGCAAGGGGCAACAGTGGCGTGATACTATCGCAGATACTAAGAGGCTTAGCACAGGATGTATCCGGTAAGGAATCGTTGACTGGGGCTGACTTGGCAAACGCCTTAGAAGAAGCGTCACGGATGGCTTACAAAGGGCTGAGTAACCCGGTGGAGGGAACAATTCTAACCGTAATCAAGGATGCCGCCTCAGCCGCTCAGAAGCTGGTGAGTGAGGGCGACGCTAACCTGAATTCCGTAATGGAGGCAGCTGTCAATGCCGCCAAAGAGTCAGTAGCCAATACACCAACATTACTCCCGATTCTGAAGGAGTCCGGGGTGGTGGATGCCGGAGGACAGGGCCTCTATACTCTCCTCGAGGGTGCTCTTCACTATCTGCGGGGAGAGGCAGAACAGATACAATTTCGTAAACCTCAGATTATCGCCAGCAGCATACCCTTGACAGCCAGACCTCCAGAGATGATTGCCGCCGACGAAGTGCCCTTCGGCTACTGTACCGAGTTCATGCTGAAAGGCCAGAAGCTTAAGCCGGATAAGATCAGAGCAAAGCTGGAGAAAAAGGGCGAGTCTCTGATTGTGGTCGGTGACGACACAACCACCCGCATTCACATCCATACCCTGGACCCAGGTGAGGTCATTCACTATGCCGCCTCCCTGGGTACCATGCACCAGATTTCCATCCGTAACATGGACGAGCAGCATCGCGATTTTCTGGAAATGCAAAAAGACAAGGCTCCAGCACTTGACATGGCTATCGTGGCTGTGGTCTCCGGCAACGGACTCGCCGAGGTCTTTTCAAGTCTCGGTGTGACTGCCATCGTCCCCGGCGGGCAAACGATGAATCCCAGCACCAAGGACATACTGCAAGCTATCGAATCAACCTCATCCGATAAGGTCATTGTCCTGCCCAACAACAAAAACATTGTGCTTGCCGCCGAGCAGGTCACATCCCTAACAGATAAAAATGTCGAGATTGTGGCCACGGAAACGATACCACAAGGGATAGCCGCTCTCCTGGCTTTCGACTTTGAGGCCGACCTCATGACCAATGCCCGGCTGATGAAACAGGCAATATCGGCAGTCAGGTCAGCAGAGATTACACGGGCAGTACGTTCCACCAAGATAAACAGCATTAAGATCAAGCGTAAACAGGCCATTGGTCTCCTTGATGGTGAACTGGTGACGGTGGGAGATGATACTACCAGTGTCCTCTACGATACCCTGGCTAAAGTGGACCTGGATAATCAGGAGATAGTCACAATATACTTTGGCGCCGACACCGAACAGACAGAGGCCGAGCAGGCCAGCGCCACTATCCGCGAGCAGCACCCCCAGCTTCAGGTTGAGGTGGTCCGAGGCGACCAGCCTCACTATCACTATATTGTCTCCGTAGAATGAGGGAGGATTCTAGCAATGACAGTCAAGATTGTCACTGACAGCCTGTCGGATATAACGGATGACAACTCCGGAGGTCTGGATATCACAGTTGTACCGTTGACGGTGCTGTTCGGTCGTGAGACCTATCTCGACCGGGTTACCATCACCACGGAAGAGTTCTACCGTCGATTGACCACCCAGGACATCGTACCCACGACTACTCAGCCTACTCCTCAGGCCTTCGCCGACGTCTATAACAGGCTGGCCGAAGAGACCGATGAAATCCTGGTAATTACTCTATCTTCTAAACTCAGTGGCACCTATCAGTCGGCGATGGGCGCCATCGAAATGATGGAGAAGAAGTGCCGGGTAGAAGTGATTGACTCACAAACAGTGGCCATGGCACTGGGGTTGGTAGTCCTTGCGGCGACCAGAGCAGCCCAGGAGGGGATGAGGCTGGACGCGCTGGTTGACTTCGTGCACCAGGCACTGTCCCGGGCACATTTCCTCGTCTATTTCGATACCCTCAAGTATTTAGCCAAGGGCGGACGCATTGGTAAGGCCCAGGGTATGCTGGGCTCAATGTTGTCAATCAAGCCGATAATTACCATCAAGGAGGGGGAAATTTCCCCTGTAACCCGTGTGCGGTCACAGGCGGCTGGAATCGAATACCTGTACAATTTCGCCACCAGCTTCCCACACATTGAAGCGTTAGCCGTTGAGCACAGCACCCAGCCCGAAGCAGCCGATAGGTTGGTTGACCGCCTGGCCGTCTCCTTACCTGACAAACTGATTGTACGCTCGGTCGTCAGCCCAGTACTAGGAACCTATGCTGGTCCGAACGCCATAGCCGTAACTGTTTTAGAAGGCACGGGGATTTAATGCCACTGGCGGTCGGCACCTTAGCACCACTGAGCAGTCATCAGGTGTGGCCTCATAGTCAGAGATTGGAGTGGCGTCTTCCCGCGTCAAGAGCAGGCTACAACTCTATTTTCCACCGACTTTCACGTACGCTATGAAGGCAGGGCTCTGTCAATGGATTTCGGGCCTCTACGCAAAATCCTAGAACTCGAACACAGCAAGGACTACGCAGACACAGCCGTAATCGGCGGGCTGGACAGATTTCTCCAAAACTGGAGTAGCCCGGCAATGGCATCGATAAGCAATCGCCAGCTGCTCAGTCGCTTCCGCAAGCTCGGCCTGAGCAATCCCAACTATGCCTCAATGACCCCTGAACAACGCCAGCAGTGGGCAGAGGCCGTACTAAGCCTCCTGGATGATATACAGGTGGAGGCAGAAAAGAAGCCCAAGCCAAAGTCGGCCCCGCAAACCAGCCAGCCAGCGCCACAGGCGAGAAAACCCCGTCCGGTCGTCGGTTCCCTCGATTCCCCGATCACGATTGTAAAAGGCATCAGTGCCAGTACTGCCTCCAGGTTCGAAAAGCTGAGCGTAAGGACAATTCGTGACTTTCTTTATTTGTTCCCGAACCGCCACCTCGACTACAGCCAAATAAAGACCGTCTCCCAGCTCACCGAAGGCGAAGAGGAGACCATTATCGCCAATGTGTGGCAGGCCACCGAGATAAGACCCGGTGGACGGCGCAGCACTGAGGCTATCGTCGGTGATGAGACGGGCAATGTCAGGGCAGTCTGGTTCAACAATCCCTATCTCGTTCGACAGCTCGCCACCAATAACAGGATAGTTCTCAGCGGTCGGGTAAGGCTCTTTCAGGGACGCTATGTCTTTGAGTCCCCGGAGTGGGAACCGGTGCAAGAAGCCGATCTTGTCCACACCGGGCGCCTTGTTCCAGTTTACCCTCTCACTCAGGGACTGCGTCCACGTCAGGTGCGAAAGTTAATGAAGCAGGTCATTGACCAGTGGGCGTGGCAGGTGCCAGACTTCCTGCCCGAGAAAATCAAGAAGCGCCGCGACCTATTAGAGCTACCCCAGGCAATCTATCAGGCACACTATCCGGATGATGAAGCCCTGAAAGACCAAGCCCGCGTCCGACTGGCCTTTGACGAGCTTTTCCTCCTCCAGCTCGGGGTACTGAGCAAGAAGCGGGAATGGCAGGAGGGCCAGACAGCTAATCCCCTCAGCATCAACACTGATGCGCTCGACTTATTCATTAAGTCGTTGCCCTTTGAGCTAACGGCTGCCCAGAACAGGGTGCTCGAGGAACTGTTGGCCGACCTCGAGAAAACAAAGCCCATGTCGCGGTTACTCCAGGGAGAGGTCGGTAGTGGCAAGACAGTGGTAGCCACCACCGGTCTGCTCATGGCCGCCGCCAACGACTGCCAGGGAGCACTGATGGCACCCACCGAAATACTGGCGGAGCAGCACTTCAACACCATCTGCCAGTTACTCTCGGCCGCCGGACAGACCGAAGAAAAAGACAACCATACACACACCTACTCAGGAATACTGCCCCGGCCTATCACGATTGCCCTCCTGATGGGTGCTACCCCAGCAACCCGGAAACGCGAGCTCCACCAGCAAATTCAGGATGGTGATATCAATATCGTTATCGGCACCCATGCCCTTATCCAGAAGGAAGTTGGATTCAAGCGCTTGGGGCTGGCCGTAATCGATGAACAGCACCGCTTCGGCGTTGTCCAGCGCTCTACCCTCCGCCAGAAGGGCTTCAACCCCCATGTCCTCGTAATGACGGCCACCCCCATCCCCCGAACACTGGCCCTGACCCTATATGGCGACTTGGACCTGTCGGTCATCGACGAGCTACCCCCGGGCAGGCAGGAAATCAAAACGAAGTGGCTCAGGCCATCGCAGCGCGAGAGTGCTTATGCCTTCCTCCGCCGCGAGATAGCTGACGGACGCCAGGCCTTCATCATCTGCCCGATTATTGAAGAATCGGAGGCAGTCCAGGCAAGGGCCGCCACCATTGAACACGAGCACCTCTCCCGTGAGGTATTCCCCGACCTCAGGCTGGGCCTGTTGCACGGTCGCCTCTCGGCGTCAGATAAAGAGAAAGTTATGCGCCGCTTCTACAACGGCGAACTCGGTATTCTGGTATCCACGGCGGTGGTGGAGGTCGGCATCGACGTCCCCAATGCCACCGTGATGATGGTGGAGAGCGCCGACCGCTTCGGGCTTTCCCAGCTTCATCAGTTCCGCGGTCGGGTGGGACGGGGTACGGAGCAGAGCTATTGCATGCTCATGGCGCAGGAACCATCCGAGGTCGCCCGGATGCGCCTCGATATTATCGAAAACACGCAGGACGGCTTTAAGCTCGCCGAGGAAGACCTAAAGCTGCGCGGGCCGGGTGAATTCTTCGGCACACGGCAGAGCGGTCTGCCCGACCTGCGTATGGCCAAGCTCTCAGATGTACCCTTGCTGGAGATGGCCCGCACCGAGGCACTGCAACTCTTCGAAGAAGACAAAGCCCTGGAGAAACCGGAGCACACCCTCCTTGTCAAAGAGATGACGCGGGTCTGGACAACCGAAGCCGAGGAGTGGAGCTAGAGGAAAACTTGAAGCCAATGTTGTAGAATTGAAAGAGGGCCAGTACTGTACACCCCCTAATCTGTACCGGGAGAGAACCAGAGATGAAAGTAGTCGCCATTAACTCAAGCCCCAACATGGACAAGGGTAATACCGCCGTCATCCTCAATCCCTTCATCGAAGGTATGAGGGAGGCCGGGGCGGAGGTGGAGGTCTTTTACACCAAGAAACTCAATATAAATCCCTGCCAGGGCGAGTTCAACTGCTGGTTCAAGACGCCGGGGGAATGCTTCCAGAAGGACGACATGCAGTGGTTCCTGCCTAAAATGAACGAGGCTAAAATCTGGGTTCTGGCTACGCCGCTATATGTCGACGGTATGACGGGGCCGATGAAGAACCTCATCGACCGCATCATTCCCAATGCTCGACCCTCCTTAGAACTGCGTGACGGACATATCCGTCACCCGGGACGAGGACAGAGTCGGGCATCCAGGATGGTATTGGTCTCGAACTGTGGTTTCTGGGAGAAGGACAATTTCGATGCCCTGCTGGTGCATGTTCAGGCAATCTGCAGGAACACAAGAATGAGGTTCATGGGAGCACTACTGCGGCCTCACGGCCCCGCCCTAAAGCGGATGCTCCAAATCCCAGGTCTGGTCGATGATGTCATCGAAGCCGCCCGTGATGCCGGCCGACAACTAATCCGGGACGACCAGATATCACAGAAGACACTTGATATCGTGAGCCGTGACCTGATGTCAGTGGAGGACTATCTGAAAAGGAGCAGCCAGGGTTCTAGGCAGCAACCAGACGCGGCTGAAGATAACTAGATAGTCTTGCAACTGACTCTACAACCAATCGCTAGCCCAGTGATTTCATGCCCTCACTTTATCACCATCGTTATGCTATAATTCAAACGTACTGGAGCTCCCGACCAGGAGATAGATGTTTAAAGAGATGCTGATAGACCTGCTGACACACGCGACGGCACAGGCCCAGCAATCAGGCAAGCTGCCCCCGGTAACCCTGCCGCCGGTAACCATCGAGCGACCACAGAACCCCGAGCATGGCGACTACGCCTCCAGTCTACCTCTGAAACTGGCACGCTCCGCCGGTATCAACCCCTTGGAGATTGCCCGGGAACTGGTCAGCCTGATACCCCCCGCCGCAGAAATCAAAAGCATTGTGGCCGCCCCACCCGGATTTATCAATTTCACCCTCACGGATGACTGGTTGGCACAGCAGTTGGAATCTATCCTCAAGGCCGAAGAGGCCTTCGGCAATATTGACCTCGGTCACGGTAGCCGGGTGCAGGTAGAGTTCGTCAGCAGTAACCCCACCGGCCCCCTCCACGTAGCGTACGGTCGCGCCGCTGTCCTCGGTAGCACCCTGTCCAACGTCCTCGCCGCTGCCGGTTTCGATGTGCAGAGGGAATACTACTTCAATGATGCCGGCAACCAGATGGATATTTTCGGCCGCTCCCTTTATGCCCGTTATCGGCAATGCCTGGGTGACGCCGACGCTGAAGTGCTCTCCGACGGCTATCACGGCCACTACATGGTTGACCTCGCGCAGGCCATTATCAATGAGCAGGGAGAGCGGTTCCTGGCCATACCGGAGTCCGAAGCAGCGCTACAGGTAGGCAAGCTTGGCGCTGAGCGTCTGATGGCCCAGATTAAGGGAGAGCTTGACCTGTTACGAATTGAGTTCGATGGTTGGTTCACTGAGCAGAGCCTCTACGACAACGGCCAGTTCGACAAAGTGATGGAGATTCTGCGTAAGGGAGGACACCTCGTTGAGAAGGAAGGTGCCACCTGGTTTACTGCCACCGCTCTCGGTGAAGACAAGGACGAGGTCGTGGTACGCAGCAACGGCGTGCCTACCTACCTGGCCACCGATATCGCCTACCACTACAACAAGTTCCTCGAACGCGAGTTCGACCGGGTAATCGACATCTGGGGCGCCGACCACCAGGGGCACGTTGCCGGTCTCAGAGCAGCCGTCGGTGTCCTCGGTGTTGACCTGGAGCGGCTGGTCCTGATAGTCCACCAGCTAGTCACCGTGCACCGCGGAGATGAGGTAGTTCGCATCTCTACGCGCAGCGGGGACATCATCATGCTCAGCGACGTCATCGACGAAGTGGGAGTAGACGCCTGCCGGTATTTCTTCCTGTCCCGCTCCGCCAATAGCCAGATGGACTTCGACCTGGAGCTGGCCAAGAAAGAGGCCCCCGATAATCCGGTCTACTACGTCCAGTACGCACACGCCCGCATTGCCAGCATCCTGCGCGTCGCCAAAGAACGGGGAATAACCTACGCTGACGGAGATGTCTCACTGCTCACCAGTGAACCCGAGCTTACTCTCATCCGCAAGCTGCTGCTCCTGCCGGAGATGGTCGAGGTAGTTGTCCAAACGTTGGAGCCCCACCACCTCACCTACTACGCCCAAGACCTGGCCACCACCTTCCATAGCTTCTACAAGCTGTGCCGCGTTATCTCCGATGACCAAGCGCTATCCAAAGCCCGACTAAAGCTGGTGGAGGCCACCAAGATTGTGCTCGCCCGAACCCTTCACCTCATGGGAATGACAGCGCCTGACCGGATGTGATAAAATTGCAGGTCACGAGTCACTCGTGCTTCGTGTATTCGCTTCTTAGTATCCTGTAAACTTCCACGTCGTCGTAGTTTCCCCATTTCTTGGAGTGCTGTCTCAGGTACCCCTCGTGTTTCATTCCTAACTTCTGCATAACACGTCCTGAGGCAGGATTACGTGTGATATGATTAGCCGTGATGCGGTTTAATCCAAGCACCTCAAATCCATATTGGATGACAGCTTGAGCTGCCTCTGTACAATAGCCTTGATTCCAGTAAGGTTTTCCAATCCAATAACCCAAATCTGCTCTGTCGAATTCTTTGGCTATGTGGAGACCGATAGACCCAATTAGGTAGCCTTGCTTACCGTGCGTTATGGCGAAAGGAACCGCCTCCCCCTTATCAAACCGTTCTTGGTGTGTACTTATCCATTGTTCTGCCATTCCATCCTCATAAGGATGGGGTATGGTTATGGTCGTTGAGGCGATATCACGGTCACCAACCAGCCGCTGCACTTCTGGTGCGTCATCCAGAGTGAATGGTCTAAGTCTTAGGCGCTCTGTTTCTATTTTAGGACGTTTTTTCTCGTTCATGATCTGCAAAGTCATATATTACATCTAATAATAAGCATTTCACAACCAACTACATTATCAGGTCTCTATTTACTCAAGCTCGGCTTCCAGTTTCAAGCACCGCTGATTGAGTTCGTGCCATATCGGCTCATTTCCAATTACAGGCTGTGAGACATCAAGCATATGCGCATCTCGGTAACCCAGAACTCAGACCAGTTTTTGGCAACGACTGGGTCCACCACGTAAAAACTGTTCTCTAGCTTATCGGCTGCCTTCACAATGAGTGCGTCCCTGCCATACCTCAGGCACCGCTGCAGACACTCCTCGCCCTGAGCGGCCCTATCGCCAACAGTATAATCAAAGGTATTCGCCTGCACCAGCTGGGCCACCTTTTCCCCAAACCGCTCTTTAATCTCATCAATACTGGTATCTGAGTCTTCTATGATGTCGTGCAGGATAGCGGCTTTGACAATATCAGGCTCGTAGCTGTAACTATACAAATACATTCCCATACGGATACTGTGCAAAACGACCGGCTTAGGATTGTGCCCCGATTCCAGCATTCGGGTCACGAAGAATATAACCGCCTCTTCAATCTCCTGCGCGTCTTCCGGGTTCTTTTCCGGCAAAACAATTCCCCTTTTCGGTTCCTGTTATAAGCGGTCACGTGCCATTGCCTTGATAAAGATTAGTGCTTCTTGACATGATACAGGTATCGTTTCATTGAAGATACATCCGGATTATAAGGCTCCGGGCTGGCAATGGACTCTGCCATCAGGTTCTCCCAAATGAAAGTATTTCCCTCGTCCGCGAACGCCTTCCGCATCTCGCTGACAACTCTGTGCTTCAACTGTTGATGTTCCCAGTTTTGTTTGCTAATGTCATAGGCATCGTAGGACAAGCCGTTCTCTTTTAAGGGTATAGACAGGTCGCTACCATCCAGACTGAGATAAAATACTGCCATCTCCCCTGTTGGCTTAAGCAGTCGTTTCCAGGAGGCCAAGACAGTTTTCGGCTCATCAAAATATATAGAGTCAATCGAGAGAATAACGTCGAAAGATTCGTCCTTACAATCCAGCGCCTCAATGTTGCTAACTTTGAAATGCAACCGATTCCTTTTACCTTCTGTTCGCTTCAGAGCCTGGTCAATAGCCTCAGCAATATAGTCGACACCGGTCACCGAGGCTTGAGTCAAGTCGGATATGTATTCGGCCATCTTTCCGTTACCACACCCAATATCGAGCACATGTGACGTCTCATCAGGTCTAATTATCTCGAGCATCCTGTGTATCTGATTGATGTCACTGAAACCGTGCTGCCCCAGGTCCTTACCAAAAACAAGCCTACAGTATTCCGAATAAGCCTGGCTGTGCTCAATTGCTGTGTAAAAGTCCTTGTACCAGTACCAGATTGGTGGCCGATGCCTTCTGACATCACCAGCGATAACCTTAACTGCACGAGTTAAAAGCCACTCGTCGTTTTCTTTACGCAAGAGCCCTTTTCTTGCCAAGGTCTCGAAAGCCGTTGATAAGTCAAGAGCAAAGCGTCTGAAGTATGTTTGGGCTTCTTCCATGCTTTTGGGGTAAAATCTGTAGAAGTTGTTATTTGCGGTTTCCACTGGCCCGGTTAGTTCAGCCAGTACTATCAAGGCCTGGATTTCATCTTCCCGGTAGCTTTCTATCATCTTTATGTCAATTTTATCCTCACCACCCCCCCGGTGCATCCGGACTCCAGCTAATGCCGAGCAGGCTGTCCCCACGGTCACGTTTTACATTTTCGAAGGGCAGCCACTCTTTCTCGGTGACCTCCTGCTCGATAATTGGGTAGCCAATGGGGACTCCCTCGCCAACAACCACCATCGTCTCCGGGTCGAGATTGACCCCGTATAGCTCGGCCACTCTCAGCCCGACCTCTTTCTGCCAGTCGGTCAGGGGCACACCATATTTCGGGATGACCCACGGGGACTGGTTCATGATACGAAAGCTGGCCGGGTGTGCCATTCGGCCACATACCAGGATACGAGTTCCAGACCGTGAAATACCGCTGGCACTCGTCGCCAGGCCTTCCAATTTCCTGAATAGCCCCATACGACGATAGTCCGGAGAAACACAGCAAATACCAGCCAAGGTAACAATTTGCGGCTCAGTCATACGCGGAAGGTCAGTTTCAACCGTATCCGCCACGGCAAACCCCACCGGCGTCTTCCCAAAAGTCGCTATAGCAATATACCTTAATCTCGAAAAGGACTTTTCCAGATATGCGTGGTTGGCCTGACTATACGACTGGTCAAAGAGTTGATACAACACGTCAAGGTCACCTTTCGTCAGGGCCTCTGTCTGGATAACCCGTGTTTCAATATTATCAATACCGGGCCTATCTATAGACATCGAACCTCTCCCGCTCACTTAGCCGGATGAGATAACATTATACATCCGCAGCACGATTGCTCGTGATTCTTCGTTATTCAGAATGGGCATCCTCAGTGGGCTCTTCAAGTGCTCGGAATCCCAAATCAACTCTTATCTCATGACCATCTGCTAAGGCTGGCAAGCATTCTTGAGCAAACCAGCCGATTTCCAGCGTCTCAACTGATGTTTCTTCTTTTCCGCCGACAACCTCACCAGCGAATAGAATATGAGTCACCTCCCAGCCACGGTTCATGTTCGTTATGTCATCATATCAAAGTGAACTGAATACGCCGAGCAGTCTGGTAATACGAATCAGAAGCCCTGTTTCTTCTTCAAACTCACGACGGGCGCATTCTTCCGGAGTCTCACCAAGATCCTGTGCCCCACCCGGAAGCGCCCACAGTCCATTATCAGACCGGCGTATCAGACAGACCTCTTTTTTGCCGTTCACCACGAATGTGTCCGCTCCGACAATTGGTGTAACTGGCGCAGGCATTACGCTACTCACAGAAGTTTTTCCATACTATTGCACTAATTAGCGGAATTGTATTGCTCCAACAGAGACTTGTCAATGCAAATTCAAATGAAATGTCACCACTACTACAACCCCTGCTCCTTGTAGCGCTTAACCAGCTCTGAGTAACCGCCACGCCCGCTCCGTCTCCGCTCCCATCGCTCTGTCGGCACTTGTCCTTTTATTTCAGCCGGTACGCCCACCACGAAAGAATTGTCCGGTATCTCCATCCCCTGACTCACCACACATCCCGCCCCGATTATGCAGAAGCTACCAATCACAGCGTTGTCCAGGAGCGTGGCGTTGTTTCCAATAAGGCAGTTATTGCCTACCCTGGAACAATGTACTACGACGCTGTGCCCAATGGTCACGTTATCGCCAATTTCCACCGGCCCTCCGGAGTGTATCACCGAGTTATCTTCCACCATTGTGTTACGGCCAATCTTGATGCTCGTGAAGTCGCCCCGTATCACTGCACCGGGAAATACCCCGGAATCCTCGCCAATTTCGACATCACCGATAACATAGGCGGCCTCGCTAACAAAGGCCGACTCAGCAATAACTGGTGTCTTACCCCCAAAACTTCTAATCATGTCTCCCCTCCAACCGCCTATACTAGCTTCTGGGGCCTTTACCAGTCAAACCACCCTTCATTGCGAGGAGCCACGCGACGAAGCAATCTCCAGTTCAGAGGCTGCCTTGAGGGTGCGGCTGCTTTGTGTTACACTTTTCAGCGAGGTGTACCACATGAGAAAACGCGTCTTTTCCGGTGCTCGGCCCACCGCCCGGCAGCACATCGGCAACTACCTCGGGGCAATCCAGAACTACGTTGCCCTTCAGGACGAATACGACTGCATCTACTGCGTGGTCGATATTCATGCCCTGACCTCAATGGAGGATACCAGCCAGCTCCAGGAATACATCCGGGAGATAGTGATTGACTGGCTGGCAGCGGGCATGGACCCGGAGAGAAGCATCATCTTTGTCCAGTCCCATGTACCGGAGGTGATGGAGCTGCACACCCTGCTCAGCATGGTAACCCCGCTGAGCTGGCTGATGCGTGTCCCCACCTTCAAAGAAAAGGTAAAACAGCAGCCGGAGAATGTGAACTGCGGGCTGGTCGGTTACCCGGTCCTGCAGACAGCCGACATCACCCTCTATAAGGGCGAGGTAGTACCGATTGGTGAAGACCAGCTACCCCATCTGGAACTGGCCCGGGAGATTGTCCGCCGTTTCAACAATCAGTTCGGTAATACCCTTATTGAGCCAGTCGCCAAGCTCACCTCATTCCCACGCATTGTCGGACTGGACGGCAGTGATAAGATGGGTAAATCAACCGGCAACGCCATTGAACTGGCAGCCACCCCCCAGGAAACAGAGGAGAAAATAATGACTGCGGTCACCGACCCCGCCCGCCGCTACCGGAACGACCCCGGCCACCCCGAAGTATGCAACGTTTACTCCCTACACAGCTACTTCAGCGAAGCACAACTGGCCGAGATTTATAAACAGTGCCGCTCCGCCGAAATCGGGTGTGTCGACTGTAAAAAGCTACTGGCCGAACACCTCAATGCCAGCCTTCAGGATCTGCGTGAGAAGAGGGCGGAACTGGCCGCCAAGCCACAGCACATAGCCGAAGTGCTCGCTGACGGCGCTCAGCGTGCCCGGGTTATTGCCCAGGAGACCCTTAGCAAAGTCAAGCAAAATATGAAACTTATCTAACTTTCATCCGAAACCGATGGGGAAAGAAGGTGGTCTGGAATGTCATCGACAGAAGACCTGATTGAACAATACAAACAGAAACGACAGAAGATAATGGAGATGGGCGGTACTGCCGCTATCGAGAAGCGCCACGAAGGAGGACAGCTTTCCGCACGGGAAAGAATCGATTACCTCTTTGACCCCGGCACGTTTACGGAAATTGGTCTTTTCGCCAAACACCGCACGACTGCTTTCGGGCTGGACAAGCGGGAAATTCCCGCCGATGGCATTATTACTGGCTTCGGTAAGGTGAACGGTAGGTATGTGGTCGCCATGGCCGAGGACTACACCTCCATGGCCGGGACATTTGGTGAGCAGCATGGCCGTAAGCTCTCCAATGCCCTCAACCTTGCCCGGGACAAAGGCTGGCCGTTTATCGGCATGAACGACTCCGGAGGCGCCCGTCTCCAGGAAGGGATAGACACACTGGAAGGCTACGGCTGGACCTTCAGGTCGCAAATCCTGGCTTCAGGAGTGGTGCCGCAAATCGCCCTGCTGATGGGCCCCTGCCTCGGGGGGCAGGCCTATCATCCCGTAATGCAGGACTTCCTTATCCAGTGCAAAGATACCGGCTTCATGGGTATCGCCGGTTCCGCCTTTGTCGAGACCCAGCTCGGCGAAAAGATTACACTCGAAGAGCTTTCCGGCTACAAGGCCCACGCCATGAAGTCCGGGTGCACGCACTTCGTGGTCGACGATGACAAAGCTGCCATCGACAAAGCTAAAGAATTGCTGTCCTTCTTCCCGTCCAACAACCGGGAAATGCCACCACGTCTCAAGACCGATGACGACCCCGAGCGGGAGATACCGGAGTTGAATACCATCATCCCCGACCAGCCAACCCGCCCCTATGACATGATGAAGGTTATCAGGGCAATTGTTGATGACGGCCAATTCTGCGAATCGCACGCCCTCCACGCCCGGAGCGTCATAACCGGCTTTGTCCGCTTCAACGGGCGACCGGTGGGCATCTTCGCCAACCAGCCGATGCACGCCGCCGGGGTGATTAACATCGACGCCGCCGATAAAGCCGCCCGGTTCATCCGGTTCTGCGACCTCTTCAATATCCCGATGGTTACCCTGGGAGACTGCCCCGGCTATATGATTGGCTCCGAGCAGGACTGGAAGGGCATCCTACGCCACGGCTCGAAGCTGCTCTTCGCCTGGGCCGAAGCGACCATACCCCTTATCTCGATAATGGTCAGGAAGTCTTACGCCGGAGCGCACTACGGGATGCTGGACAAGAGCATCGGCGCCGATTTGGTCTATGCCTGGCCGACCGCCCGCGTCACCATCGTCGGTGCCGACACCGCCGCCAGTGTCATCTTTGCACGGGAGATAAGAGAGTCGAACAACCCCGATGAGACCCGCAATCAGAGGATACAGGAGTTCAGTGAGCTTTATGAGAATCCCTATCACGGGGCTGAGCGGGGCTACATCGACGATATCATTATGCCGAGCGACACCAGGAAAGTAATAAACCGTTCCCTGGATATTCTCGAAGACAAGAATCGGGATAACAAGGCCTACAACGCCAAGACGTGGAAGAAGTTCGCTAACATTAATCTGTGAGGTGGGAGAGAATGGAGATAATCCCAGCGATTGATCTCCGGGGTGGCCGCTGTGTCCGCCTTTATCAGGGCGACTATAACCGGGAAATAAGGTTCTCTGACGACCCATTACAGGTAGCCCTCAAGTGGCAATCTCAGAGCGCACCCCGCCTCCACATCATCGACCTTGATGGTGCTGCCAGTGGCGAACCACAGAACCTGGAGGTTGCCCAGCAGATAGCCGCTGCTACCCTGCTGCCGACGCAGCTCGGCGGGGGAATACGCACGCTGGAGACCATCAAAGAGGTGCTCACCGCCGGGATTGAGCGCGTTATCCTGACCACGGCTGCGGTTGAAGACCCGGACATGCTTAAACAGGCCTGTCGTAAATACGGGGACTACGTAATTATAAGCATTGATGCCCGCGAAGGGCTGGTGGCCACACATGGCTGGCAGCAGGATACGGGAATCAGAGCCGTCGACTTTGCCCGGTCAATGTCTCAACTGGGCGTACAGCGTCTGATATATACCGATATCATTCGCGACGGCACCCTCACCGAGCCGAACTTCACCGCCATTGTAGAACTGGTCAATGTCACCGGGCTACCCGTCATCGCTGCCGGCGGTATTTCCTCGATACTCCACCTCAAGATGCTGAAGCAGCTCGGCGTCGAGGGAGCCATACTTGGCCGGGCACTCTACTCCGAGGACATCAGTCTCCAGGAGGCCATCGAGACCGTCGGCTGAGCAATTATCAGCTCAAAACGATGAAATAGCCTGCTGCTAATTTGGATGAAGTGAATCGTTGTATTTATCGTCAGCATCCGCCTAGGGCACTTCCCCTGCTCACCTACCGGTTGCAGATTTAAGTATCTTAACGTATTATTCTAATGCCACTTATTAATAAAGTACTGCCATGCTACAAAAGGACATGTCAGTGAATAAGAATGAAGAGATTATTTCTGAAATACGCAGAATTTCCACAAAATTAAGCTCATCACAACTCACACGCAAAGACTTTTCACAGAATAGCCAAATAAGCATAGCCACAGTCATTACGGTGTTTGATTCGTGGAATCGGGCTGTAGAAGCTGCCGGTTTGGTACCAATACAAAACTTCATACCAGAACACAAGGAGATTCCTGATGAGGATTTAATGGCAGAAGTAATTCGCCTCACTAAAGAACTCCGAAAGCGACCATCAGATAGAGAAATGCAGGCTTTTGGCAATTCTAGCCCTAAACCCTATGCAAAAAGGTGGGGAACATTCGCAAAGGGTCGTGAGTTGGCATATCAGAAATTCGGGTTCCCAGATTTCGGCGATGCTGATACTGAAGCGGGTATCGACCAGCCGATTACTCAACTACAAAAAGGCCTGATACCTGAAATTATCAAGCCGAAGGAGTTACATCGACGAAAGAAGGTACAATTTGGTGAACCCATTGACTTTCGCGGTCTCAGATTTGCTCCCATCAATGAACAAGGGGTTGTATATCTCTTTGGCATGGTAAGCAGAGAACTGGGATTCCTAATTGAATCAATCCGTACTGAATATCCTGATTGTGAAGGCAAAAGATGTATAGACAAGAGTGAAAATCGTTGGGAGCGTGTACTAATAGAGTTCGAGTATAGAAGCAGCCAATTCAAAGAGCATGGTCATTCACAAGACCAATGTGATTTGATTGTCTGTTGGATACATGACTGGAAAGATTGTCCTTTAGAAGTCTTAGAGTTGAAGTCAACTATTAGTTATTTGTGATTAGCGAGATGTTTAAGGGGGGTGAGGTAGATAGACATCGAATTCGATGAAAAGGGGCTTGTCCCCGCTATAATTCAGGATGCCGACACCGGTGAGGTATTGATGCTGGGTTTCATGAACGAGGAAGCCCTGAGCGAGACCCTCTCCGGCGAAGACGTCTGGTTCTACAGCCGCAGTCGGCAGGAGATGTGGCACAAGGGGTCGACCTCAGGCAACTACCTCAAGGTGCAGTCTGTCTGGAAGAACTGCGAGGACAATAGTATCCTTGTAAAAGCACACCCCATGGGTCCCACGTGCCACACCGGCAATGTGACCTGCTTTTTTACAGAACTCCCCAGGCAGAGCCCTAAGTAGCGGCTTCAGCGGGTGTTTCCTCAGCCTGCTCCGCCTCTATCACCCTGTTCAGCGCTGCTATTGCCACCTCAATCTGGTCGTCATCAGGCTCGCGGGTAGTCATCGACTGCAGCCACAGCCCCGGAGCCAGGACCGCCCTTACCAGACGATTCCCGGAGTGTCTGCCACCGAAGTATATTACCTCATAGCCTAACGCCGCTATCACCGGCACAAGAACGATTCGCGATAGCAACATCATCCAGAATGTTGGCTCAGCTATCCCTACCAGAGAAAAGACAATGATAGCTAACACCAGCACCATAAACATAAAGCTACTACCGCAACGGACATGGGCCTTGCTGTACTCCTTCACCGCCTCCACTTCCAGAGGTACGCCGCCTTCATAGGCGTTTACCGTCTTATGTTCGGCACCGTGATAGGCGAAGACTCGCTTGATATCGGGCAGCAGTGAAATCAACTTGAGGTAGGCGATAAATATAGCCAGCCGGATGACGCCTTCTATCACGTGGAAAAGTACGTTCGACTCTACCTTAATCCGGTCGGTTATAAAAAGAGGGGCAACAAAAAATATGGCAACAGCAGCCACCAGAGAAAAAGCCAATATTACCCAGATAAACCAGCCTTCAACCTTTTCCCCCTCCTCTTCCAGCGAAACATTGGCCGAGTATATCAGTGTTTTGACACCGAGTACCAGCGTCTCAATCAGGACAATAATGCCCCGCAACAGAGGCACTGACCGTAGTCGGCCGGTGTAAAGTGAAGGCAGCGGTTGCGTGTTCTCTGTCAGCTCACCATCGGGACGACGCACCACGGTGGCCACATGTTTCTGACCCCGCATCATCACTCCCTCGATGACCGCCTGCCCCCCGTAGTAGAATTCCGCCATCATCAACCTGCCATTTCCCAGCAAACAAAAAGGAGCGGCCTATCCTAGCCGCTCCCACACCATCACTGTCATGAATCTAGCTCTGCCTGCCATAGCGTCGCCGAAAGCGCTCAACGCGTCCCGCAGTATCAACCACCCTCTGCTCACCAGTGAAGAACGGGTGGCACTTGCTGCACAGCTCCACCTTTATCTCCTTCTTGGTAGAGCCAAGCGTGAAGGTATTGCCACACGAGCAGGTCGCCTTCGCATCGGGATAATAAGTAGGATGAATGTCTTTTTTCATGATATTACACACGTCTTACAGGCCCTAGCCTGCGTAGACGCTGACCTTCCTTCGATTATTGGTGGTCGGTTCGTATTTAACGATACCATCAATGAGGGCAAAGAGGGTATAGTCCCGGCCAACGCCAACATTATTGCCGGGATGAATCCGCGTACCGCGTTGTCGAACCAGTATCGTCCCGGCACGGACATTCTGTCCGGCGTAGCGCTTGACACCAAGCCTCTTCCCCTGGCTATCACGACCGTTCTTGGTGCGGCCACCACCCTTCTTATGCGCCATCTTCGCTTTCCTCTTTCTTGCGACGAGTTCTCTTCCTGGCAGGCTTCTCGGGTGCAATCCCCGGTGCCACTATCTCATCGATAGACAGTCTGGTATATGCCTGCCGGTGCCCCGTCTTGCGGCGATAGCGAACCTTGGGTTTGTATTTGAAGACGATTATCTTCGGGGCCCTGCCATCACCCTTCGAAGTGGCGACAACCTTCGCCCCCTCGACAGTAGGCATACCCACGGCTACCTTATCACCTTCACCGACAACCAGCACCCGGTCCAGCTCGACAGTAGCACCCTCGGCCACCTCAAGTCGGTCAACATCCAGCACCTGGCCCTGGGTCACCCGGTATTGCTTGCCTCCAGTCTCAACTATCGCGTAAATCTTCTTACCTCCACCAAACATTCATTGTACCAATTGTCAGTGTGAGCGTCAAGCGTGTGAGCCTGCCCCCTGTTCAGTGGTGCTGGCCCCATCCCCTGCCCGCCGTCCCTTCGGGACTATGGCAGGCGGGCCTTGTTCCCCTTCCCCTCTGGGGAAGGGGAAGATAAATAAAAGAGGGGCTGCGCCCCTCTTAGACACCCCATCACAGTGTTTGGAAACCACTCCAATAATGTGCTTGAGGAATTTTCAAATATCATAAATCTCGCTTTGAACAAACATCGGTATGTTTGTCCAGCCATGCGTATAGCTATTTAATACTGTTTGAATTTTCATGTGTACATTATCAATAATAATATGAGTGACAATTTGAAAAGGGCACCTTTCAAGGAATATAAGAGACGCTGGTAATGTGTAATGAGAGCTGAGAAAGAAAATCCCGAACAAAAGTATAATGATTTTTGGGATTGGTTATTTAATTATAAGGAGCATTTCATTTTTGTAATCATTTTAGCAATAGGCTATTTTTACTATCTGAACACCACTGAGGAGATATAAAAAGACAATCTCCAGCTATGCTTGCTTCGAACAGAGAGATTGTAATCCTGTCAAACATCGGGATTTGACATACACTAGGAATAAGAAACGCCTTTTCTCATTTGAATTAAATGTCACAAAATGAGTACAAGTTACATGAGTTTATGAAGATCTGGAATTAACTTAGCCCACTATTATCTCGAACTCATTGTTCTTTAATGCCAGAAGAAGAGCATCTGCCATATCAGACGGAGGTATACCTCCAGAAATAACGTCAGGCTCTCTCCCTAGAGACGTTGCCACTCTTGGGGGTACTACTTCAAATACTTCTATCCGAGTGTCCCTTAATTGTTCTCTTAGGGATTCAGTAAAAGAATGAATTCCTGCTTTGGTAGCGCAGTATATCGGCATTCGTGCGATTGCCCTGAATCGTAAACCAGATGAAACATTTATAACAGCTGCTTCTTCTTGTGTCAGTAAAAGAGGCATAAACTGGGCAGTCAGATAAATCGGAGCAGCGAAATTAGTTTCAATTTCACTATCACCAGATATGAGAGCATTGATTCCTTCTTTAAATTCTATTGCTCTTTGCACTCCTGCATTATTAACGAGGATATTTAGATCTGGGTATTCTTCCTTTATCCACTCATACAGGGTTTCTCGGTCAGAATGACTGGAAACATCACATACCCGAGTATTTATTTGAGGAAACTTAATTTGGGCTTCTTTTAGCTTTTCTTCCCTTCGGCCACATATGATCACTCTATTACCATGTTCAACAAACTTTGCAGTAAATGCAAGTCCGATACCGGTAGCACCTCCAGTAATCAGTATTGTATTCCCATTCGTTTTCACATCTTCTCCTTTCATCAACGTGAGATTTCTTTCGACGTATTATAAAAAATGGTTAGATATATGTATATAACTTTCAAGGCAAAAGAGCTAGTTGTCCCAAAAGTCAACCAGAAACCGGGAGTTTTAAGGTAAAGCCCCCAGAGGGGAAGGGGGAAGAGATGATAAGAGGGGCTGCGCCCCTCTTTGACTCCCCAAGTCCACAGTGATATTCTGTGCACATGAACTGAAAAGAAATTACCAAAAGGTTCTTAGCACTAAGGATTCGTGTTTTCTAGAACACCCGTTACAAGGTTGAGTCGACGATAGAAGCGGTTACGGGCTTCACCCCTGGAATTGTATGTATGGCAAATGCCTTCGTTTTTTGGATTCACAAGATAGACAAGTGAGTTCTGCTCACAGTTAACATACACTTCCTCTAGTTCAAAGAGATTCCCCGAGGTCTCTCCCTTGACCCACAACTCGTTTCTGGATGTACTCCAGAATGTCACGATACGGGTCTGGATACTCTTTTCGAACGCCTCTTTGTTAGTGTAGGCAATGAGTATCACTTCTTTTGTACTGGCATTCTGAACAGCCACCGGGATTACACCTGGATTCTCTGCTACTACCTGTTGCATCTTCTGAAAATCCAGTCGGAGTTCTTTTCCCTCCTCAAGTTCCTGTACAGATATTGCGTCGTCCTTCATTCTTCTTTCCTGAAAACCTTCTATCGAATATTAGCGAAATCAGCTTACAGCATGAAGCCATTAGTCATCCGAATGCTTTAATCCCTCCCACAACTTCACCACCTTCGCCCGCAGCTCATCGAGGCTGCCGTCGTTGTTGATGACCACGCTTGCATGTTTCATCCGTTCTTCGTTGGACAACTGAGAGCGAATACGCGACCGGATTTGCTCTTCGGGCAACCCAGTCCGTTCCCTGGCCCTCTGCACGACGATTGGCTCTGAGGCAACTGTGAGCCAGACCTCGTCGACCAGTGGTGTCCAGTTGGCCTCTATCAAAATGGCAGCATCCACTACCACCACCTCCACGCCCTGCCGACGGTAATCCTCAATCTGTTCTGCCATCATGTCATACATCCGGGGATGCACTATCCGGTTCAGGCGTGTCAGTGCTTCAGGCTCACCGAAAACGATTGCGCCCAGCTTCTTGCGGTCGATACTCCCATCAGCAGCCACAACCTCCTGCCCGAAGGCAGCCACCACGTCCTTCCAGGTCTCTGTCCCTGGCTGATAGGCCTGGTGCCCCACCGTATCTGCGTCCAACACCACCGCCCCCAGCTCAGCCAGAATCTGGGAGACGGTACTCTTGCCGCTGCCGATACCGCCGGTTAATCCAATTACCTTCATGGATCGCAAACCTCACGATTGAAAAATCAGAGTCTTTTTCATAACAGGTGAACTCAATATACCACAGAATCCTTCTTCCTGACTAACGGCCAACACCTGAGCCTGGTAATATCGACTAGCACAGCAGTATACTCGAGCGATTCATGTCCTGCGTTGACAATTGAATGCGAATGGACTAAACTTGCCAACCGGTAAATCAAGCAGCCTTAAGAAACAATTTGATTCAACTGCACAAACAGGCAATCATCTTAGCGAGGAGCCAAGATAGGAGGCAGATAGTGATAAGAAAATGTTTTCGGATGTTATTCAGCTCTTGTCTGGTGCTGGTGCTGTTATGTACTGTAGTGGCATGCGACAGCGGACTGGCACCGGGGGAAGAGCTGCCCTCGGCTGAAGAGATTATTGAAGGTGTCATTGAAGCCCAGGCGAATCTAACCACCGGTCGGCAGGACTTCGATATGGACATGACCATGAACATCGCCTACAGTGGAATGACAGGTAAAGTCACCATGTCCATGAGTGGTGAGATAGCTGCAGACTTTTCGAACCGAGAGCTGGAGGCAGAAATGAGCATGAGCCAGAAAGTGAGTGCGGAGGGACAGACACAATCGATAAAGGGTGATATCCTCATGTACATCATCGACGACACGGAATACACGAAAATGGACATGCCCGGGGAATACTCGGGATGGCAGAAATACACACTATCTACCTTCGAATTAGATGAGATATGGGAGGCAGCAAACTATATCAGTGCCTATGCTGACTTACTGGAGGACTCGGATATTACCGTTCGCAAGGTGCAAACAGTGAACGGCGTCCGGTGCTATGTTGTTGACGTACAGCCCACTATGTCTGGTCTGGCGAATTTGATAGAGCAGCAGGAGCTTGCCGCGGACACTGGTCTCCCCTTCGACTACTCGGACATGTTTAAGTCTTTTTTCGTAAGGTACTGGATTGCCAAGGACAGCTACGATATCATTAGAGCTACTGTCGAGGCAACTCTGGAACTCGAAGAAGCAGGCTATGACATTTCGGGAAGCATGCAAATGACTGCCAACGGCTGGGACTATGGTGAGCCAATCTCTATTGATGTGCCTGCCGCTGCCCTGAATGCAGACTAAACCGCTAAGTCAGTTACAATATTCAGAAATAATAAAAGGGCTTTATCCCGTTTAAGCAACGCAGATACGGGGGTGGTGAGTAATTACTATTCAGGCATTGAACCAGCACGGTATGAAAGCCAAGAGCTAATCGTTCAGACCTCCCGTGCAAGGACAAGTGCCCATACCGAGATTGCTCCAGATGCTTTCAACGATGCTGCACAGGCATCCAGTGTTGCCCCGGACGTGGCGACATCGTCAATTAACAGCACCTGCTTATCCCGAAGGCAGGCGTCACGACAGGAAAATATGCCGACAACGTTGTCCCGCCGTTCCTCTACGGTTGATGTTCTCGCCTGGGGTGGGGTATTCGTCTGTCTGATGAGACAATTATCAACCAGCGGCAGTCCACTCAACTTGCCCAGTCCCTTGGCTAACAGAAGTGACTGATTATAGCCACGCTCCCGGAGTCTTTTCCGGTGTAGTGGTACCGGTACCAGGACATCAACCGGTATGGTGAGAGTTCTCAAGTAATCATCCAGCAGTTCAGCGAGAGATGAAACTATAGCACGCAGGTTCCGGTACTTCAGCTGATGCACTGCCTCACGTATCACCCCCTCAAATCGGAACGGTGAGCGAATTCCATCAATCGTAGCCGACCACTCCACACAGCCGGGACATAGTTGCTCACTGGACTGGGGCTTACCGCATCTGGGACAAATTGGGGGATTAATCCGGGGCAAAGAACGCCGACACACCTGGCACAGGAAACTCCCCTCCACTCCACACCCGATACACCACTGGGGAAACAAAAGGTCCAGTGCCATCCCCTTGAACCTGGCCAACTTAGGGAGCACGCTGGTCATCCTTGAAGGAAAGGCTGAGATAAACCCGACGAGAATTAACGAGCACGGGCGCTATGCATAGCGCCACTCATGATGGGTTCGTCAATGTAAACGTCACCATTTCGTATCTTCAGATTGAACCCACATGAAGGATTGGTGCACACCCAGGCCTTATAGCAAATGGTTGCTCCTTGCGAGCCAAAATCGGATAGGGGCACCAGGTCACCAGTCTTGCATTTCTGGCACTTAGGGAAATTGAACTGTTCCAACGGGGCCACCTCCCAGCCTAAATAAAAACTTCACACAGTATACACTAAACACCTGGACTTGACAAGAGTTATCTTACCTAACAGGGAAACAAAAGCTGAAACTACTTCAGAAGCTGGTCTCTCCTGGCGTCATGATGGCAATATGCGAAAATGCAGAGTCCTCGGCAGCCCCATGCCAGTGTTTTTCCCCAGCTGGAATATATATTATCGTACCCGGTGCGACCCTTACCTCCTTCTCCTCTGTGGCCACGATTCCTTCACCCTCGATAACATACAGAACCTGGTCAAAGGTATGAGTATGAAATACGTTAACAGCACCGGGGCTGAAATTGACTACGGAAACTCGAAGCTCGTCATTACTGTCACCAATAAGACGCTGCACACTGACCTTACCCCGGAAAATTGGATTGTCACTCGCTTCCTGAGCAGCAACATCACAAATATGAATTACTTTCATTTCTACCTCCCTATTGGTTAACCTTTACCCAAACCAACTGAACTGAGCCGACTATAAATAGCACCCTGCCTGGTAAGCTGACTCCTCATCAGGTAGACCCTATCGACCTCAATTTTATGTCTGGCTTTGAAATCAGTGCTCTCAATCAACTGCCCGAACCGCTGCCGCTCCTCCGACGATACCTGGTCACGGACCCGTGCCAGTGTAAGATGCGGTGTGAACCGTCTTGATTCTGCCGCAAAACCAAGCTCAGCCAGGCTGGACTCGACCCGCCGCTGTAACTGCTGGAGCTTATCTGTCTCTCCGGATACTCCCACCCAGGCCACCCGGACCCGCCGCAAATTGGGGAAGACACCCACCCCCCTGACCTCCAGACGAAAAGAGGAAATCCCACGGGTGGCCCCTGTCAGCGCCGCGTTGATATCATCGAGCCGGTCCACGGTCACATCACCCAGGAATTTCAGCGTCAGGTGAATCCCTCTCGGGTCAACCCACCTCACCCCGGAATGACTGCCGGATTTCAAGCGCTCGCTTAGTTCCACCAGTTCGTCCTTCAGTCCTTCTGGAAGCTCAATAGCAACGAATGACCGTACCTGCTCCATAGCTTAAAACCCGGTATCTCCCACTGAAACGTTTGCTGCTTCAATCTCCGGTGATACCCAGTAACCTCCGAGCATTGCCGGACAGAATCTGCTCTCTCGTTTCCGGTGACAGGTTCAGAGAATCAATCTCTTTCAGGAGTCGGCTCTGCGGCAACAGCGGGTAGTCACTGCCGAAAAGAACCTTATCAACGCCGACAAGCTCGCTGACCCGTTCGTATACCTGGGGAACATAGAGAAAAGGCGAGGCCGCACTGTCGAAAAAGACATTTCTCAACACTTCCTTCACCTCAGGCATCAGGGCATAGAAGGGTAGACCACCCCCCCAATGAGCGCAGACATGCGTAATGTCTGGGTATGTCTCAATCAAGGAATAAAGTCGCTCTGGTGTTACATCACCCTTGCCGGCATACTGATGGCCCACCGGCTCCGAGGCGTGAGTCAACAGTATGAGGTCATGCTCCCTGATGACCTCTATAACAGGTGCCAGAGCCTCTGCATCAAACGATTGCGTATCCAGTCTTATCTCACCGATGCCTCTCGCTCCTCCGCGAACACAGCGCTCAATCTCAGCCACAGCGGCCTCAACTAAATCAAGCTTAACAGCGCAAAAACCAACCAGACGCTTTGGGTAGCGGGCCACCGACTCCAGTATGTAGTCATTGGTCTCCACACAGAGCTCGTGGGTGGCCCAGCCGCCACCCAGAATCACTGAGATATCGACCCCCTCCCGGTCCATACTCTCAATCAGCTCATCCGCCGTAGCCAGCTTCGCCTTCGGAGAAGAGTAAAGCAAGGCAAAGGAGGAGTCACTCTCAATATACCTGTCGCGGTTCTCCTTTACCTGTGGCGAGAAAACATGGGTGTGAAAGTCGATAACCATCGCCCGATTATAGCAAGCACCCTCTCCCCTTGCAAGCCATTACACCACACAGGGCAGACAGCTCCCCCAGCAAGACCGCCGAAAAACAACATTCGGCTATTGTTCACGATAGATAACAGAAGTCTTACGTTACTAGAGACTCCTAAATAACTGTCAATTCCCTTAAATCACTCTCCATTGATTTGCGACATATTTCTGTCTAAGCTATTATATTACTTAGCAGTCTTATGGTTAGACTGCTAAAATTGTGGTACACTATAGAGAGGAGAGGAGAATGGCAATTAAACTTCAACCGCTGGCCGACCGATTAGTCGTTAAGCCTATCGAGAAGGAGGAAGTTACCAAAGGGGGCATTGTCCTGCCCGATACTGCCAAAGAGAAACCTCAGGAGGGTAAGGTCCTGGCTGCGGGTCCGGGGCGACTGTCCGACGACGGTAAACGGTTAGCGATGGATATCAGTGTGGGTGACATCGTAATCTACGCAAAATATGGTGGCACTGAAATAAAGATAGACGACGAAGAACTGGTGATATTGCGAGAGAGCGATATCCTCGCCAAGAAACCGAAAAAATAGGTCGAGCCAGGACGTAAGGAGGAGAGTTAATGGCTAAACAGATAGTATTCAATGAAGAGGTCAGGCATGCCCTGAAAAGAGGGATTGATACACTGGCCGATTCCGTCAGGGTGACCCTCGGGCCCAGAGGGCATTGTGTGGCCCTGGACAAGAAGTGGGGAGCACCGTCGGTAATCGATGATGGTGTCACCATCGCCAAGGACATTGAGCTCCCCGACCCATTTGAAAACATGGGTGTCCAGCTGGTCAAGGAAGCCGCCACCAAGACCAACGACGCCTGTGGTGACGGTACGACAACATCAACCATTCTGGCACACGCAATTATTACCAATGGGTTTAAGAATATCGCCGCCGGTGCCGAGCCGATGGAGCTCAAGAAGGGTATCGAGATGGCAACCGAGGCGATAATTGACCAGTTGAAGAAAGTTTCCACCGAGGTCAAAGGCAAAGAGCAGATTGCACAGGTAGCCACCATGACAGCGGTCGACCGCAAGATTGGTGACCTGATTGCCGAGGTCTTTGAGAAGGTCGGTAAGGACGGTGTTATCACTGTCGAGGAATCCAAAGGTCTGGAGTACGAGACGGAATATGTCGAGGGTATGCAGTTCGACCGGGGATACATTAGTGCCTACTTCGTCACCAACACAGAGAAAATGGAAACGGTCATAGAGGACCCCTATATCCTCATTACCGATAAAAAAATCTCGGCCATATCCGACTTTCTCCCGGCCCTGGAGAAGATATTGCAGGTATCGAAGAACCTGCTGATCATCGCCGAGGATGTCGACGGTGAGGCGCTGGCTACTCTGGTGGTCAACAAGCTACGGGGAACCCTCAACGTACTGGCAGTCAAGGCACCGGGATTTGGCGACCGGCGTAAGGCAATGCTGGAAGATATTGCCGTTCTGACCGGCGGGACCGTTATCTCCGAAGAGATTGGCCGTAAGCTCGATTCAGTCACTATCGAGGACCTAGGAAGAGCCCGCCGTGTAACCGCTGACAAGGACAATACCACCATCGTTGAGGGCAGAGGTTCGGATGATGCGATTACGGCCAGAATAAAACAAATCAGGGCACAGATAGAAGAGACTACTTCCGACTTCGACCGTGAGAAACTCCAAGAGCGGCAGGCGAAGCTGGTCGGTGGAGTCGCTGTCATCAAAGTCGGTGCTGCCACCGAGGTCGAACTCAAAGAGAGAAAGCACCGTGTCGAAGATGCGCTATCGGCTACACGGGCAGCTGTCGAAGAGGGCATCCTGCCTGGCGGCGGCGTTGCCCTGCTTAACGCGTTACCCGTCCTTAAAAAGCTTAATGTTAAGGGCGATGCCGCAACCGGTGTCGACATCATTCGCAAGGCCGTCGAGGAGCCAATTCGGGCTATTGCCAATAACGCCGGCAAAGATGGTTCGGTAATCGTTGATGCCGTTAAAAAGAGCAAAGTCGGTGTTGGTTACGATGCCGAGAACGATGAGTTCGGTAACATGGTCGCAAAGGGTATCATCGACCCCACTAAGGTAGTCAGGTCAGCCCTTCAAAATGCCGCCAGTATCGCTGCTATGGTTCTGATAACCGATTCGCTGGTAACCGATATTCCTGAGAAAGAACAGGCACCAGCCATGCCTTCACCGGACATGGGCATGATGTAGTCGGTACTCTCCAAGAAAAGCACAGAAAGCCGTGGCCTCGCAGCCACGGCTTTCTCTCTCTAATTTTCATTCACAAAAGAAATTACCTACAATCTGAGCAACTCCTTCAACTCATTACCATCTTTAACCGGACCGACCACTGCCAGACGGAGCCTATCCTCAATTATCAACTCCTGTGCTACCTGCGCTACCTCATCAGCGGTAATTGCATCAATAATAGACACCACCTGGTCAACACTGAGAATCCTGTTGGTGAGGATTTCCTGCCCACCAGTCCAGCCAGCGACACTGCGGCTATCTTCCATCCGCAGCAGCAGCCGCCCCTTGGAAAGCTCCTTCGCCTTGGTGAGCTCGGATTTGGAGACGGGTTTATAGAGCAATGACAGTTGCTCCAGTATGGCTTCGGCAGCTACCGGTAGCTTCTCATGTTCCACTCCGGCATAGACAACCATTGCACCAGTATCTTGCAGGTGTTCGACGGAACTGTGAATACTGTAGGCCAGGCCCAGATTATCACGTATTTCAACAAACAACCGACTGCTCATACCCTCTCCCAGAATAGTATTGAGCAGGTCGAGGGCATAGCGCTTAGGGTGTAGTAAGGGCAGCCCCGGCAGTGCCAGACAAAGGTGCGTCTGCTCGGTATCCCGAACCTCTACCCTTAGTTGAGTATTCGGTCTTTCTTCATATGCCAGGTATCCACCAGCCGGCCGCCGACCGCTCCAACCACCGAAAGCTTCATTAACAACACCCATAACTTCCTCATGCTGGACATCACCGGCAATGGCAACAACAGTGTTGGTAGGGAGGTACCTACCTGCCAGAAACCCTGTTATCATATCACGATTGATTGAGAGGACCGATTCTTCGTTCCCAGCGACATCACGCCCCAGGGGGTGGTCCGGCCAGAGGAGATCGTCAATCAGCATTCCTACCCGCTGATAAGGCGAATCCTTTATCGCATGGATTTCCTCAACGATAACCTGGCGCTCCCGCTCAACATCCACCGGGTCAAACTTAGAATGAAGCAGAATATCCGCCAGTACATCCAAGGCCAGCAAAAAGTGGGGTCGGGCCACCTTGCACCAGTAGAACGTGAGCTCCCTGTCTGCAGCAGCATTGAGGATACCACCTACCCCCTCTATCGCAGCCGCAATATCCTTGGGTGTAGCACGCCTCGGGGTTCCTTTAAAACAGAGGTGCTCAATGAAGTGTGAAATACCGGCCTCTGCCCCTGTCTCGTACCGGGAACCCACCGCAAGGAAGACGCAGATAGATACTGAGCGACTGTGGGGCATGGTGCTGGTAATAAGACGGAGCCCGTTATCAAGGGTAGTCTTCAGATACAATTTCTCGCCCCTCCAGCCAATAATATTGTAATGCCAGAACTAGGTGTAGGTCAATTTGAAGATATGGAGTGAAGGGCAAAGTAACTATTGACGACTTCTTCGTGATGGGTTAAAGTTATGTGAAGACTGTGCCGAAGTGGCGGAATGGCAGACGCGCTACGTTCAGGGCGTAGTGTCCTTTGAGGGCGTGTGAGTTCAAATCTCACCTTCGGCACCATTTTTATCCAGGCGCTTGTAGCTCAGATGGATAGAGCGCAGCCCTGCGGAGGCTGAGGTCGTGGGTTCGAGACCCGCCAAGCGCGCCATTGGGGGCGGTTAGCTCAGTCGGTTAGAGCACCTGCTTTACACGCAGGGGGTCAGAGGTTCAAGTCCTCTACCGCCCACCATAGTGTACAGTAGGTAGAACCGCACTCTCTGTAGATTCTGTTATTTCGGGTGGTATTGTTTGTGCACGTTACGTCTATCGCACGTACCGATAATAGTGGAGGTTAATTGGCATGTCATCTACACCAGCCTTTGAGATTGGAATATGGAACGCCTGGATACTTACGGTCTTTATGCTTTTGGTAGGTATGGGTCCAGCCTTCTTTATTAACAAGTAAAGAGCGAAACAGTTAGAGCATATGCCGCCATATAATAGAACCGAGAAAATCTCAGTTCTCACCACCCATGCCTTCATCATGCCAGCTGTTGCCATCTACTCTATCTTCTTGCCGTTGAAACTAGCCACAGCATGGTTGTATACAGGGCTTCCTATCTGTTTTATAGGTGGAATTCTGATGCTTATCGCCTATATTAGTATTAGGGATACTCCACCTGATAAACCAGTTACTAAAGGAGCCTACCATATCTCAAGACACCCTCTATACGTCGGTCAATTTCTAATATATGTAGGTATGGGTTTAGCGTGTGCTTCTTGGGTTATACTGTTATCCGCTACAGCCTGGATAATTCTGTGGCAAATTGCGATATCAGCTGAAGAACGTGATTTAGTAGAGCATTATGGAGAATCGTATCGCGAATATATGAATAGAACTCCCCGATTGATAGGAATACCGAAATCAAGTAATAATAATCCATAGGGTCCCTCCCCCTTTGACTTCCCACGTTTGTGAATCTTCTTTCAATGGTGATGTTACTGAACATAGATGTCATGATGAAAACACAAACATCCCGATATTCACTCAAACAGGGACAATGCTAACCGACTCTTTTTTGTCCAGGTTGTTATAGTACAAGAGGAACAAACATCCCGATGTTTGCTTGATAATTCCACTTTCCCCTTTGACCTTCTACGTTTACGTAATTGACAACAATACTCAAGATAATTATAATCAACTCTTGGGTATATAACTAAAACCCTAACCATACCCGACATGTAGAGAATGATTAAGTCGGGAGGTGGGGATTGGATAGTTTTTGAGAGCGTAATAACCGCCAAATGAAAGGCGGTATTGGCGCCCTTTTTTACGCAGTAATAATTGGAGGTAACAGGAAATGACACGTAAAATCTTGGTGCTATTTATCAGCTGTCTTATGTTGTTGACTTTGATAGCATGGTCGTGCAGTGAGACCACATCTGTAGGCGGGCAGCAGGAAGAGGAAGAGGAGGAGGAGGAGGAGGAGGAAGAGGTGCAGGAAGGACAATTACCCACCTGGCAGGTCGGCGACCAATGGGTCTGGAGCTATGTGCAAGATAGCACAACTCTTATCCTCTCCGAGGAAGTAATCGGGGAGGAGACGGTGGAGGGCAGGGTTTGCTATGTCATAGACATGTCATTCGACCCGGCGATGAGCTGGACCCAAGGAGATATAGAATGCGCCGTTACAGGCATGAAGTACTGGAATGATAAAGATACCGTTCTTAACGGGGTCAAGCATGAAACATCGACCACCTGTAACGGGCAAGTCGATACCACTACTTTTGTTTATTCCTATGACCTTTGGGTATCTATATTCCCGCTGGAAATTGGTAAAGAAGTAGAGACTGAGATAACCGCTACCCAGTATTATAATGGTGAGCAAATGGGAGACCCTGTGGTAGGTACCCAAACATATGAGGTGCTAAGTAAGGAATACATTACCGTTGCCGCCGGAACCTTCAGTTGCTGGAAAATGACTTACTATGATAGTGCCAACGACGTTACTCAGATTATGTGGTATTCAGACGAGGTTAAAACCACGGTCAAATCGACAGACGAAGACGGCAACACAATCATGGAGCTTCAATCGTATTCGGTTGACTAGTAAACCAGTTATAAGACACTTTTCAGTTTTGGTAATCAATATACACAGTATTGATGAGCAATACTAGCAGCTCTTCAATGGTCCGCTAGCATTCTTTTCATCAGAACGCAAGAATTTTTTGTCAACGAACAAAAAATTCAAACGGTATTGCCCACGAGTACGCATGGCTGGACAAACATCCCGAAGTTTGTTCCAAAAGGTTGACTCCACCCATTTGCGGTGGTATTGTTCGTGCACAATTAAGGGAGGATTGTAATGAGTAGCTTTCGTAAGGCTTTATTGTTAACAGCCATCCCAATCGTAGTTTTAAGCCTAATCAGTGTTGGATTTTGGTTGGCTGATTCTAACCCCCCTGCGGAACAGGTTGGTTTTGGTGTACCCGGTTTATTAATAGTAGCTATTATAGCGGCAATAATGTGCCAAATTAGGGGTATGCCACAAACAGCAAAGGGAATATGGGTGGGATTTGGTATTGGACTTGTCGGTTTTGTAGGAACGTGGATTGCATCTTATTAGACTGCTGCGTAAAATAATGATTTGGGTACTAGTCGCCAAACATTTCAACTATAAATTGTCTAATTCAGTATTCACTCATCTAGGAATAATTCTAACAACCCCTCTATCATCTGAATTGTTATAGTACAAGACGAACAAACATCCCGATATTAGTTATAGTAGAAAGCAGAAAAAGTTGGTTCTAATTAGCTTGGTATCATGCCGTAGTTGGATGCCCGACACATGTTGATCTACTACATATGCGACAATCTGTTAATTATTAGTGCAGAATACCTAAGATATTGTCACCAAGGATACGTGCTTTTGCTATGTTATCTATGTGTAACTTGCTGACCCGTGCAATATTATTTTTAAGAGAATTTTTATCCCAAGGGATATCAGAGCCTAATATAATATGGTCTGCTCCTAGTTTGTCGACTGCATATTTCACCCGGCTCTCCCTTGTATATGAGAAGGGAGAAATTTCATAATAGATATTACCCATATTTTTAGCTTGCTCAGTTATAGCTTCTAAACCGATCAGATGCAGTAGTACAAAATCTACATTTGGATATCTCTTTGTTATATCGATTAGTTCTATAGCTTCTTTATTTGACCATAGGTGAATAAAGATTGGAAGTCGTTTCTCTTTACAAAAAATAGCTATATTGTTAATTTCAACTCCATCACTCTTAAACGGAGTACATACCTGGTGTAACTTAACTCCTTTGAAGTGCCACTTATCGAAATCATTGCCCATTTTTTTCATGA
>DUEV01000004.1 GCA_011170375.1 Dehalococcoidia bacterium
GCTTGTCCCAATATCCCTCCGGCTGCTGTGCCGCCAGGATTACCGGCACCGGTCCGCTTGCCATGATAGCCGCTTTAGCAGCTTTGACTTCTTTATCGTTCTCGTCCCGGCCGAGGATATCACGCAGGGTATAATAGCGGATAGCTGGCTGGGTCTTATCGGCCTCCAGCAGCCATGGAACAGGGTCTCCATTCAGCTTGTCTTTCCAATTAGCCATTATCTAACAATTCCTAACTATTTGATATAAGGTTGATATTCGGATGATCCTTCAGTATATTGGTGAATCTTAAGAAGGGAGCTTGGATTAGTACTCTTGTCGCCCATCATATTTGTATACTAACTCAATGCCGGCTTCCGCTAGTAGCTGTTCACTCTCTTCGGCAAGCTGATATTTGCGTTCACAAACTATTTTTTTAATCCCACAATTGATCAGCAGCATGGCACAAGTCCGGCAAGGAGTCATTCTCTGATAGATAGTGGCACCTTCAATAGAAATCCCTCTTTTGGCGGCTTGGCAGATAGCGTTCTGTTCAGCGTGCACTGTCCGTACACAGTGCTCGCTTATCTCGCCGTTTTCTTGAATCACTTTCTTCATCAAATGTCCTACTTCATCACAATGAGGTAGCCCGGCGGGAGATCCAACATATCCTGTCGCCAACACCTGTTTATCCCGGACAATCACACAACCACTCTTTCCACGGTCGCAGGTGGCTCTTCTAGAAGCTGCGTCTGCCAGTTCCAAAAAGTAGTCATCCCACGACGGGCGAACGCTGTTCGCTCCATTATCTTTTGCCATGTTTTTCTCCAAGTATCTATTTTCTTATAGGTCGCTCGTTAAACCGACTACTTGCTGCCTTTCTTGAGTGCAGTATATTCAAGTATCTTGCCGATTTCAATACAGTGCTGGAAGATATATTCGTCTCCAGTTAATAACGCAGTCGGAAAACAATTCGCTACTTTGCTTAGTTCGTCCCGGAAATCAAAGGCATCATAGACATGCTCACAATAAAATTCATATTCTTCCCGGATAGAGAGATGGGATAAGACTCTTGTCGCCCAATTGTTACATTTTCTTTCCTGAGATGATTACTATATAAGGGTCATCGGCCCCATTTCGTTCTAAAGCATAATCGCCGAATGATTCAACATCGCTGAAGCCACAACTGGATAACAAATTTTGAACTTCATCATCGTAAAATATTCTCACATCTTCTTCTGCGGATATCCTATGAACTCTGCCCTCACTATCAGTAATCTCGTACTCGAAGTCCAAATGTTTCACTCCTCTTTTTTTATCTAGTGACCATTTGTCATGTTGCCTAATCGTGGCGTCCTCATGTTGATAGGTAAATTCGTCTTTATCAAAATCTTTACTTAATGAAATTCCGTTTATGAAATCAAATAAAAAGAGCCCCCCGGGCAATAAGGCATCCCTTATAGCTTTAAAGAATCTTCGGACATCTGGGTCTGTCGTCATGTAAAGAAACGTGTAGCCGAGACAGTAAGCAACCTCGAACTTCTCTTTGATTCCCAAACCAAAGATATCCCTGCAGATAAAATCAATGGGAAGGCCTGATTTCGTTGCTTTATCGACCGCAATAGCCAGCATATCCTGAGATTGGTCAACTCCCGTTACCTCGTAACCAAAACGTGCCATTCTGATGGCGTGCTCTCCGGTTCCGCAGCAAATATCCAAGCCTCTCTTTGCTGTAGGGATATCTCTTTTAATGAGATTATCGATAAAACTGCATTCCCTGTCGTAATCTCGGTATTGACGCATTATGTCATAATACTTTGCCAGTTCATCCTCAAACATATTCTTTGAGAAAGGTTTCATTTGCTTCTCTTGAGTTAATCAATAATGGAATTTGAGTTTAAATCCATACCAAATATATGTCAATCAAAATGATTGCACCCTCTCGGAGTATCGCAATGGACAAGCTGCAGGACCCGGTATGTTATAAAGCGTTAGATACTGTTAACACAGCTAAGAATGTGAGCCAAAGCCCTTGCTGTGCCTAAGGGATACAACCGTATTCGACGGTCAAGGTGCTCTCCCCCTGCTACTAATAAAGCTCCATCATCCAACAGTTCTGCCAGTGTTGGCTTATTATCTAAGCTTTGTATTACTTGTTCAGTCGTCAGCGCAATAACTCCCTGTAACTCATCCAGTTCTAAATCTCCAGGCACGCCTTCTAGACGCGCTTTGTATATCACGATATGGTAGTGCCCCCCAGCCCGTGGAGTGCCAGGTGGATGAACCATATCATAGAGTGCAAATGGACAGGGTTTATCACTTAATTCTACTTGTTCAACCAAGCCATTATGAGGAACATACCAGGTAACGGAAGAGGAGAGGACATCGATATCTGTTCCGATTTCCTCTTTCGCTTCCCGATGTGCACACATTAGCCAGTCCTCACCTTCCTCCAGGTGACCACCAATGCCTGCGTAAAAGAGTTCCCCTGGAGGATGGGTCGCCATATAGCGTAAGCCTGGAATAAAAAAGAGAAAACGCCCATTTTTATCCTGTACGGCAAGTCCGACTCCACACTCACTACCTTCAGGCGCAAAATCTGCAATGCAATTAATCATTCTATTTCTCCTTTAATTTTGTTTCGCTGATTTAACACAAATAATAAAAACGCCACCTCCTTTAAGCGAATCTATCACGGAGGTGGCTTGATATTAATTGAAAACCTCCCGAAGGAGGTTTCTACCTTCGTTTTCACGGGTTTACCGTGCCTATCGGTTCCTTCCGGTTGGCTTTGGCACCTTTAAGAAGGCCTTAAAAGGTTGCCGTGTGGGTCACAGGGCCAATTCCCTCGCCACATCTCTCGATAGATTACGTATTATACTGTTAAGCTGCTGTTCCTTATGGGAGGATAATATGGCAAAAAAGATGTGATGTCAAGTCGATAAAAGTGATTTGACAATCTGCCCTATTGTTCAGTGTGCTGAATCGACTGCTGAATTATTGCAAATCACTTATCCTGGCTGCTGCTAAAGGCACCAGCATTTCATCTGGGCTCAAGCCCCCGTGCATACCCAACATACTGAACTCTTTACGGTGTGGTCGCTCGTACCAGAGTGTCAGATTCCCCTCTGGCAGCAGAAGGATGTCACCAAGTCTACTCTCGAACCTGGTGTGCAGGCCTCCGTGCCCAAACATACCGTCTCTTAACGCCTCGTCTGTCTTGAGTACCCTCACTTTGCCTTCCAAAACCTCCGTCAGAAAAGTAATCGTCTCGTCCAGTCTGCCTTCTTCAACAGCAAGGAAAACGTCCCGGGCGCTTCCCCATGGCAGAATCTTCTCTCCGTCAGGCCCGGTACGCAGGTTCGCTACCAGTTTCGGGAACTTGTTCAAATAGATAGTTTCCTTTGGGTCGACGCTAATTTGCCCGTGGTCGGCGAACACCAGCAGCACAGTCTCTTCGGCTACCTTGCCGGGCAACCTCTCTATAAATTCCTTCTGAAGCAAAGGCAGTAGCAGTTCGAGCTCAGCGATATATGGCTCGGAGTGTACCCCGTAACTATGGGCCACCCCATCGATTTCACCCCAGTACGCAAGGAAGTAGGCGGGCGACGCAACTTCTGTCAGCTTGGAACACAACGCCTTCACCAGCCCGGAAGCCCCCACGAAAGGCACCATTGTGCTGTCTTTCAGAACGACTGAACTGTAGGCGCTGTTCTTGAATGCATCATTGATGAGATTGAAGGCAGGAATCCCGGATTCACCCAGTGCTCCATACCAGGTATCGCCATCGAATAGAATCCTGGGACTTACCCCTGACTCCAACAACTGGTCCACTCTGTCTCCGTCAAGCGGCCTGAAAAGCAGCGTTATGATAATCTGCTGCAGTTCCTCGAAGTAGACCCACCATTCCGGCAGTCCATGTTCCTGCGGGGTGAGTCCACTGTGGATTGTGGTCACGGCTGACGAGGTCGTGGACGGGAAGACAGACGTAACAGGAGCAAGAACGCCCCTCTCAGTAAAGCGCTTCAGGAACTCGTAGCGGTCTGCATATCTTAGCCATTGACTCCAACCAAAGCCGTCCAGAAGCAACGCGACGACCTTCTGGCGCCTTGTCGGCACAATGCCAGCCTTATCGAGTATCGGCGACAGGGAATTGGTTGTCCTGAGTCCGAACAGGTATTGCACGGCAGACGGAATATTCGAGAGGCAGTAGCCCTCGTATTGAGGGTATACAGAACCATCTCGCTGCTGCTCTAATATGTGTTGTTCAATATCTCTGAGAATCATAGTCCGAATTATTACATACCCAATTTGATAGAGTTTTCGCTACTTTACTCGATCTGTGAAATTAAAGCACTTCATGAATAGAGACATGCTTCACGGGTTGAAAGATAAACCAGTCTGGTCGGGGTGAGAGGACTCGAACCTCCGGCCTCAGCGTCCCAAACGCTGCGCGCTAACCAACTGCGCTACACCCCGTCGTCGTGAACATCAATAGTATAGCAGGTGTCGGCCGTCCAGCCTAGTCCCTGTGCTCGTTTATATGCTAGTGACACCCTGACATTCTGTTATTCGCGTACACACCCTGTTGGGTAGTGGTGGCCCCATCCCCTTAATCCCCTTCCCCAGAGGGGAAGGGGAAGAGAAGAGAAAGAGGGGCTCCGCCCCTCTTTGACTCCCTTTTGCATATGAAGCTCACTTGTCCGGCTACTACCCTACACCTTGGTTTAACCTACTCTATGAGGTGCGAACGACTCCTGCCTGAATTCTGCCCCCACACCGTTTTGGGGTGCTCGAGGGGTGGAACCCCTCGAAACGGGGGATTCCAAGGGGTGTCCCCCTTGGAAAACGCTTGTAATCATTTCGCCTGTGAGAAAGGCAGTGTCCCCCCTTAGAAAACGTCTGTAACCGTTTTGTTTGTGAGAAAAGGGGCGTCCCTCAGGTCTTCATCACTCGCGAGGAGAGGCAGAGTAAGAGCCAGACGAAGGTTACTGAAATCAGTGCCACCAATCTGTCTGAAGTAGCCTAGTCCCGGCAGTTGGTACAGACGTCGAAGAACTCAGGCTCAATACCGGTCGTCCTAAATATGTAGTCTACCTGCTTGCGTGGCATCCAGTAATTGCCGCAGACCTTGCATTGAACCATCTCGAATTCGGTCACATTATTGGGCATCCGTATCGTCCGGATACCACCTGAGTCTTCCATAGTTATCGCATTTGTGGGGCAGATGAAAGAGCAGGAGCCACAGGCAATACAGGCAGTGGAATCGTCAAAGAACGGGATGGCCATCTCGCGCTCGACACCGCGGTTGACCAGGCTGATAGCACTGACACCAACGACCTCCTGGCAAACACGGACACATAGCGCACATAGGATGCAATTCCCATGGTCTTCCGCTTTATAGGAGCTCTTCTCGACACCCAGCTTCTTAGCCATACCCTGAATAACAGTCGATTCCGGACAGCGGGCCAGCAGCAGGTCGATGATTGTCTGCCGGTTACGTAAAATCCTCTCGGAGTTTGTTATTACTTCCAGCCCCTCTTCCACCGGATAGAGACAGGAGGTCACCAGACGCTCCCTCCCGCTTGCGGTCTTAACTTCAACAAGGCAAAGACGGCAGGCACCGTAAGGAGTTACCGATTCATGAGCACATAGACTTGGGACATAAATGCCATGCTCGGTGGCAACATCCAGCACCATGGCCCCTTCCTCAGCCTGTACCGTCTTGCCGTCAATCGTCAGTGTTACCATGCTTGCTTCGCCCTTCACTTTATTACCACGGCGTCCAGATTACAGACATCATAACAGGCACCGCACTTGATACACTTCTCCTGGTCCAGCTTCACCGGCTTCTTCTTCTCAACGAGGGTAATGGCACCCTGCGGACACGCCTTCACACACAGACCACAACCGGGACACTTTTCGGATATATTATAGGTTATCAGTGCCTTGCAGACTCCAGCCGGGCACCGCTTGTCTCTGACATGAGCCTCATATTCGTCTCGGAAATAACGCATCGCCGTCAGGACCGGGTTAGGGGCAGTATTACCCAGACCACACAGAGCACTGTCCAGCAAAGTCTCCGACAACCGTTCGAGGCGTTCCAGGTCCTCTTCTTTTCCCCTGCCCTCGGTAATATCTTCGAGTATCTCCCGCATCCTCTTCAGTCCCTCACGACAGGGCACACACTTGCCACAGGACTCACCCTCGAGGAAGGAAATGAAATACTTGGCGATATCCACCATACAGTTGGTCTCGTCCATGACTATCATGCCACCGGAGCCCATCATCGAGCCGACCTTGTCAAGTTCGTCAAAATCGACCGGGATATCCAGCATGCTCTCAGGAATACAGCCGCCAGACGGCCCACCGGTCTGGACTGCCTTGAGCTTCTTATTTTTGGGGACACCACCGCCGATATCCATGACGATTTGCCTCAGGGTCATTCCCATCGGCACTTCTACCAGGCCGGTATTATTCACCTTACCCACCAGAGAGAATATCTTGGTACCTTTACTCCCCTCGGTACCGATGCCCCGATACCAGTCGGCACCACGGTTTATTATTAATGGCACGTTCGCCCAGGTCTCGACATTGTTGAGGTTTGTGGGCTTTTCCCAGAGTCCCTTCTCCGAGGTATGCACATATTTCGCCCTCGGCTCACCAACCTTTCCCTCCAGAGAGGCCATCAGTGCCGTAGACTCACCGCAGACAAAGGCACCACCACCCCGGTTTATCCTGACTTTGAAATTAAACCCTGAGCCCAGGATGTTTTCACCGAGCAGGCCAGCCTCCTCAGCCTGGTCAATGGCAATCTGGGCATGCATTACCGCCAGCGGATACTCATTACGTACATAGATGTATCCCTCATGGGACCCAATGGCATAGGCACCAATTATCATCCCCTCAAGCACAGAATGAGGATTACCCTCCATCAAGCTCCGGTCCATAAAAGCGCCGGGGTCACCCTCGTCGCAGTTGCAGATAACGTATTTCGGCTCGCCCTCGGCATTCCGGGTTGTTTCCCATTTCCGGCCTGCAGGAAAACCTCCACCACCACGACCACGCAAATTGGACTTTTTCACCTCTTCGAGGACTTCATCCGGTGACATCTTGAACAGGGCTTTGCTCAATGCAGAATAACCACCGATAGCCAGGTAATCTTGAAGGCTATCCGGGGCTATCTTGGCATTGTTATCGAGAAGGAGACGCTCTTGTTGACTGTAAAAGGGGACTTCACTCTCGTGAACGACCTTCTGTTTTGTCATCGGGTCAACATATAGAAGGCGGTCTATTATCTTACCACCGGCTACTGTCTCCGACACTATCTCGGCAACATCTTTAGTCTTGACCCGCTGGTAGAGGATGCCCTCTGGCAATACAACTACATGCGGGCCCCTCTCACAAAACCCCCGGCAGCCGGTTACCCTGAGGTCGACGGTAGCATCAATCCCCTGCCCCTTCATTTCCTCTTTGAAAGCAGCAATGACGTCATTACTCAACAGGGCAACGCAGCCAGTACCGCCGCAGATGACCACGCACCGTTTATCAGGGTCTCGACCCCTGATAATTGATTCTCTCAGTCTCTCTAACTCTTCTGGGGAACTTAGCCTGTTCAATCTCTCGTTCCTCTCTCGCATTTCCACAGCAGGCTACTCATAATTCGCCAGCAAGGGTTTTACCCTGTCTATCTTCATTTCGCCCTCGTATTTCCCGTCAACAATCACAATAGGCCCCAGGGCACAAGCACCAACACAATTTACAGTGTCAAGGCTGAACCTCATGTCTTCAGACGTATCTCCCGACTTGATACCTGCCTCCCGTTCAATTGCTTCCAGAATACCAACAGCCCCCCGAACGTGACAGGCCGTCCCGAGACAGACATCTATCAGGTGCCGACCCCGCGGCTTCAGGCTGAACGCCCGAAAGAAGCTGGCAACACTGTACACCCGGCTCAGTGGCACCTCCAGACCAGCACTGACCTCAAGCAGGGCTTCCCTGGCAAGATAGCCCAGTGCTGCCTGCGTATCCTGCAGGATTGATACCAGCATGCCTTTATCACGCTGGTACTTGTCCAGTATTGAGCCTACCTTGTCGCGTACCTGTTCAGCATCCATCGTCATCTGGCCTTCTCCTTGATTCGCTCGTACTCTTTAATCACCCGCTCCTGAATCTCTTTGATATTATCCTCAGACAGGTGCCGGAACCTCCCCTGCAGATTCAGGTAGTCCTCCACGGGCCTCAGTTTAGGTGGCTCTAGGCTCATCTTGTATTTACCGTCCTCAATTTCGTACAGAGGAAACACGCCTGTCTCCACAGCCAGGCGCCCCAGCCTAATCGATAAATCTGGAGCGGAACGCCAGCCGGTAGGGCAGACAGAAAGCACATGTATATAAGCGGGACCAGGGACAGCTATCCCCTTAGCCACCTTGGCCATCAGGTCTTGCGGGTAACTATGACTGGCCGTGGCCACATAAGGGATATCATGGGCAGCAGCAATTGCCGCCATGTTCTTTTTCCACGTCTTCTGCCCGATGCTCTTCCGACCAGCAGGAGAGGTAGTCGTCGATGCTCCAAACGGGGTTGCCGAAGACCTCTGGATGCCGGTATTCATATAGGCCTCATTATCAAAGCAGACATAGAGTAAATCGTGTCCACGCTCCATAGCCCCGGACAGCGCCTGCAGACCGATATCGCTGGTACCACCATCACCACCCATAGCCACCACCTTGGTACCATCATCCGGGCGCAGTTCCTTCCTTGTCATCGCTTTCAGGGCAGCCTCAATACCGGAAGCCACCGCCGCCGCATTTTCGAAAAGAACATGTACCCAGGGTACTCGCCATGAGGTCATCGGATACTGTGACGAGACAACCTCCATGCAACCAGTGGCATTGGCTACTATTGTATTAGGTGGAAACGCCTTGCAGACCAGCCTGACAGCCAATGCTTCACCACAACCCACACAGGCCCGGTGCCCCGGGGCAAACGGTTCCTTCTTCGGTGCTAGGCGGGGAACATAAACAGTGTAGTTCTGCATTATTCTCTCACCCCATAAGTCTCTAGTACCTCCCCGCCTCCCTTCTCGGCAATCTCCATCCCCCGACGAACCATCGTCTCGAATCCCACCACTGGTATATCCCTTCCTCCTAATCCAGCGACGAAACCGATTATCTTGGGCCTCTTGTCCTGATTGTATAATGCCGCCTTCACCTCCGAACAGAACGGCCCCGCCGGTCCGCCGAAGGAAATAGCCCTGTCTACCACAACCAGCAAGTCAGCCTCGTTAACTGTCTCCTGCAGTTCTTCAAAGGGGAAGGGGCGCCAGAGTCTCAATTTCAGCAACCCCACATCCATCCCTTCGTTTCTCATTTTGTCGACAGCATCCATGGCTGTTTCACTGGTGCTGCCCATCGTCATTAGCAACGTTTTGGCATCTTCGGTGCGGTATTTTTCAACTGGGTGGTATTCACGCCCAAAAGCCTTGCCAAATTTATCCCAGTACTCCAGAACGACTTTCTTGGCCGCCCTCAACTCTACATCCTGTCTCTTCTTTATCTCCGGGTAGATTACCGGCGGCCCGAAGGCCCCCATTGTTACTGGTCGAGATGGGTCTAGAGGTAACGGATACTGGTTCGGCGGGATAAATTTATCGACGTCTGCCTGGTCGGGGAGCTCTATCGGCTCAATTACATGGGTCAGGTGGAATCCATCGATGTGTACCATCACCGGCAGCAACACCCTTTTATCTTCACCAATGCAGAAGGCACAAAGTACGTTGTCTACCGCCTCCTGCCCGTTCTCAACCACAATCTGTATCCAGCCGGTATCCCTTACCGCCATCAGGTCCGAATGGTCACCCCAAACGTTGATTGGTGACGACAGTGCGCGGTTGGCAACCACCATTATTACTGGCAGCTGCATCGATGAAGCGACGTACAGGACCTCGTGCATCAGTTCCAGACCCTGGCCAGCGGTGGCGGTAAAGGCACGCGCCCCGGCGGCCGCCGCTCCCAGGCAGGCACTCATCGCCGAGTGCTCCGACTCCACCGGAATATACTCGGCATCAAGTTCACCACTAGCTACCAGTTCTGCCAGGTGCTCTACGATATGTGTCTGCGGGGTAATTGGATAAGCGGCGACAACATCAGCATTGGCCAGCTTGACAGCTTCGGATATTGCTATTGAGACTTCAATGCCTACCCTTTTACCCATCACTCTGTCTCCTCTACCATAGTAATTACAGCGGTTGGGCACTCTCTGGCACAGATACCGCACCCCTTGCACCAGTACAGATCAGCGACAAAATAGCCGTCTTCATTTTGCTCAACACAGCCCTCGGGACAGTAGAGCTGACAGATGCCGCACTTGATACATCTATCGAAATTATAGGTTGGTGCCTGAGAGCGCCAATCACCGGTCTTATACTCAGCGGTGCTACCCGGCGTGGTGAATATCGCGCCGACCTCGATATCCTTCCAGCTCAGTTCTTCTTTACTCAAATTAGCTTAACCCCTTTACTACGGTCTCCTCATATGCCCGTTTCATTGCGTTGATATTACGCTCGGCCAGTCGTTCAAACCTCTGCTCGAGAGGTTCCTCCATCGACTCTATTTTGACTACTTCGGTCGCCCGAAGCAACGCTCCAAGCATGGTAGTATTGACAATAGGTACACCCAGCAACTCACGGGCAATCCTGGTGGCATCGACCGAGGCCATCTGCCACTTAGTCCCAAACTCTGCCTCAAAGTCCTCGATATTCTTACTGGTATTTAATATCAGTATCCCATCTTCCTTAAGCCCGGAAGCAACGTTAACAATACCCAACAGGGTCGGGTCTAGGACAATAACCACATCAGGTTCGGCAACATCAGCCCTCACTCGGATAGGTTTAGTGGGATTAATTCTATCAAAGGCCATCACCGGTGCTCCCCTCCGCTCCGGTCCAAAGCTGGGAAAAGACTGAGCATATTTGCCCTCGCTGATTGCCGCCCGTGCCAGAATCTCGGAAGCCATGACGGCTCCCTGGCCGCCACGGCCATGCCACCTGATTTCGACCAATCGGGTTGTATCTATCAACTTCTCCTCCATGTATATACGTAAAGCAGAGATTTATTACTTTTTCTCATGGGAGTACCCCTGGCGCGACTCGAACGCGCGCACCCAGCTCCGGAGGCTGGTGCTCTATCCACCTGAGCTACAGGGGCGTGCGAGTTACGAGTACTAATAAGATGCCTCACCCCAACTATAATACCTTATTGTACGATAGTGACGCAATTGCTATGTTGTTGTATTTCGTCCTGGTTCTGGTCTAGGTGTATCGCACCACCAGATACAGCCAGCAAAGGCCAACCACCATGATCATCGCTGGTATGGCATATTTGCAGAATCTCGCCCAGCTTATGCGGTAGCCCTCTCTCTGGGCAACCGCCGTACCAACCACGTTAGCAGAAGCGCCGATTGGGGTAGCATTTCCCCCAATATCGGTGCCTAGTGCCAGTGTCCAGGCTAGCGTCCTTTGATCAAAACCAGCCGTCCCAGCAGCAAGCTCTCTCAGTACCGGTATCATCGTAGCCGCAAAAGGTATATTGTCTACTATCCCCGAAGCAATGGCCGATATCCACAGGATAATAGGTATCACCACCGTGATATTTCCACCAGAAATATCAGCAATGAAATCGGCTAGAATCACCAATATCCCGGTCACTTCGAGCCCACCGACACAGATAAACAACCCGATGAAGAAAAGCAGTGTCCGCCAATCTACCCTCCTGAGGATATGCCCGGCACTACCAAATCCGGCACCCAGGGTAAGACCGGCAGCAATTACCCCTATCAGTGCTACCGATATCCCTGTCTGAGCATGGGTGACCAATAGCACCACTATCAGAAGAAAGATGGCGGTGTTTATCCGGAAGAGATTCATATTGGTAATAGCTTCACGCGGCTCAGGATAAGTACTGGGGTCAATTCTGTTATCGCCCTGGGAAGTCGTGAGTACTTTACGGAAAGCGAAGTAGAAGAATGCCAGGGTAGCAAACATCCCTATCCAGGCAATGGGACCGGTATTGGTGGCAAAGTCAAAGAAAGAGTATCCGTAGGCGGTACCAATAATAACATTGGGTGGGTCACCGCACATTGTGGCGCTTCCACCAACATTGGACGCGAATATCTCAGCAATAATGATTGGAACGGGGTCAAACTTAAGCAGGCGGGCCAGCTCAATCGTGACCGTAGCCAGGAAGAGCAATACCGTGATGCTGTCGATAAACATTGCCAGGAAGCCAGAAAGGAGCATGAAGACAATCAGTATGGGGACAACCTTGTAGTTGACCAGCTTGGCCAGACGAAGGCACAGCCAGCGGAAGAAACCGACCTCTCCCAGGCCCTCGACCATCACCATCATCCCACCGATGAAGATAATGGTCTGCCAGTTCACGCCCTGGTGGGACTCCACCGGCTCTCCGCCAGGCGGCACCCACCAGAATGCTTGCTCGGTAAGCTGCCCTAGGCTGAGCGTATCGAGGACAGCCTGAGGGCTTCTCATGATAATAAGAAAGACAACGATAACAGTGAGGCCGGCACCAACCAGAGCTGGAATGTAGCGGTGCCACTTGTCACTAACAACGGCGATAAACATCCCCACGAAGATGACAAGGGCAAAGATTTGACTTAGTTCCATTCGATAATGCTACTTCCTATCTAGTCGACACGCTGGCGTCGCGAAGCCAGAACTATTATAGCAGAATCAGCCAACATTAAGAAGATATTTATTCGTTCATATTATTAGCGGCACCCTCTAAGGTGCAAACGACCCCAGCCAGAAAACTACCTTCACACCGTTTTGGGGTGTCCAGAGGGGTGTAACTCCTTTGGAAGGGGGATTCCAAGGGGACACCCCCTTGGTCTTTCTCACTCGTGTAGATACGGAGCAGTTCCTGCCTACCCCACCCCCGAGGTATAAAGAGCATAAGCCCCGTATATGTAGAGAGCGACCAAAATGACTCCGTACCAACTGATGACAAAAAAGGTCTTGCGGCGCTGGCGGAATCGGAGGGCGATAAGTACCACCAGGCTCATTCCGATAGCCACAAGAGCGGTGGTTATTTGAGACTTCGATACCGCAGAAAGAATAGAACCATCGGTGTAGAAGATATCTATTATAAAGATTTTGGCGATATTTATCATATTGGCACCGACCACATCTGCTACCGCCAGGTCTATGGCACCAATACGTAACGCTGCGGTTGTTAGTGCCAACTCCGGCATTGAGGTCGAAACAGCCAGAAAGAGCGAGCCCACAAAGCCGGCACCCAGACCCGTGGTATCAGAAATCTCCTCGCCAATCAAGGCCAACCAGATTCCACTACCGATAACAGCCCCCGCAGCCAGTATGAACTTGACCCACACCTCCCGCATCCCCATATCCTGATACTGCTCACGAGAAGCCTGTGGTGATGCAGACTGCATGTCTCGGGCAGAGTGAAGCGTCCATCGAACTCCTATCAAGTACACTACTATTACAACAATACTGGGAAGGCCCAACCACCCCAGAGCTAATCCGGCAATCTTCTCACCGCCAAAGATACTCAGTGCCGCCAGACCAATCAGGACAATACCCACTAAAGCCGATATCATATGGTTCGAACTGGCCCTGCTCAGAATGGGCTCTCGACGATGTATCACGTCCAGCCAGGCAACAATAAGAACATTAAAAATACAGCTTCCCATGATAGTGCCAATCGCCAGGTCAGGGGCAAGCTCTTTGTCACTGACCAGGGTCACAGCACCTATACCGGTAGAAAGCTCGGGCACGGAGGTAATGAAAGCCAGCAGGAGGAGTCCAATCCATATCTGGCCGAGACGTGTTTTTTCAGCAAGTGCATCACCATACCGGGCCAGTTTTGTCCCGGCAAACAGAATTATGGCAAGGCTCGCGACGAATTTCACCCAGACCAAATATCAGACCTCCCAGGTGGAGTCGTATACGCTCTGAGACACGAAAAAATTATCTGATAGCAGGCGAGCAATACACAGTGCAAGAACATACGTCAATCATTATAGCCTATTTGGCTCCGAAATACCTGCGCTTCCATTAAACTTTGGTTTAGGCTAGAATAGTACACAACCATTCAGTCCTGACTTTAATTAGATATTTTATGTAAAGGAGGAAGCTATGCAGAAGGTTACAGATAACGTTTATGCTGAGACCGAGTTTGCTGGCTGCAATCCCGGATTCGTGGTAACCAGTGAAGGTGTCGTCATGATAGACACCCCGCAGATGCCAGTGGACGCAATCAAGTGGCGGGATGAGATTGCCAAACACGGACATGTCCGTTACATCATGATAACCGAACCCCACGGCGACCACTTCAGCGGTATCCACTTTTTCGAAGGCACTGTCATCGCCCACGAGGGCACCAGGGAGGCGATTCTGGCTGCTGATGTCGAGCAATTAAAAGAGCGCCTCCAACAAACTGCTCCTGAAAACCTGCCCTTAATCGATGGGTTCAGTTACCACCCGCCCACCATCACCCTGAATGACCGGGCAACTATCTATGTCGGAGAGCATACCTTCCGGTTAACAAACCACCCCGGCCACACCCCCTACCAGGTAGCCGTATATATCCCCGAAGAAAAGGTCGTTTTCACCTCGGACAATATCTTCTACGAGACACATCCTTTCCTCCATCAGGCCGTTCCTTATGAGTGGCTCGATTCGCTGGACCGACTTCAAGAATTGGGGGCAGAGTTTATGGTACCAGGCCACGGAGAGGTCTGCCGCCCCAGCTACATTCCAAAGATGAAGGCCGCAATTCAGGAATGGATAGACGCTGTCAGTGATGCCATCAACAAAGGGATGAGCCTGGAAGAGGCCCAGGATGCTATCTCATTCCTCGACCGCTATCCCCTCGATGAACGTATGGCGGCAATGGGGCCCATGCTGCAACGAATGAATGTTGCCCGCCTCTACGAGGTACTAAAAAAGTAATACCAAGGTAGTAAGAAAAACTTTTGGGAGAGAGATACTATGGCAGAAGACAAAATTCTTTACAGCAAAGAGGATGGTATTGGTACTATCACATTCAACCGCCCGGAAAAGATGAATGCTGTCACTAATGATATGCTCATTGATATCCGCCGTATCGTTGGTGAAACCATCAGGGATGACGAGGTAAGGGCAGTGATTGTTACCGGGAACGGTCGTGCCTTCTGTGGCGGGACTGACGTCTCTAACCTGGGCCGGAGCGAGGAAGAATCTGCCGCGGCGAGCCAGAGACGCGCCGAGGCCGCCAGTCTTCCCGAGAGCGTGCTTCCACCCTGGACCTTCGCCCGAATTCCCAAGCCCACTATCGCTGCCGTCAATGGTGCCGCCGTCGGTATGGCAGCCGAGTGGACTGCCGAGTGTGACATCCGTATCGCCTCGGAGAACGCCCGTTTCGGCTGGGTCTTCAGTCAGAGGGGCCTTTGCCCGGATATCGGCACCGGGCCATACCTGCTCCCCTACATTGTTGGTTTAGGCAGAGCCCTCGAGATGATGTACTCTGGCGAGATAATTGATGCCCGTGAAGCGGAGAGAATTGGTCTGGTGAGCAAGGTGGTGCCAGCCGAGGAGTTAATACCAGCTGCCAGAGAGATGGCAATGAAGTTAATACGTGGCGCACCACTGGCACTCAAGGCGATTAAGGAGCTGACCTACGGCTCGCTGGAGTGGCCACCCACCGTCCACCGCGTTGAAACTGGCAAACGCTTCCGCAGCACAAATGCCACCGAGGACTGCAAAGAAGGTATCAGGTCTTTTCTGGAGAAAAGACCACCTGTCTGGAAAGGAAAATAGAGCCAAGGCGCTGAACCAAGTACATAAACTAAGGACAAGGTGAGAGTTACCTGGTACCCAGCGTGACAGTCAGTTCTATCTCGGAATCATCCCGGACTACAGTTACGACAGATGAGTCCCCCGGGCTGCCATGCTCTCCGAGGTAGGACACGAGGTCAGCTACCTCAGTAACGACTACACTATTGATGGCAATAATTATGTCATCAGCTTGAATACCGGCATCTTCTGCTGGACCACCAGGGGTAACAAAGCCGACAAACGCTCCATCAACCGTCTCCCGTCCGACCATCTCCGCCAGAATTGGCGTAAAATCAGAGGCCTCCACACCAAGCCAGGGATAGTTGAAAGAACCTTGCTCAATAATGGCGTCAGCAACCCTCCTGACCTTGTTTGCCGATACCGCATAGGAAATTCCATCTCCTATCTCAGGTTCGACCCGGGCCACAACCAGCCCAATAACCTCCCCAGCAGCATTAAACAAGGGACAACCCGAATTCCCGTAATTCGCCGGGGCATCAAACTGGAGCAGGTTTGCTATCCAGTTACTCCCTGCTTCATCACCAATCTCCTCGAACCTGCCAACCTGACTGATAATCCCCGCTGTCACGGTTCCTCTCTGGTCGAATGGACTGCCGATGGTGATAGCCGGTTCCCCAATCTTGACCGCGGACGAATCCGCCAGCGTCAAAGGTACGATGTCAAACTGTCGCTCAGGGGCAAGAACCGCTACATCGCTAAGCGGACAGGTACCGACCACACTGGCCGGGGAGGTCCTACCATCAGCCAGGACCACGTGTATTGTGGTCAGTTCCTCGACCACGTGGTTGGCGGTTACGACATGACCATCATCATCATAGATAAACCCTGAACCAATCGTCCGCTCCCCATCACTCACCTCGACCACCGCCGGACTGACAGCCTGATAGACCTCGTCAGCCTCCAATCCCGGCTCAATCGCGGCGAGTTCACTTGTAATACCATTAATTTCTGTTTCCAAATTTTCTGCTAGCTCTATAATCCTGTCTCCGACCTGTATCAGCTCCTCGTCCACCTTGTCTCCGAGAGCATCAATGCCAACTTGGTTCGACTGCATCCCTTCTTCCACGGCATCCAAGCGAACCTCTGCCTGCTTACTGAGGACCGTCACTTCATCACCCAAAGCGTTTACCTGGTCCGCCAACTGCTCACTCAAGGTATCGATATCCCTGTTGAGCAGGTAGGCATAAACACCAATAGCACCGTTTATCAATACCAGCAATATCAGTATCGCAATAAGCACCCTATTAACCATTTCACCCCTCCCCTTTCATTTTTTCAGTCATGGACGTCCGCTCGGGAGCGGATATGACAGCCGCGTACACCCGGCTCATTATAGCGCACTACCCGTCGATTGTAACAGCCAGTGCTCCATCAGAGGTCAGGACTGTCACAATACACTTACCAATTCGTAACCTCCTTGTTACCTGAAAATGGGTAACTTTACCTTTCCTTAACCTCAGCACAATATAATATTATTACTACATTTACTACTTACCACCACACCTTTTTTCTTCATCTTCCTAATAAGCAAACCCGAAGGGCAACCTCGGGTTTGCTTATTTTCAGACGGAGTCAATATCATGGCAATACCTTTATCCACAATGCCCGTATCACACGAGCTAACACCTCCACACAAACAGGTATTAATAGACTCAACATTATATTCTTCAGCCTCATCTGCACTTGACAGCCAGTACCATTGAATCCTATTATCTATAACATATACTGGCCCCCGGGAAAGCAAGCGCTATTACCCCAAGTCTGTCCAGAGAGAGAGCATATGTCTGATAGCCAACATGAAATTATTGTATGCCAAGGAACAGGTTGTGTATCCGGGGGAGCTGAGCAATTATATTCACTGCTACAAAAAGAGCTGGCCGAACTTAATCTTAGTGATAGCGTCCAGGTAAAAGGCACCGGTTGTCACGGTTTCTGCCAGAGAGGGCCGCTGGTCGTCGTTGAACCAGAGGGCCTCTTTTATTCCAAGGTCGGTCCCGATGACATCCCAGACATCGCCCGGTCATTCCTGCCAGATGGTAGGCCTGTCGACCGTCTCTTCTACTACGACTCTACTATCGGTAGAACGTTGCCCTGTTACCATGACATACCTTTCTACTACAAGCAGCAACGGCTGGTACTACGGAATTGCGGCCACATCAATCCCGAGAGTATCGATGACTACATTGAATCCGGTGGCTACCAGGCAATACATAAGGCCGTGTTTGAAATGACCCCGGAGCAAATAATCGATGAGGTAAAGCAGTCGGGACTCCGTGGGCTTGGTGGCGCTGGGTTCTCTGCCGGGCAAAAATGGGAAGCCTGTTATGTTGAGGAGGCAGACCAAAAATACGTTATCTGTAATGCCGACGAGGGCGACCCAGGCGCTTTCCAGGACAGGTCAGTTCTCGAGGGAGACCCACATTCTGTCCTTGAAGGGATGATAATCGCCGCTTGGGCCGTCGGTGCCAGCCAGGGATATGTTTACGTCCGTGCGGAGTACCCCCTCGCCGTAAGACGCCTGAAGATAGCGATAACACAGGCAAGGGAACGAGGCTTTCTCGGCAAAGGTATCCTGGGGAGCGGTTTCGACTTCGACATAGAAATCTTTCAGGGTGCCGGGGCTTTTGTTTGCGGCGAGTCAACCGCCCTTGTCCTTTCCATTGAAGGGAAACGAGGTCTACCCAAACTTTCGCCACGTCCCCGCACCACCCAATATGGACTCTGGGGAAAACCAACTGTGCTTAACAACGTCAAGACCCTTGCTAATATCCCTTTAATCATCAATCATGGCTCCAGTTGGTTTGCCAGCCGGGGAACGGAGCATAGCAAAGGCACAGCCATTTTTTCACTGACCGGTAATGTGGTCAACAGTGGTCTGGTAGAGGTGCCCATGGGCACCCGACTCCGTGACATTATCTTCGACATCGGCGGTGGTATCCCCAACGGCCGTGCCTTCAAAGCCGTCCAGACAGGCGGCCCATCGGGCGGCTGTCTCCCAGCCGAGCTACTCAACCTGCCAGTAGATTTCGACTCGCTTACGGAGGCTGGCTCGATGATGGGCTCGGGTGGCATGGTCGTTATGGACCAAGACACCTGCATGGTAGACGTCGCTCGATACTTCCTTGATTTCACACGGCGCGAGTCGTGCGGACAGTGTATCCCCTGTCGTGTGGGAACAAAACAGATGTTTGACATCCTCGACCATATCTGCCGAGGACAGGGCCGACCCGAAGACATTGACCTGCTTGAGGAACTGGGTAAGTCAATCGCCGAGACATCCCTGTGTGCCCTGGGACAGAGCGCCCCGAACCCGGTACTCACCACCATCCGCTACTTCCGTGATGAGTACGAGGCACACATCAAAGAGGGCTACTGCCCAGCCGGCGTATGTTTCTTCTACCAGTAAGACAGAAAGATGGAAAAAGTTAAATTAATTATTGATGATCTAGCTCTAGAGGTTGATGAAGGGACTTCTGTCCTGGCAGCCGCCCTCCAGAATGATATCTATATCCCCCACCTCTGCTATCACCCGGCACTGGAAGGCCGTGGTGCCTGCCGACTCTGTATAGTTGAGATTGATGGTAGCCTGGCCACCGCTTGTCGTGTAGAGGTAGAACCCGGCATGGTGGTCAGGACAAAGTCCCCGGAGATTGACCAGGCCATTCGGCCTGTGGTTGAGCTACTCATCGCCAACCACCATATTACCTGCCGCGGCTGCCCCAGCAGCGGTAAATGCCAGCTCCAGAAACTAATGGCACAGCTTCGCATCGACCGCCGACGAGTACGGCGCCTGCGAGTGCCAGATGAGGAGCTCCCTCTCGATACCTCCCCACCCTGCTTCGACTACGACCCTAACAAGTGCGTCCTCTGCGGGATATGTGTCCAGACCTGCGAAGACCTCCACGGGACCAGCTCCCTGTACTTCCTCAACCGTGGTAATGAAACCAGAATAGCCTTCTACGGTGACGAGTCGCGTTGCGCCTCCTGCATGGAATGCATCAAGCGATGCCCCGTCGGCGTCCTGATGCCCAAGCAGACCAGAAGTACCGACTGATTATTCTCTTGTTATTCTACCGTAATCTGTGCTTGCTATTAAGTTCGCCAGCTAGTAAGATAGTGTCGCTGTACCTGCAAGCACAGGAGGATGATAAATGCAGTACCGGAAACTGGGAAGAAAAGGGATCGATGTCAGCATCATAGGGCTCGGAGCTGAATACCTGGAGCACGCTCCGCTGGATACGATTGTCTCTGTCGTCAATACCGCCCTTGATGAAGGCGTTAACTATATCGACCTTTTCATGGCCTCCCCCGATGTCCGGGACAACTTCGGCATCGCCCTGAAGGACCGACGGCACCGGGTAATGATTGCCGGTCACCTGGGCTCCACCCTGAAAAATGGTCAGCCTGACCGCACCCGGGACAAAGCTGCCTGTGAGCATTACTTCAACGACCTGCTAGCCAGGTTGCAGACAGACTACATTGACGTCCTCATGCTGTTCTTCGTCGACAAAGCGGACGATTATGATAAGGTATTCAGTCCCGGTGGACTCCTGGAACTGGCACTCAGGCTAAAAAAAGAAGGTAAGGCACGCATTATCGGGATGAGCAGTCATCGTGTACCGATTGCCCTCAAGGCAGTTGACAGTGGATACATCGATGTATTGATGTTTCCCATAAACCCGGCGATAGACACTCTGCCAGGTGACATCGAAGTCGAAGCCGTATGGCAGGCAAGTACCTACCGCCAATCACGGCCCGAAACGGACTCGACAACTAGCAGAAGAGAGCTTTATCATGCCTGTGCTGCCCGTGGTGTCGCCGTCGTGGCGATGAAACCCTACGCCGCCGGCTGGCTCTTCAACAAGAAGAACCCAAGTGGTATCATCCTGACTCCAGTCCAGTGCCTGAGCTACGCCCTGTCTCAGCCAGGAGTGTGCACCACAGTCCCGGGCTGCCGTACCGTAAATGAGATGAGGGCAGCACTGGCCTACCTGGAAGCCACCAGCGAGGAAAAGGACTACAGCGCCATCGATACCAACAGTATCTGGAAGTTGCAAGGTAGCTGCATGTACTGTAACCACTGCCTGCCCTGCCCGGTCAGTATTGACATTGGAACGGTAACACGTCTCACCGATACCGCCCGATATGCCGGGAACAGCCTGGCCGCCACCCAGTACGAATCATTACCGGTCACGGCTTCCGCCTGCACGGAATGCGGCGTATGTGTTGAGCGCTGCCCGTTTAATGTAGATGTAATCACCAACATAAAGCAAGCAGTCACAATTTTCGGCAGGTAGTTTATTAGCAGGTTGCCAAGTGCCGAAACACGGTACAAGGAGGTATGATTGAAAATCATTGACCTGCGCAGCGATACCGTAACATTACCCACCGAGGAGATGCGCCTCGCCATGTATCAGGCTGAGGTCGGTGATGATGTTTACCAGGAAGACCCGACAATAGATTCCCTGGAGCAACTGGCAGCGCAGATGCTGGGAAAGGAGGCGGCTCTCTTCACCACCAGCGGAACGATGAGCAACCTGCTGGCCATTCTTGTCCAAACACATCATGGTGACGAAGTCCTCCTCGGTGATGAATCTCACACTTTCTGGTATGAGGTGGGAGGCGCTTCTGCCCTGGGCGGAGTGGTAATGCACACCGTACCAAACAGCCAGGATGGGCAGATGGACCTCAACATGATTGAGAGTTCCATCCGCAGTCAGAACATCCACTTCCCTCAGACCACCCTGCTGTGCCTGGAAAATACCCATAACCGCTGTGGTGGCTCTGTCCTCACCGCCGACTACACATCGGCTGCCGCTGAAATAGCACACCGGCACGGCCTCCGGGTCCACCTTGATGGGGCCCGGATTTTCAACGCCGCCATCGCTCTATACGTGCCTGCCAGCGAGCTAGCTGCCGATGTTGATTCTGTCTGCTTTTGCCTCTCCAAAGGGCTCAGCGCTCCTGTCGGCTCCCTTCTTTGCGGAACAGAGGAACTTATCGAGAGTGCCCGCAAATGGCGCAAGATGCTTGGAGGAGGGATGAGGCAGGCAGGAGTTATCGCTGCTGCCGGCATCGTCGCCCTGCAAACAATGGTGGCACGGCTGGCCGAAGACCATGATAATGCCCGCCGTCTTGCCAGGGGACTATCCAATATCCCCGGCATAATAGTCCCCCACGAAGTCCAGACGAACATCGTAAACTTCGAATTATCCCTGAAGGTTTCCAGCTCCGAATTCATACAGATGCTGAATACACGGGGTGTCAAGGTCGGCTATCGTGGTGATAATAAGTGCCGGGCCGTAACAAACCGCATGGTCAACGGTGAGGACATAGATGAGGCCCTGAACCATATTGACCTTGGTCTGAGAGAACTCCATTAGCAGGACGTAGTCGGGGAGAAAAAGCGTATATAGTATGCCTAGGTGAAACGCGGAGGACCGAGCTCCTCAGCCCGTCCTCATTGCCTGTTGCATCAATTTCAAAGCCTTTTCGGCATCGCCAAGAAACTGCTTTACCGTCTCGCGGCTGTACTTGTGGTCTGCCATCTTGTATAGAAACGGCGGGGGGATTGTGACAATATGGGCACCAGCCATAACCGCATTCAGGACATCACCCACTGACCTGATACTGCCAACAACCACTTTACTCTTAAATCTCCAGCGCCCCAGCCACTCTACCGCCATCCTGATGACCTCCGGGGCATTATACCACCCTCGTCAGCTACCCTGCCGGCAAATAAGCTGATGTAGGTTGCCCCCGCCTTGGCCGCCAGTATTACCTGTCCCAGGGACATCGCAGCCGTAGCGTTTACTCTTATCCCCTCAGCTTCCAAGTCTTTGATGACTCCATAGCAGGGAACGCCGTCAGTAGTAATGTGGGGTATCTTGACGACCACATTGGATGCCCACGAAGCGAACAGACGTGCCTGTACTGCCATATCATCCGGCTCGTCAGTGGTAACCTCGACACATACCGGTAGAGGGTCTACCAAGGCAGAGATTGTCCTGATTCCAGCTTCAGCGTCATAAACGCCATCCTCAAACATTATGGTGGGATTAGTCGTTACACCATCAATCACACCCATCCCAAGCCATTTTACAATCTCACTAACACTCGCCGAGTCAATAAAAATCTGCATGCCGGTCCCTCCAAGTTATTACAACACCGGACTACCGCTAGCTGCTTCGAGAACGCAATCTTGCTAAATTATAAACACAGGCAGGATATGAGTCAATAATATGTACTACCCCCCTACGAATTTAGGACTATTCACCTAGAGGTATCAGTACTATCGTGGGATATTCTCCCGGATAACCCATGCCCTATACTGGAACTAGCACATATATCGGCTAAAGTTGTGTACTGGCACAACAGCAAACGCTAGGAGGTAGAAAAGTGAAATTACTGGTTATTGGTCTGGGTCAGTGCGGCTCCAACATTGCTGACGGGTTCGCCCGGATAAACAGCAGGGCTAAAGCACGACGCAGAACCGAGATAGTCACCGGTGTCTTCGCCGTCAATACTGACCTCGCCGACCTCGGTGGGCTGTCTCATATCAAGTCCGATTACCGCCACAGAATCCTTATTGGAGGACGAAAGTCAGGGGGTCACGGAGTTGGCAAGATAAACGAACTGGCCGCCGAAATCGCCAGAGAGGACGCCGACAAGGTCATCGACGCCATCAGGTCAACACCCCACTTCTTCGAGTCAGACGCCTTTATGCTATGCGCTGGTGCCGCCGGAGGTACTGGCTCCGGGTCAATCTCAATCATGACCCAGATACTCAAGGAACGCTATATCGACAAACCAATTTATAACCTCATTATCCTCCCCTTCGAGCACGAAGAGCATACTGAGGAAAGGACTATATACAATACAGCGACATGTCTCAAGTCTGCCGACGCAGTAGCGGATGCCATCTTCCTGGTCGACAACCAGAGGTACGTCAAAAAGACCGACACGCTGAGGAACAACCTTGCTGGCATCAATCACCTCATCGTCGAACCATTCTATAACATACTTTGCGCCGGCGAGGAGAAGAAGGCCAAGTATGTTGGCGCCAGACTACTCGATGCCGGAGACATCATCCAGAGTATAGCCGGGTGGACAGTCATCGGCTACGGGCAGGCACAATTGCCCCCCTTCCGGCTCCCCTTCCGGACATCAAAGAACTTCCGTGACAAGAGCACGGAAATCCACCGTGGCATCGAGGCGATGGACGCCGCCATCAGCGAGCTGTCTTTCAAGTGCAACCCCGAGGATGCTTCACGAGCGCTGTACCTCGTTTCTGCACCCAGCAAGGAGATGAACCTCACCGTCATCAAAGAGCTTGGCGAATACCTCAAGGGGCTTGCCCCGGAAGCCATTATCAGAAATGGCGACTACCCCCGGAACAGCGGCGCTCTTGATGTCTCGGTGATCCTGTCCGAACTCAAGAATGTCGAGAAAATCCGAAGGTACTATGCCGAAACCGCCCAGATTGTCACGACAATAGAAGAGAGAAAGAAACAGACAGATGCCAAGCTCAGGGAGATGGATGAGGTCTCCAGAGACGTACCATCGTTGATTTTCAACTAGTCAGGCTTAATCGGTCAACCTGAAGCAATCCCTGTACCGAACACAAAAAAGACAATAGAAGACAGGCCAACCTTTTTATAGGTTGGCCTGACCTTATTATTCTCCCCTTACCTTCCCCTATCCGGATATTAATGTTGAAGCAAATACACCCGAACGTGCTTCACAAATTATCAACTTAGATTATGGTGAATTCTCAAATTGTCCCCATAGCTTAACAGGAATTCTCAGCTCCCCCGAGGAGACCTGCAATATGTTCATGAGAGAATGCTCTACCCCTTCATCCGCATACCGGTTTCTTATGATTCCGACCACCAGCTCGACTGCCTGGGCTTCAACATGCGGACAACGGTATTAACGAGTGCTAATTATCGGGGTGAGCCAGACAGTAACTGACATACTTGCTAATTGCCCGGCTGGCTGACTCAACGCCAGTAAAAACGGGTATGCCGGCCTGGGTAAGCTTCTCCCGAGCAGCCACCACCGCCATTATAGTGTCGGCATGCCCGCCGGTAAAGAGAGCCGCCGCTAGAGGCTTTTTCAGTGTCTTAGCCCTTTCACACAGGGCATCAGCGGCAGCGGTGACCGTTTTTGGTAAATCCGGAGTATGCCCACCGTAGACATCAATTGCCATGTGGACAAGGATAACGTCGGTTGTCAGGTCATCATCCACAATTGGAAGACCCCGACGGTAGAAGTCAACAGCACCACCCATACCATAGGTGGTCTCTACCGGGTTCCTCACACCAGCGCCAGCCTCAGGAATAATCTGCAGCAGTTTATTCTGGGTCTCTGGAATAAAAGCCGGTACATTTAGTCCAGCGCGCTCACAGATATCAGCCGCAATGACTCCAATGCCTCCACCCCTACCAACTACCGCCACCCTTCTGCCTTTCGGTTTTACCATTCGCTGTATAGCTTGGACAATGTCGGCGACCTCATCCATTGTGCTGGCTGGGATAGCGCCGGTCTGCTTGAAAAAAGCGTCCCAGACAGCTTTTGACCCGGCCAGTGAGGCGGTGTGCGAAGCTGCTGCCCCGGCGCCACTCTCTGTCAGCCCCGCCTTCAAGACCACCACCGGCTTCTTTTTCAGGCACTCCTTAATAGCAGATACAAACCTCGGCCCTTGACGAAGACCTTCAATATAACAGGCAATGACCTCCGTATCATCATCCTCCGCCAGATAATCTAGAAAGTCGTGGGCATCAAGGTCGATAGCATTCCCGTAGCTGATGACTTTGCTGAAATATATATCTAAACCCTGGGCAAGGAAGACTAGGCGCATCGACTCCGCCCCCGATTGCGAAACGAAGGCAACTTTGCCCTTTTCCTTCGGGAAGTCCGGGTTAAAGGTCATGCCGGAGGCTGGGCAGTAGATGCCCATACAATTAGGCCCTAATACCCGCACACCGCCCTCTTCAGCAATTTGCTTGAGACGAGCTTCCATCTGCTTCCCCTCATCAGTGCCGGTCTCACTGAAACCAGCTGCGAAGACATGGACATACTTGACCCCTTTGGCAACACAATCAGCCATAATCTGGGGAGCTAGACGTGCCGGTATGTTGAAGATGGTATACTCTACTGAACCAGGAACATCTCTAACACTAGGGTAAGCCTTGAGACCATCTATCTCAGTTACCCTGGGATTGATAGGATAAATCTGACCGGTGTAGCCGAAATCGATTAATCTCCTGACCCAGCCCCCTTCTAGATTAGTGGAGGAAGCACCGACAATAGCGATTGATTCAGGGTGAAACATCCTGTCCAGTGGACTAACAGTATCTGCAGGCATACGTTTCCCTCCCTATTTCAATCAATATTGCGCTAGGCGGTAGAGTATCTAACCCGTGCGCCCGGGCATGACAGCGGCCCTACAAGAGAATTCATAACACCAGCTATTCTACAACGATATGTGCGCTAATTCAACGTCTTACAAGACTAGAGATATCTTTTCCAACAGCCATATATACCACTTCATTTTCCTGTGCTATAATTTTTATATCCGCGCCCAACTGAAGAAATACAGTAGCTAAAGGGAGATGAAGCTGTGAGTGATAATCATTACAGGATTGTCAGAACGTTGCGCTGCAAGAATTTAAATGTTCCCGGCACTCTCGGGCTATTAACAACTGCCATCGGTCGGGCTGGCGCCGAGATTGGCAACATTGAGACTATACACTTAGGACACCACTATACTATCAGAGATATCGAGGTCATCGTTCAGGGTGAAGATTACCTGAGACAAATGATCAAGGAAATATCGAAGCTTGAGGAAGTTACAGTTCTCCAGGTGAGAGATGATGTGCTTGAGCTACACAAGGGCGGTAAGATTAAAATGATCAACACCGTCCCCGCCGACTCCCAGGAGAGCCTCAGCAAGGTCTACACACCGGGCGTGGCCGAAGTATGCCGCCTTATTCTCAATGAACCACACTGGAAAGACACTTATACCAGTATTACCCACTCAGTTGCTATTGTAACCGATGGTACCGCAGTGCTTGGGCTGGGTAATATCGGTCCAGTGGCGGGAATGCCAGTAATGGAAGGTAAGGCAGCACTCCTTTACCAGCTTGTCGGCGTCAGTGGCATACCAATACTACTGGCTACAACCGACACGGACGAAATCGTGGCGACGATAAAGAACATTGCGCCCACCTTCGGCGGGATTCACCTAGAAGACATCGCCTCACCAAGGTGTTTCACAATTTTGGACAGGCTTCAGAGCGAGCTTGATAGGCCGGTGTTTCATGATGACCAGCAGGGAACCGCTGTGGTGACACTGGCTGCCCTGCTCAATGCCTGTAAACGCACCGGGGTCGTCCTTCAAGAAATGAAGATAGGCTTAATCGGTCTTGGTGCTGCCGGTCTATCTATCGGAAAATTTCTCCTCCGTTACACCGGTAATCCAGCACTGGGCACGGCTAGGACTGAAGCCAGTGCGATGCGCCACGCTGAGCATGGCGGCATTCCCTCTAATATTGACGAGATTATGGAAACAGCGGATGTTGTTATTGCCACTACCGGCCAGAGCGGCCTGATAAAGCCAAGTATGGTGAGAAAAGGACAGATAATCTTCGCCCTGTCCAACCCATACCCTGAGATTACATCGGAGCGTGCTATTTCGGCAGGTGCATCCCTGGCAGCCGATGGTAAGACAGTAAACAACCTGATTGGATACCCCGGTATTTGGCGAGGAATACTGGACACCAAAGCACGGGAAATCAATTATGAGATGTATTACGCCGCCAGTCAGGCTATTGCCAGCGCCACAAGCGAGGGGGAACTTCTCCCCAGTTCTATCGACCAGAAGGTCCATTTGGCAGTGGCTCACGCCGTCGCCAGGGCAGCCATGAGTACTGGCGTCGCCCAGAGGCAGCTTGATGACGATTATTTCGAAGACGCCAACCTCGAAGCACTCCCAGATGGCACCTTCAATTTATAGATATATTCGACATGGCTTAAGCAGCCAGTCTGCTCGTCTAACAGTCCTACTGGTACCGCACGATTGCACTGACGGTCAGAACAGTGCCATACTCCCCTACCGTAATGTACCTTGATAATGGCTGGTAAGCTGTCTTTTTCTGAGCTCAGGGTCAGTATAATCCGGCAGTATCATCGGTGCCACCTTGTCAGTAGAAACACCAGCCGTTTCCAGTTCTTTATGGTAGGCCCGGACATGGTCAAGAGTAAGTCTGCCTTCTCGGCTGTTCTCCTTGGCATAGCTGGCCGCACTTCGTCCGGCAATCCTTCCAAAGACCATCACATCGAGTAGTGAATTGCCCATGAGACGGTTCTCACCATGAACCCCACCCGTCACTTCACCGGCCGCGAAGAGACCGGGTATTGAGGTCCTACCACTGGAATCCATCTTAAGCCCGCCATTCTGATAGTGGAGGGTTGGGTAGACCAGCATCGGCTCTTTGGCAATATCAATCCCGTGACGCTCAAATAAGATATGCTTACCAGGAAACTCCCTCTTGACGGTACCCTCCCCGGACAGCATGTCTATCATTGGTGAATCCAACCAGATTCCGACGCGTCCCGCGGGTGTTGGTACCCCCAGCTCCCTGTCAAGACACTCACGAATACAGGCCGCCGACTCGACATCTCGGGGTTCACGCTCATTAACAAACTGCTCACCATTTATGTTAACCAGATTGGCACCAGCCCCCCGAAACTTTTCCGTAATTAGAAGTCCCTCAACCTGCTCTGGATAAACGGCACCGGTGGGATGGTACTGAACAGTGTGCAGGAAATTGACCTCAACACCTGCCCGGTAACCGAGGACAAGACCATCGGCGGTGGCCCCATAATGGTTGGTAGTCATGAACCCTTGGATGTGGAGACGACCGGCCCCTCCTGATGCCAAAATGGTTGCCTTTGCCCGGACTACTATATATTCTTCCGTCTCCAGGTTATACAACAATGCCCCGGCACAGTCCCCATGCTCGTTCAGAAGAAATTCTACCGCTGGGGCGAACTCGACAACCGTGATGTTAGACCGGTTCCGCGCCTCATCGCGGATAGTACGCATAATCTCCATACCAGTAACGTCACCGCAGTAGTGCATCCGCTTCCGACTGGTACCACCACCATGTATAGACAGCAGCCTTCCTTCTGGATACTTAGTGAACATGACGCCGAGACTTTCCAGCCACTGGAGAACATCCGGTGCCTGCGTAACCAGCGTATATACCAGTTCCGGGTCACACTTGAAATGGCCACCCCCCATAACGTCCAGATAATGGTAATAAGGCGAGTCTTTCTCCGTCTTGGTGGCCGCCTGGATGCCCCCCTCCGCCATCATCGTATTGGCATCACCGTGACGGAGCTTGGTGGCAATCACCACCCTGTCACCCTGCTCTTCAGCAAGAATGGCGGCAGCCGTTCCGGCCCCACCCCCACCAATTATCAGCACATCCGTCTCTATATCCGGCACTGAGAGGTCAACCTTGTCCGGCTCAACCCGGCTCCAGGCCTCCAGTATATCGGCAAACTCTTCGGGTATAACATAACCTTTATTAGGCCCAACCTTAAGTGCCCGGCGTCCTTCCTGACGATAATCTGGATGGTACTTCTTCAGAATATCGTCACGCTCCTCGAGTGACATCATGGGGAAATCCTCACCACGCTTCTTCCGGGCTACTCGTTCCGGTCTGGTCCTTTCTACTACCTTAATCAGCTCTTTGAGTTCTGATGTATACGGCATTGGTCTTCCCCCCTAGAGATACTGGGTATCGTTTGGTACCCAGTCCTCAGTAGCTATCTCTGGCTCCATCTCGCGTTCCCGGTACAGCCGACGCAAATCCTCTTCACTCATCTTCATCAACGTTTCCAGACAGGCATCATACTTGCCGCTGTTGCTGGCCGCCGCAGCCCCTGCCAGATGCTCAGCCCGCGGAACAATCTTGCTCCCGTATATTCGCCTTGCTAGCTGCGCGATATGATACTGCGGCAACTCTCCCATGCAACGGCTGGCACACAGTCCACATTGGATGCAGTTAAAAGACAGCTCGGCTGCTCTAGCGATGTTCCCCTGTTTCAGGGCAGCGATATAGTCCATCACCTCGACATCCATCGGGCAGGCCTTGGTACAGAGATTGCAGGCAATACAGCGAAAAAGCTCTGGATAGAGCTTGAATATCTCTTCCGGATTGGACGTGAGCTGAGAGAAATCACAAGTTGCCCGGTTGGCCGGATAGAAGGGTATCTGTGTCAGGTACATATTTGGTTCGACCACTGTCTGGCATGCAAGCCCAACACGCAGCCGGTAATCGCCCGCCTTCCGGTAGACCGTGGCACATGCCCCGCAGATACCGCCCCGGCAACCACAGCCCCGGATAAATTTAAACCCGGCATATTCCATGGCCTTCATGATGGTCAGGCTCTCCGGGACCTCATACCTCTTGCCCATTACATACACCGGAATAAGCTTGCCGGTATTTCCCGAAGCTTCAACAGTATCCTTATTCTGCTTTCCTTCCGTCGCACTCATTCGTGATTCCCCTTCATCCCTCCGGCCACGCTTTACCCCGTAGCCACGTTAATAATCTCAAAAAACTGCCGTGGTGTCGAGTTTTTTAGCTGAATTGCGTTGGAGGGGCATATCATCGCACAGGCGCCACAACCCTCACACAGCGCCTCGTTGACCCGTGCCACATTACTTCTCTTATCAATTTCTATTGCCTTATAGGCACAGTTGACCACGCACAATTCACAACCGGAGCAGACTTCTTCGCCCACCGAGGCAATCGTTGGCTCATGAAGAAGCTCCTCCCGCGAGAAGAGCGAAAGGACCTTGCTGGCGGCTGCTTCTGCCGACGCAATCGTATCGGGCAGGTCCCTGGGCCACTGGGCCGTACCCGCCAGATATATACCGGACGTCAGGCTCTCCACTGGTCTCAGCTTGATATGGGCCTCGGTGAGGAAACCATGTTCATCAGAAGCAATATTAAGCCTGCGTGCCAGCTCTCGTGTTGTCGGACGCGGCACCATTGCGCGGGCGAGTACTACCAGGTCAGCTGATATCTCAATGTTCCTCCCGATAATCGTGTCCACCCCCCAGACCTTAATCTTATCGCCATCGCGGAACATCCGTGAGACCTCCCCCCTTAAGTAAAGGATACCGCCTTCATCCATTACGCTCTGGACAAACTCTTCAAATCCCTTGGCATCGGAGCGGATGTCCATATAGAAGATATACACCTGACCGTCAGGGACGGCACGACGGTAGAGCAGGGCTTGCTTGGCGATATACATGCAGCAAACGCGTGAGCAGTACGGGACACCGTGCTCCGGGTCACGCGAGCCTACACAGGAGATAAAAACCACTTCACGCGGCACCATACCATCGGAAGGCCTCCTGATTTCGCCATTGGTAGGGCCGGTAGCTGACAGGATTCTCTCAAATTGCAGTCCGTCGATAATATCGGGGTCTTCGGGATATGCCTCGGGCTGACCGACCGGCAGAAGGTCATAGCCCGGGGCAGCTACGATTACCCCCACCTTCTCTTCGACAAATGTGTCCTCCCCGGAAAAATCAATTGCTCCTTCAGGACACACCTCCCGGCAGACCTCACACTGGCCATCGTTAAAATGGAGGCAGTGCTCAGCATCTATCACCGGATGGAAGGGCACCGTGTTTGAGGATGGTATACGTACCGCTTTTCGTTGTGAAAGTCCACAGTCATATTCAGAGGAAACCACCACCGGACACTTTTCCAGGCAAAGCCCGCACGCATCGCAGCGCTCTTTGTCAATATATCCAGCCTTCTTTTGGATTTTCACATCGAAGTTACCGACATACCCAGAGACCTCTTCCACCTCTGAATATGTATAGAGCTTTATCAGGGGGTGAGAAGCAACCTCAGCCAGTCTGGTAGCCATCAGCGAGTCCGGCTTCTCCAGGTTAGGAAACGTTCCCGCCAGTTGCATAGCATGCCCGCCAATACAGGTATCTTTCTCCACGAGGACCACCTCGTAACCCCCGCTAGCAATGTCCAGAGCTGCCTGAATACCTGCAACGCCGGCACCGATTATTAGCGCCCGCTTTGTCAACGGTGTAACTGTTGGTGTCAGTGCCATGTTCAGACGCAGTTTTTCAACAGTGGCCTTGATAATGGCTATCGCCTTCCGGGTGGCGGTCTCCTTGTCATCGGCATGCGGCCAGCTACACTGCTCCCGGATATTGGCAATCTCAACACGGTAAGGGTTCAGTCCTTCAGCCTCGGCCAGCCTGCGAAAGGTCCGCTGGTGCAGTGTTGGGGAGCAGTTAGCATTGACGACACCGGTAAGAGCCTTCTCCTGTATCGCCTTGCGCATCAGTTCCTGCCCTGGGTCGGAGCACATGTACATATAGTCCTCAACATGGACAACACCGGGGTAATGACTGAGCTCTTCCACCACCCGCTTAACATCTACGGTTCCAGCAATATTGTTACCGCAGTGACAGACAAAGACGCCAATTCTCTCCTGCCTGGCCATCTCAACTCACCGTCAGTCCCTCAGGTGTCTTCTCGCTGCGGGCAAACAGACCCAAGACCTTGCTTGCAGCACCGCTACCCTGGGCAACAGAATCAGGAATGTCTTTGGGGCCCTGTGCCGCACCAGCCAGATATATCCCCGGGCAGGTCGACTCCAGAGGGTCAATCTTTATGTGGTTCTCGGTGAAGAACCCCTGTTCGTTAGTAGTAATACCCAGCCTGTCTGCCAGTTCTTGCGAACCGATGCTGGGCAGCATTGCCATCCCCAGCACCACCAAATCAGCCGAGACCTCCACCTGCTTACCCGACAGCGTATCCACCCCCATCACCTTTATCTTGTCTCCGTCACGGTAAATGCGTGAGACCTTTCCCCTGAGGTATACTGTCCCTTCGGCCATAGTGCGCTGTAAGAATTCCTCGTAGCCTTTACCCGTAGTCCGTGTATCAATGTAAAAAATGTGGGTTTGGCCGTCATGAACAGCATGCTTGAAAAGCATCGCCTGCTTCGCCAGGTACATACAGCATACACGTGAGCAGTGAGGCACACCATGCTCAGGGTCACGCGAACCAGCACACGATACGAAGACCACTTCTTTTGGTGTTTTACCATCGGACGGCCTGTGTACTACCCCGGCTGTCGGACCTCCCGGACACAGTATCCTCTCGAACTGAATACCATCAATCACGTCGGGGTCATCGGCATACTCCGGCAGTCTTTCTACCGGCATGAGGTCGAATCCGGTAGCGACAACGATAGCACCGACCTGCTCGGTGATAATTTCGTCTTCCTGCTCCCAGTATATCGCCCCCGCCGGGCAGAGTCGTTCGCATATGCGACACTGCGGTGGTTTCTTGCCCTCCGCTCCGCTTTCCATGAAATCCAGATACTTGATGTAGCGACAGTGCTCCGTATCTATCACTGCCTTGGCAGGGACTGCCTGGGCGAAGGGTATATAAATTGCCGCACGGTCTGCGACACCGGCATCGTACTCCGATGGTATTTTCTCCGGGCACTTCTGCCAGCAAGTCCCGCAACCGGTACACTTGGTATGGTCAACCTTCCGCGCCTTCTGGAGAATCTCGACCTGAAAGTTTCCAACCTCACCGCTGACTTTTTGTACTTCGGCATACGTAAGCAGTGTGATGTTGGGGTGCTGTCCGACATCCACCATCTTCGGCGTCAGGATACACTGCGGACAATCAAGGGTCGGGAAGACCTCGGCGTACTGTGCCATGTGGCCACCGATACTCGGCGTCTTTTCAACCAGTATTACCTGGTAACCGCCATCGGCAATATCAAGCGCCGCCTGGATTCCAGCAACACCACCACCAATTACCAACGCCTTCTTTACTACTCTCACACTCAACCTCAAACACGCTGCGGAATCAAGCCCCGCTCCCGCAGTAGAGCCTCCACCCCACCAAAACTAAGGTCAAACCGGCATACCTCGGGACTGACCCCGACCGCCAGGGCCAGGAGCTGGGTGAAATAGACAAGTGGCATCCCAGTAAAATCGCTGTATTTATCTGCTACCTCAGCCTGTTTCTGACCAAGGTTATGCGCACATAACGGACAGCTAAGCACGATTGCGTCGGCCCCTTTTCTCTGTGCCATACCAAGAATTGCATAAGCTCGCTCTACCACGGCATCGGGGTCGCTCACTATCTCGAACGAGCCGCAGCACTCGGTGGCCAGAGGAAAGTCGAGGGCTGTCGCCCCCAGCACCTTCATCAGGTCCTGAAGCACCGTCGGGTTTTCAACACTATCAATCGCCACTCCCTGCGGTCTCGTCAGCGTGCACCCGTAGTAAGGGACTACCTTAAGCCCCTCAAGGGGTGCCTTTACTGTCCGACCAATAGCCTCCCACCCCACGTCATCCCGTAATACCTCGAGCAGATGGACCACCTCTACCTGGCCGTCATAGTCTATCTCGTCGTCCATGAAGCTGTTGATGGTATCGCGTTTCTCCTGACTGTTTCTCATCAGCAGGTCGGCCCGCTTCAGGGTGTTGTAGCAGAACGAGCACAGCGTGACCACCCGGTCGCTCCCCTGTTCGGCAACACGCACCAGGTTTCGGACCGGTGCGATATGATGGGCCAGATCATCGTCCGCCATTGAATAGACCGTGCCACAGCAGTTCCAGCGGGGAAGCTCTACAAGGTTTACACCCAGGACAGCCATGGCAGCGATGGCAGAATCCTCAAAGTTCAGGGCTTTTGTCTTGAGGGTACACCCGGGATAATAGCTCAAGTCCATTCCGCTATCCTGTCAGCTTCCTGAAACCACTGACCAGAGCTATTGCAGGCAGTTCAGCCACGGTATCCCGTTCAAGCCCGGCCGGGTCGATAAAGTCTTCACGTCTCCTCAGGGCAATTTGCCTCACAGCCTCCATAACACAGGCAATATCAATCCCCTTGGGGCAACGTACCGTACAGACCAGACATGAGGCACACAACCAAGGAGTCCGTGATTTCGCAATGTCATCCGCGAGACCCAGCTGGACCGAACGAATAATCTGGTTGGGCAGCAGGTCCATAACAAATGACATGGGGCAACCGGCGGAACACTTACCGCACTGATAACAGAGGTTTATATCCTGTCCGCTGAGCTCGATAACTTTCGCTACGAACTCATTCCGTAGCCTGTTCGAGGAAATCTCAAGCCGCATCTTCCCACACCTGAGAGTTTTAGGAAGTATCTTACTACCTTGACTAACGGATACCGAAGCTGCCTTCCACCTTTAGGATAACACATTTTACGCTCACTTATAAAGAGATAACATGACTGGAACATACCAGGTGAGGATTAAAATGTAGCAAACTTGCCCTATAACACCATTTCAAGGTAGAATCTGAAGCTGGAGAGGTGTCCGAGAGGCTTATGGTGCCGCTCTCGAAAAGCGGTCTCTGCGTAAGCGGAGCGTGGGTTCGAATCCCACCCTCTCCGCCATCTCGACAATGCGGAGAGGTGCTGGAGTGGACTATCAGGCGCGCCTGGAGAGCGCGTGTAGCCTTTGGCTACCGTGGGTTCGAATCCCACCCTCTCCGCTTTTATCCTGAGCGAATGAAATGGGCCGAAGGGCCACCACTTCCCTATACGAGTCAGACCAGGAAACATGTGCTACAATGGTACGGTATTTAACCGGACAACCCACGAAATCACATCGAAAGGAAAGCCACCATAGGCACATCTGACCGTTCGCCCTTTTCACAACTGGTATCACGTCTCCGTTCCTTTTTCACCGGACTGGTGCCTCTATTTGTGCTGGCACACTTCAGCCATCACCTGATGGGGTCTTTGCTAACACCTTTATTGCCCTTTATTCGCAGCAGCTTTAACCTTAATAAAACACAGGTGGGTGTCCTCGGTTCCGCCTATAATCTACCCTACGGTCTGGCACAGTTGCCCGGCGGATGGCTGGCCGACCGTATCGGCCCACGAAAGCTGATTCTGGTTGGCATCTCCGGTGTTGCCGCCGCCGGTCTGCTGGTGGGTATCTCACCGAACTATCTGGTCATGGCCGTCTTCCTGGTCATACTCGGGCTTGCCGGAGGGGGCTATCATCCGGCTGCCTCCCCACTGGTCTCGGCCTCAGTTACAGAACAGAACCGGGGCCGGACGCTGGGCCTGCATCAGATAGGCGGCACTGCCAGCTTCTTCCTCACCCCCCTCATCGCTGCCGGTATTGCCGCCGCCCTTGGATGGCGTGGCTCGTTTATCTCGTTGGCTATTCCCACATTCGCCTTTGGTATTGCCCTATACTTTATTCTGGGACGACGGGGCTATACCGAAAAGCCCCAATCCGATACCGCCACAGATGACACCGAGGTGCCAGTCATTTCGGGCAGCCGTCGCCGACTCACAGTATTCACCCTCCTCGGAGTCGTCCTCCAGGTGCTGGTCTTCTCATCGCTATCCTTTGTGCCGCTTTATGTCAATGAAATCTATGGGACAAGCGAGGCCGCAGCCGCCAGCCTGCTGGCTATCGCCCACTTCGCCGGACTATGGGCAGGCCCCCTTGGTGGATACCTATCTGACCGCCTCGGAAAGGTGCCCATAATGCTCACGGTAAGCCTGCTCGCCGGCCCAGCCATCTACTTCATTAATCAGGTATCTCCTGGCTGGAGTATCTGGCTTATATTGCTCGTCATGGGTTCCTGTCAATATGCCGGCATGCCGGTCTTGGAGTCCTACATCATTAGCCACACCCAGATAAGAAACCGCTCGACTGTGCTCGGTGTCTACTACTTCACCAGCCGGGGAGGCCCCGGTATCATTATGCCCGCTCTGGGCTACCTTATCGACAACTACAGCTACGAGACCTGTTTCACCATAACCGGGGCCACTATGGCCTTGGTCGCCATCTTATGCACCTTACTCGTATGGGGAAAGCGGGATTAGCAACGACTGTTTAGACCTTCCTCCCTCTTCGGGAAGAGAGATAATCTACAAATAAACATTCCCTCGTTTATCTCATTCCTCTATTTAGTAGTGATGGCCCCATCCCCCGCCTGCCAAAGCCTTGTGCGGCCTGCTTGCGCTAAAGCTTCAGCGAAGGCAAGCGGGCAGGCCTGTATCCCCTTCAGGGAGAATCCTTCAGGGTGAACCCTTCCCCTCTGGGGAAGGGGAAGATAAATAAAAGAGGGGCTGCGCCCCTCTTTGACTTCCTGTATTAGCCCACAGCCAAAGTGAAGAATACCACACCTGACAAGAAGACATGTCCATAAGGTGCAAACAGCCCCTGCCGGAAGTCTGCCCACTCGCCGTTTTGGGGTGTCCAGAGGGGTGTAACCCCTTTGGAACGGGGGTACAAGGGGGTGTCCCCCTTGAAATAGGCATGTGCCCTAGTAGTTCGCGTAGAGGGAAGTGTCCCCCTTGGGAAACACCTGTACCATTTGCTCGAGAGAAAGGAAGCGTTCTCTTTGATTTTCCCCACTCGCAGATATCAATTGGAGCAAAAATATCTAGAGACTTTGCTAATTACAAATGAGGCCCGATTGTCTCCCGCTAATCCCTATGCTAGAATGGCTATGTCATGGACATTCAAAGAAAAGACATCCCCTATTGGGTAGGTTTCAGCTTTATCCCCAGCATCGGACGTGTCCGGCTAAACCGCCTCGAAGCGCATTTCGGCAACCTAGCCGATGCCTGGAAGGCCGAGCCTACCGAGCTGGTGCGGGCCGGTCTGGACAGTACCGTCGTGCGTTCGATTATTTCCTGGCGACCGAGAATCGACCTCGACACGGAGATGGAAAAGCTGGAGCAGTTCGGCGTGCAGGTCCTTACCTGGCATGATGCCGGTTATCCCCCCCGACTCAAGGAAATCTACGACTATCCCCCGCTTCTCTACGTTAAGGGTTCCCTGCTCCCCGAAGACGAGTGGTGCCTGGCGGTGGTCGGTACCCGGCGTGCCACTGCCTACGGGAGGCAGGTTGCCGAAGAAATTGTCTCTGATTTAGCTCGTAGCAAGATAACCACGGCCAGTGGACTGGCCCGGGGGATTGATTCTATCGCTCACCACGCCGCCCTGGATGCTGGTGGCAGGACTATTGCTGCCTTTGCCTGCGGGTTGGACATTGTTTATCCTGTTGAAAACACGACCCTGGCCCGACGCATCGCCCAGCAGGGAGCGCTGATAAGTGAATATCCTCTGGCTACTAAACCCAGAGCAGAGCACTTCCCCCGCCGTAACCGAATCCTCAGTGGCATAAGCCTTGGGGTGCTGGTAGTCGAAGCTGGAACCACCAGCGGTGCCCTGATTACGGCCAACCTGGCACTGGAGCAGAACCGGGAGGTGCTGGCTGTTCCCGGCAGCATCCTTTCCCCGGCAAGCAAGGGTACCAACCACCTCATTCAGGAGAGTGCCAGACTCGTCGGTGATTACCGCGACATCCTCGAGGAGCTGAACCTCGGTGCGGTCGCCCAACAGATAGAAATGAAAGAAGTACTCCCCGCCTCCGATACCGAGTCGCGACTACTGAAGCAGCTATCCACCGAACCCACTCATGTCGACGAGGTCTGTCGCGGCAGCGGTCTGCCCGTATCAACGGTCAGCAGTACGCTGGCCATGATGGAACTCAAGGGCATGGTGAAAAGTATGGGTAACATGAAATACGTCCTCGCTCGTGAAGCCAGGCAGGAATACAGGGTGAAAGTTGACTAGCAGGAAAAAGAAAAAGAACCTGGTAATAGTAGAATCGCCGGCCAAGGCGCGGACCCTCAGCAAAATCCTCGGCAGCGAGTACGACCTCAAGGCATCACTCGGCCATGTCCGTGACCTGCCTAAGAGCAACTTGGGTGTGGACATAGAACACGGCTTCACTCCTAAGTATGTTGTTCCCCGGGCGAAAAGCAAAACGGTCAGAGAGCTTAAAGAGGCCTCCAAGAACGTTTCTGCAATCTACCTGGCAACTGACCCCGACCGCGAAGGTGAGGCCATCTCGTGGCACCTGGCATCGGTGATAAAGCAAAATGACAACCGGTTCCGCCGCGTTGTCTTCCACGAAATCACCGAGGAGGCCATTCAATATGCCTTCAAACACCCCCGTGCCATTGATATGCAACTGGTCAATGCCCAGCAGGCACGTCGCATCCTTGACCGCCTGGTGGGATACAAGCTCAGTCCCTTACTCTGGAAGAAGGTGCGGAGAGGGCTGTCGGCTGGCCGCGTACAGTCGGCAGCACTGCGGATTATTGTCGACCGTGAACGGGAAATTGAGAACTTCGTCCCGGTCGAATACTGGATAATTGAGGCCGAGCTTGCCAAGAAGGAAGCCCCTAAGGAAGACGCCTTCAGGGCAGCACTGGTCGGCTTCCTCGACGGCACCAGAATCGACCTGGGCAGTGAAGAGGATACTACCAGGCTTACCAGCAGATTGGAGCATGCCGATTACCTCGTCCACAGCACCAAGACCAAGAAAGCCACCAGACAACCGGCCCCGCCCTTTATCACCAGCACCCTGCAGCAGGAGGCCTACTACAAACTCCGCTTCAGTGCCAGGCAAACGATGGCCCTCGCCCAGCAGCTCTATGAAGGATTACCGCTGGGCAAAGAGGGAAGCGTCGGTCTTATTACCTATATGCGTACCGATTCCACACAGGTAGCCCGGGCCGCCGTTGTCGAGGCCAGAAAATACATCAACGAGAAGTATGGCGCCGACTACGTTCCACCACACGCCCGCTCCTTTACCCGAAGGGTCAAGGGAGCACAGGAGGCACATGAGGCAATTCGTCCTACCCGCATTCGGCGAGAACCATCGCAGGTCAAGCCCTACCTCACTTCTAACCAGTTCAAACTCTACGAGCTTATCTGGAAACGAATGGTCGCCAGCCAGATGGCGGCAGCCATATACGATAACACCACGGTTGACATCGAGGCCGAGAGTAAGGAATACCGGACCAGCTACCTCCTCAGGGCCTCCTGTTCTCTGAACCGCTTCCCCGGCTTTACTGTCCTCTACACCGCCGAGAGGGATAAAGATGAAGAAGAAGCCGTCAAGAGCTCGCCGCTGCCCGGCCTGAAAAAGGGTGATGACCTCAAATTGTTGGACCTGTTCCCCGAGCAACGTTTTACCCAGCCACCACCGCGCTATACCGAGGCCAGCCTTATCAGGACGCTGGAGCAGTACGGCATTGGCCGCCCCAGCACTTACGCCCCGATTTTATCGACCATCCAGCAGCGGGAGTACGTTACCAAGAGTCGGAGTATCTTACAGCCTACTGAACTCGGCATTGTCGTCAACGACCTGATGAGCCAGCACTTCCCCGACATCGTCGATACCGAGTTCACCGCACGCCTCGAGGATGAGCTGGACGGCATCGCCAATAGCAAGGGCAACTGGGTGGATATCGTTCAGGACTTCTATACTCCCCTCGAGAAGAACTTGGCGAAGGCCACCGAGCAAATCGAGAAGGTGAAGCTGCCCGACGAATTGACCGATGAGACCTGTCCCAACTGTGGCCGGCCGCTGGCCATCAAGACAGGGCGCTTCGGCAAGTTCCTCGCCTGCACCGGTTACCCGGACTGCAAATATACCAAGTCCTTCCAGAAAAAGACCGGCGCCATCTGCCCGCAGTGCGGTGGTGAACTGGTGGAGCGACGCAGCAAGAAAGGACGAACCTTTTACGGCTGCAGTAACTATCCCAGCTGCAATTTTGCCGTCTTTTCCCGACCACTACAGGAGGCCTGCCCCCGCTGTGGAGCACTCATGACCGAGTACCGGGGTAACAAGGCAAAGTGCACCAAGTGCAGCTACCGGGGGAGAATCCCCCAGGAACCAGTCCATGCAACAAGCTCTTGATAGATACGCAAATTACCTGAAGGCTGAGAAAAACGCCTCCGAATATACGGTGCGCAACTATCTGCACGATCTGCTCGGGGGCCAGAAGCCCGATTCCCAGAAAGGCTTCTTTCAGTTTCTCAGGCAAAAGAAGATAAAGTCACTGGAGGATGTTGACCGGCAGGTCATTCGTGACTACATCGCCTGGCTGATGGAGCACGGCGTCGTCAAGAGCAGCATCGCCCGCAAGCTATCGGCCATCCGTTCTTTCTGCCGCTTCCTTGTCCGCGAGGAGATATTACCCCACAACCCCCTGGAGAAGGCGGCCTCTCCCAAGCAGGATAGACGGCTCCCCTCTTTCCTGAGCACCACCGAGGTAACCAGGCTGCTGGACACACCCGACCCGACAACACCGGTAGGACTGCGTGACCGCGCCCTGCTGGAACTGCTCTACGCCTCCGGGCTCAGGGTCAGTGAACTGGTGAGCCTGAACTTCGGGCAGGTAGACCTCGACTCCAACGAGATTCGGGTTGTCGGGAAGGGCTCCAAAGAAAGAGTGGTGCTCATGGGCAAGCCGGCCGCCAGGGCACTGACTGCCTATCTAAAGGAGGGCCGTCCCCAACTCCTCGGCGAAAAGAGGAGTAATGCCATATTTATCAGCCGGCAGGGTGAGCGCCTGATTGAGCGCCGGGTGCAGAAGATACTGGAGAAATACGCCCGGATTGCTGGTATCGAGCGGAGGGTATACCCCCACATGCTGCGGCACACCTTTGCCACCCATATGCTTGACGGCGGGGCCGACCTGAGGGTGGTACAGGAACTCCTGGGGCATGCTGACCTGTCGTCAACTCAGGTCTACACCCACGTCAGCAAGAGCCAGGCAAGGAAAGTCTACATGTCAGCACACCCGCTAGCACAAACGAAGAAAGATGATAACGAAAATGAATAATCGAATCAACCGCCTGCGCCAGGAACTAACCCGGCGAGAGCTTGACGCCATCCTCATCTCACAGCCGCAGAACCGACGCTACCTGTCCGGTTTTAGCGGCTCAGCCGGTTTTTTGCTTATAAGCAAGCAGGAGGCAGTCCTGGCTACCGACTTTCGCTACACGGAGCAGGCCACCTCCCAGGCCCCTGATTATAAAATCTTTCAGATAAGCGGCAGCCTTGCCGCCTGGCTACCGGAACTGATAGCCAATCTCGGTGGTAGCAACCTCGGGTTCGAGGACGGACATGTTACTTTTGCCCTGCACCAGCAACTATCCAATACACTGAAAGAGACTAAATCTGGCCTCAGCCTCACGCCGGTGGGCGGTCTGGTAGAATCACTTCGTGCTATCAAAGAGCCCGAAGAAATTGAGCTTATCGCGAAGTCAGCCGAAATCACAGACGCTGCTTTTGAAGAAGTTACCGACAGAGTACAACCCGGAACGACTGAGAAACAGCTTGCCTGGGAACTGGAAAAATCTCTCCGTGAGCACGGCAGCGAAGCGATGGCCTTCGAGGTAATCGTCGCTTCCGGACCAAACGCCGCCCTGCCCCACGCCAGACCCTCGGAGCATCAGATACAGCCCGGCGAGCCGGTCGTTATCGACATGGGGGCCCGGGTTGGGGGCTATTGCAGCGACCTCAGCCGTACCATCTGCCTCGGCACGCCCGATGATAAGTTCAGGCAGGTATATAGTACCGTCTTCAAGGCGCAGTCAGCCGCTATCGCCGGAATCAACGAAGGCATGAGCGGCCATGATGCGGACGCTCTCGCCCGTGCTGTCATCGAGGAGGCAAACTACGGCCAGGCGTTCGGACATGCCCTCGGTCACGGTGTTGGTCTGGCAGCGCACGAAGAGCCGCGCCTTGGCCCCAACTCAGAAGACACATTGAGAAACAATATGGTTTTCTCCATAGAGCCCGGTATCTACCTCAGCGGCTGGGGAGGGGTGAGAATCGAGGACCTGGCAGTGATGGACAGCGGCAGGCCCAGGCTTCTCTCAAATGCAAAAAAATGGAAACCGGAGGTTAGTTCCTGACATGATAAATGCTACCGAACTCCGAAAGGGAGTAGTCATCGAGCTGGACGGCAAGCTGTACCAGGTACTCGATTACCAGCACATCAAGCAAAAACGGACTGCCTTGGCCAGGGTGAAACTACGTGACATTCAGGCCGGCCATGCCTTCGAGCGTACCTTTCAATCGAGTGAGAAATTTGTCCGGGCACGTCTCGAGTTCCGGAACATGCAGTACCTCTACAACGATGGCCACCTGTATTACTTCATGGATGAGGTAAACTTCGAGCAGCTTTCGCTCAATCTCGACCAGCTTGGCGACGCTATTAACTACATGAAGGAAGGCATGTCCCTGCAGATATCAAGCTACAAGGGAGAGGTGATAGGCGTCGAATTGCCGGTCGCGGTTGAGCTCCATGTAACCGCCACCGAAACGGGAGTCAAGGGAGACACCGTCACCGCTGGAACGAAACCGGCCACGTTAGAGACCGGTATCACTGTCCAGGTGCCTCTATTTGTTAATGAGGGAGACATTATCAAGGTTGACACCCGCACGGGCACCTACCTGGAAAGGGCCGGGTAAGTTGTTAAAAGCCGACCTCCACATACACACCAGGTACTCCATGGACTGTGATATGCCTCTGGAAAAGATAGTAGAGCGTTGCACCAAGCTGGGGATAAATTGCATCGCCATCGCCGACCACGGCACGATTGAGGGAGCGCTGCGGATACAGGACATCGCACCCTTTACGGTAATTGTTGCTGAGGAAATCCTGACTCCAGTCGGAGAGATAATGGGCGTCTTTCTCAAGCAGGGTATACCCAGCGGCTCATCTGTTAGGGAGACGATTGCCCGTATTAAAGAGCAGGATGCCCTCGTCTGCCTCCCCCACCCCTTCGATACCCTGCGAAGACTCCGCCTCAGCGAATCAGAAATGGATGAGTTGGCAGCAGATATTGATATTATAGAAGTATTCAATGCCAGAAGTCCGTTCCCCCAGTCTTCTCGTAAAGCGCGGGCATTTGCTGACAAACACGGCCTGGCCGGGTGCGCTGGTAGCGATGCTCACTCACCGATTGAGATTGGTCGGGCCTATATAGATATGCCGGAATTCGAGGGTAAGGACGGTTACCTGCAATCACTGAGAGCTGGTACGATTACAGGCAAAAGAAGCAACCCCCTTGTCCACTTTCTAAGTATCTGGGCAAAGATAAAGAAAGCGTTCTGAAGGAGGGGAACAATGTACAGGCTCGGCTGGTTCTCGACAGGTAGGAGCGAGGGCTCCCAGAGGCTCCTCAGGTCGATTCACGATAGTATCGAGGCGGGTGAAATCGACGCAGCCATTGATTTTGTCTTCTGCAGTCGTGAACCCGGCGAGGCCGAACTGACCGATGTTTATCTCAAAATGGTCGAAGACTATGACATTCCTCTGGTCTACTTCTCCTACCAGAAGTATCGTCGCACCAGAGGAGAACGCACACCACCACCGGGAACGCCGATGCCACAGTGGCGTATCGACTACGACCGGGAAGTGATGTCCCGTATCAAGGATTTTCAACCCGACCTGTGTATTCTGGCCGGCTTCATGCTGATTTTCGGCGAGGAGATGTGCCAGAAGTACAACATCATCAACCTCCACCCCGCCTCCCCCCACGGCCCGACTGGGATCTGGCAGAAAGTAATCTGGGAACTGATTGAGAGCGATGCCCGTGAAAGCGGCGTGATGATGCACCTCGTTATCCCAGAGCTGGACAGGGGACCGGTGGTGACCTACTGCACCTACCCGATACGGGGAGAATCGTTCGACCCCCTCTGGGAAGCGTGGTCAAAACTGCCACCGGACAGCCCGGAGAAACACAGCGAAGAAAATCCTTTGTTTAAGACAATTCGACAGCATGGCTTTATCAGGGAAATCCCGCTGATAATCACCACCATCCGGGCTTTCAGCGAAGGTAGAGTTAAGGTCAACCCGAACAAGGAAATAACGGACGCTGCTGACAGACCTATCAGCGGCTACGACCTGACCGCCGATATCGAAGAGTACCTGACAAAGAAACCCGCCTAGTCAATCAACCTATTTCTTGTCTTTTTCCTCGCTTGGCTTGGTGAGGATTTCGTCCACCAGGCCGTACTCCACCGCCTGCTGTGGGTCGAGGTAGAAATCGCGGTCGATATCATGGGTTATCTTGTCCATAGGTTGGCCGGTGTGCTCAACGAGGATGTTGCGGAGGATTTCCTGAAGCCTCATTATCTCTCGGGCAGCTATCTCGATATCGGCCGCCTGCCCCTGAGCACCACCGGCCGCCTGGTGCAGGTGAACGGTGGCATGGGGTAAAGCATAACGCTTCCCTTTGGCTCCGGCACACAGCAGAATCGTTCCCATGCTAGCCGCCAGCCCAACACAGGTAGTGGAGACATCGGGACGTATCATCTGCATGGTATCATAGATAGCCAGTCCGGCACTGATAATGCCGCCGGGACAATGAATGTAAAGGCTGATATCTTTGTCGGGATCCTCCCTTTCCAGGTAGAGCAACTGGGCCATAACCACGTTGGCCACCTGGTCGTTTATCGGCATGCCCAGTATAACGATACGCTCTCGCAGTAAGAGTGAGTATATATCAAAGGCACGCTCCCCCCTGGCCCCACTCTCAATCACCATCGGGATTACATTCATCGGATAGTCGTTCATTTCTCTTCCTCCTTAAGTGGTGTTTCGGCTTCCGCCGAACCCTTAGCTATTTCTACAATCCGCTGCACCGTCTTCCGGGAAAGTAGCGGTCGCTGAAACGATTCGCGAGCCTGTGGAGTGTTCAAGACTTTTCCCAGCTCTTCTCTCCTGTCCTCAGCGGCACCCTCAACCATAGCAGCAATCTCGGTATCAATATCGCTATCGCTAACCTCTATCTTCTCCTCCTCAGAAACCTTGCCAAGTATCAGGCCCCGTGTGACCCTCTTCTCCGCTATCGGACGCACCTCCTCACGTACTTCCTCTTCTGTCTTGTTCATAGCCCTGAGATACTGCTCCATGGTCAACCCCTGCATCTGCAAGCGCCGCGCCTGCTCATCGAGCAGCTCCTGTATCTCTACTTCCACCATAATTGGAGGGTACTCCACTTCACTGATGCTCGTCACGACCTCAATTGCCCGCTCTTCAAAATCCTGCCTCGCCCGGTCTTCAGCCCTGGTTTTAAGGTCAGTATCGGTTTTCTCACGAAGAGCCTTGACATCCTTAAACTCGGCATCAACCTGAGCAGCAAACTCATCGGTTACCTCAGGAAGGTTCTCCTGCTTTATTTCGGTGACCATCACCTTGAACGAAGCTTCTTTGCCGACAACCTCTTCCCTTGAATAATCGGCAGGAAATTGTATCTGGAATTCCTTCTCCTCGTCCTTATTCATCCCCACCAGCTGTTCGGCAAAGCCCGGAGCCGGAGATGCCGACTCCCCGATGACCTGGTACTGCGCCCCGTTTTGGTTGATTAATGGCTCGCCTTCAATTGTGCTCTCTACATTCAGGGTCACCATGTCACCCAGCTCTACGGGGCGCTCCACCGGCTCCCAGGTGGCATGCTGATGACGCAGCTGTTCCACAACGGCGTCGACCATCTCCTCGGTAACCCCCACCGGTTCCGGCTCAAGACGTATTTGATGATAGTCGCCCAGCTTGACCACCGGTCTTAGCGGAACCACCGCCTTGAAGATTACCGGCTCGGTCTGCACAACTTCTATCCGTGGTCGGGCGATAGCCTCAATCGCCTGCTCCTCCAGGGCCTTTTCATACGCCTGAGGGACCAGCTCCTCAAGCATGTCATTGAACAACGTCTCTTTACCTACATGGCGCTCCAGTACCGCACGTGAGGCTTTCCCCTTACGGAAACCGGGGACATTCACCCGTTTCACCAGCTTCTTATAGGCCTTCTCTGTGGACTCCTCAACCTCGGACAGGTCCATCTCAATCGTCAGAAAGGCCTGACCGTTCTCGGTTTTTTCATGGGTAACTTTCACTATTCAACCATCCAAGACTTTATTCATCACGCAATCGCAGGTGCAGTTCTGCAAGTTGCTTTTCATCCACAGGCGAGGGTGCATCCAGCATCAGGTCGACCGCACTCTGGTTCTTGGGAAAGGCAATAACCTCCCGGATGGTCTCCTCCCCGGCAAGCAGCATCACAATACGGTCAATGCCCGGGGCAATACCCCCATGGGGTGGTGGCCCGTAGTGGAAAGCCTCGAGTATCGTGCCGAACCGCTGCTGTATCTCCTCATCACTGTAGCCCAGCAGACTGAATATCTTGTGCTGTAACTCACTGTCATGAATCCTGATGCTGCCGCTCGCTAGCTCATAGCCATTACAAACGATATCGTAGTGCTTTGAGCGCACCTTCTCCGGAGCAGTATCCAGCAGTGGGATATACTCGTCCTTCGGGGCCGTGAACGGGTGGTGTTCCGAGTCCCACCTCCCTAGCTCCTCATCCCATCTTAGCAACGGGAAGTCCTGTATAAAAGCAAACGCAAGCGTGTTTGGGTCAGCCAGTTCAAGTCTTTTTGCCATCTCGAACCGCAGTTCACTGAGTACCCTGTTAACCACCTTCGGTTCAGCAGCAACAATGAGTAAAAGGTCGCCCATGCTGGCACCGAAGCGTTCCGCAATCTCCTTGACCTGTTCCAGTGTCAAATACTTGGCAGCCACTGACTTCACCATATCCAGCGTCAGGCCATCCAGACTGCCCGGCGTATCACCAAGAGCGACTGTCAGCAGACCTCGAGCACCGAGCGCCTGCGCCATTTTATTCAGCTCATCAAGCTGGTGCCTGCTATAGCCGGCACAGCCGGGAACACAAATACCTTTGACCTTGCCTCCAGAAGCAACCGTGTCGCGGAAAACAGCAAACTCCGATTCAGCTACGATATCAGACAGGTCTCCGAGTTCCATGCCAAAACGCAGGTCCACATGGTCGGTGCCAAACCGTGCCATGGCATCGTCATAGGTAACACGCGGGAAAGGTGTTATCACCTTCATTTCAGGCTTGACCGCCACGACCAGCACCGTGAAAAGCTCCTCCATCAAGTCGAAGATATCGTCCTCGGTGACGAAGCTCATCTCCAGGTCTAGCTGGGTATGCTCCGGCTGACGGTCTGCCCTGGTATCCTCATCACGAAAACAGTGAGCTATCTGAAAATACTTCTCGACACCGGCCACCATCAGGAGCTGTTTTAGCTGCTGTGGTGATTGAGGTAAAGCATAGAACTTCCCAGGGTGAACCCGGCTGGGCACCAGGTAGTCGCGGGCACCCTCCGGTGTGCTCTTAATCATGACCGGGGTCTCTATCTCAAGGAAACCCCGGGCATCAAGGAAATCCCGAATAAACTTGACCACACGGTGCCGGAGGGTCAGGTTCCTCAGCATCCGGGGGCGGCGCAGGTCGAGGTAGCGGTACCTGAGACGCAGGCTTTCTTCTACTTCGACCTCCTGGTTAATATAGAAGGGGGGTGTCTCCGAGATGCTCAGTATCGTACATTCTTCAGCGATGACTTCAATCTCGCCGGTAGCCAATTGCAGGTTCTCCGTTCCAGGTGGACGAAGTGCCACTTCGCCGCTTACGTTAAGCACATACTCGCTCCGCACCTGACTGGCCGTCTCGTGGCAGGACGGTGCTACCTCAGGATTGAAGACCACCTGTGATACACCTTCACGGTCACGAAGGTCGATAAATATCAGCCCGCCGTGGTCACGACGGCGGTCTACCCAACCGGCCAGTGTCACCCTCTTCCCGACATCACCCTTCCGGAGCTCGCCACAACTATGACTCTTCAGCAATAAATCCCCTCCTGCACAACGTACGTACTCAAGCTAAGTATAGCTTAGGCAGTAGGTACCCTTCAACCTAAACTGGACAGCAGCGATACTACCAGTACAGCCGACTCTTCCGGTCGGCTGCGCTCATCTGCCCGGTCCAGAGTTTTATCACTATGCTAGATGTACCTGCCTACCGAACTGGCGACTACCCGCAACTCGTCCATTAACGAGGTAAAGTGGGTTGGCGTCAACGACTGTAGGCCGTCCACCAGGGCTTCCTCTGGATTGGGATGGACCTCAATCAGCAGCCCATCGGCACCGGCAGCGATTGCTGCCCGGGCTATCGCCGGCACCAGAGCGTAGTGACCGGCGGCATGGCTGGGGTCAACAATCACCGGCAGATGGCTGGACCTCTTAAGGACCGGAATCGCGGAGATGTCCAGTGAAAAACGGGTACTGTCTTCAAACGTCCTGATGCCCCGCTCGCAGAGAATAACCTTGTCGTTACCCTCAGCCAGTACATAATCGGCCGCCGTGAGCCACTCGGTAATCGTACAGGAGAATCCCCGTTTCAGCACAGTCGGCCGATGGCTCTTGCCAACCTCCGTCAGCAGAGCGTAGTTCTGCATATTGCGGGAGCCAACTTGGAGAATGTCCGCCGAGCCAGCCACCAAATCTACCTCGTGAGGGTCAACCACCTCGGTGACAACCGGCAGACCCAACTTCTCCCTCGCCTTCGCCAGTAACTCCAGTCCGGCTTCCTCTAGTCCCTGAAAGCTGAATGGAGAAGTCCGCGGTTTGAAGGCCCCGCCACGCAAGATGCTGGCCCCGGCCTTCTTCACCGCCTTTGCTGCCTCCATAAGCTGCTCCTCGCTCTCCACAGCACAAGGCCCGGCCATAACGACAACACGCTTACCCCCTACCTCCACCCCATCAATTGAGACAATGCTGTCTCTCTCCCTAAATTCGCGGGATGCCAGCTTGTAGGGCTTCATGATTCGGGTAACGCTCTCCACCTCTGGAAGCACAGCGAATACATCAGTTGATAGCTGCCCGGTATTGCCTCCCAAAATAGCCACCACTGTCTTATCGGTGCCAAGGTTCAACTGGACATCAAATCCCAGTGACCTTGCCCTTTCGACAACAGTGTCTACCGCCTCTTTACCCGCACCTGTTTTCATCTCAACAATCATCGTACCTTATCCCGCCTCTTGAACAAGAAATCCGGCAACCTAGAGGCTGCCAATCAGATTATGACACACTACCCCTCTTTTCTCAATCCTGTTTTAAGGGGGCCATATTTCGCCGTCGATTGGTGTATAATACCTACAGATGTAAGAAGAGGAGAGTATGTACTACTTCGCCTACGCCAGTAATCTGAGTCGGAAACAGATGAAGGAACGCTGCCCCGACAGCAAACCTCTATTCCGGGCCGTACTGCCCAATTACAGGCTGATATTCACCGGCTGGTCCAGGCAGTGGCGTGGCGGCTATGCCAGTATCAAGCCTTTCCAGGGTGAGAAGGTCGTCGGGGCAGTCTACGATGTCTCTGAGCAGTGTCTCCAGCGACTTGACCGATACGAAAACGCTCCTGCAGTCTATAACCGAGTAAACGTGCTGGTAATCAACGAGGACGGGGAAGCGGTCAGGGCAATCGCCTATGCCAAACGGGAGCAGTCCGAAGAGACCCCACCCTCACGTGAGTACCTAGCAACAATACAGCAGGGTTATAGGGACTGGGAAATCACCTAACGAGGCTGAGTATCTCATGAAACGCGTCCTCAATATCGCCCACCGGGGCTTTACCAGGCAGTTTCCGGATAATACACTGGAAGCCTTTGAAGCCGCCATCGGCATACCCGTCGACGGTATCGAGTGCGACATCCATGAAACAGCCGACAACGGGTTCATCGTATTCCATGACAACGCAATACTTGGCCGTGACATCAGCCAGATGACACTTAGTGAGGTCCAAGATATCAAACTGGAAGGGAAGTACCTCATACCGACGCTGGAGCAGACCCTGGAACTATGTCAGGGGAAGACACTGCTGAATATAGAGGTAAAAAGGGTATCATCACTGGACAGGTTCCTGAGTTCAGTCCGAGCTTATCTTCAGCCAGAGGAGGTTGTCCTGACCTCCTTCAATCAGGACATCGTTATCGAACTGGCCCGCCTTGTCCCTGAGATTCAGAGGGGTATCCTCACTGCCTTCGAAATCAAAGAACCAGTAGAATTGGCACGGTCAGTTAGCTCTGACATGGTAGTAGCAAGATTCCCGCATGTAAATACTGAGCTATTGGAGCAGACCCGCAACGCAGGCCTTCTGGTATTCATCTGGGGCTGTGTTGACATGAATCAAGTACGTACTGCCCTAGCGATGGACGTTGACGGTGTTATTACCGATTTCCCGGACGAGGTACACGAAGAACTGGCCCGCCTAACTGGTGACTAGACAACTCTAAAGGCATCCACCATCCTACCTGCACACAGCCGCAAAGAAATCGGCCACCTTCTGAGTCAGCTCCGCCTCAAATCCCCACCAGAAATGGTCAGCTCCGATTACCGTCTGGTACTCTTCAGAATTACGGGCTGCCTTGGCGAGCTGCTGAAACTGCTCCAGCCGTATTACCGAGTCACTACCACCCACGATGACGAGCTTCGGCTGCGAGTATTTCTCCAGTTGCTGCCAGCCCGACTCCGTCAGGGCCGGTGACACCAGCGTCAGGTAACGAACGCGCTCGTCTTCCAGGGCAACCGGTAGGGCAACACTACCACCGAAGGAATAGCCTGCCAGCCCGACCTTTTCAGGATTTATGTTCTCCGCTGATGCCACAAAGTCCAGAGCCGCTTTAACATCATCTCGCTCGGCAACCCCACCACCGAACTGACCACCACTCCCCTCCACACCACGGAAGTTGAACCGAAGCGCCGCTATTCCCTGCCTCCCAAGCACTTCACAGATAGCCACCACGACGTTATTATGCATATTCCCGCCATAGAGAGAGTGCGGGTGGCAGACAACCACCACTGGGAAAGGCCCATCACCCTGGGGCAGGTGCCACTCACCTTCTAGGGTAATCTCTCCACAGCGGAACTCGACACGGCTACTATTCACTTTATTACTCGCTTTCCTGACTCGTTGTTTCTTACCCGGCCTCCATGTGTTGAGTCGGGCCACAACCTGTTTCTCATACCCCTGGTCGCCGGGCTGATAGAACTTCTTTCCCTGAAGTGAATCAGGCAGGTTCTGCTGCCCGACGAAATGCCCTTCATAATCGTGGGCATACTTGTACCCCTTGCCGTAGCCGACCTGTCTCATCAATGGTGTTACCGCATTGCGCAGGTGCAGCGGTACCGGGTCATTGGAGCCTTCTTTTACCTCAGCCTGCACCTCAGAGTAGGCCCGGTACAGGGAGTTACTCTTGGGAGATGTCGCCAGATAGACCGCCGCCTCGGCCAGAGCCAGGTTTCCCTCAGGCAAACCAATAAAGTGGACAGCCTGTTGAGCAGCCATGGCCACCACCAGTGCCTGCGGGTCGGCCATACCAACATCCTCCGAGGCAAAACGTACCAGACGACGGGCCACATAGAGAGGGTCCTCCCCCGCCTCCAGCATCCTCCCCAGCCAGTACAGAGCGGCGTCCGGGTCAGAGCCGCGCATCGACTTATGCAACGCCGATATCAGGTCGAAATGCTCCTCGCCGGCCTTGTCATAGCGCAGCATCCGTTTCTGGGCGGCGTCCTCGACAATCGGCAGGGTAACATGGCGCTTACCGCTGCGGTCAGGCGGAGCTGTCAGTACAGCCAGCTCCACTGTGTTGAGTGCAATTCGGGCATCGTGGCTCGACATCATTATCAGGTGGGCCATTGCCTCATCGTCAACCTCGACATCCAGTTGACCAAGCCCGCGGTCGCTATCACCCAGAGCCTTTAGAATGATGATACGTATCTCATCGTCAGTCAGCGGATTCAGTACCAGCACCCGGCACCGCGACAACAAAGGGGCATTGACCTCGAAGGAGGGGTTCTCAGTGGTGGCACCAATCAGGGTAACCGTGCCATCCTCGACAAAAGGCAGGACAGCGTCCTGCTGGGCCTTGTTGAAGCGGTGTATCTCATCGATAAACAGGATAGTCTTCTGCTGGTGGAGACTGAGGCGCTCCCTGGCCTCCTGTATTATGCGCCGTAAATCAGCCACCCCAGCACTAACGGCACTCACCGAACTGAAGTGTGAATCGGTGGTATTGGCGATGACGAAGGCCAGCGTCGTTTTGCCACTGCCCGGTGGCCCCCACAGGATGACCGACGGAATCTGCCCGCTTTCGATGGCATTTCTGATGACATGCCCCTCCCCCACGAGGTGCTCCTGCCCAACAAAGGCATCGAGGGTAGCCGGCCTCATCCGGGCCGCCAGGGGTGCCCCTTTGCTCATCTGTTCTTCGCGCTGACGGTCAAACATATCCATGATACTGTATCTACCTGCCCCCCGTATCCCTCTGTGGAACAGATAATCGGACTCCTATTATACCATTCTTGACAGAGTTGGCCACATGACTTGGTGCATCATAATATGTGATAACAGAACAGGATTTCTTGACAGGAGTAGCCCGCCTAGATAAATATGTAATAATGGCAAGATAAGTAAATCGTGGAAAAAGACCTGGATTGGAAGTACTGAGACTATGGAACAGGCGTTATCCGGAATAAAGGTACTCGAATACTGTAGCTTTGTTAGTGGCCCCTACTGCAGCAAGCTCCTCGCCGACCTCGGTGCGGAGGTGATAAAGGTTGAAGAACCCGGTACCGGCGATGCAGCACGTCATAGAGGCCCCTTCCCCAATGACAGCCCCGACCCCGAACAAAGCAGCTTATTTCTCTACCTCAACACCAGCAAGCTGGGCATTACCCTGAATCTGAGAAGTCCCGCTGCTAAAAAGGTCTTTAAGGAACTGGTGAAAAACACTGATGCCCTGATAGAAGATACTTCCCCTAGCACCATGAAAGACCTCGGACTGGGCTACGATGTTCTGAAGGAGGTCAACCCCTCACTTGTCATGACCTCGATAACGCCCTACGGGCAAACAGGCCCGTATCGGGGATACAGGGCTCACCATCTCAATATCTACCATTCTAGCGGGCAGGCCCGGTTCTCTTATAGCATGAGTCAAGATTCCGCTCTGCCTCCGGTTAAGGGTGGTGGCTTCCTGGGTGACTATGACGCCGGGCTCAGTGGGGCTGTGGCCACACTGGCAGCACTCTTCAAACACATCCTCGGCGGCCCTGGCCAGCACATAGACGTATCAAGGCAGGAAGCACTCATCTCACTGGACAGGATAGACATCGGTAGCTTCACCAACGACATCTCAATGGTCGAGCGGCGAAGAGGCATGCTCGGTGGCCTTATGCGATGTAAAGACGGCTATGTAGTTGTCCTCGCCCCCCAGCAGCACCAGTGGGAAGCCATGATGAACATGATGGGTAACCCGGAGTGGTCTAAGGGTGAGAAGTGCAAGGACGAGTTTGCCCGCAGTGAGCACGCCAGCGAGCTTCAACCACTCATCAATGAGTGGATGCTCCAGCGCACCAAGAAGGAGATATACCACCTCGGTCAGAGCTTTGGCTGCCCGGCAGCACCGGTCAATTCAACCGCCGATGTCTTCAAATCGCCACAGATGAAAGAGCGGGGGTTCTTTGCTGACATTGTCCACTCTAGAGCAGGTAGGCTCAGCTACCCATCGGCTTCGTATAAACTTTCGGAGACCCCCTGGCAGGCAAACCGTGCCGCCCCACTCTTGGGTGAGCATAATCAAGAAATCTATTGCGGGCGACTGGGTCTCTCCGACCAAGAACTGGCGGAAATGAAAGCATCAGGCGTTATCTAGGACAGAAAGGTCATGAATATGGAAGAGTACCCTCTTGATGGAATAAGAATAGTCGACTTTACCTGGGCATGGGCCGGGCCCTACGCCAACCTCTTACTGGCACTCCTGGGGGCCGAGGTTATAAAAGTGGAGAGCCTTAAACGACTCGACCACACCCGGCTCCGCTCCCTGATGACCGGACCTACCATGGGCAGCCCGGACCAGTCGACTGTTTTCAACGACATTAACCTGAACAAGCTCAGCCTTACCCTCAACCTGACCAAGCCCAGGGCCATCGAAGTTGCGAAGGAACTGGTCAAAAAGGCCGATGTAGTAATCCAGAACATGCGTCCCGGGGTGATGGACAGGCTGGGTCTCGGCTACGAAGCCCTTAGAGAAATCAAGCCTGACATTATCATGCTGTCATCGTCAGCGCTGGGCTCAACCGGGCCGGAGGGAAACTATTCCGGTTATGCCCCGACCTTTGCCGCCATGGGCGGAATGGCCTATATTTCAGGTTACCCCGATAAGGAACCCAGTACGCTCAGCGGCGCTATCGATACCAGGGTGGGAACAACCTCAGCCTTCGCCATACTGGCCGCCCTGATTTACCGCCAGCGTACCGGTAAGGGACAGAACATCGACCTTTCGTCGTCAGAGGCTATCAGTTGCCTCATGGGCGAGGCGTTCCTTGACTACTCCATGAATCAAAGAGTCAAGGAACGCGATGGTAACGATGATGACGTTATGGCCCCGCACGGCTGCTATCCATGCCAGGGTGAAAACTGCTGGGTAACTATCGCGGTATCGACCGAGGACGAATGGCAGGCATTCTGTAAAGCCCTTGGCTCTCCCGACTGGACCGAGGATAGCCGGTTTGCCGATGCCCCGAGTCGCCAGCAGAACCGCGACGAATTACACCGGTTACTCTCCGGGTGGACGATAAAACATACCGACTACGAGGTGACTGAAGTCCTGCAAGGCGCCGGCGTGGCTGCCATCCCCACCCTCAGAGGCGATATGGTCTCCAAAGACCCCCACATCAAAGAACGGGGCCTGTTCGAAGAGATAGAGCACCCTGAGCTGGGAAAGAGGTTGGTGGTAGGCCCACCCTGGAGATTGTCCACCACCCCGGCAAAAGCCCCCCGCCCGGCACCGCTGATAGGTGAGCATAACCAGTATGTGCTCGGCGAGCTATTGGGCATGGCACAGAGCGAAATCGACCGGCTAATCGAAGAGCAGGTGGTATATTAAGCTATATCATCCAGCCGCTGGTGCAGCCTGACCATCGCCAGCGTGTCCAGCTTACAGTACTCGAGCAGGTTCCTCTTCGTGGTTTCCGGGTCCGGGTCTTTACCCAGGGCCATGTAGGCAAAGGCCGCTGAAGCCGAGTCGCCATCACCTATGGCTAGGTCATCGTAGGACATCTCCGGTACAAGAACAGGAATCAAATCAATATCCGTTATCTCAAAGATATCGCTGGTCATCTCTGAAGCCATAACAGGGTAAGTCCGCTTCACCGAAGTGCTACCACAAAAGTCCGGGTGGTAATAATTCCGCCTGATAATTGCCTCCAGGTCCACAATACGGTCTGTCAAATCTAATAATCTGTCGGAAAGGTCGGGGAACAGCCTCGCCAGGCTATTAATAACAGCCTTTTCAAAATTGGAGTATGCGATAATGCTGCCCTCTTCTCCCAGGTCGCTGATGAGGTTTTGCGCAAGTTCCTCCCGGCAGTCCCTGACCGGGTCAGCCAGGTATTCAAAGTGACCGTCAATAACACCGACCTCAGGGCACCTGTGTATCGAGTATTGAGTAGGAATCTGGGTATAGGGCGCGATATCAGGGTACAGTGGAATCGCCGTCATCACCGTCTCGAAATCGAGATAGTACGCCGGCCACTTTATTGTTGATAGCTCGTCTCTCAGTCCTTCACCGATGAAGGTCTCATTTCTCCGCACGCAGTCGGTCACCCTGGCCTGGTATTCAGTCAGGGAGAATCCCTCGGGTATATCCTCGACACGGTTGATTCCGAGCGCCAACAGCGCATCAAACCTCGCCTCATTCAGCCGCGGCAGGTTAAAGAGGTGGTTTTTAATATCCTTCCCCACACACTCCCCGAAAAGCTCACACTGGCGGCAGTCGTAGATTAGTTGTGGTTCCGGCATTATCGGTGCCCTGGTAATCTCCTCGATTTCCTGCCAGACTGGCTCTAGCTCCTCGACCCTTTGCAGCACCTCGTCGGTATGGTCTATCTCTACGAAAAGCTTTTCGTCCGGCATTCCCAGCCGATAGTCACGTGACACGAGCAGCAGTGAGACGCGGCAGATATTGAGGCCACACTTAGATGTGACCATCGTTGTATAGGCCATGTCATCAATGAAGTCATCCCTGTCGTTGGTAGCTGATTTCACCTCGACCAGGTGCCACCCCTCGTCTGTCCTTTCGAGCACATCCGCCCTGGCCGCGAAGCCATCGATAAGAAAAGCACCCTCAAAGACTACTGGCACAGAGGCATCGGCCAGTGCCCTTTTCGTCTCCTCCAGGGCCACCGACATATTAGGGGACGTTAATCGCCCACCGGGGTAGAGACTCCTTGCCCGCCGCCCGACCTCCACCCCCTGCTCCATACGGAACCTCTCACCCAGGGTTAGTTCGGCCCGGAAGTTTTCATCGCACCGTGATACCCATCCCAGTACAGGACAGGACAGGGCATTCAGGAATATCTGCTTTGATACGTTCCTCATAATCTCAGTGTTCTCCGAGTCATTGCTATTTGATTTATTAACTGTTTCCATTCTGGAAGCGCATTGATATCGACCTTCACACAACAAATGGTTTCCGCACTTTCAGTTCTTATATATACATCGCCTTTAGTGAGAATAAAGTCTCCTTTTTTAGATTGAGATTCCCAATCATCAGTACAAACAAACGGATGCTCCTGAAACGGATATACACGAATTATTGGATACTTAATCCCTGCATATTCCTTTTTGTATATCTTGACCTTGACTCTATCTTGGCCCCTTAGGTATTTTCTCATGTGGTTGCAAAACTTCGTTTGTTCATATGATGCGACGATTTCCTCTGTAAGTCCCGGATCAGGGGCATAGCTTTTATCTGACTGCTCTGCATAACCTATAACTATATGCCCTCCACCTGAATTTGCATACCCCAGAACATGCTTAACTAATTTAGCAGTAAAATCTGTTCCTTTATCAAACTTGACAGCAGACTTATATTCCACCTCTTTACACTCTGTTGTGCACTCCAGTATTTCCTTTAAGTACCCACTATCTTCCCACTGGAGGCGTTCATCTTCTTTCTGTAGGATTTCGTCTTCTCTTTCGAGCATGCGCACATTACCTTAATGAAGACTATAAGATTCGTCGATAACATCTATTTAGGTGAATGTTGAATTACCTTAACTACATCTACCCAATGATTATGTCATCTAACCGCCGCTTGGGCACGTGATGGACGCTCTCAGCATCACGCCAGTAGCGGACATCACCCCCCAGCTCGAGTTCTTCAAGCACTACCTCTTCCTTGGGCTTGCCCAACGCCAGCACCAGTAGTATCTCATATCGCTCCGGGATATCGAGTGACTTCTGTAGTTCGTCCCTCTCTATCGAGGAGATGATGCAGCCTCCCAGACCCCTATCGACAGCACCCAGCATGATACTCTGGGCCGCTATCCCGTGGTCGACGCCAAAGGAATCACTTATGGCCCTATCACCAAGAATAATAATGTAAGCTGAAGGACGCTCCCCCTGAGGTGGGCCAGGCCAGGTCATGAGAGCGCCTGCCCAGGCCAGCGTGGAGAACACCTTGGCATTGCTCTCCGGAGTACAGGACAATAAGTATTTCAGCGGCTGGCGGTTCGACCCTGATGCCGAACAACGCGCCAGGTCAACCAGCTCCCTCAGGGTTTCACGCTCTAATACAACATCCTCGTGGAACCTCCGATAGCTCCGGTTTTTCAATATCAAGTCTTTTATCATCCTTCCGCCCTCTCAAATACCTTTTCACCACAAACAGGTTAACATAACCAGAAGAACGAATCAAAGCTAACCACGAGTGATTCGTTTCCCAAAATTTCACTTAATCGTCTTCCCGTTTTTTCAATTCCCCTCACTTATGCCTCTTCACCTCGAAGCGGTACAGGTTGACCGGTTCATTCGGGGCAATTCCTGCCTTCTGGCGGCAGATATCAATCTGCTCGTCAACACTGTCGACGCCTTCAAGGTCAGGAAGAAGGAGACCCCGCCGCCACCCAGCCTCAACAATAACCCCGTACCTTTTCGGGTCAAGCTGGTCTTTGCTGTCAATCGGCTCGGGAGTTGTCAGGACATCGACACTGTAATCGAGGTCTTTAAGCTCATCAACGGTAATCGGCAGGAAACGCGGGTCCCTGGTGGCTGAACTGATAGCATTGGAGACAATTTCCTCGGCAATGTTACTCTCCACCGGCTCAAAAGTACCGATGCAGCCACGCAACGCTTCATTCTTGTGAATAGAGACGAAGACCCCCGCCCTTCCTCTCATTTCGGGCGTCAGGACTTCTGGCCGGGGCCTCTCACCCTCACGAACGTATTTCTCAACGACATCCTTTGCCAGCTTAGCGATGGGAGACATTTCGCCTTTTTTGATAATTATGCCGGCATAGCCAACCACCGCTGAATAGTCACCGGTGGTGTCACCACTCGTCTGATACTTGACTAGCTCCGCCCCTCCGGCTCCAAGCTCCTTAGCAGCCACAATCATGCTAGCTGCTGGAGCATAGGCACACATCGATATATCCTGCTCCTGGACTCTTTTCAACAACTCAACCTCATCCAGGCTCAGTATCGCCTCTACCCCCTGCCGGTCCTTCTGCTCAGCAACCTTCTGCGGCTCATAATGGGTCATATCACCGGAGGCAATTATCACCACCTCCCTACCAATCTCCCTGATTGCCCCGGCCAGCGCCTGGCCGATTTCCTGGTAGACAGTGACATCAGCGTGGGCAAGGACAATTGGCACCATCCTGACATCCGGCTTAAAGTACTGTAAAAAGGGAAGTTGCACCTCAACAGCGTGCTCCTGAAGATGGGCTACGTAGTCCTCCTTGAGGAATCGTGATGAAGCTAGTATCTTCTTACCAAGCTCTTCATCAATCGCCACCTCGCCCAACGGCGTTTTCCAGACACCCTCCGTCATAATACTGAAGGGCCCCCCCAGACCGGGACGATGACCCGGCCCCATAATTACGAATGTATCTGTGAACTTGACCCGTGATATGGTCGCCCCGGCTACCCCACCCGAGTACTCGTATCCGGCGTGTGGCATGAGCGCACCAACCACATCCTCCTTAACCGCCTTCTCTTCTACCAGTTGTTCTAACACTGATTTAAGTCGGTCAGCCGTTCCCGGATAAAATCCCCCAGCAACAACAGGCTCTCTAATCATCATACCCACCTCCTCTATCACTCATCCTGAAATTAAGCTCCGCCCCACAGAACCGACATTTTGACCCCGTTAGCCCCACTATTCGAGTCTGATAGCCAGACCGAGCTACGTTGAGGTTGCCACAGGAGTAACAGACGGTGTTCTCCGCCTCGTGCCCGGGAACGTTGCCCAGGTAAACGAATTTAAGACCGGCAGCCCGCCCGATATCATAGGCATGCTCAAGCGTATTAAGGGGGGTCGCCGGTAAGTCCATCATCTGGTACTGGGGATGGAACCGGGTTACGTGCCATGGCGTCAGTTCGCCCAGCCTATCATGTATCCAGCCGGCAATACCCCCAAGCTGTTCGTCGTCATCGTTCAAGGTTGGAATAACGTTAGTAACAACCTCGACATGCATGTTCCACTTTTGCCTAGCCCGCTCCGCCACCTCGAGGATCCCCCTCCAGTGAGTAATCTTCGCCAGTCTATGGTACAAAGAATCGGAAAACCCCTTGACATCCACCCGCCAGGCATCCAGATATGGCCCAATGGTGTCCAGCGCCTCGGGAGTCAGGTAGCCGTTGGTAACATAGACGGTATACAGTCCCTTCTCCTTGGCCAAACGCGCTGAATCCAGAGTATACTCAAACCAGATACTCGGCTCGTTATACGTCCAAGAGATACCCTGACAGTCATAATTTTGTGCCAGTTCCACTGCCGCCTCTGGCAATACTTCGCGCGAACCATACCACCTTTCCCTATCACGAACAGCCGAAATCTGCCAGTTCTGACAGCCCTCACAGTGAAAATTACAGCCCCAGCCGCCCAGCGAAAAGCAAAGACTCCCAGGATAGAAATGGAACAGCGGCTTCTTCTCAATCGGGTCTGCGGCCATTGAAGAGACCTGAGCGTAGTTGAGGTTATATAGTTGCCCGTCTTTGTTCTGGTACATCCGACAGAAGCCAGACCTGCCCGGACCGATAGTGCACCGCCACTGGCAGGTACCACACCGGACATAGGAGGACGGTCGTTTCTCAGAAAGCAGTGCCTCGTGCATTTCCACCCCTGCAGGTTACTCACCAGCCCAATTATATCACTCAGGCTCCGCCATATTATACTCCTAATAAGCACAAACCAGAAACAACGAGAGGCTTCATTGCGCTTTGCCACGATAAAGGTGATATAATCCAGAGCAAGAAATGAGCATCGACTATACAGATATTTCACAGACATACGACGACTATCGCGCGTTCTCAAAGCACCGAGCCGAAGAGCTGGGCGATTTTGGTGGGATTCGGGAAGGAATGAGAGTCCTGGATGTGGGCTGTGGTACCGGAAACCTGGCCACTCAACTGCTTGACTTGATGAATCTGGATGTAGTCGGTATTGATATCTCCTTACCCATGCTAGCAGTAGCCAGGGGAAAATCACTGGAGGTAATATGCACCGATGCAGCCAGTAACAGACTGCCTTTCCGTGACAGCTGCTTTGATATCATAACATCAACCTATGTCATTCACCAGATAAGCAACCTTAAACTCATGTTTTCTGAGTGCCATCGGGTCTTAAGGGACGGAGCACTGGTCCTTCTGACATCCAGTCACGAGCAAATCGAAAACTACCATCCGGTCTTTAAACGGTTTTTCCCCGGTGCTATTGATATCGACAAGGCCAGATTCCCGGACATACCCGTGATATGCGACCTGCTGGTCACTACCGGATTCCAGGATATTAAACACAAGCAAGTACTCGGCGATAGCATCGTAATAGATGAGGAATACCTGCGCAAGGTAAAAGGCAAATATGTTTCCACCTATCGTCTTCTGCCCCAGAGTGAGTTCGAGCGCGGGGTTACTGAACTGGAAACCTATATCAGGAGCCTGAGCCAGCCTGAATCCGCAATATGGCGGGGTACACTGATATGCGGACGAAAGAAGGGTTGAAGCAGAGATAGAACTCTCTCGAATACAACTATTAGTCTCCTGCCATTTTCCCAGCCCTCGGCAGGTAGCCCTTTGAAACGCTTTCTTCAATCATTGCCAGAACAAACTTCCACAATTCTTGAGAGCTTTCCTGAATAATCTGGTTTACTTCCAATACCTGTTCGTAGGTAATGCCATCCTCCAACCACCGTTTCCCCTGGGTATAGTAGTTGTGTAATAGTGGCATGAGGCGGTCGAGTACCCTGGCAAACTTCGCTTCCGGAGTCGTGCCCCCTTCAAATTCGTCCCACAATTCTCGAATTTCCTGAGCCTGCCCGGCAGGTAGCAGCCCAAAGATACGCCCAGCCGCCCGGTCTTCCCGCTCAGCCTTGTCTATAGCGCCGATTCTATCGTAAATACCAGTATCCCCGGCATCTATCTCAACAATATCGTGGACGAGCAGCATTTTAATAACCCGGAGCAGCTCAATCTCTTCCTGACAGTGCTCAGCCAGGAGCAGTGCCGTGGTTGCCACATGCCAGCTATGCTCGGCTGAGTTTTCCCGTCGACTGGCATCTGCGATGTATGCCCTTCGAAAAACAGTTTTCAGCCTGTCAATCTCCATTAAGAACTCAATCTGTTTTGATAGACGCTCTTCAGACATTACTCTTGCCCCTCTAAAGTACTAATCATCGTAAAATACCCTGATTGCCCTCGTGAATTGCAGCATTATAGCATAAATAGGCGTCACTACGTAGCCTAAAACAGAGCTGGTGCTATTGACAAATCCGCCTGCACCTGATAGTATTCAAGTACCGGTGAGAACAAGGCCACCAACCGGGCAGGTGGTGAGCCGCCGGGGTGTTTAACAACAGATGGTCGCTTGGATCGGATACGACCGAGACGGCAAAAATAAGAAACGTTTTGATGCCCTCTCTGGTAGTACCTGAGAGGGTATTTTTATTCCGGGCTTTGGAGTGAGGTGCGAAATGCCAAAGCTGGGATTTATCGGAGCTGGAACAGTAGGAACGGCACTGGCAATCAGGCTGAGTGAACGTGGCCAATCAGTGGTCGCAGTCTCCAGTCGAAGCCAGACATCAGCCGAGAAGCTGGCGCAGGCTATTGACGGCTGTCGTGCCCTTGACAGTAGCCAGGCAGTGGCTGATGTCGCCGAGCTGGTCTTCATCACCACCCCAGATGACGCTATCGCCACCGTAGTATCCACCGTAAACTGGCACTCCGGCCAGAGCGTCGTTCACTGCAGCGGCGCTGATTCGGTTGATACCCTTGAGCCAGCCAGAAAGCAGGGTGCCAGCGTTGGCGCCATTCACCCTCTTCAGACCTTTGCCAGCGTTGAGCAGGCAATCAACAATATCTCCGGCTCGACCTTTGCGCTTGAAGCCCAGGAACCTCTGCTGAGTACCCTAAAAGAAATAGCCACCACCCTTGATGGAACCTGGATAGAACTGACAGCCGATGACAAGGTGCTCTACCACGCCGCCGCCGTTATCGCCTGTAACTACCTCGTTACTCTGGTCAAACTGGCCACCGACCTGTGGCAGACCTTCGACGTCCCACCAGAGCGAGCTACTCAAGCATTACTCCCGTTGCTGCGTGGGACGATTGCCAATATCGAAAGAGTGGGCATACCAAAATGCCTCACCGGCCCGATTGCCCGAGGTGACACCGGCACCATCAGGAAACACATTGATGCCATGAAGAAAGCAGCCCCAGACCTGCTCCCCACCTATCTTGACCTGGGCCGACAGACTATTCCGATTGCTCTGGCCAAGGGGAGAATTGACCAGCACCAGGCGGAGGAACTGCAAAAGTTACTTACGAATTCTACAGAAAAGGTTAAAATAACGGAACGAACATGACACGAGGGGAGATACGATGAGAATTATGCTGAAGAGTAAAATCCACCGGGCCCATGTCACTGACTGTAACATCGACTACGAGGGTAGCATAACCATCGACCGAAAGCTCATGGAGGAAGCCGACATCCTGCCCTACGAACAGGTGCAGGTGCTCGACATCAACAACGGCTCCCGCTTCACCACTTATGCTATCGAGGGGGGCCCGGGTGAGATTTGCATCAACGGTGCCGCTGCCAGGTTGGTCTCCGTCGGAGACTTAGTCATTATTCTCTCCTACTGCCATCTAAGAGACGACGAAGCCCGCCGTTTCAAACCGACACTGGTCCACGTCGACGCTAATAACATCAGCACCTCGGTACGACGAACCATCGAAACCGCTCCAGTCTAAGGAGGGGGACAATGCGTACCACTATCAACCAGATAAAAGAGATGAAACAAAACGGTGAGAAAATCGTCATGCTCACCTCCTACGATTACTCAACCGCCAAGCTCGTCGATGAGATAGGCATACCACTGATTCTCGTCGGTGACAGCCTCGGGATGGTCGTCCTGGGATATGAGTCGACCATTCCAGTAACGATGGAAGTAATGCTGCACCACACCAAGGCAGTGGTCAGAGGCACCGAGCACGCGCTAATTATCGGTGATATGCCCTTTATGACCTACCACGTCAGCGTTGAGGACGCCATACGCAACGCAGGTCGTTTTATCCAGGAGGGCGGCGCTCAGGCCGTCAAACTGGAAGGCGGCATTACCGTTGCTGAAAAAGTAAGGAAAATCGTTGATTGTGGTATCCCCGTAATGGGGCACATCGGTCTGACTCCCCAGTCGGCCAACCAATTGGGTGGCCTCAAGGTACAGGCTAAGTCCATTGATGCGGCCAAGCATCTGGTAGAGGATGCTAAAGCACTTGAGCAGGCCGGAACCTTCGCCATCGTACTGGAAGCTGTCCCCGCTCGACTTGCTGCCATCGTAACCGAGACGGTGGGTGTTCCCACTATCGGCATCGGCGCTGGTCCAGACTGCGACGGCCAGGTCCAGATCGTAAACGATATCCTGGGACTTTACACCGAGTTCGTGCCCAAACACGCCAAACAATACGCCAACTTGACCGACACCATGCGAAGCGCCCTCACGAAATACTTCAACGAAGTAAAGGACGGTATCTTCCCCACCAGTGAGCACAGCTTCCTCATCAGCAAAGACGTACTGGCTCAGCTAAAGGCAGAGTACGCAGCCAAGAAGTAAATAGCAATGCAGATTGTTGAAACAATCACCGAAATGAAACGGCTGCGGCTTCAATTGCCGGAGCCATTGGGTTTTGTTCCGACGATGGGATACCTCCATGAAGGCCACATTTCGCTGGTAAGGCGCGCCAGAGAAGAGAACGCCTCGGTAGCAGCCAGTATATTCGTCAACCCCACCCAGTTCGGGCCGACCGAGGACTTCGAGGACTACCCCCGTGATACCAAGCGTGACCTCGCTATGCTTGAGGAGGCCGGTACGGATGTCGTCTTCACACCGTCCGTCGCCGAGATGTACCCGGAACGCTTCAGTAGCTGGGTGGAAGTAGGCAAACTCACGGAGCGACTTGAGGGTGCTGCCCGACCAATCCACTTTCGCGGAGTGACCACCATCTGCACCAAGCTGTTCAACATCGTCGAGCCGACACGGGCCTATTTCGGGCAGAAAGATGCCCAGCAGGCACTGGTACTCAAGAAGATGGTGGCCGACCTCAACATGAACCTTGAAATTGTTGTCTGCCCCATCATCCGCGAGCCTGACGGCCTTTCCATGAGCAGTCGCCATGTCTACCTGAATCAAGAGCAGCGTTGGGCGGCCGTGTCTCTCTACCAAGCAATAAAACTCGCCGAGGAACTGTGGGCACAGGGTGAAAGGGACGCCGAGCGCCTGCGGCAGGTAGTAATCGAACATATCCAGCAGCAACCACTGGCCGAAATAGAATACGTCAGCATTGCCGACACGGAGATCTTAGAAGAACTTGAAACAATTACTTCCTCTGCCCTGCTGTCACTGGTGGTAAGGTTCGGCAAGACGAGGCTGCTCGATAACACGATACTTAAATGAGATAACCTGATACAGCCACACCAACGGGATTATGCACCCCCGATAAACTCCCCCACCAGCCTCTTTGCCTCTGCCTTAATGTCGTTCCTTATGTCAAGCCAATGTATCCGCTCGTCTTTCAGACCGAACCAGTTATACTGCTGGCGCACCAAACGGTGGGTCTTTACCTTTATCTGCTCTATCGCCTGTGCCAGGTCAAGCTCCCCGAACAGGTACATGCCAACCTGCTTGTAGCCGATGCCGGACATCGCCGGGAGGTCAAGTTTGTAACCCAGCCCCACTAACCGTCTGACCTCATCGACAAGACCACGGTCAATCATCTCATCCACCCTGGCATCCGTGCGCCGATATAGCTCTGCCCGGTCTGCAGTAAGGCCTATGATAAGGGAGTTATATGAAGTTGTCCTCTTTCCCCGAAGTTCAGGAACAGGGACTCTCACATGACGGTTTATCTCAAGCGCCCTGATAACGCGGCGTATGTTACGTGGGTCAATCCCCCGCGCCGCCACTGGGTCAACCCTGACCAGTTCCTGATAAAGCCGGGCGATACCAAACTGAGCAGCCTGCTTCTCCATGTGGTTCCTGAACTCGACGTCAGGCGGGACCCTGGGTATCTGCCAACCCTCCAGCACCGCCCACACGTACAGGCCGCTACCACCTACCAGTAACGGCAAGCGACCACGCTGCTGGATGCTCTCAATAGCTTTACAGGCAAGCTGCTGATACCTACCCAGGCTAAAATCCTCGCTAGGACTGACTACATCAATCAAATGGTGGGGAACCACCGACGGCTCTTCGGAGGCGTGTTTAGCGGTACCAATGTCCAAGTAACGGTACACCTGACGGCTGTCGGCACTGACAATCTCGGCGTTGAAGTCCTGAGCAAGATGAAAGGCCAGGCGACTCTTGCCTGTTCCGGTAGGCCCGATTATGGCAACCAAACGGTTCATCTTTTTGCCACAACCAGAGGTACTCCAGCAGAATGCGGTAGCCTCGCCCAGGGGGCTACCATGGAATCAAGTCCTTGGTCGGCGGGTTATTCGGGAAATAGATATATTCTGCCTGCTCGACCATACTGATAAACTGGTCAGCCTTGAGACTGGCCCCACCGACAAGAGCACCGTCTATCTCCGACTGCTCCAGAAACTCGGCGATATTTTCGGCAGTAACACTACCACCATAAAGAATACGAATACTGTCAGCTGTCTCCTGATTAGATAGTTCAGTAAGGATACGCCGGATAAGGGCAGCGGTCTCGTTTACCGGCTTACCGTGGGCCGCCTTACCGGTGCCAATCGCCCAGATTGGTTCATAAGCAACAACCAGGTCAGCAAAAACATCAATCCCCGCCAGGGATGACCGCAATTGCTCGGTCACCACCTCCGCCGTCCGGCCTGCCTCGTTATCTTCAAGCTTCTCCCCGATGCAGAGAATGGGCTTTAGTCCGGCCCTCAGGGCTGCACCTATCTTCTTGTTAACAATCTCCCCCGTCTCGCCGAAATACTGACGGCGCTCAGAATGCCCGATAATGATAACCTCGCACAGGTCGGCGACCATCAACGGTGACACCTCTCCGGTATAAGCACCCTTATCTTCAAAGTGGAGATTCTGCGCCCCAAGCTTGATTGAAGTACCTTTGAGCGCCTCCTTCACCGCTGCCAGAGAAACAAATGGCGGGCAGACCACGACTTCAACACTAAAGGCACTGCTGATTCCCTTACGGAGCTGGCCCACCAGTTCGATGGCTTCAGTCACCGTGGTATTCATCTTCCAGTTGCCGGCAATTATCGGAAAGCGCATTCTACTACCTCCGCAAAGGGACTACGTGCCCGACGCATCAGCTCCCTGCAGGACTTTCTTTGTCAAGCAGAGCATCAACGCCGGGTAAGCTCTTGCCACCGAGGAACCGCAGCGAGGCCCCGCCACCGGTAGACACGAAGGTCATCTTATCAGTCAGTCCCATGTCTGCTACTACCTCAGCGGTAGACCCTCCACCGATAACGGTCGTTGCCTGGCTCCCCGCCAGCAATTTAGCCAGATCAATTGTTCCTTCGGCAAATATGGGTATCTCATAGACACCCATCGGTCCATTCCAGAATATCGTCTTACAGCCTCGCAGCTCCTCGCTGAAGCTCTTAACGGTCTGCGAGCCAATATCGGCAACCCTCATATCGGTGGGTATCTTATCAACAGGCACAACCTTGAATGTGGCCTCAGCGCTAATCTCGTTAGCAACCAACACATCATCAGGGAGTAGCAACCGTATCCCGCTTCCTGTTGCTTTTTCCATGAGGTCAGTGGCAGTCTCAAGCATCTCTCCTTCAATTAAGGATAGACCAACCTCAAGATTTCTCGCCTTCAAAAAGGTGGCCGCCATGCCACCACCAACCAGGATACAGTCCACCTTCCCCATGATGTTCTCCACCATGGCTACCTTGTCACTGATTTTAGCCCCGCCAAGCAGAGCGGCAAAGGGGTGACTCGGTTTATCAAGAATGTCTCCCAGCATCGTCAGTTCTTTTTCCAGCAGCAGACCGGCCACAGCCGGGAGGTGCTTGGCAACACCGACTATCGAGGCATGGCTTCGGTGGGCAGTCCCAAAGGCATCATCAACGAAGATGTCGGCCAGCTTAGCAAGTCCTTGTGCAAAAATTGGGTCGTTCTCCTCCTCGGCAGTGTGAAAACGCAGGTTCTCCAGCATGACGACATCACCGTTCTTAAGGGAAGCTACGGATTCCTCTACCTCAGCACCAATACAGTCCCTGGCAGCCTTTACCGGTCTGCCCAATATCTGCGACAGTCGTTGAGCTACGGCTGTCATCCGCAGTTTTTCGTCTACCTTCCCGTCGGGTCGTCCCAGGTGGGAGGCCAGAATAACTCTGGCCCCCTTCTCAATAAGATATCTGATTGTTGGCAGCGCCGCCTGGATTCGGCCATCATCAGTTATTACCCCGGTTCTTTCGTCAAGGGGGACATTAAAATCAACACGAACCAGGACTCGCTGACCACTGACATCTACATCCCTGACTGTTAGCTTATTCATCACATGCCCCTGTGTAAACTAACTTCGTGAGCCTGACTGTAACCTGTGGAGTCCCAGGCACTCATCCTGATAGTTCTGAGTACTCGGTCGTAGTTTTCGCTCGGTCAAGGGTAGGGAACGAAGTAAGTACATGACGGGCTATTCCCTCGGCATCCAGACCGTATCTCGAGCGGAGGGCTACCTGAGGGCCATGCTCGATGAATTCATCCGGAAGGCCGATGCTCTTTACCTGAATACCACCCCCGTCAGACTTATGGAGAAGGTCAGCCACGCTACAGCCGAAGCCACCGTTAAGGGTATTCTCCTCAACAGTGACCACCCGTCTGGTACGCCCGGCGACCTCCAGAATAAGCTCGCGGTCCAAGGGCTTAGCAAAACGAGCATTGACCACGGCAACCTCAATACCACCCGCAGCCAATTCCCGGGCTGCATCTAGAGCCGGGGCCACCATAGAACCGAGGGCTACTATGGCAACGTCTGCTCCATCTCTAAGCAGTTCGCCCCTGCCTATGGGGATTGAGTGGAATTCGGTATCCAGTTTCACCCCGAGCCCGGCACTACGAGGATAACGTACTGCCATCGGGTGTTTAGACTCGGTAGCAGTATAAAGCAGATGCTGCAACTCATCCTCATCCTTGGGAGCAGCCACAATCAGGTTAGGAACCAGTGTTAGATAAGAGATATCAAAGGCACCCTGGTGGGTCTTGCCATCATCGCCCACAATCCCGCCACGGTCGATGGCAAAGACCACTGGCAAGTCCTGAAGGCAGACATCATGGATAATCTGGTCGTAGGCACGCTGCAGGAAGGTTGAGTATATGGCCACCACCGGGACAAAGTCCTCTGTAGCCAGTCCAGCAGCAAAGGTAACGGCATGCTGTTCACAGATACCGACATCCAACACTCTCTCTGGAAACTCAGCGGCAACAATACTCAGGCAGTTCCCTTCTGGCATAGCCGGTGTTATTATTACCAGCCGTGGGTTCTCGCGAGCCAGTTGAAGCATGGTCTGAGCGAATACTTCACTATAAGTTGGGATTGTCCCATTATCAATCCCCTGGGCCGGAATCCCGTGAAAGTAGACGGCATCCCCCTCGGCCGGCAGGTAGCCCTTACCCTTGGTGGTAACAACGTGCAGCAGGATTGGTTCCGGACGGTAGTCACGTGCCTGGGCTAGTGCCATCTCAAGCTCATGGACATTATGTCCATCGACCGGCCCCATGTAGGCAAAGCCAAACTCCTCCCAGAAGGTAGTCGGCATGAACATCCCTTTGACCCCACTCTCTACCTGTTTACCCGCCGCCCAGACTCTGTTTCCCAGTGGTAGCTTGGTAACAATCCGCTTACCCTTGTCCTTAGCACGACGGTAGCGATCATCAAACCGTATTTTCCCAAGCAGTCTGGCCAGAGCACCTACCGTCGGTGAAATCGACATGCCGTTGTCGTTAAGTACCACTATCAGTCGCGACCCGAGGTGTCCCACCTGGTTCATCCCTTCCAGTGCCATCCCGCCGGTGGCAGCACCATCACCAATGACAGCAACCACGTTATAGTCATCACCAGCCAGGTCACGGGCAACCACCATACCTAGGGCTGCCGAGATTGAGGTACTGGCATGACCGGCACCGAAGTGGTCATGCTCACTCTCATTGCGGTCGGTAAAACCAGATATTCCACCAAACTGCCGAAGGGTAGAAAAACGGTCTCTTCTTCCGGTAAGAAGCTTATGGGTGTAGGCTTGATGCCCTACATCCCAGACAATCTTGTCCTTTGGACTTTCAAAGACACGGTGCAGGGCAATGGTCAACTCGACGACACCCAGATTGGAGGCCAGGTGCCCTCCATTAGCGGAAACGACCGATACCAGCTCCTCCCGGATTTCAGAAGCGAGTTGCTTTAGCTCTGGTTTTGACAGCTCCTTCAGGTCCGCAGGACTATTGATTTGGTCTAAAAGTTTCGCCATCTCCCAACCTGATTCCATACTATCAATGTCCTGAAACTGTGTCAAGGCGTTTCACGCTTGACTGCCCAGTACGCATTTGCTACACTCCAGCAAGACTGGGGGTAGTAAGGAGGAACGTGTCACCTGAATGGCTTCAAAGCATAGGCCTACCCGGAGAGCTGGTAGTGCTCATCACTTCCGCCCTTCCAATACTGGAGCTTCGTGGCGGAATACCGGTGGCCATGGCTATGCTGGACTACCCCTGGTACTACGCCTTTTTACTCGGCGTAATCGGGAACCTGCTGCCGGTACCCTTTATCCTGCTCTTTCTGGACTATATTACCCGATTGCTGAGCAAGGTGCGCTTCTTCGAGCGCATCCTGAACTGGCTCTTCGAGCGTACGCGCCGCCGCGGAAAAATCATCCAAAAGTATGAGAGAATTGGTCTGGTTCTTTTCGTCGCTATCCCCCTGCCGATAACCGGCGCCTGGACCGGTGCACTGGCAGCGGTCATTTTCGGTCTGAGATTCAGGCACGCTTTCTTGTGCATCACCATTGGCGTGCTGATTGCCGGGATAATCGTCACCTGCCTGTCCTACTTCGGACTGGCTATCGTCGGCATGTGGCAGGGTTAGGAAGACAATATACATATTTTCTTGACTGCTCACGCCCGTGATGATAGAGTAACAATGACTGCAAAGCCCGTCCCTGTAGCTCAGCAGGATAGAGCGGCTGCCTTCTAAGCAGCGGGTCGCAGGTTCGAATCCTGCCAGGGACGCCATTGATTTAGCTTCAGATTGTTCACAAAGAGGTTGTGAACTTTTCACAGAAGAACTGCTTGATAACTTCCTCAGTTCGAGAGCCTCAGGCACTAGTCCTAAGACCATCAAGATTTATCACTTGGCTCTCGACAACTTCATTGACTACCCCATTACTCCCGAAGGTATAAACCGCTATCTTAATTCGCTAACCTGCGGTAATGCCAAGCACAACTATTATAGATGCATCAAGACTCTTTGTAGGTGGCTGTATCATACTGACCAGCTTCCTAGTAATCCGATTGAAAAGGTGTTACCACCTAGAAGACAGAAGAGACTACTACCTGCCGTCAGCAGAGCAACTAGATATCCTACTTGATAATTGCCTATCTGAAAGAGATAAGGTCATTCTTAGTCTATTGTGGTATTCGGGTATGAGATTATCAGAGGTAGCTAATGTCAAAGCTTCCGATTTCGATTGGGATGAAGGAACAGTAATCACATTGGGTAAAGGAAATCGCTATCGCAAAGCCCTTGCTGGTAACGGTTTAGTGAGGGAATGGTTCCAGAATCACGACAGCCTAGAAATGACCGAAGATGGCATTTCAACTATGCTGAAAAGGTTAGGTTATACTACAGGCATACACTGCAATGCCCATAGCTTTAGGCGTGGTTTCCGTGTACACAATGTAAAGTCAGGTTTATCCAACAAAGTCATCCAAGCTTTAGGTGGCTGGGAATCTCCTAGTATGGTTAGCCACTATGCACAATCACTAACATTTGAGGAAGCCTTGGAACTATACCATAAGGTAAATGGTAGACCAATACACAAAGTCAATTAGGTTTGAGGACAGTTTAAAGTTGTACTCTGCGATTGTAGACTGATAGAGGAAGGCTAGCAGACCATTGAAGACCTGCCCTGCCGTAGACATTTTGAAAGAATCAAGGTGTTAAGACACTACGGCAACCGACACCCTGACTTCATGTTTTACTATCCAAACACCAAACTATTATTGTGATATAAAAAGGTTAATGCAGTAATCACTCTTTACTAATTAGAGGCTCTCATGAGGGCGAAGAAAGTTTCACCTTCCTCTGAAGAGACCCAAAACATCGCCCCATCCTCTTCATTATTTTTGGCATAGTACGCCCAGGCTACTCCCTCGGCTTCCATCCACATTATTTCATCCCAACCCTCATCAGGCATTTCGGCTCTGTAAAAAGAGGCTACATCACCTGCACTGTCATCGGACTCGTAGTAGCGCCATTCCACATTCGACCATTCGCCTTGCTCTGCTGGTATTGACCAAGCTCCCTTCGCCACCCGACTAGCCCCAGAGTAAATGGGAATATCACCCCAAGTAAGGTCTTCCTCTTCCTCCTCTTCCTCTTCTTCCTCTTCCTCCTCTTCCTCTTCCTCCTCCTCCTCTTCTTCCTCTTCTTCCTCTTCTTCTTCCTCACCAGTCTGTGTTCCGCCGCATGACCATGCAACGAGTGTTACTGCGATGATGCAACATAATGACAACCATAAGATTCTTCTCTTCATAACCAACCTCCTTTGTCGGTCTTGGATGGAATTCACCTATCGTAAGCAAAGGATACCATTGCAGACGTGCGAAGTCAAAGGGGGATATAGGTAGAGTGGGAGCCATATTAGAGAATCTAATTGAATAGGTAGCAACGAGCGTGAGTTATACAAGAGAATGTACCTAGGTTGTCACCAAGAACGGGCATTGCAGTTGAATAATTGGGTACACATCAACTTCCGCTACTTAATTTCTTCTTGAAGCATAGCAACGATATCTTCTCGACTGAATCGCCTATCACCCCTAGGACCAATGCGGTAGGACCTGAGTATACCACTGTCACTCCAACGTCTTGCGGTATTTACGTGGATATTGAGAAGACGGGCCACCTCTCGGATTGGCAGTATAGGGGCAGATTTATGTAGGTTTCTGCGTGCCATATTACCATACACCTTTACAGTTTTTACCCAATCATAATTGCCACAGGTTAGGAATAGGTGAGGTTATGGTAGTAAATGGGTAGAATTGTTAGGTAACCAACATAGAGTAATGGCGTGTGTCATATGTAGATGGTGCCGTGAATGTGAGAATTCAAAGGGAGGATAGAAGAAGGCTAGCAGACCGTCGAAGACCTGGTAGCCAACTATATGTGATAATCCGCTACTCACCTAGTATGCTTTTTTGAAGGTAAGTCAGTGTCTTTTCAGGATGTGGTGTACCAACGTTGGATTTGAACCTATGAACTAGTCAAGGTAAGCGACGGTAAATCACTAACCATATACTAACGGAAATCATACCTGTTTATAACGCACAGAAAGTAGAATATATCTACATTATGACACGCGATCTCTCAAGTACCTGTAGATTGAAGCAATTTCTACGTAGTGATCCAATCACGATAGTGCGGTAAATCATATGTTCGAAGAGTTTAAAAAAGTCCACGACGTATTCAGAAGTAGTGGAATCGAGGACCCTATATCTGAAACGCTGAACTTGTTCAATATCCTCTCAGGAGGGGCATTAAATTATATCGACAAACCTTTTCTTGACTCCCTGCATATTAACCTTTCGCAGGTGGCACAAGAGAGGAAAGAAGGTATTCCTCTGGAGTATATCATCGGGAGAGCTTCCTTTGCTGGTTTTGACTTTGATTGCTCAAATGATACACTCATACCCACTGAATGTACCAAGCTCCTTGTCGAAGTTACCCTAGATTTTATTGAGGAAAGGCAACAGTCAAAAAGACAACAGACTGTCATTGAAGTAGGCACAGGATGTGGCAACGTTGCTGTTTTACTAGCATTGCTCACTGAAGACGTGAAAATCATCGCCTCCGACATTAGCCCTGAGGCTATCGGCGTAGCCCGTAAAAACGTGTATAAATACAACCTGAGTGATTCCGTCAGGCTTTTATGTGGAGATATCTTTTCACCTTTACGCGGTCTGGGATATGAAACTGAAATAGACATCGTTGTCTGCAATCCACCCTATATCCCGACGGAGTTGCTGAATAAGTTGCGACCTGAAATAGTCGAATATCAACCGAGGATTGCCCTTGATGGAGGCCCTTACGGCATTAGCTTCTTTCAGAGATTGGCCAATGAAGCCATACGCATCTTGAAGCCTGGTGGGATACTGATATTTGAAATAGGTGAGAGACAGGAGAGGCTAGCTGCCCGGATATTAAGTCGGCATGGCATTTACAGAAATATCCAGTACTTTAAAGACAACGATGGATATGTTAAAGTCATCAGTGCCTTCAAAAACAGTGTGCCTCATACCTAAGTCAAGCATCCCTGACCTATCCCTGTATAGAATACCACTGTTCGAGTTGTAGCAAGAGACACTATACCTAATTCGCAATTTAAGTGAGCAAGACTGCTATGACTATGGCACCTGATTCTCCGGAATGTCATAAATCTTGTACATTGCACTCAGGATTTCGCGAAAAAGTGCACTGAGAGTGAGCAGAATCAAGATTCAGACGGGTTTTGCAGTTTGATGAAAATGCCAAACAATACTACCGCAAGAGTGGTTAAGTCAAGATGAAGAAGGCTAGCAGACCGTCGAAGACCCGCTAGCAAATAATATTCGTAGTACCTTGCCACTCACCTAGCCTATTTTGGGGATAGGTCAACAGTTACTCGTAACTCTAACCAAATATTCACCTCCATCTAACATTTAGCTTATTTAATAGGTATTATAGTAAGACTTGAGCGCATTAAATATATAACATCTACAATCAATTTAATGAGGGGAAATAATGCCACGTAGACCAAGCACCTTTATCAATCGAGTTAAGGATATTTATCAGAAAAATGGATTTTTGGCCACAATCAAGAGGGTACTTGTTTTCATAATATCCATATTGTACCAAAATGAGATATACCACGTTTATGGGCGTGCATTGAAAGAAGATAATAACGAGGCTAACCGTATGCCAAAGATTCAGAACATCACTCATAGGATGGTAGAGACGGTGCAGCAGCTGGATGAATTATCAGATGAAGGTTTTGATTTGTCTCTAATAGATATTGATTTATACCGTCATAGATTACAAAAAGGAGCAACATCGAATTTGATTTTTGTTAATCATGAGCTTGGCTTCGCAGGTTGGGGGGCTCTAACTGAGGAAGCTATGAAATCTCTTGTTCGATACCCACTTAAGATTGATTTCGTTAACAATGAGGCTTTTGGTGCAGAAGCTTGGACAAATCCAAAATATCGCAGACAAGGCTTCCATAATTATGCTGGGTATAAATGGGATAAATATTGTATTGAAAAGGGAGTCACCAAAGACCGCTCAATAATATTGTCAAGTAACGTTGCCAGTCAAAGGTCAACTACTAAGATGGGCAGTAAGTTACTCGCCAAAGCTCGTTACATTAGGATATTTGGCATACAACTTTGGAGGGAAACACCAGTTAAGTCGACTAACAGCCAAAGCAATTACTAGTATGGTAAAGTTTTGCAGAGACATACTTTGTCTTTCAGCGTAGCTGGGTGTTCTACAAGTCGCCGTAATTTACCTAGTGGTTTCTGGAATATCAGGCTGCGTGTATAAATCAAGGCTCCAAATAGAATCCAATATTATTAGTGCCAGTACTAACACTATTTCCGGAGTCTGGGACAACTACGCCGAAATAGATGCCCAGAAACATAAGAATAGCTACAATGATAGCGGCACTAATTATCCATCTCCGAGAGCTTAATAACCAACTGATCATTGATGCGTCCTCCTATGGTAATTATGCCTGCACTATATTTGTTTTTTGTCATAAATTGGTATGAATTCGGGATGAATTTTACCTTCCAGACGCAGTAGGTTTTTCAGGATAGCTTGAAGTTTTACAAGGCACCGTTGTCGTAGACGCTGAAATGAAAAAGGCTAGCAGACTATTAAAGAGCTATACTACTCACAAGTTTAATACAATGGTATTCAAGGACATAAAATCAACTTCACTATGTTTAACCTTCTGGAACCAGTCTCTTTGAATCCTGCCAGGGACGCCAGCTCAGGCATTGCTCCAGACACCGGTGTTCAATACCCTCCGCAGTAAGACTTTTAAAAAGGCCACCTCTCCCGTGTTGGCTACTTCTGCTTCTGGATGCTACAATCATTATAGGCATGAAAAATGTCAGTGCTACGTGATAAGTTGGCACTGACGCTTTTTAGTTCCGAGCAAGCATCGCACTTACAGGAGGTCACATCAATGGCAATCCATCCACTGGAGGAAATCCTTCATCCCAGAGCAATCGCGGTGGTTGGAGCTTCAGACAGCGGCGGACGGGGGTCGGGTTTTCTCGAACCACTCATCGAACTCGGTTACAAGGGACATCTCTACCCGGTAAATCCCAAGTACAAAGAGGTCATGGGTATCAAGGCCTACGCCAGCGTAAAAGACATCCCTGGCGCGGTCGACTACGTGATTTCGTCGGTTCCGGCATCACAGGTCCTGGGCATGATTACTGATTGCGCTGAGAAGGGCGTGAAGGCGGTCCACCTCTACACTGCTCGCTTCAGCGAAACAGGACGCAAAGATGCGGCTGACCTTGAGATAGAAATACTGAACCAGGCAAAGAAGGCGGGTATTCGGCTCATTGGACCTAATTGCATGGGGCTATATTACCCTGGCGAGCGGATCGCCTTCAGTGAAGGCATGCCCCTGGAGTCTGGACCAGTAGGACTGGCTTCACAGAGCGGCTCAGCGATTCACGAGATTGTCGACTTGGCAGTGCAGAAAGGTCTGTACTTCAGCAAAGCCATAAGCTATGGCAACGCCATCGACTTCAACGAGTCTGATTATCTGGAGTATTTCGCGCAGGACCCGAATACAAAAGTGATTTTGATGTACATTGAGGGTGTGCGTGATGGCAGACGTTTCTACGATACGTTACGCCGCACGACAGCCAGCAAGCCGGTCATCATCGTTAAGGGCGGTAGGGGGCAATCAGGAACCAGGGCAACCGCCTCCCACACGGCCTCTCTGGCTGGCTCCATGGAGATATGGGAAACGATGGTCAGACAGGCTGGAGCTGTTTCTGTCCGGCACCTTACTGAGCTGATAGATGTGGCGGCTGCGTTCCACCTCCTGCCACCAATTACCGGTCGCAAAGTAGGCGTAGCCGGGGGGGCCGGTGGTAGCAGTGTTCTTGCCGCCGACCTCTGCGAGGAAGCCGGGCTCGATGTTATCCCGCTGCCGGCGGAGATTCGAGAGGAACTGAAATCCCAGGGTAGTGAAATATGGGACTGGATTGACAATCCGGCGGACATGTCAATCAGGATAGACAGAAGCTGGGCTGTTGGAGATATGTTGAAGATAATGGCCGCGAACCCGAACTTCGACCTGCTGATTACCTTCATACGCGGGCACTTTCATGGCGACCGGGAGAAGGTCTCGGCGGAGACATTCCTCGAACAGTACCGGCTGGACGAACTCGGCAACAAACCGCTTCTGGCAGTGATAGAGGAGCACAGGCTACGTGGAAATGATGATGATGAACAGGCCTGGATACAGGAACTGTTGGAAGAAGTGAAGGCCGGTCTGATAGCTGCCGGTGTCCCTTTCTATCCAAGCATCGAGCGGGCAGCTGAAGCCGGCAGCAAGCTGGTTGACTACTACCAGCGCAGGGAATCCCGGTAGCGTAAGGCCACTCGGTGGCGTTAACCACCTTGTTTTTTTACCACGTAGTTTGTCATTCGTAGTAATTGAATTACCACGGTGGAATGTCTACCAATAAAATAGGGTTTAGAATCTGTCCAGCCTGTATGTACAATTAATGGCAACAAGGAGAGTGTGAGTTGGCAAAGACTATAGATTTGGACAGGTTATTCAATCCGTCCACAATCGCTGTAGTGGGTGCATCTAAGGATAGCGGCAAAACAGGTAACAGGTACTTATCGAATCTTATAGACAACAATTTCCAGGGGAAGTTGTTTCCAGTTAATCCCCGTGAAGCCGAGATTATGGGGCTTCAAAGCTATTCTAGTATTTCAGATGTCCCAGTAGATATTGACCTCGCTATGGTAACAGTCCCGTCTGCAATTGTTCCCCAGGTTATGGAAGATTGTGCTCGGAAAAGGGTAAAGTTTGCCGTGGTCCATAGTGCTGGTTTCGCCGAGCTTGGTGACAAGGGACTGGAGTTGCAGGAGAAAATGCTTGCGGCTGCCCGGGAGGGGAACACACGTATCATCGGTCCAAATTGTATGGGTATTTATTCTCCACAAGCACGCATCAACACGATTGCTCCTGCTCCAGCGACCAAAGAAGCCTCCGGTGGAATTGCCTTTGCTGGCCAGTCGGGCTGGGTTGTTGAGAATGTTATGGTCATGGGTTACGAGCGCGGACTGCGTTTCAGTAAGGTAGTCAGCATCGGCAATCAAAGTGACCTTACTATTGAAGACTTACTGGAGTATTTTGCCACAGATAACGAGACGCAGGTCATTGGCTTCTATGTTGAGGGATTCAAGCGGGGGAAAGAGTTTCTACGGCTGGCCAGGCAGGTCTCTAGAGAGAAACCAGTGATAGTGTGGAAGGCAGGCAGAACGGAAGAAGGTGCCAGAGCTGCCGCCTCACACACCGGCTCGATAGCTGGCAGTGCCGTTGTCTTTGATGCCGCCCTTCGACAGAACGGTGTGACTGTCGCGAAGAATCTGCAGGAACTGATAGACCTGATAGTAGGTTTTACATCTCCCGTTTTGCCGCAAGGAAACAGGCTTGGTCTACTCGTAGAAGCTGGTGGTGGTGGTGTAGCTGCCGCTGATGCCGCCACGACACTGGATTTTGAATTACCTGTTCTCACTGCTGAGGCGCAGCAAGAAATGACGAATGTCCTTAGAGACGTAAGCCCTCCTTTTGCCAGCCCGAGGAATCCAGTTGATATTGTATGGGGCCCACCATCCGGCAGAGCTCAATTCTTTGTGCGGTGTTCACAGCCTATTATGAAGGAGGTGGACACTCTCCTATCAGTCAACTATGCAGTCAATGATGACGAATTTGCCGAAGCGGCATCTATGCTCAGGGACGAGACGAAGAAACCGGTCCTTCTGGTCCCTGGTCACCCCAGTCAGAGTAGAGAAGCGATGAGTCGGCTGACGATGAATGGGATACCGACATTTAACACCCCTGAGGATGCACTCGGAGCACTGGCAGCAATGCTCCGATATTCGAAGTACTGCAACAGTGATGATTAGACAACGAGATTCAAGGTCTTATTTCTTTTGCAGTGTAGAGAGAGAAGATGCGACCTCTAGGCCACGTGTAGCTGGTAAGGGAAAGACAATACTATTCGGGCAGATACTGGATGGTTGCGTCCGGGATTACTGCTACCTGCGCTTCGCCGGGATAATCCTTGTCCAGATGTTCAAGGGCTTCAGGCCACGTTCTTGCCCAGGTGATTGAATCCAGTGGAGCGATGCGGTCGGCCTGCGCTCTGTCAGGGTACTCTGTTACCAGAATAAGCTTCCTAATACGAGAAAGCAGACGGGAACGTCGCTGCCAGTACCTGCCACCAATACCTCTTCCCCAGCTACCACCGAGATAATGGCTAATAAAGCCTTCCGGGGTATTCACTATGATGACCAAGACACCACCAGCCTCGGTGAGCATTCGAGCACCCAGTGGAGAAGAGTGAAAAGGCTCGGTAGCCTTAGAGTAGGCATTGGCAATCACGATGTCCCTATCAGCTACGGGTTCTGTTGCATAGGACTCTTTAGCGAGTTTAACACCCTCAAGATGTGTCACTAGGGGTTCGCCGACAAATAGGGCCGTTATTTCCCTTCTGTCGTTGATTATTGCGTCTATTTTAATGTCCAGGCCTGCCATTTGTGCGGCCTCGGCTATGTCCAGTTGTAGTTCGTTTTCTTCGAATCCCAGGCCATAGGTCATTGAGCCGCTTCTCCCTCGTTCTCGTGCCCTCGCCGCCAGGGCGTGGTTGGCGGCAATGGTATCCATTGAGGCCACCCCCGGTAGAATTATCTTCCCACCACCACCGAAGGACGCTGCCGCATGGGGAACAATAGAGCCAACGCCAATCTTCAGGTCGCAGCTCATCACCTCGCTGTTGATGGAGACGGATGTCCCTCTGCTTGTCTCGCCTACGAACGTGCAGTTCTCATAGGGATTGTGGTTATAGACGGGGAACCTGTCAACCACCACCTCGCCCAGTTTCTTTGCAAAGTCGATTCGCGTGAGTCCTCTGTGCGCTCCAAGGGCTGCGATGAACCGTATGTGTGCATCGGAAATGCCGGCTGCCTCTAATTCATCCAAAATGTGGGGCACAATTTCGGCCACAGGCGTTGGTCTTGTCAGATCATCGAAAATTATTACCACCTCATTCTTACCTCTAGCCAGTTCTCTTATGGGTGGAGAGCCTATAGGGTGGCGGAATGCGCCCTCAATCTCGCTCCGGGTGAGTGGTAGCTTGCTATGCCCTCTCATTCGGCAGATAGTCACGTCCCAGCGAGAAGGAAGCTCCAGGTCAAGCTCCGTATCACCATACCAGGCTAACTGCGGGACCTTAACGATGTTGAATTCAGCCAATGCTCCTCCTTCGTGCCGCCGCCCTTGCTTAAGCACAGCTTGGTTCAGATTTCCACCAGTATACAACAGGCCTACGGAGGAATAAAGCAGTCTCTCTTCAATAGCATTCATCTGTACTAATCATTCAACTGCCAAGGACACCAAAGATTGGGGCTGGTTATTACCATCATGGAGTCGTCGGCATACTTGACACAACTAATTTCTTATGTATCATGGCATACAAACACTTGAAAATATTAGCGCATTTGTAGGTCACTCCACCAAAAATAGGAACATAGTGCGAGGGCTGTATCAGGGTATGAACTATGTCACACGGTAACACCGGTCGTCGTGTAGCATTCATTATTGGACTGATTGCTGCCCTGATTATTATTCATGGCGTGTTCTCTCCCTGGTTTCACTGGGAAAAATCAATTGCTTATTTCTCGCCGATAAGTCTGGGGCAAGCCTCCGGATGGGACCTGGCAACGAGCGACGTCAGTTTTGGAGGCAGCGACATCACTCAGGAACGCTCCATTATGCCGCTACTTGCCCTGGGAGGAGGTATCCTCTCTGTACTGTCAGCTGTAGGTGGCTTGTTTACTGCTAATAGATTCCTGGGTATTACACTGGCTCTGGGAGGGATATTAACCCTTGTTGGTTTGGGGGCATCGATGTCAGGAGAAATAGCTCACTATCATGTCTTTGAGGGCTATAATGAGTATATCAAGAATGGTACAGGTCTCATCGAATGCGGTATAGCCGCATTCATAACAATTTTCACCGGCATATTTGCCATAAGAAGATTCTAGCAATCGGTAGCATCAGCAGTAGCTGTTCAGTGATATTCACCTGTCCTGAGCATTCTTCCTGCCAGGGACGCCATTCCAAACTCTCCCGTCTACTTGTCTATTTAGGAGTTCTTTCCCTTCCACATGCGTCAATATTGCCTGAATCATAGTATAAAGAGTACAATCAAGGTCGGTCACCGAGAAGTGCCGCGTCAGTAAATGAATTACTCTCTATTAAAAAGGGAGCGCATAATCGTTGAGAAATAGGATAGAAACCGACCTGATACTCCTTAACCTGCTGGTCCTTTTCCTGGCTATCGTTATCCTGGCCTTTCCTTCCAACGTGATGCGGATTATCCTCGGCATTCCATCTGTGCTCCTACTTCCCGGCTATACCCTGGTATCGGCCCTTTTCCCCCGCAGGCAGAGCCTTGAGGAGATTCAGAGGATAGTCCTTATCTTGACGATGAGTCTCGTCGTCGTGCCGCTCATCGGACTGGTGCTCAACTATACATGGGGAATCACCCTAGAATCCATCCTTAGCTCGCTGGCTGCCTTCATCTTTGCCATGTCGGTTATCGCCTGGGTGAGGAGAAGTAGACTCCCGGCAGCGGAGCGGTTCGGTATCAGGTTCCGTTTTAGAATCCCGGGCTGGGAGGGGGGTGTCTGGGACAGAGTCCTTACGGTGGTACTGGTGGTCGCCGTGCTGGGGGCAATAGCGGCCGCCGGCTATACCATCGCTAACCCGAAGACAGGCGAGCGGTTGACAGATTTCTATCTGCAGGACGAGTACGGAAAGGCCAGAGATTTCACCCGGAGGGTGACGGTCGGGCAGGAGTTAGAGGTGGCGTTCGGTGTTGCCAACTGGGAACATGAGACGGTCAGCTATCGGGTGGAGGTGTTACTGGACGGCGTCCTACAAACCGAATTCGGGCCGAAAGTGCTTGCTCACGATGAGGTGTGGGAAGAGACAGTGAATTTACCCCCCAACAGTCCGTGGGAGAGCACGTAGTGGAGTGCATTCTGTATGCACGCGGAAACGATGAGCCCTACCGAAAGCCGCTCCGGCTCGGGATTGAGGTAACCAATGACTGATATACGAAAGCTGCCAGATATTGATTGTACCGTAATTGGCGACGCCATGATTGACGTAGTGCTACCCCTGACGGATGTACAGGATATCGCCTCTCTGGCGGAGGGTGGGGTGACCAACACAACGAGGAGACTATTCGGGGGTGGGGCGGCCAACATCGCCCACCATGTCAAAAAACTTGGCGGCAGCTCCGCCTTTACAGGCAGGGTGGGAGACGACTATTTCGGGAGGCTGTTCCTGGACGATTTGGAGAAAAACGGGATAGTAACAAATGTGGCCATTGACACAGGTGCGAACACGGGGACGGTATTCGCTCTCGTCTTTCCCAACGGACAGAGGTTCTTCATCGATGACAGAGGCGCCAATGCCAACCTCCAATATAAAGACATCGACCTGAGCTTAATCAGGAGAAGTCGTTTCCTCTGTTTTCTGGGTTACTCTTACCAGGATGAAGGTTTTATGGACTGTATCGAAAAAGTGCTTGATGAACTCCCAGATGGGGTAGCCGTCGTATTCAATCCGGGAGCGCCAAACCTGGCAGCCAAATATAGAACGGTGTTCACCGATGTCATCCGGGAACACGTCAGCGTCCTCATCCTTAATAAAGCCGAGGCCAAGAACCTGACCCAACGCGATTCAGAGAAGGATATGCTCGACTCCCTGCTTGCCATTGTTGATACTGTGGCCCTGACCAAGGGAGAGCAAGGAAGTATCGTAGCAACGAGGGATGAGTTCCACGAAATCAAGACCACTCCGTTAACACCACTGGACACAACCGGCGCCGGTGACGCCTACGCCGCCGGACTTGTCTACGGACTATCCCAGAACCAGGGGCTGAGGGAGACGGGAAAGTATGCATCAAGAATTGCCGGCGGTGTCGTCACACATTTCGGTGCCAGAGAAAACAGCCTGGACTGATTCTATATCAGGCAGGAGCTTAAGAACCCGGCTCAGCCAATCTGAGGCCACCCTCTCAATCGGTAGTAGTCCGACAGCATCCGGTCGAAATCGGATTTCGCCAGTACCTTACCGCTGTCTTCCAGAGGTTCCTCGAAGAACCTCTTTGGCAGAGTATCGTCTGCGGCTGACATACCTTCACGAAGGTTAAATTGCCTGACCTCGTTAGTGACGTTGGCGGCTATCCTGCTCAGTTGTTCCTTGTCCAATCGCCTGCCGGTGGTACCTTCAATAATCAGCGACAGCATGTCCCAGGGATACAGGTCTCTGAAGAAGCGGCAGAGTATCAGAGAGTCAAAGAGTGTGTGCCTGTCCTCGAAATCAATCAGCACCTCTGCCTTGCCCTCAATCTGATCGGGAGCTATCATCCCTGACAGCTCCGCTTTGTAAACAGTCGCCCTCAGGTGACAGGCCCCTCTGTCTGACGTGGCATAGGCCAGCCCCATCCCTTTGAGTACCCTGGGGTCATACCCTGCCGGCTCCAGTCCCTTAACATGCACTGCCAGGTCTTCCAGCCTCCACTCCCGGCTGGCGTGGCGGATTCCTTCTGCGAGAGTAGCCCCGATACCTTTCCTCTGCACTATCTGACGGAGCAATTCGGCAATGCTGTCAACATCACCGTAGTCAATCCTCTCGCTTATCACCCTGCGACGGGAGGCCTCAATGGCAAAGGCCGCCAGATTACCGGCTGTTATCGTATCAATGCCCAACCTGTCACACAAATCGTTGAGATAGGCAATCTCCCTGATATCGTCTATCAGGCACAGTCCACCGAACGCATAGATTGTCTCGTACTCCGGCCCCTCAATCCTGAGCCCCTTATGTCTTCCATCGACGAGCTCCGTCAGGTTACCGCAGGCCAGGGGACACTTGGGACAGGCCTTGGGCTTGACACGACACTGTTCGAGCAGAGCCGGAGCACTGATATTGCGCCAGTTTTCGAAAGTACCCCGGGACCAGTACCTGGTCGGGAAAGCCCCACTCTCATTCGTGGTAGCGACCAGCATCGGCGTGCCAAGCCGACGGTAGTTCATAATGGCCGGGTCAGTCTTAGCCTTCTGTCCTGTCTCCTTCCACACATCCTCAAGGACTGCTGGCTTAGCCACCATCCGTCGCTTTTCTCCATGAAAAATTAGGGCCTTGACCTTCTTCGAACCCAGTACCGCTCCGGCACCGGTTCGACCAGCCGACCGCCAGTAATCGTTTTCAATTACAGCAAACCTTACAAGGTTCTCGCCAGCCGGACCAATCACGACAATTCCGACATCTTTCCGGCTGACCTCTTTTCGGATGATGTCTTCTGTCTCATAGGTCTCCTTACCCCAGAGATGACTGGCATCATAAAATTCGACACCTCCACTGGAGACCTCGAGGTATACCGGGCTTGCCGAAACACCACTGACAACAACGGCATCATAGCCTGTCCGGCTCAGGGGCTCAGCCACGCTACCCCCGGCGTAAGACTCACAGTACAGGCCAGTCAGGGGCGACTTGCAGAATACACCATATCGAGAAGAGCCGAAGACTCTGGTGTCGGTCACCGGTCCGGTGGCGAAAATAATCACGCTATCCGGTGAGTAGGGCTCAAAACCAGACTGCGTATGACTGAGCAACAGATGCGAGCCTAGCCCCTTCCCCCCCAGGAACTCATGAAATACCGTATCATCAATACGTTCTTCTCGCATAGAACTCTGACCGACATCAACAAGCAGCACTCTGCCGTGAAAGCTCTCCATATTCGCCCTCGTCTCATAAGTCATTAAAAGCGGTTCTATTGTAGTCCTTTCCCGTAATTATCAACAACCCCTTAAGATCAAACCTGTGTAATTGACCAACGCATGGTCTCAGTGTTATAAATAGCTAGTCCAATGAATAAGAAAAAGGCGGTAAATAGCTTTCTGGAGCATGTGGAGCACATTCGCCGTCTACCTCTAATTACCGATCCGGAGATGCATCAACTCTTTGGAGAGGAAATCACCACGGCAGTGGCAGAGATTGACCGTTTCAACCAGAAAGAGCAGATCTGTCTACGCTGCCAGAACAGGTGTTGTCCGGTGTGTGGTTGTGAGCTTTATGCTCCTGAGTTCGATCAGTGCCCCATATACGAATTTCGACCCGTCCTCTGTAGACTCCACTTCTGCCACCAATTTAATACCGCCGGCCGCTCAGTGATTATAGAGCTCGGTGACATCTTCTTCGAGAGCCTTCAAGCTGCTGAGCAAGCCGGCAGTACCAAGGTGAGGTTGTTTGAAAGCCCGCCGCTGGCAAGGTATGCACCTGACCTCGTCGAAACAACTGCCCCCTGGGTAGACGCGGTTAGAAAAGGCAGCCTCAATCCTGAACATGCCAGAAAATTGATTTGCACGGAGGCAGAAAAGTACCTTACCCCTGACACACTTGGAACCGCAATTGAAATCAACGGCTAAGCCGTACAGACAACTCCACGCACAAGAGCTCTTTGAAGAGATTAGGCTGTGCGCTGGGCACAGCCTTTAAAGCTTACATAGGAATTTTACGGGGAAACTAAAAGTTCCCCAGTAAAAACTGGGGGGCAACTGGCACTCTAGAGGATTCTTATATGATATCCTTCAGGAATGCCCAGGGGTCTTTCTCTGAGCTTCCGTTGGATGGAACCTTAAGAGGTGTAGAGCTTTCAGCAATCACCAGCTTAGCCCCACACTCGCCACAGGTCTGATGTTCTGGTTCCCTTAATGCCCAGCCGTAATATCTGGCCCCACACTCAGGGCATGTGCCTTGTAGCATTATTCGTATTCAATCCCCTTGTCTCTAGCGATATCAATAATCTGTTTCAAATACTTTTGCGAGATTGTGGCCTGGGGAGTAGTATTCTCACCCTTCTCACGTTCAATTGCCCCATCAATCAACCTGCCCACCCAATAACCTTGTTCAAGACCCTGTTCAAAGGCTTTCTGGATTGCAGCATTGTAATCTTCGTCAGTTATCCACACAATATCTCTCCTAAGTTAGGAATATATTAACAAGGCCCGGTTAGAGTTGGGTGATACGAGGGTTAGAAGATGATAAAAATTTGTATGAATTTCCTAGAAATTGGGGCGTTTCCCACTTGGTTGTCATCACCCCCCTTTACTGCGACTTGTACCAAGCTCAGCTAGTCCAGACAAGACACTTCTGGTATAATCTCGCTGCGGTAACTAATACGAAACTGTGCTACAACACTCAGGGAGGATGCTATGGCATACGAATATGAAATTAATGAGATGGCCAAGGAAGAGTCCTGGCGGATGTTCCGAATAATGGGAGAGCTGGTCGAAGGATTTGACTCGTTGAGTGGGATAGAGCCAGCGGTAAGTGTCTACGGCTCGGCTCGAATCAACCCGGATGACGAGCTATACACCCAGACGCAAGAAATAGCCCGCCGCCTCGGCGAGAACGGCTTCTCCGTCATAACTGGCGGTGGTCCCGGAGTAATGGAGGCTGCTAATCGGGGTGCTATGGAAGCCGGTGTAACCTCTGTAGGGCTTAATATCGAGCTACCCGAGGAGCAGTCCCCCAATATCTACACAACAAAATCAATACTTTTCCATCACTTTTTCGTACGTAAGGTGATGCTGGTCAAGTACGCTACTGCCTTCGTCATCATGCCCGGTGGTATGGGAACGCTCGACGAAATGACCGAGGTGCTGACCCTGATACAAACTTTCAAGATAAAGCCCTTTCCAGTGATACTATATGACAGTCGGTACTGGAATGGGTTTCTCGAGTGGCTGCGGAGTGTGGTACTACCCCGCGGATACGTTTCCGAAGAGGACTTTGACTTACTGAGGGTATGTGACGAACCCGACCAAGTGGTAGAAGCTGTCTGTGAATGGTACGTCAAGCAGCAGGTAGTCGGCAAAAGAGCGTTGGACAGGTAGCACCCCGCACCTAATCCAGTATGATTTCGTCACCATAATTGGGCACTGAGGTCTCCCAGCCAGTGCGTTCTGCTACAAAGTCAGCAAAACTCCGGGCAGAATCTTCCTCACCGTGGACAACAAACACCCGCCGCGGAGGCTTCCTCAAAGCAGACAACCATCGAAAGAGCTGGTCTCTATCGGCATGTCCTGAGAAACCGTTTAGCTGCACTATTTTGGCCTTCACCGGATAGTTTTGCCCCAGTATTCTGACCTCACTCTCACCATCAACAATCCGCCGTCCCAATGTTCCCGCCGCCTGATAACCGACAAAAAGTATCGTGCTTTCCGGGCGAGAGATGTTGGTGACAAGGTGATACTTTATCCTGCCACCGGTACACATGCCGGAACCGGCAATGATGATAACGCTGCCCTTAATATAATTAATCGCCTTTGACTGCTCGATTGTCCTCACCAGTGTCAGGCCGGGAAAGTCAAACGGCGATTTTTTCTCACGAATCAACTGAACCATCTCCTTATCAAACAGGTAAGGATGGTCTTCGAAGACATCGGTAATATTGACCGCCATGGGACTATCAACAAAGACCAGGAGATCAGGCACCTTTTTCTGATGCAGCGCCTCATTAAGATAGTACAGGAGTTCCTGGGCACGCTCCAAGGCAAAGCTGGGGATGACAATATTTCCCCCTGCTTTCACAGTATTTTCAATGACCTCAGCAAGCTCATCCGCCATGTCGTCTACAGGCTCCAGAGACCGACTACCGTAGGTCGATTCCACCAAGACATAGTCAGCTTCGTCGAATGTTGAGGGGTTCCGGAGTATCGGTTTATCCCACCGGCCCACATCTCCCGAAAAAAGTATTGTCCTCTCCTCACCGCCTTGACGAATCCTAACCTTTATCATCGCCGAGCCGAGGACATGACCAGCATCGTGAAAGGACGCCTCGATACCTTCACCGATTTCCACCGTCTCTTCATATTTGACTGGTGAAAAAAGAGGCAAAACGGCTTCGGCATCGGATACTGTATACAGGGGGATTTCGGGATGGGGACCTTTTCGACCCTCCTTTTCGTGCCGCCGCTTTTTATACTCGGCATCCTGCTCCTGCAATTTCGCCGAATCTAGCATGATAATCTCGGCAATATCAGCCGTGGCCGCCGTACAGTAGATAGGGTTATGGAATCCCTCCCGCACCAGCTTGGGCAACAGCCCACAATGGTCAAGGTGGGCATGGGTCAGCAGGACAGCATCCCGGCTTTGTGGCGGTACGGGGAAAGGGTCCCAGTTCCGTGACTGAAATTCTCTTTCCTGGTAAAGACCACAGTCCACCAGAAAACGAACATCGTTGGCTTCTACCAGAAATCGTGAGCCGGTCACACTTTGGGCTCCGCCCATAAAGGATAGCTTAATTTGCACATTCTCACCCCTAGTCGACATTAGCCTGTGCCTTAAGGCACCATCCAACGTATCAGATAGTATCAGAAAAGAGAAACTCAGGCAAAGTGCCTGCAAAACCAGTAGTGCGCAATGGCAGCCACTATAAATTATGCCCCAACCCGATCATAATTATGAACCATTAGTGCTAGGCCATTGTTCCACTGGGTTCGCTAGGTCGGTTCCTTCGACCTTTCTTTACTAGCTGGTCAGACCTTACTGGGGTCATTAACAGGTGAGACAATAATAGGGGCGTAGCCTGGCTCTTGAGGCAGACCAATATGTGACTTAGTCTTCAGGGTGGTAGACAGTAGCTAAAAATGGACGTTTACCTGATAATACCACTGGTAGAAGTTATCCTGACCGTGGTGCTGTTAGTGGTCCTGGCAGTAAGGGGTAAGCAGCATGCTGCCAGAAGGTCCTTCTTCCTCTTCCTCTTCAGTATGAGCCTCTGGGGTCTATTCATTTTCCTGATGCGTAGCTCCTCAAGCCTGACAAGTGCCCTGTTTTGGGAGCGATTTGTCTTCGCCGCGATACTTAGTGGCAGCCTCTTTTTTTACCGTTTCACCATCAGCCTCACCGGCATCAAGCCACGAAGAATCACACTATACCTGGTACACGCTTTCTACATCACCTGTATCGCCCTCATCCCAACCGACCTCATCGTTAGCGGCATGCAAACAATGTGGTACGGTAAAGCCCCCGTCGTCGGACCCCTCTTCGCCGGTTACGTTGCCAGCGCCTACGTGCCACTGGTGCTGGGACTTATTATCCTCTTGAAAACCAATAAACACTCCGGCGACACAGACGAGAAGATTCGCGGCCAGTACATCATCGCCGGTATGATAGTTATGTTTATCGGCGGTACTACCGACTACCTGCCAGCATTGGGCATCAGTATGTACCCCCTCGGCATCGTTGGCAATATCATCTTCTGTGCCCTGGCTACGGTCGCCATGTTGAGGTACGATCTGCTCGAAATGAAAGTGATGCTTCGCAAGGGCATCGCCCATTCACTAGTCATTCTGCTGCTCTTCAGTGTATTCGGTGGTCTGATATTCCTGCTCAGCAGCATCTTCGAAACAGCCCTTAGCCCTGTCTCGCTGACGATTACCTTTGTCTCTGTACTCATTACCATCATCGCGATAACTCTGTTGCAACCAATGTTACATATCTTCCAACGCATTGTCGACCGGTGGTTTTTCCGCGAAAGATACAAATTCCTTAAAGAGCTGGAGGAGTTCAGCCAAGAAGCCCATGACATACGTGACCTCAGGGAACTGAGTTCGTCAACGGTAAAACTGATAAGTCGGGCACTACAGACCTCCGGGGTTTATCTCTTACTCCTCTCGGAGTCTGGGGATTTCACTATTGTTGCCTCCACCGGACAAGAGTCCATCCAAATAAACTTGAGAAGTCAGACCCCTATCGTGCAATGGTTGCAGTCCCACAAGACGCCACTGCATTGGCGGGACATAGAGAAGGTACCTTATTTCCAGATGATGTCTGCCAAAGAGGCCAGTCAACTAGCAGCAATCCGAGCGGAATTATTCATCCCGTTGAAGAGTAAAGAAGGCGAGCTGGTAGGGCTATTCATCTTGGAGGAAAGTCTGTCCCGACAGCGTTATTCTGCAGAAGATGAACGTCTCGTCCTGAGCGTGGCCAGTCGTATGGCAATCGAATTGGAAAATGCTCGTCTCTACGCACTGGAAAAAAGCATGCGGAGAGAACTGCAAAGACAGGATGAGCAAAAGACGGAATTCCTGCACACGGTTGCTCACGAACTCAAGACCCCTCTGACAGCTATCATTTCTTCGTCAGACATGATGGTCACCGAAAAATCCGCCACTCCTGAACAGAAGTTAAGGCTTATCAATAACATCAACCGCAGTGCCTGGCTGATGGATAAGAGAGTTGGTGAGTTGCTGGATCTTGCCAAAATACAGATCGGAGACCTTAATCTCCACCTAGAACCTCGCAGCATCGGTATTTCTGTAGACGAGGTAGCCTCGCAGCTTCAATCTCTTTTCTCCAACAAGGAGCAAACTCTCACCATGGATATACCCGAATCATTGCCAATGGTACTATTGGACAAGGAGAGGATAGAGCAGGTATTACTCAATCTTATGTCAAATGCCAACAAGTTCTCCCCCAGCGGGAGCGAGATAGCGCTGCGGGTAAGAGAAGGCGATGGCAGGCTACTGGTCTCATTGCAGGACTGCGCTAATGCCATCACCGAGGAGGACAAGGTCCGACTATTTGACCCCTATTATCGTGGTGGGGGTGATGCCGAAAGGCAACGCGTCCCCGGACTGGGACTGGGATTAGCCATATCACGTAGAATAATTGAACAACACGGGGGAAGAATCTGGGTAGAAAGCGAGACGGGAAAAGGTAACACATTTATTTTCTCGCTATGTGTCTGGGAAAGAGACCAGGGCAATCTGACCTATCCTGCTGTGGCAGCCGAAAACAGGAGAGAAAATTGAAGGTACTGATTGTTGAAGATAGTGCCCAGATAGTGGAAGCCGTTTCCCTCTGTATCCAGTTACGGTGGCCCGAAGCAATATTGGCTTCCGCTGTCGAGGGGAGTCAAGGACTAAGCCTACTCACACGAGAGTCTTTTGACATGGTCATACTGGACATCAATCTCCCGGATATAGACGGCTTTGAAGTCCTCAAACAGATTCGGGCATCCTCAGATGTACCCATCGTCATACTCACCGTGAGGGGTAGAGAAGATGAGCAGGCTAAAGGTCTGGAGCTGGGTGCTGATGACTACATCGTCAAGCCCTTTAGGCCTAAGGACCTGGTAGCCAGGGTTAATGCCGTGCTCCGCCGAAGTCATACACCTCAAACAGGGGACGAGCAGCCAGGCACCGTTGGCAGTGGGCTACCGCTTGACCTCGGAAACGCTGATACAGGACTCGGAGACAGGACAATCAAGCTCACTCACACCGAAGCCAGACTGCTCCATTTCATGGTAGAAAAATTCGAATTCACCCTGGCAAGTGAGCCCATATCTTCGAATATCTTGGGGGCAGTGTTCAACAACCCAGGTCAACTTAAGACCTCTATCAGAAGACTCAAAAACAGACTCTCCGAGAGCCTATCGCGCACAAATACCACCGACCATCACGGAGAAGACCACCAGTCTGTTAACCCTGACTAACAGACCCAGCATGACTAGGCACCGACCGCTCCTGACCTGAGTAAAACTTCTATCTCACTATCATCATAGCCTATTTCATTAAGAATCCCCTCTGTGTGAGCACCGTTGGGAACTCCCAGGTTTCTAATTTCTCCCGGGGTGTCGGAAAGCTTAATCGGCAAACCTATCTGCTTCACCTTGCCCACCTTTGGGTGATCCACCTCCACCACCATCCTGCGGTGCAGCACCTGGGGGTCGGAGAAGGTCTCATTGAGATACTGGACTGGCCCAAAGCAGGTTTCTTTGTCCTTGAAGAACCGCCACCACTCATCCCTGCTTTTCGTGATGAAGACATCAGCAATCTCAGCCGTGACTTTGTCCAGTTCTCCAACCGGATAAGGCTGCCTCTGATACTGTATCAGGTCCTCACGACCGATTGCCTGACAAAGGTTGTCCCAGAACTGCGGCTCAATACAGGCCACCGTGATGTACTCCCCATCCTTGCACTTGTAGACGTTCGTCCAGGGGTCACGCCCAGTGAAACCCGTTTCTCCCCGCCGCGGGACTTCACCGGTGCGGAAATAGTTGGGTGCCTCCAATGCCAGCAGTGAAATCACGCTGTCTAGATAGGCGATATCAACGAACTGTCCCTGGCCGGTTTTCTCCCGGGCGAATAGAGCAATCAGGATACCAATCAGACCATGCAGGGCAGCACCACCGATATCGGCAATGAAATTGCTCGGCAGATAGGGGGGGCCGTTACGTTGTCCGATAAGGCTCAGAACACCACCAAGAGAGATGTAATTCATATCATGTGCTGGTATCGAAGCGTAGGGCCCATCAGGGCCAAATCCACTCAGCGAGCAATAGATAAGCCGAGGGTTTACCTCTTTGAGGGTTTCGTAATCAGCGTTAAGGCGGGCCATCACCCCCGGGCGGAACCCTTCGAGCAATACATCGGCTTTCTCAACTAACCTCCTCAGCACCACCTGCCCCTCTCTATTTTTCAGGTCAATAATGATGCTCCGTTTGTTTCGATAAACAGTCTGATATGCAGCCCACTCATCCTGGTTAATATCCTGTCCGAGAATCTGAGATACCGGCGGGTCAATCCGGATAACATCGGCACCAAAGTCCCCCAGGAACATGGTTGTGTATGCCCCTGGATATCCACGGGCGAAATCAAGAACCATCATTCCTTCGAAAGGTAACATCGCACACCTCCTAAGGACTACTCAGCAGCGACATGATACTCCGCCATTCGGTACTATGCAACCAAGACTTTCAAACCACCGCATGAGACAATGAAATAATGTTTGACCATGTGACACTGCCTGACTATCAATCGTCAGGAAGCACCGTGAAGGTGTATACTGGTGAACAGGTATTCGACACCGCCACAATGAGGAGAACTGGCTTCTTGCCGCCAATGCCACCTACATATTCAGAGCTAAAACAACGCCTGAGCCGTGATGTTTTCGGTCGGTTCCCGCGTGGGGTATGGGTTATCTCAGGTACTCAGCTCTTTGCTTCAGCTGGTTTCTCCATCTGCCTTCCCTTTTTTGCCCTGTACCTGCACGAGGAACGCGGTTTATCAATGACATTGGTCGGGACATTATACCTTATCAGTGGTGTCTGTTCCTCCACAACCCAGTTGATAGGCGGGGTACTCGCTGACCGATTCGGCCGTCGACGTCTCATCCTCGGGGCTTCCATCACCAGGCTGTTCATCTACTCAGGACTGGCGGCGCTGGTTGCTGCCTCAGCGCCGGTCTGGGCGATAATAATTACCTATATCAGTGGACAGGCTGTGGGTATGTCAATGCGCCCCGCTATCGCGGCCATGATTACCGACCTGTCCCCACCCGACCGTCTTACCGAGACCTACGGCGTCCTGCGGGTGGGACAGAACGTGGGATGGGCAGCCGGGCCAGCGCTGGGTGGCTATCTGCTAACCTTCCTACCCTATGCATGGCTCTTCGCAATTGCAGCCTTTGCCAGTGTCTTTACCTTTGTCTTCATCTTCTTCTTCCTCGGAGAGTCCTTCCACGGAACCGAAGAACGTGTAGCTCTCAGCAGCATGTTCTCCGTGACCAGCGACCGCTTATTCCTGGTATTCACCGGTCTGAGCCTCATGGTGTTTGTTACCATGGGGCAGATGGGCAGCACCCTTTCTATCTTCACAGTGAACCGCCTCGGCTTTTCTGAGGCACAATACGGTATGTTACTAACCGCTAACGGAATCATTGTGGTGCTCTTCCAGTACCCGGTAGCCCGCTGGGCAGGTAAGCTACCTATAGCCAGAGGGTTGGCCTTGGGAAGCCTTTTCTATGCCTTGGGATACCTGTCAATGGGCGGAGTTCACAGCTTTGGCTGGGCTATGGCCGCGATGGTCGTCATCACGGCCGGTGAGATAATCTTCACCCCATTAACCCTCTCCGTAGTGGGGCAACTTTCGCCACCGGATTACCGCGGGCGCTACATGGGATTCTTTGGGTTAAGCCAGAGTATGAGTATGTCACTGGCTCCTTTGGTAGGTGGTGTCATGCTTGACGCTTTCCCACAAGGTCACTGGTCCGTCTGGGGGACAATCGCGACGATAGCCTTCGCCGCGACACTGGGGCTTCTGTGGTGGGGTAAAAATCCCCGTATAAGTACCTCCAACAATGAAAATGCGCAGCCTTAGAGCTGCGCATTGAGTAAATCCGGCAGGACACGGGAAGTGGGACGGAGTTCAACAGATTACTTACCGGTCTTCTCTCCCTTCTTAGATTTGACCGTTATCTTCTTCGGCTTGACTTCGGCCATCTTAGGAAGGGTAATTTCGAGCATCCCGTCCTCGTAGTCAGCTTCAATCTTCTTGGCATCCACGTTCGAGGGGAGCCTTATCGTGCGGAGGAAGCTGCCATAGGTGCGCTCACTCCAGTGATAGTCCTCCTCTTTGACTTCTTGCTCGGTCTTCTTCTCCCCCTTGATACTCAGCGTATCGTCACTGACCGAAATATCCACGTCCTCTTCCTTCAACCCGGGGAGCTCTGCCTTAACAACGTATTTATCCTCTTTTTCGAAGACCTCCAATGCCGGCGACCATTCCCGCTCCTGGGCTGGCAGTCGGCGCCAGATTACAGGCCACAATGATGTCTCAAACAGGCTGTCAAACTGCCGCCCCGTTTCCTCAAGCTCCCGGAACAATCTCCACGGTAACCTTCTGGTCGGTTGCCATCTATCCAGTACCATACAAAGTCCTCCTCTTACACTTCTTCAACTAAGTCCCACTTCCCTGACTCAAAAACTATTTTAAAACCAGCGGCTTTCCCTGTATGTGACCTACGTTACATTTCCACAGAGTACAATAACAAGCCGGTACCAGTTGCATTTAATGCCTGGCTGGTGTAATCTTACGAGAACCTGCCGGTAAATCCGGTCAGTGCTCCTGAAAGATGGCAACTAAACGAGAATTTTTAGAGTCCATACCCTATTTCACCGGACTGGATAACGCCGAACTTGACTCCATCAGCCAGCTCTTCTCTGAGAGGAAGGTCGAGCGAGGCGAGATAATCCAGCTCGAGGGGAAGCCTGCCGAGGCACTGTTCTTCGTTGCCTCCGGCGCTGTCAAGATATTCAAGATTTCCACCGAGGGCAAAGAGCAAATTCTTAGTATCGCTCGTCCAGGTGAATCATTTAATGACATTGCAGTCTTTGACGACGGCCCAGCTCCAGCCAGTGTCGAGGCGATGACACCAGTTACGCTTTACCGAATAAGCAGGGACGAACTGCACACCATCCTTCATGAACACCCGGAGGTAGCTCTGAATACCACCCGAGTCCTCGCCGACCGGACACGACAACTGGTGTCACTGGTTGAAGACCTGTCCTTCAGACACGTCATCAACCGGGTAGCCAGGGTCCTTCTGGAGAACGCCGGTGACGGGTCGACCTCCGGAACACGACTCACTCAGCAGGAAATGGCTGCTATGGTGGGCTCTGTCCGCGAGGTGGTTGCCCGCTCACTCAAGGACCTCGAAGCTGAAGGGACCATTAGACTGGAGCGGCATCGCATCCGAATTACGGACAGAGAAGCCCTGGAGGAAATGGCAGAAGCAGCCACCTGAGCCAAAGCTTCTTATGAGACATATGTTACAGACAGACAATCGGCAGCGAGATTAAATTAAATTATGGAGGCCTGGTAAATTGCCTGAGATGCCTAAAATTGACGAAGAGAAATGTGACTGCTGCGGTCTCTGTATCAGTGCGTGCACCTGCGGTGCTATTACAATGATTGATAATACCATAACTATTATTGAAACCGATGAGTGCGGCTGGTGCACCATGTGCGAGCTAATCTGCCCCAATAATGCTGTCATATGTGCGTATGAAATAGTGTTTGATAAAGAAGCCTAGAGGGCTTTTCCCCTACAGTATCCACTTTCCACACTATCTCTACTACTAACTCAACCTACTCACTCCAGACGTGATGCTACTTCCCCCAACGAGACTTATGTCACATACAACACTCCCTAACATGCGTAGAATTAAATAATACCTGAGAATGGGGACCATAGGGTGAAAGGGGTGAGGTAGATGGTAACCTGGAGACTGAAGGACTGCCCCCGCTGTGGGGGAGACACATACATAGATAAAGACTTAGACGGGTGGTACCAGCAATGCCTCCTGTGTGCTTACAGGCTTGAGCTGAAGGAGCTAAATTGCCGTAAGAAGCCGCTGGCGGTGACCATTTCGGACGAAGACGAGGACTAGATATAGAGTAGTGTTCGCCTGAATTGAAAAAACAGAGGCACAATCAGAAAACATCCTTGACAAAACCCTAGGGTTTTTAGGTATAATACTTTTATGAACAATAAAAAAGAACCCAAGATTGTGCCATTCCTGAAAGACTTGATGAGGCGCCGACGACGTCTGCCCAGTCAGCTAGCTAACGACGTTGGCGTCAGCCATCCCACGGTTGGCCGATGGCTGACCGGTGAGGACGCTCCCAGTACAACCTCCTGCCGCAAGCTGGCGGCCTACAGTGGCGTATCCGTGGAAGAGGTTCTAGCCATGGCTGGTCACCTGCCAGAGATCAAACCTGTGCCAGCCGCAGAATGGCCAGAATTCAGAGAGTACGCTAACACCAAGTACCCCGATTTGCTTGATGAAGACGTCATCATCATGATTGAAGACCTCATTGAGCGCCGGCGGGAGAAAAGGCTTGGCAAGAAAACTCCCTAAATGGGAGGTTCAGCTCTGGTCTTACCTTACCATCGGTAATGGCATGCACTGCCCCCTACTTAACTGCTGCACCAGTATGTTAAGAAGAGAGTGTTGTGCCGATACCAACCGTGAGAAGCTTAGCCTTCTGATTGCCAGCGACGGCCGGTTTGACCCCGATAACTTCGACCGGGGAAGGCCCTGCGGCGAGGGGGTAATGCCGTACGTCGAGAAGCTGGCAGAACAGCAACTCAGACGTGGTAAGGTAACAAGCATACCAGTGCCCACTGAACTTGTTCAACTGGTTGATGAAGGGCATCCTATCGAAGTGTGCCCACTCGACCTCAGGGCTTACTGCGCTGCAACCTGGCGTCTCCAGGACTGCTGGGTAATACAGGTACCCGATACAGCCTCCCCATCCCACACTCGATTTGCTTTATTCCACGAGGCCTTCCACATTATTGCCCACAACCGTTGTCAGTCCCCCGTCTTCAGTAAAAGGGGGACAAATCAAGGCGCCTTCAATGAGCTGCTGGCAGATTACTTCGCTATCTGTGTCCTGATGCCCAGAGAACATTTGAGAGAGAAGTGGGTGGAGATTCAAGACGTACAGAAGATGGCGGATACCTTTGAAGTCCCTAAGTCAACCATGTGGCTCAGACTCAGGGAAATGGACCTGGTAGACTGAGTCTGAGGAGCAGCAAGCCAACCGCAGGACACTCTTCTGCCTCTCTCCTACATGAGGCACCATCATCGCTTCTGTCCTGCACCAAGGCAAGCTTAACTACAGCTTAAGGCTGATCACAAGACAGTCATCCACTATTAATATCAGGTCGTTTTGCGCTATAGTCATCACAACACCAACACCACAGAGATAACGAGCGGACATTACATCGAGACCAATGCAAAATACCAGAAGCTCTTACAAATGGCTGGCACTACTGACCGTATCTATTGGTACCTTCATGGCCACCCTGGATGCCAGCATTGTTAACATCTCCCTGCCGAGACTGAGCGTTGTCTTCGATACAGAGCCATCGGTCGTGCTCTGGGTAACGGTTGCCTATCTCCTGGTAAGCGTCGGCTTGATGCTTGCACTGGGTAAGATTGGTGACCTGTTCGGCAGGAAACGAGTCTATATCATCGGCCTGACAGTTTTTACCGTAGGGCTTGTCCTCTGCTGGATTTCGCAGAGCGTTGTCCAGCTTATCCTCGCCCGAATCGTACAGGCAGTAGGGGCCGCCATGACCGCTGCTCTGAGCAATGCCATCGTTACTGATGTCTTCCCTGACCAGGAGCGAGGCAAAGCATTGGGTATCCTGGGAGCATTGGTTTCCGCCGGTTTACTGAGTGGCCCTGTTCTGGGCGGTTTCCTGCTTGATGCACTCGACTGGCCTTCAATCTTCTATGTCCGCGTGCCTGTTGGTGTTATTGGCGTGATTATGGCCCTGGTATTACTTAAAGAACAAAAGGTAGTCAGTGCCGAGATGAGGTTCGATTGGGCCGGTGCCGGCATTCTATTCGGTGGTCTTGCCTGCCTGCTGCTCTTTTTCAATCTTGGAGGTAAGCAAGGTTTCACCGATATCCCGGTCCTCGCCCTGTGCGCTGGCGCGGTGGTGCTACTTGGCTTCTTTATAGTAATCGAAAAAAGAGTCTCACATCCAATCCTCGACTTAAGTCTCTTCCGCAGTCGCATCTTTGCCAGTGGCATCGTTAGTATGGGCATCATGTTCCTCGGCATATCCGCCAACACCTTCCTCACACCTTTTTACCTCATTCATGGACTCGGCCGTTCCGCCGCACAGGCCGGATTACTACTCGCGGTCATCTCCTCTACTACCATTTTCGTAGGACCAGTCAGCGGCTGGCTCTCAGATAAGATAGGCTCGAGGATATTGTGTACCATTGGCATGACCTTTGTCACTCTTGCTCTCTTTCTACTCAGCAGACTGGTTACCGAATCATCCACACCGGAGATAATACTACGTTTCGTACTCCTCGGCTTCGGACTGGGCATGTTCTCATCGCCGAATAACAGCTCAATCATGGGCTCAGTACCCAGGCAGAGTCTCAGCACAGGGTCGGCCATGATTGCCATGATACGACAGGTGGGGATGTCAAGTGGTATGGCCATTGCCGGGGCAATCTTCGCCTGGCTTACCGGGGATATTCCCATTAATACACTCGATGCCCCCTCCCTCGTCAACGCCTTTCAGAACAGCCTTCTGATTGCTGCCATCATTTGCAGTATTTCTATCATCACCTCCTGGGTTCGCGGTAGAAGCACGCCCGAAGCTTCGGAGACAACTCCACCCATCGGTTGACATCATTTGAGCCCACAGGCATAATTGGATGCCTGTTTTATTACAGTATCGGATTTATGAAAATACGTTCGAGGACGGTCACGATGGCAGAGTAACTGTCTATTGCTCGAGGTAAGATGGCGATAATTGTTACGGACTGCCAGAAACGGTGACTCGGTTTGTTTGCAGAAGATTGCAGGTATGAGTTTTTAGTAAGGGCGACGGTAATATAAGATATGAGTAAAGAACACAGAATCGATGCTGGAGCCATAATAATACAGGAAAACAGAATTTTGCTTGTCAGATATAATGACCTACAAGGAAAGAGCTACTTGGTTGGGCCTGGTGGTGGTGTAGAAGATGATGAAAGTATTATCAAGGCTTTGACGAGGGAGGTAAAGGAAGAAACAGGGCTCGAGGTTAATCCTAGTAAAATACTGTTTATTGAAGATTTAGTTTCCAGCAAGTACAGATTTGTAAAGATATGGTTCTTATGCGAGCCTGTTGGTGGACAACTGATGAACACCCAAGACGCAATCGATGAGGGAATTATTGAAGCCGGCTGGTACCGTAAAGAAAAACTTGAATCTGAGACTGTTTATCCACCAATTATTATGGATATAAATTGGCGGGGGTTCTTCGAAGACAATTGGGAAGCCAAATACCTAGGTTTAAGATATGCTGATTTCTAATAATCATTTCCGCAACGAGCTAATATTAGTGAAATGACCGACGAAACAAGCCTGAGACTTACCGGAGTACAGAAAGAGCCGCTGGACACCACCCAAACTGATGTCGTCCTCAGTACCTCACGTGGTGATATCAGAGGCATTCTTCATCCCGCCAGCGGCAGTGCCGGTGTCATCTGGGTCTGCGGTGCCCTCGGCGGACTCGAGGGCCCATCTTTCGGAATCTTCAAAGACCTGAGCCAAGAACTCACTACCGAAGGAATTACCTCCCTGCGACTCGACTACCGTCTTCCCGGATACGTTCCACCGTGCGTCCTCGATGTGTTGGTGGGGATATATTTCCTCGGGCAGGAGGGGGTGGAGGACATTGGCCTTGTCGGGCATTCATTTGGTGGGGCGGTGGTCATTCAGGCCGGGGTAATGAGCCCTCAGGTGAAGACGGTGGTGGGACTCTCCAGCCAGACCTACGGAGCACATCCAGTAGACAAGCTATCCCCGAAACCACTTCTACTGGTCCATGGGGAGCGTGACCAGAATCTGCCCGCCGACTGCTCCCGCCAGATATACCAGTGGGCCAGGGAACCAAAAAAACTGGTGATTTACCGGCATAACGGTCACTTTCTTCGCGAAAGCCACGACGAACTTCATGACCTCCTCAAAGACTGGCTGGTCAAGAAGCTCAAACAAGAGGCAGCCCAGACATAGCATAGGGTGATAAGTGAACTACTACGCAGGACTCTTTTGTGCTATAATGTCAGGCGAACATCAGCGACACGAATGAAATAAAGGAGGCTTATCCATGGCAGAAGACTCAGTAATCACGGATGAGATGAGAGCCGCAATCGGTGTGGAGTCGGAGCCCTCCGAGTACGAGATTGAAAAAGAAGCAATCCGTAGGTGGGCAGAGGCAATTGGTGATACCAATCCTCTCTACCGGGATGAAGAGTACGCCAAGAGCAAGGGGTACCGCAGCATCATTGCTCCCCCGGGCTTCATTGCCAATTATGCCTATCCTACCAAGGTTGGTGAAGGAGGGCGGCGTGGCTTCCGTAGTCCCTTTGCAATGGTGCTCAACGGTGGTAACGAGTACGATTTCCTCAAACCTATCCAGGCTGGCGATAAGATAACATCCACCACCAAACTGGCTGAACTCCGAGAGCGCGAGGGCCGGCTCGGCAAGATGCTCTTTATGATTAACGAGACCACGTATAAAAACCAGGATGGTGAGATTGTAGCCAAGTCTCGCGGCACCATAATCAGTTACTAGAGCCCGTGAAATGATAAGGAGTAGATAAATGGCAGACCAAGTATACTGGGAAGACGTAGATGTTGGCACCGAGGTAACGCCACTGCAGAAGCAGCCTACCACACAACAGCTGGTGCGCTGGGCCGGAGGCTCCGGAGACTTCTATCAGATACACTATGACAAGGACTTTGCTCTGGGCAACCAGTTACCCGGAGTGATTGTGCACGGGGCTTTGAAGAGCGCCTGGCTGGGGCAGCTACTGGGCGATTGGGTTGGCGAGAAGGGTAAAATCAAGACCTACGGTTGCAGCTACCGCGGTATGGATGTCCCCGGTGATACCCTCACATGTAAGGGCACCGTCACTAAGAAATACGAAGAAGGTGGCGAACACCTGGTGGACTGTGATATCTGGCTGGAAAACTCCAAGGGTGAAAAAACGACACCAGGTACGGCCACATTGGTTCTCCCTTCGAAGGGTTAACAACAGCGACAATAAGGCTAATTCTGATAAAGTGGCCCCGAAACAACCGAATCGGGGGAGGAGCCTGATATATCAAGTCGGAGACTTTCGTCTCCGACTTCTCTTTTCCAGCAACTAAAACCTGTCCCCAAGACTCTTACGGCGGAAAAAACGACCCCAGTTGCCTGCCTTATCCCGCATCTCTATAATCCTGGGAATGTATCTGATCAGTGGAATAAGCAGCAGTCCTACCGAGTATACAACCAGTTCCCATCTGTCGTACTTAAGCCAGCCAACAAAAGGAAAGCTTATCAGAGCAATGCTATAGCTTAGTGTGGGGAAGCGGGTGATAAGCAATAAGATACAGAAGATACCAAACGCAATCGGAAGACCCCACGGCATCAGAACACAAAGAACACCGATACAGGTCGCACCGCCTCTACCACCACGAAACCCGAGAAACACCGGAAAGGCGTGTCCGAGCACTGCCGTTGCCCCCGCAACGAACTGCGCAATCTCACCCACTCCCAGGCCTATGGCAACACCCACCGCCGCCGCACCCTTCCCGACATCCGATATCAGGACTAAAAAACCCCACCAGAAACCGACAGTGTAGAAGACATTCATCGCCCCCATATTCCGAGTACCCGTTTCCCGTATGTCGGTACCCTTCCGCAGCCGCCCTATCAGGTAGGCGAAAGGGATAGAGCCAAGTAGATAAGCAATTATAATTGCCAGAGCAACGAGGAAACCTTCCACACCATTACCCCCAGATTCCGATTTCTGCCCAAGAGGATAGACCAATCAAGCCTGCAATGTCAAACGTCCGTTGAGATGGCACTAATTATTGACGGATGAAACACAGCGATGATACCATTGACGAAATGACGGCGGTTATCGAGGTCGAGCATCTCAGGAAAACATACGGCACCACCGTTGCCGTGGCTGATGTTTCTTTCCATGTCAACGAAGGGGAGATATTCGGCCTGCTTGGCCCAAATGGTGCCGGTAAAACAACCGCAGTCGAGTGTCTTCAGGGTCTACGCCGACCCGATTCGGGCAATCTCCGTGTGCTCGGGCTTGACCCGCAGACAGAAGCAACAACGCTACGACGGCGAATCGGCTCCCAGCTCCAGGAATCGGCTCTGCCCGACCGTATCAGGGTATGGGAAGCGCTTGACCTGTTCGCTTCAGTCACGCCCAACTCATCGGACTGGCAGCTACTGATGGAGCAATGGGGCTTGACGGATAAGCGTAAAGCGTCATTCTCCAGTCTCTCCGGTGGGCAGCGACAGCGTCTTTTCGTTGCACTGGCACTGGTAAATAACCCCGAGGTAGTCTTCCTCGATGAGATGACTACCGGCCTGGACCCGGCTGCCCGTCACGTAGCCTGGGAACTGGTACGCGCCATTCGTGAGCGTGGTACTACTGTATTGCTGGTGACCCACTTCATGGATGAAGCCGAGCAGCTCTGCGACCGGGTAGCCGTTGTGGACAAAGGCGAAATCGTGGCGCTGGACTCACCCCAAGGCCTGATTGCAACCCACGCAAGCGAGATTCGCGTTATCTTCAGTACCGACCGCACTGATCTGTCCTGGTTGGAGAAGATTCCACAAGTACACCAAGTGGAGCGTCTTGGGCCGCGGGTGGAAGTGGAAGGCAGCGGACCAGTACTGGCACTGGTCGCCACCGCCTTAGTTGAGCATGGTATCACACCCACCGACCTCCGTATCGAACAGCCGACGTTGGAGGACGTCTTCCTCAGACTGACTGGGCACGGTGTCCATGACTAGGGAGAGTTGATGCGTACACTGGCCAAGCTAACCTGGGTAGAAATCAAGTTATTCATACGTGAACCAATCACCGTGGTTTTCACTATAGTCCTGCCACTCATTTTCCTCTTCGTTATGGCTGGAGTCTTTGGCAACACACCCGAAATTGACCCCGAAACTGGTAAAGAAATCTTCCGCGGCGTTGGTGCCACGGATTACTACATACCGGCATACATCGGCTTGGTCATCGCATCCATCGGTGTTGTTTCCTTACCGGTACACCTGACGGCTTACCGCGAGCGGGGGGTGCTACGCCGCCTCCGTGCTTCTTCAATACCTGTCTGGACCGTCTTCGGCTCGCAGGTGGTCGTTAGCTTCGCTATATCAATACTAGGCACCATCCTGCTCATAGCCACCGCCATACCAGCCTACGACGCGGCACTCCCTGAATCACCCGTACTCGTTCTGGCTGCCTTTGTCCTGAGCGTTCTCAGCTTCTCCGCTCTCGGCGTACTTCTTGGAGCAATATTACCGACGACACGCGCTGCACAGGGCCTGGGCCTGATACTCTTCTTTGTAATGATGATACTGTCAGGTGCCGGACCACCCCGAGAAGTAATGACCGAGGCCATGCACTGGATTTCCGACGCCACACCTCTCCGTTATGTCATCCTAATGTTACAGGACCCATGGCTCGGCTTCGGCTGGAACGTACAGGCATCACTAGTTGTCCTCGGCATAATGGCCATGGCAGTGCTGCTATCAGCCCGATTCTTCCGCTGGGAATGACCAGGGCTTCCTCCCAGTATCATATATGCCAAGAATTTGCTATGATAACAAGTACACGTTTAGTAACACCACACCCCGGTGCGCCAAGGTAATAATAAGGAGGTAACGAATGCCTGTGGAACTTACCGCCGAGCAGGTAAGAGAGAGATGTGATCCAAATCTATTCGAATGCGACTCTACCGCGGAATTAACACCAGCCGATAGCATCATTGGCCAGGAAAGAGCCCTCAGCGCTCTCAAGTTTGGCCTTCACATCCAGAAACCGGGCTTTAATATCTACGTCGCCGGACCTGCTGGGACAGGTAAGGCCACAGTGATAAAGTCTTTCCTGGAAGCACTGGCGGCTGACAAGGAGATTCCTCCAGATTGGTGCTACGTGCACAACTTCCGTGACCCCTATTGTCCCAAGGCGCTCAAGGTGCCTGCTGGCACGGGCCTAGTCCTGCAAAAGGACATGAAGCACGCCATCGAGAATGCCCGCAAGAGTCTGGTCCAGGCCTTCGGCAGTAAGGAATACGAAGAGAGACGCTCGGAGATAGTCCAGGAGTTGAGCAGAAAAAGGGAAACAGCGTTTAACTCCATCAGCGAGAAAGCACGGGAAAGAGACCTGATACTGAAAACAACTCAGATAGGACTGATACTGATGCCGGCTTCTAAGGGCGAAGCAATGAGCGAGGAAGAATACCAGAAATTGAGTCCCGAAGCCAAAGAAGAACTGGCTAACGCCCGAGACGAGTTGGGCAAAGAGCTCAAGGACCTAATCTCTGAATTGCAGACCGAGGAACGTGCCATTGAGCAAAAACTTGAGGACAGTGACCACGAGGTTGCTGAGTACGCCATAGACCACACATTCCAGGAACTCAAAAATAAGTATCGCGAGCTTCCTCAGGTGGTCGCATATCTTGACGAGGTTGAGCAGAATATTATTGAAAACTACGAGCAGTTTAAATCAGAGCAAGCGACACAGGGCCCCGAGCCACTGCTTTCCGCCATGCAGGAACAGGCAAGAAAGAGATCCTTACAGAACTATGAAGTCAATGTCGTGGTTGACAATTCTGAACTCAAAGGGGCGCCGTCAATCCTAGAGCTGAATCCTACCTTTAATAATCTCTTTGGCCTTATTGAGAAAGAGTCACAGTTCGGTGCTCTCTATACTGATTTCACCATGATTAGGGGTGGTTCTCTGCACAAGGCCAACGGCGGCTACCTTGCCCTCAGAATCGAAGACCTGCTCACCAATTTCCTGTCCTGGGAAGGCCTGAAAAGAACCCTGCGTGACGGAAAGCTCTCCATCGAAGAAGTTGCAGAACGTCTCGGCTTCGTGGCTACCAAGACCCTACGCCCAGAACCGATTCCACTGGACATCAAGGTCGTCATTATCGGCGAACCAATGTTCTATTACCTGCTACTGCGGGCTGATATGCAATTCCAGGAGCTATTCAAGGTCAAGGCAGACTTCGACAGCCAGATGGACAAGAGTGAAGCCTGCCTCAAGCAGTATGCTTCTGTTATCTGCCGCCTCTGCCAGGAAGAAGAATTGCGACATCTGAAAAGTGATGCCCTGGCCAGGATTATCGAGCACAGCTCGCGTCTGGCCGGAGACTGCAACAAGCTCTCCACCCTGTTTGCCAACATCGCTGATATCATTCGCGAGGCCAACTTCTGGTCAGGAGAGGACGGTACGAAACTGATAGAAGCCGAGCATATCGAGAAGGCGATAGAGCAACGAGTTTACCGCTCTAACCTTATCCAGCAGCGCATCAGCGAAATGATAGAGACTGGCATGATTAGAATCGAGACCGAAGGCGAGGGCATCGGGGAGGTAAACGGCCTGGCAGTAATTGATCTCGGCGATTTTGCCTTCGGCCGCCCCAGCCGGATAACCGCCAGCGTCAGCGTCGGCAGAGAAGGGCTGATTGACATCGAGAGGGAAGCTAAGCTGGGAGGGCGCCTCCATACTAAAGGGGTAATGATACTCAACGGCTATATCCATGACAGATATGCCCGTGATATCCCCCTCTCCCTGTCTGCCCGCCTCGTCTTCGAGCAGAGCTACGAGGAGGTCGATGGAGATAGTGCCTCAAGTACCGAGCTATACTCTCTCCTGTCCTGTCTGTCTGGAGTACCGATAAAGCGGGGTATCGCCGTCACCGGCTCCGTCAATCAAAAGGGAGAGGTGCAGGCAATCGGGGGAATCAACGAGAAGATTGAGGGCTTCTTCGAGATATGTCGTACCAAGGGACTAAACGGTCACCAAGGAGTCCTGATTCCAGCCAGTAATATCAGAAATCTAATGCTCAAAGAAGCTGTTGCCGATGCCATCAAAGAAGGCCAGTTCCACATATACCCGGTAAGTACCATCGACGAGGGAATAGAGGTTCTGACAGGACAAAAGGCAGGACAACTATTAGAAGAGGGCAACTACGAACCAGGCTCAATTAATGACCTGGTGCAGAAACGCCTCATAAGCCTGGCAGAAAAGCTCCGTGACTTCTCTAAGGGTGAGGAAAGCCAGAACGGGGGACCGAAAAGCGGTGACGACCAGTCCTGATCCAAAGACGCCGATGTTCTCTTGGAGTAGATAATACTTGAACTGTGGACAGGATAACTTTGAAGAAAACCACAGCCAAACATTGGGAGGTATGAAGTGGCCAGAATAATCCGGCGAATTGTCCTGACGGCAATTATCGTTTTACCTATACTGGCACTAGGTGCATGTGGGAATAGTGATAGTGAAGATATTAAGGTCGTGGTGAACTCATATTATGGAGCCTGGAACGACAGTGATTTCGAGGGTTGCCTGCAATTATTCTCCAGTAGTTTAGGCTACACCGAGGATACAATCGAAAGTATGAGCGAGGCTAGAGAGATAACCGGAGAACTTACAATCACAGACCTGGAAGAGCCAGTTATTACTGGAATAACGGCAACGATCATAGCTGAGATAGTCCCCCCAGACCAGGAGTCGGAATCTGTTGAGATTCCACTTGTCAAAGAAGATGGGAAATGGAAACTAGCTGGGGGTGGTCTCAGCAACCGACCTGCCGAAGAAGGAGACACTGTCCGTGTCCATTACACTGGCACACTGGATGACGGCACTGAATTTGACTCCTCCCGGGACAGGCGACCTATGGAGTTTACACTCGGTGCCGGAGGTATAATAACCGGATTTGAGAATGCCGTCTACGGGATGGAAAAGGGGCAAACCAAAACAGTGACCATCCCACCCGAAGAGGCTTATGGCCCCCACGGCGATGAGCTATTGATAGAAATAGAGCGTGAGGACTTACCAGCAGGGGTAGTACTGGAGGTCGGCACATACGTCACTATCAAACTCTCAAGTGGCATGAGCCAGACCGTACCAATAGTCGAGGTAACGGAAACGACGGTTGTCCTGGATACCAACTACTGGCTCGCCGGCAAAGACCTTACCTTTGAAATAACTTCAGTTGGGGTTGTGTCCCAGCTAGCTCCTTACGGTACCCCGCCTTAATTACCCCACACCGGTACCAACTAATAGAATCACCGTCATGGCACTGCTAAGCGCATAGACAAGAATGCCAGTTTCCATTAGCACATTCAACTATGCCCAGCGCCCACCCACAACAGTGGGGACAAGATAACCGTCAGAGCATCATCGATTAGTAACTACTTAGCCTTGTAATTAGGTGGCCTTTTCTCAACAAAGGCGCGGGCTCCCTCCGCAAAGTCCTCGGTCGCCCGGCATTCAGCCACTTTCTCACGCTCAAGTGCCAGACCCTCGTCAAGGGTCAACTCGTAACCACGAATCATTGCTTCCTTACACGCTCTGACACCCAGAGGCGCTCGGGTGCAGATGGTGTTAGCAATTTCCACAGCCGTGGGCATCAATTGGTCACGTGGAACAACCCGGCTCACAAGCCCAACGCGAAGTGCCTCCTGAGCATCTATGCGGTTGCCGGTAAGTAGTATCTCAGCAGCTACCGCCCGCGGTATAAAACGTGGTAGCCTCTGGGTGCCACCACCGCCGGGCAAGAAACCAATATTTATCTCTGGTTGACCAAACTGAGCATTATCCGCCGCTATCCTTATATCGCAAGTCATTGCCAGTTCCAGACCCCCACCGAGGCAATAGCCATGGATGGCAGCAATGAAGGGCTTCCATATTTTATCCGGTCTCACTACTTCTCCCGTCGCTCCAGCCGGCACCTCTCTGGGACCAGGGCGAAAACCCTTTATATCAGCACCAGCAGAAAACGCCCGGTCTCCGGCACCTGTCAGGATGGCAACCCACAGCTCCGGGTTATCCCGGAAATCTATATATGCCTCACGCAATTCTGCCGACACCTCGGCGCTGAGAGCATTCAATGCCTCAGGCCGATTGATTGTCATAATAGCAATAGGACCTTCCTTCTCATAGTTAACAACAGTCACGATAACCTCCTTTCATATCTATCGCAGCCCAAGCAACGAATGCTTGTCTGGCCAATGATTCTAGCAGACACGCTCTGATACGTCAAACGAAAACACCAAGTACCAGATACCTGTTCTATGCGAAAAGCATCCGAACCGCACATAAAACCTGCTTGACAAAGGTAATACTCCATGATAGAATCAGCCAGTCTGTGTGCCTGTCTGACCCAACCGCAGAAAGTTTCTATAGTATAAAGGGGGTATGAACGCAGGGATTAAGCTTGACGCCGGCATGATTCCTGAGTTATTCGTAAGAAAGATGACGACAACTGATGAGATAGTTCTCGAAGTCAAGAACCTGCAGACCTATTTCTACACTTCAGAAGGAGAGGTCAAGGCGGTTGATGGTCTCAGTTACTTCATCAGAAAGGGTGAGAGTGTTGGACTGGTTGGTGAGAGTGCTTGCGGTAAGAGCGTAAGTGCTCTTTCTGTTTTACGGCTTATTCCGTATCCCCCAGGTATTATCGTTGGCGGTGAGATTATCTTTCAGGGACAAGACCTGCTCAAGGTCTCTGAAGAAGAAATGCGTCACATCAGAGGCAACCGTATCGCCATGATCTTCCAGGAGCCCACAACCTCCCTGAACCCGGTACTCACCATAAAACGCCAGATATCAGAATCACTGGAACTGCACCGCGGCCTAGACAAAGAGCAGTCACTCCAGGAGACAATCAGACTACTGAAGCTCGTAGGTATATCGGATGCGGAACGTCGGGCTGACGGCTATCCCTTCCATTTCAGCGGCGGCATGCAGCAGCGTATCATGGTTGCCATGGCCCTGAGCTGTGACCCCCAACTTCTGATTGCAGACGAACCGACAACCTCACTTGATGTAACCGTTCAGGCACAGCTCCTTGAGATAATCGATGACTTACGAAGCCGCTTGGGTACGGCCGTCCTTCTTATCACACATAACCTGGGAGTCGTTGCTCGCTATGTAGACCGCGTTAACGTGATGTATGCCGGTAATCTGGTAGAGACAGCAGCAACTGATGAGATTTACGGTAATCCAAAACATCCCTACACTATCGGCCTGCTGGCATCAGTCCCACGGTTGGATAGTGAACGCAAAAAGAGTTTACGTATTATCAAGGGCCTTCCACCCAATCTTGCCCGGCTACCTGGTGGCTGTGCCTTCCATCCCCGTTGTGAGTATGCCTTTGATAGATGTCGGGTGGAAACGCCAGTGCTCGAAGAAGTAAGCCTAGGTCATATGCGAGCTTGCTTCTACGATGTGGATAAACTGAAGAAATAGTTAGATAAGAGAGGGCTTTCCAATAATGAGCAATGGTGAGCACCTGGTTGAAGTAGAAAATCTTCACATGTACTTTCCGGTAACAGCTGGTGTCTTGCAGAAGAAGGTGGCCGACGTCAAGGCGGTCGATGGCATTAGCTTCTATATCAAGCGGGGCGAGACCCTCGGTCTCGTGGGTGAAAGTGGCTGTGGTAAGACCACCACCGGACGCTGCATCCTACAGCTCTATGATGGTATACAGGGAAATGTATATTTCGACGGTGTAAATCTCTCCCAGCTTAAACAAGAGCAGATGAGGCGGATGCGACGGAACATGCAGTTGATATTCCAGGACCCCTTCGCCTCACTCGACCCACGTATGACAGCCGGGGATATAATTGGCGAGCCCATCAAGGTCCACAACCTCGCCAAAGGACAGGAATATCGTGACCAGGTCGCTGAGTTGCTCCGGATGGTCGAACTGGAGCCATTCATGGCAGTTCGCTATCCGCATGAGTTCAGTGGCGGCCAGCGACAGCGTATTGGGATTGCCCGAGCCTTAGCAGCGAGACCCAGCTTCATCGTTTGTGACGAGCCTGTATCAGCACTTGACGTTTCCATTCAGGCACAGATTATTATACTCCTGCAAAGACTTCGTGAGGAGCTTTCCCTCACCTACCTGTTCATCGCCCATGACCTTTCGGTTGTCCGCAACATCAGCGACCGAGTAGCCGTAATGTACCTGGGCAGGATTGTAGAAATAACGGACAGTGATGAGCTCTACGCCAATCCGCTGCATCCGTACACAGTGGCGTTGCTTTCAGCAGTCCCAATACCCGACCCGGTTGTCGACCGTACACGTGAACGGATCATTTTGGCTGGTGATGTGCCCAGTCCGATTATGCCTCCTCCAGGCTGCAATTTCCATCCTAGATGCCAGCAGGCAATTGATATCTGCAAGGTAGAAACGCCACAACTGATCAACATGGGTGGGGAGCATTGGGTGGCATGTCACCTGGTCAAGTAGGCTGTCGGTTTTTCGAACCCCAGCCAGCTGCCGACCAGATATCCAAGCTAGTTGAAGTTAATCTTAACAACTTCTTAACAACTCTATGCTACGTTGGCGATATGTGTCTACCAAGGTTACCATTTCAGCTAGTATCGTGGTGGTGTCGTGCCACCGGGCAGACCCGCAGATTTCTTAATACCCTAGAAAAGGCGAATTTTAATTGGGCAGAAGACGTTCCAGCAGAAGGGCACTAGCGAGAGCTCCGGAGCCCAGACCAGAAAAGAAAAGACCATCGACCAGAAAAACCGCGATGATAATAATCGCAGCTTTTCTGGCCGTTATCACCATCAGCATCGTTATTGGATTCTATTTCGCCGTTTGGAAAGACCTCTGGCGCCCCATCATCAGAATAAATGACGAGACCATCAACATGGACTACGTTCTCCGGAGGATGAAGTATCCCGAAACGACTAGTGATATCACTGCCATGCTTACAGTGATCACCGAGGAGGAATTCATCAGGCAGGGGGCACCACGCTATGGCATCGAGGTAACTCCGGATGAAATCGATGAACGACTCAGGGACATTGCCCGGGGTAGTAATGCGACCATCTCCGAAAGCGAGTTCAAGGCATGGTACCACGACCAACTTAGTGCAACCCAGCTCTCTGATGCCGAATTCCGTGAGTTGACACGTACCTATATGCTGGCAGAACGACTTAATGAGTATTTGGGGACGGCAATGTCAGTGGTAGCTGAGCAGGTCCATGTGTATGTCATCTTCCTGGGTTCTTCTGAGGACGCATGGGCTGCCATAGACAGATTCGAAGACGGGGAGGATTTCTCAGAACTCGCCCGGGAACTGTCGTTAGATGAGGAGACTGCCGAGCAGGGCGGCGATTTCGGTTGGTGGCCTGAGGGTGGAGGTCTCCACGAAAACCTCGAATACTGGGCATTCGTCCTTGAGGTTGGCCAGGTCAGCGAGCCAACACTAATAGACGAGGACTGGCAAATCTATGCTATCTGCCTGGTTACGGAAAGAGAGGATGAGCGGCCAGTAGAAGAAGAAAAGCTGGAAGTGATGAAGGCGGGGGGAGCAATATTCGAGAAATGGCTTAACAATGAATGGACCACATATATACTTAAAGGTGAAGACATATGGCTCAATCTTAGCGGTGGTACATTCGATGATTACACCCTTCAGTGGATAAGTCTGAAGCTGTTAGAAGATTAGCCAAGTGAATTCTGCCGGGTTTCGGGAAATAAGGTAAGTAACGGACAGTGATAAGGGTTGAAAACCTCACCAAGTACTACGGGGAACATCTCGCCGTTGACAGTATCAGCTTCAACGTGAAAAAGGGTGAGATAGTCGGTCTCCTGGGACCGAACGGTGCCGGGAAAACAACCACGATGCGTATTCTCACAGGATTTATGATGCCCACCAGTGGTGACGCCTGGGTGGCCGAGTGCAACATGGCTACAAACTCCCTTGAGGGACGTCGCCACATCGGCTACCTCCCAGAAGCAATCCCACTCTACACTGATGTCACCGTCCGCTCCTATCTGGACTTTGCCGGCAGACTGAGAGGACTGGACCCGTACCGAATCAAAGACAGGATTGATGATGTCGTAGAGATATGCCACCTGGAAGATTATATTGATGTACTCATCGGCAAATTATCGCGGGGCTTCCGGCAACGTGTCGGCGTCGCTCAGGCAATCATCCATGAGCCAGAAGTTATGATTCTGGATGAGCCAACCCTTGGTATCGACCCCATTCAGGTAACCCAGACCAGACGGCTCATCAAGGAGTTGGGGCAAGAACATACTATTCTTATCTCCAGCCATATCCTTCCAGAAGTGAGTATGGTCTGTGACCGGGTGGTTATCATCCACGAGGGACAGATTGTTGCCGAGGACCGGATTGAGAACCTTTCTACCATACTTAAAGGTTCGCAGAGCATAAGACTGGAAGTGCGAGGACCGACAAGTGCAGTCACCAGAAGGCTCCAGCGGGTACAGGGCATCAGCCAGGTACGCTATGAGAAACCCTATCATATTGTGGAATGTCCGGTAGACCAGGACCCTCGTAGCAACCTTATGACAGCCATAGTTCAGAGCGGGTGGACACTACTTTCCATGGGTACAGTAGATATGAGTCTGGAGGACATTTTCCTCCAACTAACGGGTGAAGAAGACTTCGATGATGACGAGGAGCTTGAAGAGTGAAGAACACGATGCTCATAGCTCTCAAGGAATTCAAGTCATACCTGACATCTCCTATGGCTTATGTCATCGCCTGTGTTTTCCTCGTGCTTTATGGTTCTCTCTTTATATGGTATCTGGAGGACACTCAATACTCAGACACAAGCATCAATGGCTACCTAGATATATGGGGTAATCTCGTTCTGATGCTGTTTGCCGCAGTCCTAGCGATGCGCCTCATTGCCGAGGAAAAGAAGCTCGGCACCTGGGAACTACTACTCACCGCTCCCCTCAGGGATACCGAGGTGGTCCTAGGAAAGTTCCTCGGCAGCCTGGGTATGCTCGTCTCCATGCTGGCACTAACCCTTTACTTCCCGCTACTCCTCAGGGTATTCGGTATCCCGGATGGCGGCCCGATTCTTACCGGCTATCTTGGTCTTTTTCTCCTCGGCGCAACCTCGCTAGCCATCGGGCTTTTCGCTTCATCCGTTACCTCCAATCAGATAGTAGCCGCCGTCGTTGCCGGTGGCATGCTAGCCATCCTCTATTTCATCGGCATAGCCGGCGATGCCATAGGCGGTGCTGCTGGCAACATACTCTCCTACATTTCACTATACTCACACTTTTCGGCTTTTGTGACAGGCATAATTGATACCAGAGCAATCATCTACTTTCTGAGTATCACTGCCCTCTTCCTTTTCCTGACGATAAGGTCCATTGAAACAAGCAGGTGGAGCTGATGCAGACTGGACTGATAGCAATCCTTGGACTGGCCAGCCTGTTTATCGGCTGGATACTGACTTTTATCCTGCCCACGCTGAGCTATGTCGCCTGGGGCATCATAGCACTGGGGGCAGTATTGATTATTCTAGCCCTCGTTTTCAACTACCGGCAAGTCGGCAGGGCTATCGCAAGCCGAAGGGGCAGGTTCAGTACCGGTGCCACTATCATGGTCTCCGTATTTATCGGCATCATCCTCCTCGTTAATGCCATCAGCTACGCCAACCACCAGCAGTGGGATGTCACCGGCCTGTCGCAGTATGTTCTTACATCCCAGACGAAAGAGGTCTTGACCAACCTCGACCAGGAGGTCGAGGTTATAAAATTCTTCACACCAGATGACCCGACCGGTGGTGCCACCTACGCCACCATCCTACTTGATAAGTATGAAATCTACACCGACAAGCTCAATGTGAAGACAATAGACCCTGATGTACACCCGGAAAAGTTCAGAGAGTATGAGGGCCTACAGGATTATTACGATTTCTACTACTATTTGTACGGCTGGCTTGAAATTCCGGCCCAGTCAATAGTGTTTGTCGGCGACTACGGTCAGCGTATCATCATGGTAAACATCAACTTCGAGACATTCGTTGCCGAGGCAGAGCACGACTTTACCAGCGTCATCCTCGAGGTTACCGGTCAAGTCCAGAAAGCAGCCTACTTTGTCACCGGTCATGGCGAGGTCGACATCTCAGACACTTCGCCTGCAGGCTACAGCCTTGCTAATGACAGCTTGCGCGATAACCTTTATAAGACCAGGTCTATTAACCTCCTGACTGAGGGGACTGTACCCGATGATGCCTCTGTACTGATAATAGCCGCGCCACAGACACCCCTGAGCAGCGCCGAGATAGACATCATCGAGGAATACCTGGAGCGTGACAGGCGGCTGATGGTTCTGGCCAATCCTGCCTCACCGGAGAGTTTTGAGCAGTTGTTGCAACCCTGGGGAGTCAAGATAGAACAGGGATTCATCTGGGAGAGTGGTACATCTTATCTTGCCTCAATCGGCCGTGACTGTCCTAGAGTGTCGGCGATGCTACACGTTATGTTGTTCCCGAACCTCTACTTCCCCGGCACCACCAGCATTAGCAGACCCCTCGAGGGATACGTACCGGGGCTAGTAGGTTCAGAAGAAGAGGAAGACCTCGAGCCCATCTGGATTAACGAGGAATATGGAAAGATAATCAGGATTTCCCCATTAGTCACAACAAGTGAGGACAGTTGGCTGGAGAACTCCGGTACCATGACAGAACCTCAGCTTGATGAGGACGTTGACACGGAGGGTCCCCTCGTTATTGCCTTACTGATTGAGTCCGTTCGAATTGAGCCGTCCGGAGAGGATCTGGTCGCCGTGCCGGATGGCCCCAGTTTAGTGGTGATAGGCGATTCCGATTTCGCCACCAACAAACATATCCAGAATGACAATAATGGTTACTTCTTCCTCAATTTGATAGGATACCTCACCACCGGGACGGAGCTAATTTCCATGGACCGCAAGGTTCTGCAATACCGCCCCCTCGTTATAGGCCCGGAGGCCAAGACGTTTATTACTATCTCCAGTATCGGTCTGGTGCCATTGTTATTACTGGTAGCCGGAGTCATTGTCTGGTGGCGGCGAAGATAGCCGGTTAATACATTACCTGTGAAGGAATAGACCCTTGAGGCTGAGAAACATTCTGATACTGGTAGCTGTCCTGGCTGTTGCCGCAGCTATCTACTTCGTCACCCGCCCGGGCGAAGAGCCCCCATCAGAGCCAGCCTCCGTAGTACGTCTCTGGAATTACGCGATGACGGACCTGAATCACATCGTGATCGAACTACCCCGGCTGGACATGCGTGAAGCATTCATTGAGAATGACCAACGATGGTACTTCGATTATCCGTCTGGACCAATGACTGACCCGGATCGGTGGGGAGGTGGTATTCCCCTTCTTGTGAGCGGCCCGTTCATGGATAAAATCGTTGCCGAAGATGCCACTGAGGAACGTCTGGCTGACTTCGGATTCGCCCCGCCATCGATGAAAATAACCCTCACCGCCAGGGATGGAGCGATTACCAACATCGAGGTGGGAGATGCAAAACCAGACGGCAGTGCCTACTACATCCGACTGGCCGCGTCCAACAACGTGTACACTATAGCCTATGAATGGTATGATGCCCTTGAAGACATCGTCCTTGCCCCCCCCTATCGCCCTGAAGAGGAAGAATAGTCTGCCTTTCTGCCATCCGGCAGTTTTCCCACATCTCCAGAGACAACCGTTTCACCACGTGCTAGAATATGTCATCACCCTGACACTTCTCATATAGAGACAATGCAATATATCGGTGTCGATATCATAGAGATAGACCGCATCCAGCAAGCTGTCGAAAGGTGGGGAGAGAGATTCCTGCACCGGATATACACCGACGCAGAGCTCAAGCTATGCCGCGGGAAGTCGGAATCACTGGCCGTCCGCTTCGCCGGTAAGGAAGCAGCAGTCAAAGCCCTGGGGACAGGCATACGTGGCGTTGGCTGGAAGGACATCGAGATACTGGCCGAACCAAGTGGCAAGCCGCTGGTCAACCTCTACCGCCAGGCTCCGAAGAAAGCCAACGACTTGGGGCTGAGAGGACTGGCCATCAGCCTCTCCCACTCAAGAGAATATGCGATTGCTTTTGTGGTGGGGGAGAAGGAATAAGCAACGGTTGATTTCTAACACTTCGTATACCCGCAGGCGGGGCACTTGAAGCAGCCTTCTTCATAGGCCAGCAGACCACCGCAGTCAGGGCACTGTCCGGCAATATTACGTATCAGACCGTAGTCCTGCATACTTGCCTCGTTGTCCTCAACCTCAACAGCAGCACCCCCCACGTGCTTTTCAAGGACACCGGCAATAGCATCGGCGCAGGACAATACCGACTTACCCTCTTCCCAGGCGATAGACGGGCAGCGGATACCTCGTAGGTGCTTGATTACCGCCCCACCATCCACCCCGGACCGGAATGCCAACGTAATAAGTCGGCAGATAGCCTCAAGCTGGGCAGAGGCGCAGCCACCCGATTTACCAAGAGTGGCGAAGACCTCGCAGATACCCTGTTCATCCCAGTTTACCGTTACATATAGCGAACCGCAGCCGGTATTAACTCGCTCAGTGACGCCGGTAGTCGTCTTCACCCGCCTACGGGGAGCAATCGCCACATCCTCTACCTTTTCTGAGGCACCGGTGCTCATCGGCTGTCCCTCGCGGCTGCCGTCCCGGTAAATGGTTATACCCTTCAGTCCCTCCTCATAGGCCATAAGGTACACCTTGGCAATATCCTCCTTAGTCGCCTCGCGGGGGAAGTTGACCGTCTTCGATACGGCATTATCAGTGTGTTTCTGGAAGGCGGCCTGCATCCGGACATGCCACTCTGGGCTGACCTCGTGTGCCGTCACGAACAACCGCTTGATATCATCAGGAATACCCTCAATTGTATGAAGCTGTGTGCCGGTAGCCAGGCTCTCCATAAGCTCATCGGAATAAAAGCCCTCTCTTCTGGCCACCCCCTCAAAGTAAGGGTCAACCTCCACCATGTGAGCGCCATCCAGGATATTACGGACATAGCTCAGGGCAAAAAGGGGTTCAATCCCGCTAGAGCAACCGGCGATTATTGACAGAGTACCGGTTGGAGCGATGGTGGTGCGTGATGCATTCCTCACCCTAGGAGCATCCGGGGCATCATAGATACTACCCTCGAAGACAGGAAATACCCCACGCTCCTCGGCTAGCTTAACCGAAGCTCGGTCCGACTCCTCACTCAAGAAACCCATTACCTCCGAAGCAACCTGCAACGCCTCTTCAGAGTCGTAAGGCAGGCCAAGCTGTATCAGCAGGTCAGCGAAACCCATCACCCCCAACCCTATCTTTCGAGAATTGCGGGTCATTTCAGCTATATCCGGTATCGGGAACTCATTTACATCAATAACATCATCGAGGAACCTGACCGCCGTCCCGACCGTTTCTGCCAGCCGGGGATAATCTATCTCCATCTTACCATCGGTTGATTTAATCATCTTCGCCAGGTTAATTGAGCCAAGATTACATGATTCATAAGGAAGCAAGGGCTGCTCACCACAGGGGTTGGTGCTTTCAATCTTACCCAGCTCAGGCGTCGGGTTATCTTGATTTATGCGGTCGATAAAGACCACACCGGGGTCGCCCGTCTTCCAGGCATTGGCCACTATTATGTCAAATATCTCTCTGGCATTCCGCCTGCCCTCGACTTCACCAGTCCGTGGGTTTGTCAGGTCATAGTCACTCCCTGTCTTGACAGCCTCCATGAACTCGTTGGTAACCGCTACTGAGAGGTTGAAATTGGTGAAAGCGGTGGGGTCGTCCTTGGCCCGGACAAATTTTTCAATGTCGGGGTGGTCCACTCTAAGGATGGCCATGTTAGCCCCCCGGCGCATCCCTCCCTGCTTGATAACATCGGTAGCAGTATCGAAGGCACGCATAAAAGACACGGGCCCACTGGCAACACCACCGGTAGAACCGACCCGGTCGGTCGCCGGGCGAAGTCGGGAAAAGGAAAAACCAGTCCCACCACCGCTCTTGTGGATGAGGGCTGTATTTTTCACGGCATCGAATATCGACTCCATCGAGTCCTCGACCGGCAGCACGAAGCAGGCAGATAGCTGCCCCAACTCGCGGCCAGCATTCATCAGTGTCGGTGAGTTAGGCAGAAACTCCAGGCTGGTCATCATGCGATAGAACTCTTCCTCCCAGCCTTCCACATCAGCATCGGAACCATAGTTAGCCTCAGCCGAAGCAATGGCCCGGGCCACCCGGCGGAACAGCTCCTCAGGCTTTTCAATAACATTCCCTTCCCTGTCCTTGCTGAGATACCTCTTCTCCAGCACCCGAAGAGCATTTTCTGACAGCTCTATGCCGGAAACCGGTGACCTTCCAATATCCACGTTCTTTATGACCTTCACTGTTGAGTTAACCTCCTCCGTCTGTGCTGGTTCTCCGGCATCAAGAAACTCCTTTACCAGTGCCAGAATTTCAGACTCACTGGTCAGGTGCTTCTGCTGGCGAAAAGACTTGGGTAGCAGGTCTTCCATACCTGGGAATGGCTGGGCTGGACCCATATTCCCCCGTCTGATAACTGTTCTTCTTTGCTCCAGTCGCTCGATTACCTGCCTGGTAAGCTGCTCGATACGGTTCCTGTCGGATATGCCCATACTCTCGGCAGCGGCAAACGTAGCCCGGGCAATCTGGGTGCTGCTCAGCTGGTTCATCTGGTTATGATTTTTCTCCCCCGACGTGCTCATCTACGATTCCTCCGACGCTGCCCGCTTACCACCTCCAACTCCTCACCCAGCAGCAGCGGCAACTGGGCTGTCGGCGGCACTGGCTGAGCCTTGTTATCCAGCAAGGTATCGACCTCTTCCTTCAGGGCGGTAATATCAGCAAACTCCCGGTAAACGCTGGCGAAACGAATATAAGCAATGTGGTCAAGGTCTCTTAGCCGCCTCATCACCATATCACCAATCATCCGGCTGGCTACTTCTGCTCTCCCCAAACGATAAAGCTCAGCCTCAATATCATCGGCCAGCTTGTCCATCGTATCGGCCGGCAATGGACGCTTCTCGCAGGCCTTACGAATCCCATTCAGTACCTTCTGTCGGTCAAACAGTTCCCGCCGGTTGTCCTTCTTGATAATAAATAGACTGACTGGCAGAATCCGCTCATAGGTGGTGAAGCGTGACTCACACCTGAGGCACTGGCGACGGCGACGTATCCCCTCATCGACATCGCGAGAATCTATCACCCGAGAATCATCATAACTACAATAAGGACAGTTCATAACAATCACTATCTACCACTGCAAATATCTATATATAGACACAGACCGTAATTAAACCACAATATATGGTGTTTGTCAAGTACTTTTAGGAGGAAAAATGTGATAGATTCGGGCCATTAGTTCCAGAAAACCAAGAAGAGGCCATAAAGCACGTAAGCAGCAATTTCAAATGATAAAACAAGAAATCGCACTCTACTCCAGCACGATTTCACAAAAGGTCAACCGCACATTACTATCTACGGTTTACCCGCTATCCCATATGCCCGTTATGGGCCGGGGTCAGGTTAGGTGGCACCCCCGGCCCAAAACTTATATTCTTGGCCAGCAACCCGCCGACTTATTGGGCGAACCGTCGAACCGGCGGGCTGCTGGTCTTAGGGGGGACGGAGAGACGTCGTTGGTTATAAAGTGGACGGCGGAGAAATGCAGGGATATCTAATTGGTCTTCGCTCTTCCACTCCTTTAGAAATTCAGTGATTTCGTCTTCTTTATTATCACCGGGCATTTCGTTCCTGGCGGCAAATCCGGTGGCAATCAGGGTAATCTTTATCTCCTTGTCCATTGCCGGGTCATGAACGACGCCAAAGATGATGTTGGCTTCAGGGTCTACTGCGTTCTTGATTACATCGGCAGCCTCATTCACCTCAAACAGAGTGAGGCTTTCACCACCGACAACATTGAACAGCACCCCTTTAGAACCAGCCACGGAAACATCCAGCAAAGGACTAGCCAGGGCTTCCTTGGCAGCATCAACCGCCCGGTTCTGACCGGTTCCTTTGCCGATTGACATCCAGGCCGGTCCGGCATCTTTCATCACTGCCTTAACATCGGCAAAGTCAAGGTTAATCATTCCAGGAACAGTGATAACCTGAGCGATTGCCTGGACACCATGGCTGAGAACATCATCAGCCAGCTTGAAGGCTTCGTCCACTCCTGTCTTCGGGTCACAGAGTTCAAGCAGTCGGTCATTCGGGATAATTATCAGGGTGTCAACCACCTTGTCAAGCAACCTAGCGATACCCTCATTGGCTACCTGTCCCCGATTTGTGCCCTCAAAAGTAAACGGTTTTGTTACCACGGCAATGGTCAGCGCACCAGCCTGCATGGCGAGATCAGCAACCACTGGAGCCGCGCCGGTACCACTACCTCCACCCATACCAGCAGTGATAAATACCATGTCGGCTCCGGTGACAAACTCCCTGATCTGGTCACGGCTCTCCTCCGCTGCCTTCTGGCCCTGGACTGGGTCGCCACCGACTCCTAGTCCTTTGACCAGTTTCTCACCGAGCTGGACACGCATCGGGGCCTCAGTAATTGCCAGAGCCTGAGCATCGGTATTCATCGCAATGAATTCCACGCCCCTGATGCCATCCCTCACCATACGGGTGATTGCATTACAACCGCCACCACCAAGGCCGATGACTTTTATCTTTGCCGGATTTGGAGCAAAACTAGTTTTTGCCATCTTCTCCTCCTCTTTTCTCGATATCTGTTTCTCAACTAGCTACCTGAATAAACGCTTGATCCGGGAAACCAAGCTCCGCAAGTTGGTCCCAAACATGCTGGTCTTCCAGCTGGGAGCACTCTTGGGCTTCAGACCCCAGAGTAAGAGGCCAACACTGGTAGCATATGCAGGGTCTTGCAGGATCTCGGAAATACCGTGGATACTGACCGGCGTGCCAATCCTTACCGGCAACCGTGTTATGTCACGCCCAAGAATATCAATACCGGAAAGGTTAGAACTTCCGCCGGTGAGTACCAGACCAGCCGGAACCAGCGCCGGCAATTCATTACGCGGTAGTTCCAGCATGATCAGCCTGACAAGTTCCTCAACCCTGGCCCGGATAACATCGCACAGACCTTGATAAGAAATACTATGACCATTCTGTGCAATGGCATCAGTACCCGACGGCCCGCCTTCGTAGACTGGCATGACACTGCCATACTTCCTCTTCATCTCCTCGGCTACTTCGAACGGCAGACCCAGGCCAATGGCGATGTCACGGGTGAACTGATAGCCAGCTACCGGGATAATGGCACTATGCCAGATGCTTCCGTCCTTGAAAACAGAGATGTCCGTCGTGCCTCCACCGATGTCGGCCAGGATGACTCCAGCCTCTTTCTCATCATCACTCAGCACAGCCTCGCTGCTGGCCAGCGGTTCGAACACGAGGTCCTCGATGTCAACACCAACAGCGCGGATGCACTTGACCAGATTCTGTACGGAAGAGATAGCAGCAGTAATGACATGCGTCTCAACATCCAGCCTGAAACCATACATGCCCACCGGATTCCTAACCCCTTCCTGCCCATCAACCGCATAGCCTCTCGGGATAAGGTGGAGCAGCCGTTCCTCATTAGAAAGGTTCACACTCTGGGCAGTCTGTAGAACCCGCTTCAGGTCATCCGACCGTACCAACCGGTCATTCCGCGTGATAGCAACAACCCCTCGATTGTTACGTGCGCTGATGTGTCTCCCGGTAACGCCAACATAGGCCGTTTCGATCTTGTAGCCACTGGCGTGTTCCGCTTTCCTTACTGACTCGCGGATCGATTCTTTGGCCTCATTGATGTTGACTACCAATCCCTTATGCAGTCCCGTAGATGGAGTTAAACCCACCCCGGCGACTCGCATGAGACCACCCTCACTTACTTCAGCGACGATGGTACACACCTTGGTAGTGCCAACATCTATAGCACATAATGTATTCCGCTTGCTCATTCACCCCTCCTTACTATGGTACATTTTGTCCCATCGAGCATGTTTGCATTTTCACATTTCAAATGTCCCCCCTTTTCTGGCAGGGTTTTCTGCCTGTCAGTTTTCTGAAAAACGCATCCTCCCGGCAAAACCGGGATTATGCCCGTTAGTCACTCCGGTCAGGTTATTCCATTCAGTAATGCGCTCAGCTGCCCTCAACTTGGCACTCCGACTGCACGGGTTAAGCCGGACCTCATCGGCAGCAGGAGTTATCACCCGTTTATTGACCAATCTAAGACTGGCTTTATGCCCGCAAACACAGACAGGTACATCTGGCGCGCAAATACAATCACTTGACTCCCGCTGGATGAACTGCTTCACAATGCGGTCTTCTAAAGAATGGTAGCTGATGACAACCAGCCGTCCGCCAAATCCAAGTAGGCTCAAAGCCTGCTCCAAACCAGCCTCCAGGTATTGAAGCTCCCGATTCACCGCAATCCGCAATGCCTGGAACGTCTTGGTGGCCGGATGAATCTTCCCCCTTCTCCCACCAACTGCCAATTCAATCATTCTGGCAAGCTGAAGCGTCGTTTTTATGGGGCGTTCCTCAACAATGCGATGGGCTATCTTGTGGCTATAGGCTTCTTCACCGTATGTTCTTATAAGATGAGCAAGTTCAGTCTCGGGAAGTTGGTTAATGATATCCTCAGCAGTAGCTTCCTGTTCAGGACTAAGACGCATGTCCAGGGCAGACTCACGCTGAAAACTGAAGCCCCGGGCATCACTGCTCAATTGAAAAGATGACAACCCCAGATCAAAGAGGATGCCATGTACCGGGGAAAAATCATGTTCTCCAGCAACGCTTAGCAAGTTAACAAAATTCTCGTTTCGGAGCAACGCAGAGTCACGATATGCCTTAAGTTGCACACGGGCAACATTGATGGCATCAGGGTCAGCATCAAGACCTAGCAACTGACCGCCCGGCGAGCTGTGTTCCAGGATAGCCTCTGCATGCCCACCCCCGCCAACCGTGCAGTCGATGTAACGGCCACCGGGTCGGACAGCCAGTGCCTCAACGACCTCCCTGACCAGGACCGGTATATGGGTTGGTGCCAATACCCCTAAGCTCCTCAACGTCGTTCAAGACCTTCAATAATCTGCCAGGCTTGTTCCAGAGCAGCGGCCCTCTCCGCCACCCAAAGCTCTTTGTTCCACATCTCAAAGCAGGTGTTTGCCCCGACAACAACCAGCTCATCCTCAATCCGTGCGTACTCTCTTAATGTAATTGGCAGGGCGACTCTTCCTTGCCCATCGAGATTCAGACTATACGCAGTGGCAAAAGTAGCCCGGCCCAGTCTCCTCAACTTGGATGGTGCCAGTGAGCCAGTGGTCAGGGTCTCCGCCATTTTCTTCCACTCCGCCAGACCGTAGGCCACGATACAGGTCTCGGGCCCGAGCGCCAGCACTAGCCCCTCCCTCAGCTCTCTCCTGAACTTGGGTGGTACGGGCACCCTGCCCTTGTCGTCTATTTTGTATTCATATTCACCGAGGAACATTTACTCACTTCCCCCCTGCTTAAATGAGGGTCCAGGTTCCCGGTTAGAATCCAAGCCTGATATTCCCCACTTTTCCCCACAATCTACTAATTCTCACCATTCTGCCACACAAAAATCCATTTGTCAATACCTTTTTTCAGTTTTTTTCAAAATTCATTAAAAATCATTATTTGAATCCCCAGCTTTACTCTCAAAATTCATCGTTTTTTCTATGGTCATGTTTATGGTAGAATGGGACAGTGGCTTTCGCAGAGTACTGATGCACGGTGTTACCCTAAGCGTCCTTCAACCACCAGAGTGCTCAAGAACAGAATGCAACTGAGCCGGGGTTCAGCAGACCTAGAGGACATAGTTTGATGCAATTTGACATCCTGACCCTGTTCCCTGACATGTTCCAGGGAGCATTAAGCACCGGGCTTTTGCAGCGAGCAGTCTCTCACGGGCTGGTCGTCGTTAACCTGCACAACATCAGGGATTACACTCACGACCGACATCACACGGTTGATGATTACCCGTATGGAGGTGGTGCCGGCATGGTACTCAAGCCAGAGCCAATCTTCGAGGCGGTGGAGTCGCTACAATCTGACATACCCTCGGAGCAAGCCGCAATGCTTCCCATAATTCTACTCACCCCGCAGGGACGCCTTTTTTCCCAGCAGATTGCCGAGGAGCTATCCCGACACGCTCAGCTTGTCCTGATTTGCGGGCGCTACGAGGGTATAGACGAGCGTGTACGTGAGCACCTGGTTACCGATGAAATCAGCATAGGTGATTACGTCCTCGGAGGTGGTGAACTGGCAGCAATGGTAATTGTCGACGCTGTAGTCAGATTATTACCGGGGGTACTCGGCTCAGAGGAGTCTTTACTGGACGAGTCACATGCCACCGGCTTATTAGAATACCCCCAATATACCCGCCCCCCGGTATACCGCGACTGGCCAGTACCCGAAGTCCTGCTCTCAGGGGACCATGGCCAGATTGCCAAGTGGCGCCGCGAGCAGGCAATCATGCGGACTCTACAGCGCCGTCCTGAAATGCTAGACCGGGCGCAGCTAGATAATAAGGAAGAACGCTTAATCGAGCGGTTGAAGCAACTTCGATAGAGGTTGTGGCAACACCACAAACTACAGGGAGTCTTATAAAATGAACATTGAAACACTGGTCGAATCAAAACCAAACCCAAATATCCCAACTCTGGCCCCCGGTGATACGGTGAAGGTCAGCTCCAAGGTTGTTGAAGGAGATAAAGAACGCATCCAGGTATTTCAGGGTGTAGTCATCCGGATACGAAATAGCGGGGCCGGCTCCAGTTTCACCGTTAGGCGGGTCGCCTATGGCGTAGGTGTCGAGCGGACCTTTCCTCTATATTCACCCCTGATCGAGAAGGTCGAAGTAGTCCGACACGGCAAGGTACGCCGCGCCAAACTGTACTATCTACGTGGACTCAGTGCCAAGAAGGCCCGCATCAAAGAGAAAAGGACCCCCAAAGAGAAGTCCCAGGGGGATGATTAAGACCGAGCTACCTCGCGGGGTACAAGATGAGGTATGCCGAGGTTAGTGTCAATTCACCGGCAGCCCAACGCCGCACCTTCAGCTACGCAGTGCCCCCAGGGTTGAGCATCGACTCCGGGCAGGCCGTCTGGGTGCCTTTCGGTAATAAAACTCTCCAGGGCATTGTCCTCGAACTGACAGACTATCCGGCGGTTGAGGAAACCCGTGAGATTATCGGCACGATTGACCCTCATCCCATTCTATCTCCAGAACAGGTTACACTTGCCCGGTGGCTCAGTGACCACTACCTGTCACCTCTCTTCGATGCGATTGCCCCAATGCTGCCGCCTGGCTTCGAGCGGAGAACTATTACCCTCATCTCACCAACCGACCTCGAGTATGACGCTGCCTCTCTTACTCAGCAACAGCGACAGGTCCTCAGGCTTGTTCGGCAGGATCCAGTCAATCTCAGCAGACTGGAAAGAGCGATGGGTAAGAAGAAGGCACAAACAACGGTGACACAACTGGTGGGAAGCGGCCTTGTCACCCGAAGCTACGAGCTAGAAAAGGGTAAAATCAGGCCAAAGGTAGAGATTTACCTCAGCCTCAACAACAACGCCGATGAAGCCCGGCAAGAAGCCATAAAATTAAAAGAACAGGGTGCCAGCAGACAAGCAGCCCTGCTTGAGTTCCTGGCCCAGCAGCAAGGGCCGGTATCGGTTTCACAGGCGAGGCAGCATACCGGCAGTAATAAGGCAGTGGCTGATATCCTGGAGAAGAAAGGCCTGGTGAAAACCCAACGAGTTGAGGTAAGGCAGCAGCCCTTCACCCACCAGGGAATCACCCCAACACAACCACTACACCTCACTTCTGCCCAGGAATCCGTCTTTCGTGCCATCTGGTCTAACCTAACTGAGAAAAGTTCTACCTCCCCGCAGGTCTTCCTGCTCCACGGTGTTACCGGCAGCGGTAAAACCGAAATATACCTGCAAGCCCTCGCGGAAACCGTCAAGCAGGGCAAGCGAGGTATTGTCCTTGTGCCGGAGATTTCACTGACACCACAGACAATAGAGCGATTTGCCACCCGCTTTCCCAACCGGGTAGCCGTGCTCCACAGCCAGCTCTCTCTGCGAGAGCAGTTTGACGAATGGCAGTCAATCAGAGACGGCGAGTTTGACGTTGTTATCGGGCCAAGGAGTGCCATATTTGCCCCACAACCGAACCTGGGTCTGATAGTCATCGACGAAGAGCACGAATGGACCTACAAGCAGCAGGAACAGTCACCTCGCTACCACGCCCGTGATGTCGCTATCAAGCTGGCTGAGCTGATGGGGGCGGTCGTCATTCTGGGCAGCGCCACTCCGGACATCGAGACCTATTACCACGCCCAGCGAGGAAACTACCACCTGCTCCGGCTCCTCGAACGCGTCGTTGCTGGCGGGGGCCCCTCACTACCCCAGACCGAGGTGGTTGACCTCAGGGAGGAGCTGAAACGAGGAAACCGGAGCATCTTTAGCACCACCCTGTCCGGGGCAATTGAGACAGTCCTTGCCAACCGGGAACAGGCAATCCTTTTCCTCAACCGGCGCGGGACGGCTACCTCCGTCCAGTGTCGCGATTGCGGTTATGTCCTCGCTTGCCGCCGTTGTGAAATCCCCCTCAGCTATCATCTGGCTGAAGACACCCTGCTCTGTCATCAGTGTAACCAGCGGTCGCCAACACCACAGGCCTGTCCTCGCTGTGAAAGCCAACGGATAAGGTACCTCGGCATTGGAACTCAGAAGCTGGAGCAGGAGGTCAGACAGGCCTTTCCCGGTGCCCGGCTTCTGCGCTGGGACAGCGATGTCACCCGAGGCAAAAACTCGCACCAGGTAATACTGGACAGGTTCCGCAGCCATGAGGCCGATATTCTCATCGGCACACAGATGATCGCCAAAGGGCTGGACCTGCCCCGCGTGACCCTCGTGGGCGTCATCAGCGCCGACACAAGTCTAAACCTGCCCGACTTCCGGGCAGGCGAGAGGACTTTTCAATTGCTCAGCCAAGTAGCTGGGCGGGCCGGCAGGAGTGCCCTCGGAGGCCGGGTGATTATTCAGACATACGCACCGGAACACTACGCCATCAAAGCAGCAGCCAGGCATGACTATGACACTTTCTACGATGAAGAACTCATCTACAGGCAACAGCTCCACAATCCACCGTTCACCCGGCTAGCCTGCCTTACTTACACCCATACCAACGACACAGCCTGTCAGAAAGCAGCCGAACGAATGAAGCAGCGTATCATCGAAGAACGGGACAGACAGGGAATCGCCGATCTCAGTCTTATCGGCCCGGCACCCGCCTTTATCCATAGACGGAGGGGACGGTATCGATGGCAACTGATACTCCGCGGCTCCGACCCGTCAGCCTTGCTTTCACAGATAACCATCCCACAAGGCTGGACAGCGGACATTGACCCGGTGGGGCTGTAGAGTTATATAATATATATAGGTAGATAAATCACCAGTTAATACGTGAAGGAGCCAGATATATATGGCTGTGCTCTCAATTCGTACTCTGCCCGACCCAGTATTACGACAGAAGGCAAAACGGGTCAGGTCTTTTGACAAATCAATACACAGGTTGATTGACGACATGTTGGAGACTATGCATTCGGCGTCGGGGGTTGGTCTGGCAGCACCGCAGGTAGGTGTTCCCCTCCGCGTGATTGTTATCGGTATACCAGATGAGGAAGAACTCGCCCTCATAAACCCGCAGATAGTACGCAAGACAGGCGAACGTCTCGTCAACGAAGGTTGTCTCAGTATCCCGGGATACTTCGCACAGGTGAAGAGGGCTGAAATAGTCAGGGCTAAGGGGCTGGACCGTAGCGGCAAAGAGATACGACTACGAGCTAATGAACTCCTGGCACAAGCCCTGGAACACGAAATCGACCACCTTAATGGCATTCTCTATGTCGACCATCTTGAAAGCATGGACGAACTCCGGCCGGTTGAGCCGGCCACGGACGAACTCCTGGCATAAGACCAGAGGGAGTCCTCTGCCATTACTCCGATTTTTCCCCAGAACTAGAAACTATCAGCACAGAATGGGCGAGACTTCGTGCGCATTACTTTATCCCACAAAGGAAGGGCGCTATCATCGCCGACATCCAGACGGGCCATCTGGGCCGCCTCACTAGCGCTTATCTGACCGAACATAAGCATCGCCAGGGTACTGATTTGCATGGTCACCTGCGGGTCCTCGTCGGTACGACTAGCGGAACTCCCTTCAGTTGAGGCTTCCAATTTCCACCGCCCCTGGTTCCAGGGACAGAGGTCATCACTGATTTCAAAGGTAAGGATTCCTTCTTCATCGTATTGCCGCTGTGGCAGCGCTTTCTCGACATCAATAATGCGGGCCAGCAGCCCATCACCTGAGGTCTTACGTAGCATTCGGGGCTCCAGCAACAGGTGCGGCAACGGGTCATCGCTGGGAACGCGTAACCAGACAACATTACTCACCAGATCCATGTTAACAATATAGTTCCACGCCGCCCGGTAAGCTGCCGGGGTCAACCAGATGAGGTCACGGATGGTAAGGCGCGCATTTGGTCCCGGAGCTTCTACACCTGGGGGTGATTCCATAACGTATATCAAGTGACCCAACGGTTCATCACCCTCATGATAGACAACCTTAGTCAACATTCCTCCAGCAGGCGGAGCGACCAGCACACCGGCATCCCACATGGCACGAGGACGATGTATGTAACCGGTCTTGTCAGCTCGGAAACGTCGGTAGAGTTCTACTAGGACCGGAAACTCATCATCACCCAACTCCCGAAATGCACCTGGAACGTTCTGAGGTACCGAGAATTGCAGATATCTAGGATCGAAGTTATAGGAGTTTTGCGTAGATACCACGGCGTAGCCATAACGCTGATAAATCGCCGCACGGGAAGCGTAAAGGGCAGCAATAGCTCTTTCACCCTCCTCATGAAGAATCTCAAAACGCTTGGTCATTATTTTTCTAAGATAGCCGCGGCGGCGGTAAATGGGAAGCGTCCCCACAAAGGTCACGCCCGCAATCGGGGCACTACTCCCATTAAAACGCATTGTCAGAGGCCACTCGGCGTAGGTAGTCGCCAGCTTACCATCTTCAAAGGCGCAGTACGTTAACTCTGGCTGCATAGTGCCAGCGGTATCCGGGTTCTGGGTAAACACCAAGGCATTGCCAGCCACATATTGGAACCGCTCCATTTCTTCTTTAGTGGCAGGACGGAACTCGACACTCATCTCCCTATCTCCTTGCTATCCTTCTAGCCCCCTGTGTGAAATATGATAAAAGCGCAAAAAAGAATAATATATCACAGTACACCCTTTTTGGCTACTGCTCACACCATATCCTGAAGAACAGTCCGATGTGAGAATGCAATCAAAAGGGGTATTTGATGACAGGGCAAGGCCTGCCTCAACTGAAAAAAGGATTGAGTACCCCACCCAGATATGCTATTATTAGGTCGAGGCTGAGTTTTCGCGGCTTCTAGGGGGGACGGAGAGACGTGTTCTCCATTCGGAGCGCAGAATGCTTGGCCTCCATCTATTGTATAGACAAGCCTTAGTGGAGCGCCTCACAGATTGCTCGCATCCGTGACAGCGCCGCTCCAATCTCCTTCTCAAGGGAAATAAACTCGGCTCTCGCCTCCTCAGTCAAACAACCGGTCCCGATCTTTCTCAGACCCTCAATTGCCGTAGCCTGCAATACCAGCATCCGCTCACTCGCCCTCGAATACGTGTTATGCAAACCGCTGAATTCTCTGAGAAGTGATTCCCTTGCTTCCATGTTACTCACCCTCCACTGTCACTGCCGAACAGTGCTATGGTTACATATGACTTTCCAGATAGTCAAGTGCCCACTCGACAGGGTCAATCTCCTCAAGGTCAAGCTCAAAGTCCGGCTCAATCCCCTCTCCTTCGATGAGGTGCCCGCCAGGTGTGTACCAGCGAGCTACAGTAATATAGATTCCAGAGTCATCGGAAAGCTCATACAGGATATTAACGCTGCCTTTACCAAAAGTGGTGTTACCAGCGACAACCGCCCGGTCATAATCCTGCAAAGCACCGGCCAACACCTCACTGCCACTGGCACTGAATTCGTTCACCAGTACCACTACAGGTAGCTCGATAATTTGATCAGCGTCTTCCACCGGATAATCAGTTTTGTTACCTTCGTTGTCTACCACCGATATGACTATGCCTTCATTCAGAAAGCGACTGGCGACATCAACCACGGTCGAGAGCAGGCCACCCGGGTTATTACGCAGGTCAATGATGATGCCGGTAGCTTCCTGGCTAGCGACCTCATTGAGAGCCGTCGACAGTTCCTCACTGGTCCGCTCAGTGAATTGGGCAATTTTGATGTGAGCAATGTCTCCTAGCATCTCAAAGTAAATACTCGGCACCTCAATCTCCGCCCTGATTATCTCAATCTCCAGCAGTTCAGAATCCCCTTCACGCAGAATGAGGAGTGTGACCGGAGTCCCACGGGGGCCACGGATAGCACTGACGGCGTCCTGTATACTCCATCCGACAATAGACTCACCATCCACACCCACGATGACATCACCGGGTTTAATGCCAGCCTCGTCTGCCGGGGTACCAGGGATAGGAGCAATGACTATAATCTGACCATCACGTTCCTCCACGTGAGCGCCTATACCCTCGAACTCACCTGACAGGTCACTGGTGAACCGTTCATAATCGTCCGGGTCCATATAAGCACTATGCGGGTCATCAAGGGCATCCACCATACCTTTGACCGCCCCCCTAATCAGAGTCTCAGTATCAAGCTCGTCAGTCTCTACATACTCTTCCTGAATAATCTCCCAGACTTCTTCAAGGAGAGTCAAGTCTAGGTCAGACTCAGTTGTTGACTGGCCGGAAATGAGCGAACAGCCAGTTCCAAGAGGAATTACCACACTCGCCGTCAGTGCCAGAGCTATCATCACTATAGTAATTATCTTCTTTGGCATTTATTCACTCTCCGTTTGAAGGAATATTTATTGGAATGAGAAAGAAGACTGTGGGCCTCCCGAGAAAGCCGGGAGCTTAGAATATTCTAAGACGGGTCAAGTAAACCTGTAAGCCGAGTTCTGTACTCTGAATCATCAGAGTGGTGACCATCTATCTAGCCCCGATGTTACCATCAGGGTCAAGCGACCAACCCGGGGAATAGGCCGGGCACCCTTAGCTCCCTCTATTTGGTCTTGCTCCGGATGGGGTTTGCCCAGCCGACTGGTCACCCAGCCGCTGGTGAGCTCTTACCTCACCATTTCACCCTTACCCGCACCGACACTCGGCCGGCCGCTGGCGGTATGTTTCTGTGGCACTTTCCGTGGGGTCACCCCCCCTGGGAGTTACCCAGCATCCAGCCCGGTGGAGCTCGGACTTTCCTCCCGTCAGGGTAAATATTACCCAGGCGAGCGGCCACCCGGTTTACTTGCCCCACATAAACTGTAATACAGCCACTTTCACAAGTCAAACGGGAAGTTCACAGGCTCAATAGTGGGGCTACTACCCACCACACTACATGCCAAAGGTCGACCAAAGAAAGTCGTTGATTCTCCGCTTAATAATAGGGTACCGAAACCAAATACTGCTATGCCCTGCCGTAAGCCAGACAATCTCCGGCTGCCCGCACCGCCGCCAGAAATCCTCGGTAGCCTCTCTGGGAATGAACACGTCCCACTTTGCGTTTATCATCAATAGTGGTCTTTGCTGGAGACGATGAGCAAACGTCATCGGGTCTATAAGGAAATTGCTCACTGGAGGGACAACATTCTCGAAACCACTCTCAACCACCTCGGTCAGATATCTGGCATAGGTATCCTGAGCTTCTATATACTCTGCCTCACTGCTCCGGTAATTCCGACGAAGTGCACCAGCCCGAGCTTTCTGGGCAATCTTGCCGGAATTACCTCCACTGACAAAAAATATTCCGGCACGGATACGCTCATCAACGCCCATAGCAATCGATGAGATAAAGCCACCAAAACTAATGCCAAAGACAGCAATCCTGCCCTCATCAATCCCGGTGTTTTGATATGCCCAGTCGACTACCTGGCGCACTTCAATAACCGATGTCTGGTACATCTCAAACCACTCATCAGCCTCGAGTCGTGTTATCGCCTTCCGTATCATCTTCGGCATCCGACTCGAATGGACAACCAGGTAAAGAACCAAGCTGGCAATCCCCTGTTTAGCCAGGTTTCGCGCCAAAAACTTGCAGGGAGCAACGCTGTGGTCACCCACGCCGTGAAGCATTATCACCAGTGGCGTTTTGGTTGTCCCTCTGGGTTGGAAGTACTCACCCCTGACGGTGTGATTCTCCTTGTAGCGGGTAGGAAACGCGGCGGGAAAATCAACCGTGTAATGTTGCCAGTCTGTGTTCTCTTTCTTCAGTCGCAGGTTAAATTGAGAAGCATAACCGGTATAGTCGTAGGGATTCATCCCCACCAGTATAGCGCAATCGCCAAATGATTGCACAAAAGAGTGAGGCCGAAGGGATATTCCTTCGACCTCACCTTGCCCCGGGGACACTACCACCCCGGCCGGTTTGGCTGCTCACCCATCCGGCCAAACACCAGCCTAGTCCCCTGAGACAACCACGTTTTCGCCGAGTGTCTCTCCTCTGATATCCGGCTGGTAGTAGGAATAGACCTGGGAGGAGACACCTTTGGCCTTAACAGGATAGGCCGCCTTTACCTGAAAGCTCCACGATAGGCTTTCACCAGGGAGTATGTTTTCGATATAGAATATGACCTTGCGTCCGGCAATCTCGTAGCGCTTTATCTTAGCCTCTCCTTCAACAGCCGCAGCAATAGTCTCGGTGGCTGCCGTGAAGCCAGTGGGTATAGAGATATCAGCCACCACCATTCCGGCTTCCATCGGCTCAAGCGGGTTAAAGGCCAGCTCCACCGAGACAGTCACCATGTCGTTCACCTCAACCTCGGTGACATCATACTCAACGTCTATGTTCAAAATGCTAGTCCCGGTCTCGGCTTCCAGCAGGTTGAAACGCCGCACTACTTGTGCAACCGCTTCTCCCTCGCCGGTGGCTGTTATCTCAATCTCCTCGTTGACCGGTATCTCAATCACCTGGAGGACATCAAAGTTCTCTGCAGTCAGACGCACCTGTTCATTAATACCCCCACCTGTGATGTTTATCGTCAGGTCAACATCAGCCCTGGTACCGGTGGAATATTCGGTGAGGGCCTGCAGGGCGACAACCGTGTCCTGGGTCGAGCCATAGCCACCGTAGGCATTACGTCGGGATGACAGCCACTTGGCTGCCCGCGAGGCATTGAAGCTATCGCCGTGCTTGATTAGAGCCAGCGTAGCATAAGCGGTCATCTCAACATCAGCACTCCGGCCGATACCCGGGGCAAAGCCCCTGGTCTGTTCCGGAAGGATATCCCCACCGGTACCCCAGTGCAGCCCGTCCTCATCCTCTTGGGCCATATCCATCAGCATCTGATAGGCCTCGTCAGTCCTGGCACTCCCCGCAAGCTCTAAAGCATAAGCCGTGATTGCCAGGGTATAGGCATCATCCATACCACTGAGCTGGTCCTCAAGGTAGGCAACCGCCTTGGCACCACCAACAGCATCACCAGCCGCCATCAGAGCAATCGCCACGTAGGCAGTCAGGGCATCCTTGCCATCGATGCCACCCAGAATCTCCTGATGGTGAACGAAGCCAACCTGATCGAAGGAGCCGTCCGCATTCTGGTGGCTGGTAATCCATGCCTTGGCTTCATTAAGAACACTCTCATCTATATAGATGAGGTCAGCCGCCTCAGCGAAGGACTTGAGGACGAAGGCAGTCAGCCAGAGGCTGCCTATATCATCGCTCTCACCGAAAGCGGAAAAGCTGCCATCGCTACGGCGGTAAGTCAGCTCCCTCTGGTAACCGGTTATCATCAGTAGCTCTGCCTTAGCCATTATCTCGGGTTTGACTTGACCACTCTCCTGTAAGTATTTGGTAATGTAGATATCTGGTGCCATCATCATCATGTTCTGCTCACCACAGCCAAAAGGCATCTGGATAAGCTCCTCCAGCCCCTCCAGAGTCTGGGTAAGATAGCTGGAAGTGATTGTGAGATAAGCCCGTCCCGAACCGTCGACTGCATCGAAGGGTATATCTGTTGAAATCGTGCTCGGGTCTCCCTCAGAAATATTCAGGTTATTAACCACCTCTCGGGAGATACCTTCTGGTTCAATTATGAGCGTCTTAATTACCGCATCAGCCGCCTGCGAGCTACGCGCTGTTATTTTAACTGAATTGATGCCCAGCTCTGTCGGTCTTATCATGAACGAGGCTTCGCCGATGTCATTGGCATCAATCTCCACTGTCTGACTAGTGTCTTCCAGCAGGTCGAACCAGGCAGCCTCTTCAATCTCCACCTGCACACTCTGAGATTCATCAAGGTAATTATAGATTGCCACCTGTACGGGAAACTCCTCACCCCTTATCGCCGAGTATGGCAGGTCAATCGTCAGGAAGAAAGGTTGAAATGCCACCAGCTCATCCTCGGCAATGCCGAGGCCGCTTTCCTTTGATATGGCTACGGCCCGCAGCATCCAGGTGGTGATTGTATCCGGTACCGTTACGTCGATGGACAACCGCCCGTCAGCATCGGTAATTTCTTCCATCCAGAGCCAGGTCTCTGGGAAGAACTGCCGTACCCTTTCCACCTCAGCCAGTCCGTCATCACCTGCTTCGCCATTGATCGCCTGGGGGGCTGGAGGCCACCCAGCCTCGTCTTCCTGCTCGCCAGCAGCCATCTCCAAGTCTCCCCTCCACAGACCATCACCCCAGAAAATGCCACCTTTGCCGGATGCCTCATACTCCTTACCGTCCGGGATATTAGTGTTGCTCAGAACCACTACGCCAGCATCCTCAAAGACATCCATCGCCCCTCTGGTAGTTATCGTGGGGTAAATGGAGACCTCGTGCAGTTCTACCTGCGGCTGCATGTACAATTGCTCCAGCTTGGCGAAGACCTGCTGCAGGTTCAGGCGGTTCTCAGCCAGGATATACACGGCACGGTCCACAGCAGTAATACCGACCTTGGACTCACCTTTCGTCGTGATATCAATTTCGATTTCGTCACCAGGTTCGGCTTCACCCTGGCTGAACTCGGCAGTTACCTCGTGGGGGTATACCGGGCTTACATCAAATGGGATGTAGTCGGCGGCTACTTCGCTGTTGGGTAATATCTGGTAAACAAGCAACCGTGCTGATGGCGTCATCAGAGGGGTGGCCCGGAAAGCAATCGTGCTGCTCCCGGTATAATCAGAATAGACAACTTTATCGCGAGAAACAATCTCATAGTAGAAGTTAGACGCCCGCCTGGTGGAGTTTACTTTAAATTGAACCATATCGCCGACGGCAGGGATGCCCTCACTCACCTGCTCCACGTGGATGAAGTTACCGGAGGGAGAGTAGGAAGCCTGTAACGTAATGCTAGCCCAGGTCCCATCAGCATAGGCCTCTACTATCAGAGCAACAGCGCTTTCCGGAGGATTGGTGCTATACAGCGCCTTACCATTGCTGGTACTAATCTGCTGCTCCTCGGCCTTTATCTCATCGTAATCACTATCAAGGTAGGTCAGCTCTAGCGCTACTTCGTAATCAAGCGGCTGGTTATCAGGGGTCTCCGTGACTATCAGCAATCCGAAAGGCAGACCTGGCTTGAAGGCCATACTATCAGGGATTAACTGGAGGTTAAGGGGAGAATCCGACACTGTCAGCATTCGTCTGGTAGTCTCCTCGTACCCGGTAGCCTTCTCCTTCACAGTTATGTCAAGTATTACGTTGCCCTGACCACCTGCTGCCGGCACCCCGGCAACATACTCAACCGCGGGTAGCTCGAAGTCTGTCTCACCATCAATCTCCTTATAGAAGGTAGCGTACTCCCGCCACTCACCGATATAGCGGGATGCCCTGATTTCAAGCTCGCCCTCGACCGGTTTACCAAAGCTATATTCGGACAGGATAGTACCTGTAATAGGTTCATCAACCAGAAACCACTCCTTGGGGAGTTCGACGCTTACCTCGTACTTGGGGAGCACATACTTCTCAACCCTGACATCAAGCTGGGTCCTACCCTCCTCCGTAATGGCCGTTATTTTCCAGACACCTTCGTTAGGCTCGGTAGAAATGGGCAGGTCTAGGCTGGTCATGCCAAATTCGTCCGTCTCCACGTCCTCACGGAATATCTTGATACCTTTAGCATCAAGGACTTCTACGGTGACCAGACCAACAACCGGCTTAAGCTCAGGGGTCAGAGTAATCGTCCTGATGTGGATGGTCTGGCCAGGTTTGTAGATGGGTTTATCGGTCTCAATGAAGACAACAAAGCTTGCGTCGACAAGCACCGTCGCTTCGTCTTCAAAACCCGCACCCTTAACCCGGACCTGGTACTCGCCTTCTTCGACATCAGGGATATCTAGTTCTATCGTTCCCTTGCCCCTGATGGTCTTACTTACCTGCGTAATCTCACTGCCGTCCTTCAGCAGTGCAACCTCAACCTTATCGGTGACCAAGCGGTCTCCATTAAACAATGCCAGAGAAACTGACTGCGTGCTTCCACTCTGCAATACACTTGGTACTACCGCCAGGTAGCTTTCGGCGGCCAGTGCCGGACTGCAGGCCGGTATAATAGAACTGACCACTGCCAGAAGCAGTACAACGACCGTGAATTTAAACCACCGTGCTTTCATGATTTCCTCCCATGCACTAGGCACTCCATCCCTTCCAACAATAGATATAGTATGACCGGGATAAAATCCACCCTGATTTATGGATTATACGCCCACAGGGAAGAAGTATCACAAAGAGTTCTACCAAAGACCGACATAGCCTCCATGACTTCTCCACATTGACACCAACAGGCACAGTCACTAGAATTAATTCAAGGCAAGAAGATAATTAAGGAGAAAACCATGAGCGAAGACACGCCGGCAATTGTCGAGACTACTTCCGGGAAGATAGAGGGCATTTTCAGGAGAGGACTTTATGCCTTTCGGGGAGTCCCATACGCAGCCCCGCCGGTGGGCAGCCTCCGTTGGCTTCCCCCAGAACCACCCGAACCCTGGAGCGGGGTACGTCCGGCGCTGCGTCTGGCTACCGTCGCTCCCCAGAACCAGATGGGACTACAGTTCCTAGACGCACCAGAACCAGAACCTCAAGACGAAGACTGCCTATACCTGAATGTCTGGACACCCGGCCTAGATGATGCCCGCCGTCCGGTTATGGTCTGGATTCACGGCGGTGGTTTTACCAGCGGTTCCGGTTCATCGCTGGCCTACAACGGCCGTACCCTCTCAACACGTGGCAACACGGTAATCGTGACCATCAACTACCGTCTTAATGTCCTCGGTTTCCTCAGACTCAATGAAGTCACCGGCGGCAAGATTCCGGCCACGGGCAACGAGGGCCTGCTCGACCAGGCCTTTGCTCTGGAATGGGTACGCGACAACATCGCCAACTTTGGTGGTGACCCGGACAACGTGACTATTTTCGGGGAGTCCGCCGGCGGATTCAGCGTCGGTTCGCAGCTCGCCCTGCCGAAAGCCAGAGGGCTTTTCCACAAAGCTATTCTTCAGAGCGGGGCCGCTCATACAGCATACACTAATTTAGACACAGCCAGACATGTTACCAGCACTTTACTCGAAATACTTGGCACGAGCCCCAATGACACCGATGGCCTGCGGTCACTCACCGTTGAGCAACTGCTTGAAGGGCAAAGAGAGCTGGCTGCCAGAGCACTCGACCCGAAATCAGGCCTCGGCAGCCTGGCACTCCGACCGGTAGCGGATGACAAGGTGCTACCGCAGTTACCCATAGATGCTGTCGCCGGTGGTTCAGCAGACAATATCCCCATCCTGGTCGGCACCAATCTTGATGAAGCAAGGATCTTCAACCTCAGGGACGAGAGCTTTGCCGAGATGGACGAAGCCCAACTGCTCAAGCGGTGCCAGAGGCTTGTCCCAGCCGGAGATGTACCGAAGCTGATAGCTACCTACCGGAAAGCCCGCCAGCAACGCGGCATGGCAACCACACCAGCCGAGCTGCTCTCAGCTATCCTGACTGATAAAGCATTCCGGATGCCAGCCGTCCGGCTGGCTGAGAACCACTCTCGCCGCAACCAGCCCTCATATATGTACCTGTTCAGCTGGGCTTCGCCATTCAGAAATGGCATCCTCGGTGCCTGCCACGCACTGGAGCTGGGATTCCTTTTCGGTACGCGAATCGGGGACTTCTCAGGTTCTGGCCCCGAGGCTGATGCCCTAGAAAAGAACATCCAGGACACCTGGCTGGCATTTGCCCACACCGGTGACCCCAGCTGTGAAGGCCTCGGAAAGTGGCCGTTATACGGCGACCGCCGCGAAACTATGATTCTCGACAAAGATTGCACTGTGGTGGCAGCACCCTACGATGAAGAGCGCCGTGCCTGGGAAACCATTCCAGATACAGTCCTCGGCGTGCTCTAAAAGGCAACCACACAGCAGCCAGGAGTGACATTTGGCACCACCTCGACCAGGTGGTGCCACTGTTTTATCCTCCCATATCTAGCCCCAAAGTACGTAAAGCGCAATGGTGGAATAGGGGCGTCAACGTATTGTAAACAGGTAGTACGTATCTTACGATAGTCGTGTAGGCACGAGCACTCTAACCCGGTTGTCCTGATGAAGTCAATAATCTCAGAGGAAATCCGAGTTTCCTTTACACTCGTTATGACACGCTAGAACTCCATTTCCTTAACATCATCAGCGACCTTAAGAGGGGCTTCGGTCTGCTCCTGGATTTCCTCCGAAGTCCAGCCAGGAGTACATTCCATGAGTGCCAGACCACCAGACGTCACCTCGATTACGGCCAAATCAGTAATGATAAGGTCGACACACTTTCTGGCGCTGACGGGCAACGTTAGTTCCTTTACTACTTTAGATTTACCGTCGCTGGTGTTATGGGTCATGAGTATAACCAATCGCTTAGCACCCCAGGCAAGGTCCATAGAACCGCCGATCTGCGGGAATTCGTCTGTGTCACTGAGGCTGTGTATCGCCAAGTCACCCTTCTCTGAGACCTGAAGCCCACCCAGAAAGCTCATGAGCCGACCACTTCGAATCATGGTAAAAGACGTCGACATATCAAAAAAAGCCATTCCAGGAGCGGGGGTAAAGAAACTGCCACCAGCATCTATGAAATCAAGATCCATCTTTTCCACATCATCCGGACCTACCAGAGGTCCGTAACCGAGAGCACCGTTCTCGCTCTGGACAATAGCACCAGCAGGCACGTGTGAGGCGCAGAGTTGGGGAAGACCGATACCCAGGTTACAGTAATCACCCGGTCTAATCTCCTGAGCAGCCCTCATGGCAAGCAGCTCTTCAGTCAGCCTGTCTTTCACTCTTCACCTCCCTCGATATCAGCTGCCTCACTCTGAACTCCCCGAGCAAGCATGACCTCAGCTAGAAGCTGCATTAACTCAGGCCGCCGCTTCTCGCTATAGACATCTTCGTCCGGTATCCGCACAACACAGTCCACAAAAACCCCTGGGGTTACTATCATCTCCGGCTCTAAAACTCCTGGTTCAACCACATCAAAGACTTCGACAATGGTATATTTTGAAGCCATGGCAATTACCGGGTTTGCACCTCTCGCAGAGCCTCGGTATACAAGGTTACCTAACGTATCTGCTTTATCGGCCTTTACCAGGCCGACATCCGGGCGAAGCGGCCTCTCGAAAATATAATCGACTCCGTCAATAGTACGCTTCTCCTTGCCCTCCTCGACAATCGTGTCGACGCCAACTGGACTATAGACGCCGCCGAGCCCCATGGCACCAGCGTGCAGTCTCTCCATAAGGCTACCGTGGGCACTTGCCTCAATCTCCAGCCTTCCCTCCTTAGCTAGAGTATCAAAGAAGGCTTCACTAAACCTGCTCATGATGCCGCGAGCGCCGAAAAAAGGTGAAATTATCTTCTTCAACTGGGGTATAAGTATGGTCGGGTCAGTTAACCCTCTCTCCACGAATCCCTCCGGTAATGGGATCAAGTTGGGGATGCAAAGGGTCAGATCTTTCACACCGCGCTCAACTAAGGCACGGAACAGATAGCCAGGGCTCCCAGATATACCCCAGTTGTGAGCAGCAATCATGTCACCGTCATGGACTCTGGCCATTGCCTCATCCGCAGTACAAATCTCACTCACTACCTGACAACTCCTTTCTCCTAGAATATAAGGACAAGTGTAATCAATAACCACTACGGACTGGATTTATTTGCGATTTGTCAGTGAAGGAGACTATGTCCTAATTAATTTGTGTGCTAATTATAATACTGCTGTCAATAGAAGAGTCAAGTGATATTTAGCAAAAAAATTAAACGAGATGTTGTACCTCGTGCATCACCCCAGAAATCATCACAGGAAGTGGCCATGACAGACTTCTCCTTGAACAGGTCAGGTAATGCTCAGTAGCCAGTACGTGTTCGGCCTGATGCGACGGCTCAATATGATAGTCCTGTCGAAATCGCACTGAATCAGCATTGCGCACATAGCATAAGTAGGCTATCTGCTACTACTGAGAAACGTCTACAGCAGGCGGGAAAGGCCGCAGCAGTATCTCATCCAATGGCAGGCGTGGCCTTGCCTTCGGTTCAGTATCGGTATAGCCAATAGCCAGCAGTCCGAGCACATAAATTCCTCTGGGGATGCCCAGCATATCCCGAATCGCCTTGAGGTCACTAATACCACCCACCCAGCACGACCCCAGTCCCAAGGCAGTTGCCGTCAGTACCATATGCTCCACGGCGATGTAGGTATTTGCCGTGGCCATAGGCAGGTAGAACGATGTATCAGACTCATCAGGCATCTGGGTATAACGCTGGATCCTTGAATCATCAAGTTCTCGGTTGGCGAATATGCCAGCGTCAATCATCTCCTGCATTCTGGTCCGTCGTGTTCTCCCCGAGTAGACCGACAGGTCAGTACAGAAGACGAAGAGTACTCCAGCTTCTTCAACAAAGGCCTGATCGAAACACAATTCGCGGAGCTCCCTCTTTTCCCTGGCATCGGTCACCACGACAAACCGCCATGGTTGTGCGTTACTACCCGACGGCGCTATTCGAGCCGCCTCTAGCATCTCAAGTATCATCTCATCCGGAACGGGTACCTGCTTAAAACTCCGGATACTGCGACGCTTCTGTATTGCCTCACGCACGGTTAGCATTAATAGTCCTCCTGAAAAGTATCAGTTCTACAAGCATTATAACAGAGTAAGCTTCAGATCTGCATCGAGTCCGGAGCAGACTGCTTAAACAATTCAGGGACTGCCCTCTAAACAGGACAGTCCCTGAACAAGTACATCTACTCCGGGTAGTAACTTATCCCACCGCTACTGCCTTCCGTGACTTTCTCTGTCTCCTAGCCTTGGCTAGTGGCAGTTCAACAATGAAGGTAGCACCGCCCATATCATTGTTCTCAGCCCGAATCAGCCCTTTGTGAGCGGTGACAATACCATAGCAGGTGCTCAGTCCCAGACCAGTGCCCTTACCTACCGGCTTGGTGGTGAAGAACGGGTAGAATATCTGCTGCAGGTTTTCCTGTGGTATTCCCGGGCCATCGTCAGCAACCGATATCCTTGCCCACTCCCCGTTGGTCCGGGTGGTAATAAGGATATTACCACCATTCAAATCCTCAAGGGCCTCCTCAGCATTGAGCATAAGATTCATCAAAAGCTGTACGAGCTGAGAAGAATTACCATTCACATAGAGTGGTTCGTCCCAGAGGTCGATACTGACACTGATGTTCCGTACGGTTTCGGCATAACGCCGCATCTCGATGACTTTCTTGAGTACCTTGTGCAGGTCCAGACGACGCCCCTGAGAACCCATCCGGCGGCTATAGGTCAACAGGTCGGTCATAATCCTAGCAGCACGCTTGGCTTCGTCATGGATTACCTTTAAGTCCCTTTTGATGGGTCTCGGAGTTTCTCCCGCCATCAGTAATTCAGAATATAACAGGACACTCCCCAGGGGGTTATTCACCTCATGAGCAATACCAGCCGTCATCTCACCGAGAGAGGCCAGCAACTGAGAGTGTTGCAACTGGTCCTGGGTCTTTCGCAGTTCGGTAACATCCTGATATAACGCCTGAAACTGGACCTCTCCGTCCCAGATTACCTTCTCACGGAATACGACCAGATGCCGGATTTCACCATCCTTGCGAACGATGCTAACCTCATATCTAGAGGGAACCGGCTCTCCCACTCGCCTATTCTCTTTCCTCTCCAGATGTTCCCTATAACTCTCCGGAGTATAGCGTTGGCTCACCGGTGTATCCCTCAACTCCCCGACGCTATCATAGCCGTACATTTCCAGAATAGCACGGTTAGCGTAGAGCAGTTCTCCCTCATGACTAACGATACGAACTCCCAGAGGAGAGCTATACAGAGAGTTACGGAAGTTTTGCTCGGACTCGCGTAACGCTTCCTCCATTTCTTTACGCTCGGTTATGTCACGGGCAATGCCGAAGGAAAGCCGGTCATTGAGATGCGCAGCCGAAAGCAAAGCAGTACGGCGAGTACCATCTGGCCTGACGAAAGTGACCTCACCATAATCAAGCGCATCCTCAACTACAGACAATCTCTGGAGCCGCTGTATCATGCCCAACGGGGGCAAATCATCCGTCGTCATTTTTCTGAGCTCAGTAACAGAACGGCCAGTGAGACGCTCGGCAGCAGCATTGCCATCAAGGCAGCGGCCGGTCTTCCTGTCCACAAGGAAAATAGCATCACCGGAGCGCTCAAAAAGCAAGCGGTATCGCTCTTCCGATTCCCGCAAAGCCTGCTCTGCCTGTTTTCGTTCCGTAATATCGCTGGCAACGTGGACGCAGGACAGGAGCTCACCGTTCCCATCGAGCACAGGGGACGAAGACACCTGGAGATGAATGCCGAGGTGTGGGTCAAAGAACTCCGCCGTAGCCGGCTTCTTAGTCATCAATGTTTTCATATGAGGACAGCCTGGCACAGGCCCGTCTGTTCCGTGTACCACCCGATAACACGGCCGCCCAATAAGATCCTGTGGTTTCATGTGGAAGGCATCAGCAAAGGCCATGTTCACTCTGGTCAACCTGAAGTCACGATCATGGATAGAAATCATATTGGTAGCGGAGTCAAACGTCATCCGCCACTCCTGAGCAGCATGCTCTAACTTCTCCTCCGTCTGCTTACGGTCGGTGATATCAATGGCAACACCTCTCAGTCCCACAGGCTTATCACCGTGTATAATCCGAGCCCCATATATCAATACCGGGAAAGTACTACCGTCTTTCTTCAGCGCGGTGTACTCAATGCCACCTAGCTCCTCACCACTCAACGCCCTTTGGATGTCCTTCTTCACCCTATCTCTATCCTCAGGGATAAACATGCCAAGAACATTAGGAACCCCGTTCACATCATCCATAGAATAGCCATAAGTATCAAAAGCCTGTTTATTAACATAGGCAAAGTTACCATCCGCGTCGATTTCCCAGATAATCTGTGGCAGGAGATTGGCCAGGTCCCTGAATTTTCGCCAGCCTTCAAGCAATTCCTGCCCAGCCCGCTGCCTCTCCTTGAGTTCCTGCTGGAGTTCATCTGCCCGGTGCCTGATACTCTCGGCAGCCTTCTCATGCTGCTTTCGTTTTCTCCGCTCCCGGTCAATCCAGAAGCTGGCCCCAACACTGACAACCACAGTGATGATAGTCCCGTATAGGAAACTTTGACCTTGTGTACTATTCATAACCAGCGACATCATCGACGCCCCGAGGACAAGACAGATAGCTAGTGCCGCTCTCAGTCCCGATGTCCAGGCAGCAATAATAACCGATGCCAGGAAAATGGGAATTAACAGAGATACGTAAGTAAAAGCAAAGCCGTATTGAAGAGCAAACCAGTTAAGTCCAGCTAGGCTGGTGGCCGCCATAGTGATAAAAAAAGCTCCCAAGACCACCACTATGAACCACCAGTAGAAGTGCTTTTTGACCTTTTTCATTACCGTTTCCGTACCGCAATCCGAGGTAACATAAACATACACCCCGCCTTCCGGCGGGCTGAATTAAACCAACTATAACACACTCGACCACACAGGGAAGGCCTAAAGGAGCACAATCACCGACCTCAGGTGGTCAAAAAAGGGCCTAGAGGAGCACTGGGTTGAAGCTATCGGCTCAGGCTTGGTCAGTCATCAGCAATGATAGTCTGACCAGTAATTACATCGGACACTGTCGTCGTCAGACCCAATCAAGGTTTGGTAGCAATGACCAGAGAAGTACGTGCCGGCTCGGAAAGACCAACAACCCTCGGCTCAACGAAACCGACCTCTTCCATCAGGCCCATTACCTCCGTCCCCGAGTAGGACTGGCCTTCACCGGTGTTTACCAGCATATTTAACGAAAAAAGTACCGCTCGTAGCGGGGAAGTACCATCGTCACCTATCAAGCCTTCGTGGACTACTACCTCTCCACCAGAAACCAGAGAATCATATGCCTTCGATAGCAGCACCTTGCTCCGCTCCGGGCCTATCGAGTGCAAAATCGCTGACAGCAGCACAACATCATTGCCTTGACCAAAGTCATCCTTAAAGTAATCACCAGCACGAGTAGTGATTAGGTCGCTCATCCCGAATTCAGCAATGACCTCTTTGGCAATCTCGACCGTCGCAGGAAGGTCGAAGACGATGGCTCGCAGGCCGGGGTAGCGCTTCACCAGGTGAATAGCGTAGGTGCCAGGACCGCCGCCAGCATCAAAGAGCTGGCGTCTACCAGTCAGGTCAAGTCCCTCAGCCAGTAAAGGCGCGTCCAGCATTGCCCGGTCGTGCATCGCCAGGATGAAATTCCGGTGGACGTCACCCTGCTCAACGTGGCTGAAGCGCTCGCCTACCCTCCGGTTAGTACGCACAGCCTCATGCAGTCTTCCCCAAGCCTGCCATAGGTCATGCTGGTGGGCAATGCCATCACCCATAAAAGTGGGTTTGCCCCGCACCAGGATCTGTAATGCCTCCGGAGAATTACGATAAAGCTCACCCTCTTTCTCCAAAACACCGAGGGCAACACAGGCATTGAGCAGCACCTGGGTAGGACGGGGGTGAGTATCACAGCGGGAGGCAATCTCTTCAGCAGAAAGGGCCTCGCCTCCGATGGTGGTGAAAAAATCGAGCTTATTAGCCGCCATCACCACCGCGGCCGGCTGCCAGCCTCCCAGAGCCCGGTTGATTGGATTACGCCGTGGTGCCTGCCGTTCAGTTGTCATCTTGACCTCCTCGCTCAGAGTTGCCGAGATTCTACCGCCTGCCACATGAGGTGTCAAGCACCCTTGACAGGCAAAGATTACGCTACGCCTGGGTCGGGTTTACCTCCAGCATCTTCTCCAGTACGATAGCAACCCCATCTTCATCATTACTGGCGGTAATATAACGGGTAACCGCCCTAACCTCCGGCACACTGTTGGCCATCGCCACCGGCATACCGCATGCCGCCAGCAGGTCGATATCAGGGACATCGTCGCCGAAGGCGAGCACATCATCAAGCAGAATGTCTCGAGAAAGCAGGAGTTTCCTTAGTGCTTCCGACTTAGACGTCCGTATGCTCACGATGTTAAGGAGTGTCATATCATTTGCCGGTATAACCGAAACCACATCGCTAAATTGCTGTGAGACCGCATCGGCAAGGTCGGAGATATCCTTCCCTTCCCGACTGGCGGCTATCTTGGCCGGGTCTCGCGCCAGGGCTTCTTCCACCGTCATTACCATCTCGGGAGTAGCCGCGTTAATACGCCACAACCGCTCCGGGTCAAGTGCCCTGTTTGAACCGAATTCCCGGCCCTCCAGCTCTATTGCCAGACGCACTTCTGGTTCCAGACTGTGGAGAAGGCTCACGATACCCTGCGCTACACCTGGAGGCAATGGCTCCCGAAACTCGCCGGATAGAGGTGGCACACCCAAAGCTAATGCCCCGTTCATAAGTATCAGCGAACATCTATCAGACAGATTATCTCCAAGGGCACGGCGCGTCGTCCGGGCAGGACGTGAGGTGGCGATGATGACCGGAATCTCCCGGGCCAGGCACTCCTCGATGGCCTCACGGCTCCGCTCCGATAACCGTGCCTCGCTATTTAGTATAGTCCCGTCAAGGTCAATAGCAACAGCACCGGGCATTTTGTGAAAAACGGGCAGTCTCAACTCTTCTTTCACAGCGATGATATTATGCACCGAAGCAGCCTGTCCTGGCAAGACAGCCTAACCTCTGGGGCGAAGAGAATCAAGGAGAACAACAACGCCGCAAATATAGCTGCTCGCTCCTGAGCCAACATATCCCGTTGTTATCACACCACTACAGACGTGTGGCCAGTTGACAAAAGGCATGACTAGTGATACTCTAACGGGTAACCTCTGTTGTTATGTAAGGCGCAGGGCATTGTTGAGTGGGCAAAAACTCAGCTACATTTGGTTAGATACGGGTAAAAAAGAAGTACTTTTAATAATACACCAAATTAAGGGTGCTTGAATAAGGAACGACAAGCGTGACGAGGGACGCTGAAATAGATAGAGAACAACACCCCGAAGAACTGGATGCCTTGCGCCAGCGTAGAGAGGAGCTTGAGGCATCGAGGGCTGAGGTCGAGCGCATCGAGGAGGCGCTGCGGCAGTCAGAGGAATCGCATCGCATCGCCCTCAGTAATATCTCAGAAGCTGTCTTCATCACAGACAGTACCGGGAAATTTACCTTCATTTCTCCAAATGTACAGGTTGTCTTTGGTTACTCCCCCAATGAAATACGCCGTCTGGGCAATATTTCCAATCTACTCGGCGACGTGCCTTTCGACACAGAAGAGCTTGAAGTAGTGGGGGAAATACACAACATCGAACAAGAAATTAAGGACAAATCGGGCCGGCGCCGTGTCTTGCTGGTGAATGTCAATAGGGTCTCCGTTGGAAAAGGCAGATTACTCTATACCTGCCTTGATATCACCACACGTAGACGCACACAGGAACAACTGAGGCAACACCAGGACCACCTGGAAGAAATGGTTGAGGAGCGTGCCGCCGAACTGAGAGCCGCCAATGAGCAACTGGCACAACATAACAAGCTGCTGAGCACTCTGAGCCGTATCCAGAGCCAGTTCATTGCCGAGGCTGATCCTCGCGTCCTCTTCGATCGACTGCTGGATGACCTCCTCTCCCTGACTGATAGCAAATTTGGCTTCATTGGGCAGGTTCTGCATACACCGGAAGGCAAACCTTATCTTAAGACCCATACCGTAACCAACATTGTCTGGAGTCAAGACACAGGGCAACTCCATGAAAAGAACCACGCCACCGGCAGGGAATTTTCCAACCTGCAACCCCTGATCAATGCTGTGATGACATCCGGTAAGCATGTCATCATCCATGACCCCGCCAATGACCCCCGCTGTGAGGGAGTGACAACCCGCCCCCCCATGGACTCATTCCTCGGGCTACCATTGTACAGCGGCCAGGAACTGATTGGCATGGTCGGCATTGCCAACCGCCCCCGCGGCTACGATTCTGCCCTGATAGAATTCCTCCAGCCTTTTCTGCTCACCTGCGGCAATATCATTCAGGCACACCGCAACGTCCAGCAGCGGCAGCAGGCTGAGGAGGAGCTGGCCAAATCCGAACGGAACTTCCGCAACTCTATAGATAGCTCCCCACTGGGTACATCAATCGTCACCAGAGACGGCAAGCTTATCTATGCCAACCGTGCCTTCCTCGATATCTACGGTTACGATAGCGTCGAAGAACTGAAGGCAGTACCACTAAGAAAGCGTTACACCCCGCAGAGCTACCGGCAACATCGGGAAAGAAGACGCCGAATGAAGCGTGGTGAGGCCGTTCCGACATACTATGAATTGAGCGTCGTGCGTAGAGATGGGGAAGTCCGCAACCTCTGGGTATTCTGGGACAAGGTGTACTGGGACGGCGAACCGCAGTTTCAGGTGATATATCAAGATATCACTGACCGCAGACGGGCCGAAGAGCAACGGCGGGAATCAGAGGACAGATATCGTCTCCTTTTCGAGCGTTCCAGCGATGCCATCTTTCTCCTCGATAGGACGACCGGTCACTACCTCGACTGCAACGCCGCCGCCGAACGTCTCACCGGGCGCAGCGCTGCCGAGCTGAGGGCATTAACAGCCGATGACGTCGACTTACTGGATGGTCTCCGGAGACTACAAGAGTCTACAGTTTCGGCAGATAACCGGGACCCGGGTGAAGTGACCTTCTACCGCCCGGATGGTACCAAGCGGACGGCATTGCTTGCCGCAACCCGCCTCAATGGTCGCCTCATCTTCGGAATCGCCCGCGACATCACCGAACGCAAGCAGGCCGAGGAGACACTGAAGAACAGCGAAGCCAGCCTTGCAAACGCGCAGCGAATTGCTCATCTCGGGAACTGGGACTGGGACATACAGAACAATTCCTTCCGATTGTCCGAGGAAGCCAGTAATATCTTTGCTACCAAGCCCGGCGAAGCCGGCGAGCCCTATGAGATCCTTTCCCGACTCGTTCACCCTGATGACCGGGAATTCGTCCAGAAAGCAATTGTCCAGGCCTTGTTTGAAGGCAAACCCTACGACTATGAGTATCGAATCCTCCGGCCGGATGGCTCAGAGGGCATTGTCCACGTACGCGGTGAGGTTACGTTTGATGACAACGGAAAGCCGATAAAGGCATCGGGTACAATCCAGGACATCACCGAACTCCGTGTCCTCGAGAAAAAGGTAGTCGAATACCAGGAGCTAAACGAGCTTAAGAGCAACCTCCTCTCGACGGTCTCCCATGAGCTACGCACTCCGCTGGCCATAATCAAGGGGTACTCCACTCTGCTCCTGGATTATGACGAAAGGTTGGAGAAGGAAGAGAAGCACGAGTACGTTGAGTCTATTGATAAGGCCACCAGCCGACTCGTCGAGCTCGTCAACCATATCCTGGATATGTCCCGCCTCGAATCAGGTATGCTCCAGCTAGAGCGTACTTCGGCGAGCATCGCACGCCTGATCCGGGAGGCAGCTGCCGAAGCCCGACTCAGGGCACCAGGACATGACATCCAGCTAAACCTGGCTACCGGCCTGCCGAGGGTGCGCATTGATACTAAACGTATTCGGCAGGTACTGGACAACATCCTCGACAACGCCATCAAGTACTCCCCCGAGGGGACGGAAATAGTCATCTCAGCTGAGCGACAGGACAATGAGCTACTCGTCAGCATCTCTGACCAGGGAGTTGGCATCCCTGCAGAAGACCTGAAAAATGTCTTCAACCGCATGTATCGTGTCGAACAACGCTCGACCCAAGAAACCGGGGGGGTTGGCCTCGGCCTGGCAATTTGCCGTGGGCTGGTAGAAGCACATGGCGGACATATCTGGATTGAAAGTAAAGAAGGAAAAGGAACCACGGTCTTCTTTAAGCTGCCACTGTAGACCGAGAAGTCAGGAACATGGCAAAAGGTCGTGAGACAAAATCAGTCCTTGTCATTGAGGACGAGGCTGATATCAGAAGGTTCGCCCACCGTCTGCTTGACCTCGAAGGCTATCAGGTGTTTGAGGCTGAGAATGGAAACGAGGGCTTGCGAATGGTTAAGGGGGCCCGGGGTCTGTCTCTGGTACTTCTTGACCTGAGGCTCCCTGGTTGCGATGGCTGGGTGATCCTCGACGAGATGAAGCACAACCCCAAGCTATCAGCGATCCCGGTAATAGTCTTCAGTGCTTCCGCTGCAGAGTGGCAGCGAAAAAAGGCATTAGGCATGGGGGCCGCTGGCTACCTGGTCAAGCCCCTGGACGCCGCCAGCTTGAAACAGGCCGTGGCCGCAACTACGCACTGGGAAGAGGTGATGTCAGGTGCCGTCTCGCAAAACGGCCGTTATGGTGGTTGATGACGACATCCGAATACTGCGTATGATGCGGCGGATGTTAGAACTGGAAGGCTACCGGGTAATCACCTCACCTGATGGTCAGACCGCTCTCGAAATAATGGAACACGATCCCCCGGACCTCCTCCTGCTGGACATCATGCTGCCCGGTATGGAAGGCCATACCGTATGCCGGCGTATCCGTGAGTTCTCCCAGATACCAATAATCATGGTCACTGCTAAAGGCGCTGATGAGGAGAAGGTCAAAGGGCTGGACGCCGGGGCTGACGACTATGTGACCAAGCCCTTTTCCGCCAGTGAGTTGACAGCTCGTGTCCGGGCCGTGCTGCGTCGTGCTTCACTCTCGGATGAACCCACTGAGCCGACCTTTCGCTATCAGGACCTTGAGATTGACTTCTTCCGTCGGAGGGTTACTTTAGACGGTGAAGATATAAACTTGACAGGGACTGAATACAAGGTCCTCTCATACCTGACCCGTAATGCCGACCGGGTGGTCACCCCCAACCAGATACTGAATCGGGTCTGGGGTGAAGAATACCTTGATGAGACCAACCTCATCCAGGCGAATATTGCCCGACTACGGAAGAAACTGAAGGATAACGCCCGGAACTCCAGGTTCATCTTTACCAAGCCCGGTATAGGATATATGTTTGCCAAGAAGAACAATGACAAGCAACCCTCCTGACAAACTCCCTACCGTCTGAAACGACCTTATCACCCGAAGCGATATCCCTTCCCACCCTGCCGACCTCACTATAGATACATTCGAGCCAACTTCCTTTGTCAGGCTTTTGTCAGACCATATCGACCAAATGTCAGATGTGCGTCATCCTTCCCTACTACACTAGACCAATAGTAGGTGACAAGAAGAGGACCAGAGAGATAGTCGTATGGTCGTTACTGACGCCCACTTGATCGATAACCATTACAGGCAAACTGTTCAACCTGCACAGGTACTGGAGGAAGTACATCTTGCTCGCGACAACGAGCGCCGCCGGCTGTCAGCCGAGATTCACGATGGTGTTGTTCAGTGGATGGTCGGGGCACTCTACCGCATCAATGCCTGCCGCCATAACATTTCACCATCAAAGCCAAGTGACCTGGCGAACGAGTTAACCGATATAGCTATGACGTTGAAGCAAAGTGTCAGCGAGCTCCGGCGTATAATCGCCGACCTCTACCCACCCCCACTGGAAAAGCTGGGACTGGTACCCGCCCTGCGTCAGGCCATGAATATCCTCGAAGAGGAAAATGTCACCTGCAGCTTCGAATTTAGCGGGGAACTGCCGAAGCTCAAACCCTGCGAAGAAAGAGCCGTCTTCGGGATAGCCCAAGAAGCCCTGACTAATATCAGAAAACACTCCGCCGCCACCAGCGCTCGCCTCCGCCTGCAGTTTCGTGACGACACCGTCTCTGTAGAGGTCTTCGACAATGGACAGGGCTTCGACCCGGAAGAAGTGATAGATAACCAGATCCGGCCAAGTCACATTGGTCTTCTCAGTATGAAGGACAGGGCAGAGTTGATCGGTGCTTGCCTGCAGATAGACAGCCACCCCGGAGCTGGAACCTTAGTCAGCCTCGCCTTCTCACCAACGCCACAACAGATAATACCCATGGTTGCAGGGAGGTGACAATTGCCCGCTATCCGTGTACTTTTAGTCGATGATTATCAGGCAGTGCTCGATGGGCTACAGCGCATACTCGAGCTGGACGAAACAATCGAGATAGTCGGCACAGCCCAAAGCGGTGAAGAGGCCATCAGCAAGGCTGTTGACCTGTCACCAGATGTCGTCACCATGGATCTCCAGATGCGCGGGCTGGACGGCATCACCACTACCCGGCAGCTAAAGGAAAAGTTGCCCCACGTAAATGTAATAGCGTTGACCATGTATGGTGAAACCATGATACGCGATGCCATTGATGCCGGTGTTTCCGGTTATATTCTCAAGGATAGCGACCACGAAAGGATAATTCAGGCAATTCATCACGTATATAACGGCGGTCACCCGATTACGCCTTCTCTCATTCGCCAGCCAGCAATGAATTATGCCACTATTAGGTAAACAGCAAAATTATAGAAAAACCAATGAACAGACAAATCGGTCAATCGACAACTATCTTATACGTAGTCTTCACCCTCGCCTCTAACTACTACGGTATTGACATCAGAGATACCTACCGGGTCTTGCGGATGGATTCCCTCATCAGAGTGCCGGACGCACCACCTGCTCTCAAGGGCACAATCGACCTCCAAGGGCAACTAATACCAGTTGTCGACCTCAGTAGAAGGCTCGGTCTACAAGCTACCAGACCGACAGCAGAAAGCCGCATCATAGTCGTCAATATTGCAGAACAGCAAATCGGTCTTATCGTCGATTCCATTACAGGTGTATTGCCTGTCCCACTTTCTTCGGTAGAGCCAGTGGTTACTCCCACCGCTCGTACCAACTACCTGTGGGGCATCGCCAATCTGGGTATCAGACAAATCCTGCTCCTCGACCTCGACAAGGTGTTCTCGGCCTTCAATGGCTACATACCAGCCGTGCCGACGATTGACCGGGCACCTTCGGCAAAGCTTAGTAAAGTACAACCAGCATCGGGTGCCGATGAAGGTGGGCAACTGACTCTAAAACTCTAAACTTGTCAACAGCCTGCCTCTGTCCCTACATAATCTTCTAGACCGAACACCTGCCCGAAAATCATCAGGCCTTGCATTTCCCATACCATACTAAGCACACAAGCAGGCTTTTATGGTAAAATAGCGCCAAATCAGCAAAATGGGCCGAATCGCGCACTAGAAGCCTATCTAACAGCAATATCTTATTATGCAAAAGGAGGACACATTGTGACCACATTTAACTTACCGGTAAGGATCGTTTATGGTGCTGGGTCTATTACACGGTTGGGGAGAGAGGCAACGGCAATAGGACGAAAGGCCATGATTGTCACCTATCCCGATATTCGTCGAGTGGGGCTGCTTGACAGAGTCGTTGAAGACCTGAAGTCAAACGGGGTCGATACCTTAATCTTTGAAGAGGTGGAGCCAAATCCACGTAGCTCAACGGTAGACAAGGGAGCCAAGATAGCCCGTGATAATAAGATCGACCTGATTATTGGTTTGGGTGGCGGTAGTGCCATGGACACAGCTAAAGGAATAGCACTGGCCAGTAGTGGCACCGACTCAATCTGGAACTACATAAGAGGAGGTACAGGTGAAGTAAAGGGTCCAGTTCCCCCACTCATTCAGGTACCAACTATGGCCGGTACCGGCTCCGAGATAAATGCTGGAGGGGTAATTACTAATTGGGAAACTCATGTTAAGACCGGGATAGGCCATCGTAGTTTATGGGCAAAGCTGGCTATTGTTGACCCTGAAGTGACGCTTACCGTACCCGAAAAACAAACAAAAGCGGGAGCGGCAGACATCTTTTCTCATGTAGTAGAACGTTATGTTACCGATGAGAGACCCAGTCCCATGACCGACGGTATTCGCGAGACTGTAATGAAGATGGTTGTGGAGTACTTACCAAAGGCATTGATCCGTCTGGACGACATCGAAGCTCGTACTCAGCTTTCTGTGGCAAGTACTACTGCTATGTCATCGTTTGTGACCTGGGGAGATGGCGGCGGCGTCATGAGCTGTCACGGCGTCGAGCACGCTTTGAGTGGCTACTACGATGTTACTCACGGTGAGGGTCTGGCGGCTCTGTTACCTGCATGGATGAAATTCTATCTTCCAGAAATGAAGGAGAGGTTCGACTTACTGGGTCAAAAGGTCTTTGGTAAGAGTGACGGGATAAAAGCTACTGAGGAATGGCTGGAAAGCGTTGGATTGAGGTTACGGTTACGAGACATAGGTTGTGAGCTTGAACGGGCTGATGAAATAGCGGAGCTTGCCATACAATCGATGCCAGGGCTCGACAGTGGCGGCCCTAAAACACTAGATGCAGCAGCAATAGCCCGGATTTATCGAGACGCCTACTAGCTTCAGCTTCCACCGCAGCAGTAATTACTCACAATCGGATGGAAGGTCACTTGACGCAAAACTCTCCTTCCAACTCTTTATAAGCGGGCACCTCCCAGTAATTATAGCTATTGTTTGGGGATAATTACCGGTATGAGCATGTCTGGTATTAATAGCGGCTCTAAACGCCGATGGTTTGTACTTGGTCTAGGAGCCCTGACGTGCACCTTCGTTGTTGCCATGCCAATGATGTCTATGCCAGTCCTCTTCGATGAGATAGCAGAGGACCTAGGCCTGAACATAGTTCAGGTGGGGACAGTCTGGGGGATGGTTCTTCTGGCGGGCATGTTCGTCGTCCTCATTGGCGGTCTTCTCAGTGACCGTTTCGGCATAAAATGGGTACTGACCATTGCCTGTTTCCTGGCAGGAGTAGCCGGTGCTTCGAGGGGACTCTCTGGTAATTTCGCCACTTTATCAGCCACTCTATTCCTCTTTGGGCTGGTGACAGCAAGCATTCCACCAAGCATACACAAGGCATGTGGTATCTGGTTCTCGGGACGACACCTGGGACTGGCCAATGGCGTTATTGCGATGGGTATGGCAGTTGGCTTCACACTGGGAGCAATGCTCAGTTCCACGGTGCTGTCACCCTTACTGGGCGGCTGGCAAAACGTCCTGTTCCTGTACGGCGCCATATCTGTCGTCATCGGGATCCTCTGGCTAATAGTGCGTAGTGAGCCCGAGTATACCGAATCATCCACTGAACAGGAAAGTTTCGTACCGCTCCGCCAGGCATTATCACGGGTAATACGGACAAAAGAAGTATGGATTCTCGGTCTGATACTGATGGGGCAAATCGGCTGTATTCAGGGTACACTCGGTTACCTGTCGTTATATCTTCAGAAAATAGGATGGCCAGGAGCCAGTGCCGACGGTACCCTAGCAGCCTTCCACGCAACCAGTATGTTAGGCGTACTGCCCCTGGCATTCCTGTCCGACAGACTCCGCTCAAGAAAAATACTCTTGATAGTTGCCTCACTTATGATTATCCTCGGAGTCGGGTTGCTATCAATCGCTGATGGAGCCCTGGTCTGGGTCTCAGTGGTAATTGCCGGAATTGTTCGCGACGGTTTTATGGCGGTCTTCATAACCACGGTTATCGAGATAGAGGGAATTGGACCAGCCTACGCTGGCACAGCTATGGGTCTGGTGATGACTCTATCGCGCTTGGGCGGCTCTGTCTCCCCTCCCATCGGCAACAGCCTTGCCGGAATTAATCCGAGCCTGCCCTTCGTCTTCTGGGCATCCCTGGCAGCGGCCACCCTGGCAGGCTTCTTTTTCCTACGCCAACAAAACAGCACCAGCAACGAATACTAGTATTCCCGACCATACTCAGGCGCCTGTCGCTGGAGCATAACCGGCACAGTGTTAACAAGCACCCACCAGTGCCAATATGTAACTCCCCCATATACAATCCTTCAAAAGGGCATATTACCCGGATAAACATGCTAGAAAATATTTGACATCCGTATTCTGCATCTACTAAATTAATCTTATTGACACGAAAGCCCCGCGAATTAATTTCGTGTCGGTTGCTGGTGACTTACTCAGCTTTAAGCCAGTGAATTTCAGTAATGCTATGAAAGGAGCATAAACATGGCGGACGAAGGACCAGAAAAGCTGGAGGCTTTAAGGCAAGAAGTTCGTGCCTGGCTGAAGGAAAATCTACCCGAAGGATGGGGTTCACCCGGGTATGTGGCACCGGAACGAGGCAGCAAAGAGGCACACGACCTCGGTAAGGCATGGCAGAAAAAACTTTGTGAAGCCGGGTACACGGGATTCGGTATTCCTACGGAATACGGTGGTATCGAACGTTCCCGAGCGGAGATAGCGGTTATCCGCGAGGAAATGCTACGTACCGGCACGCCCCCACCGGCAGCGTCTTTGGGCCCGATGATTGTAATACCGACCCTACTGCGGTACGGTAACGACGAGCAAAAGAAGCGTTTCATCCCCAAGATACTGAGTGGTGAGGAAAGCTGGTGCGAGTGCTTCTCTGAACCTGATGCAGGTTCGGACCTGGCAAACATTCAGAAGACTGGCGTAAGGGATGGTGATGAGTGGGTAGTTAATGGACAGAGTGTGTGGACCAGCGGCTCGAAATTCGCTGACTGGGGTGTGGTACCAGTAAAGACAGACCCTAATGCGCCCAGACATCGTAATCTGAGCTATTTTGTCTTTGACTGTACGAGCCCGGGGTTTGAGGTAAGGCCATTAAAGCAGATGACCGGTGATGCCGAATTCAGCGAAACTTTTTTCGACAACATGCGGATTCCCCATGAGAACATGGTCGGGGAAGAAGGCCAGGGCTGGTATGTGGCCATGGCTACTCTTGAGGCAGAGAGAGGCGGCGGTATCCAATTTGTCGCACCCAGCCGGCGTATCGAGCCAACGACACTTGGGGGCGTAGACATTTACGTCGAGCTGGCCAAGAATACGAAGCGACGTGGCATGACAGTCTGGGATGACCCCTTGTTCAGACAGAGGATAGCCCAGTTCGCTATCGAGAACGAGGCCATGAGGCACAGTCGCGAACGTATGCGCGTCAAGGCAATGAAAAGACAACTCACTGGAAACGAGCAGTCCATAGGCAGTATATTTTCGCGCGAGAAGAACCAGCGTCAGGCGAACATGGTGGCCGAAATCATGGGTGCCAACATCCAATTCATGAGGGGTGACCCACGGGCACTGGACGATGGGAGCTGGACATACACCTTCCTCAGGACACGGGGTAATACCATAGAGACGGGTACTACAGAGATTCTCCGTGGCATTATTGCCGAGAGGATGCTCGGGCTGCCCAGAAGCAGAGGGTAGTTAACACCCCAACATTAAGCCGATTGTTACAGTATTATTTAAGGAAAAGGAGTACCGGAGATGGCGATAGAATACGGCCTTAATGAAGAGCAGGAGATGCTCAAGACCATGGCCCGGGACTTTCTGGCCAATGAATGCCCGATGACGCATGTCAGAGAACTGATGGAAGATGAGACGGGATTTGACCCAGAGTTGTGGAAAAAGATGGCAGAAGTAGGATGGCTGGGGTTAGTGTTCCCCGAGGAATATGGAGGCTCTGGAATGAACTTCAGAGACCTGAGCATTCTGCTGGAAGAGATGGGACGGGCGGTATTACCCGGTCCCTTCGTTTCGACATTGCTTCTCGTCGGCATGCCCGTTCTCGCTTATGGTACTGAGGAGCAAAAGAATGAAATCCTGCCCAAGATAGCCAGTGGCGAGGCAGTATGCACGCTGGCTGCTCTGGAGGAAGATGGGGACTGGTGGGCTGACAGTATAAACATCAGGGCCGACTACAGGGGTGGTCACTATGTTATAAACGGCACCAAGCTATTTGTTCCCGATGCCAAGGTGGCTGATTACATGCTCATAGCTGCCCGCACCAAGCGCACTGAAAACCCCGAAGAAGGAATCACCCTCTTCCTACTGGATACCAAGGAAGTATATGGCACAATGTCGACCTTGCTGAAGACTATGGATGAGACAAGGAAGCAGTATGAAGTAGTCTTCCTGAATGTTCCGATATCAGCCGAGAATATTCTTGGCGAAGTGCATCAGGGCTGGCCTATTATGAAGCAGATTGCGCTTCACACCACGGCAGCACTGTGTGCCGAGATGGTAGGCGCAGGTGAAAAGGTCCTGGAGATGACCGTCGACTACTTGAAAGAGAGAATAGCTTTCGGTGTCCCTATTGGTAGTTTCCAGGCACTCCAGCACAGAGCATCTGACCTGGTGATTGGGCTCGAGTACTCCCGGTCACTTATGGAATGGGCGGCTGAGACTATCAAGGAAAATGACCTGGATGCAGCCACAGCCGTGGCCATGGCTAAGAGTTTCTGCGGCGATACCTGTAAGAAGGTCGTCGCAGAGGGGATTCAGATGCACGGGGGTATAGGTTTCACCTGGGACCACGATATGCACCTTTACTTCAAACGAGTCTGGACAGACGACAATGCCTTTGGTGACAGCAACTACCAGCGAGAAGTGGTGGCCAAGACCCTTGATGAAATTCATCAGTTAGCCGGAGGCGGCCGCTGGGCAAAGACGGCAGGGAGACTGACTCAAATGGGCTAGGCCACATCGAGTCAATTTCCTTTTTGGCATGTCCTTCCATCTCTAGTAGAATGTCTACTGCCTGGTAACACATGTTACCAGATACCTCTATTGTTATATCAGGAGGTGGCTGTAAATGAGGTTGGAAAACAAGGTCGCCCTTGTGGTTGGGGCAGGTTCAATCAGACCCGGTATGGGCAACGGAAAGGCCACGGCTATCCTGTTTGCCCGCGAGGGGGCTAAAGTGGTTGCCGCCGATATAAACCTTGAGGCTGCCGAGGAGACGGTAAACATCATCCGCAGTGAAGGTGGCGAGGCCATAGCGGTCCAGGCCGATGTTACCAAAGAGTCAGATGTTAAGAAATTGATAGAGACCACAATCTCCACATATGGCAAGCTGGATACGGTATTCAACAATGTGGGTATCGCTTCCGGAGGTACCGGCCTCAAGGTCACCCTAGACGAATGGGACGAGGTGATGGGAACCAACCTTAAGAGTGTCCTGCTCGTCTGCAAGTATGCCATTCCCGAGATGATAAAGACTGGTGGTGGGACCATTGTCAACAACTCGTCCATGGCAGCCTATCATTCACACGGCATCTATGCCTACTCCACCTCCAAGGCCGGTGTCATTGCCCTGACACGCTGCCTCGCCGTCGGGTTCGCCAAGGACAATATCAGGGTTAACTGTGTCGCCCCCGGGCTGATGGATACGCCCCTCGTGGCACCGATAATGACCGAGAAGCGTATCCGTCGTGTCGAAGAGAGAGTGCCACTGAAACGACACGGTCGCGCTGAAGAAACGGCAGCAACGGTGCTCTTTCTGGCATCGGAAGACTCTTCTTTTATAACCGGACAGACAATACCGATCGATGGTGGGCTCGCAGCGCAGTAGCCCGTAGCCACCCTGATCTACATTGGAAATGAGGGAGTTGATAATGGAGCAGAGACGACTCGGCAAGACGGGACATATGAGCAGCGTGCTTACCTTCGGTGCCGCTGCTCTCGGGCAGGTATCTCAAGCCGAAGCAGACGCCGCCATCGAACTGGCCATCGAGCACGGCGTCAACCATTTCGATGTTGCCCCGACATATGGAGAAGCTGAGCTTAGACTTGGCCCGTGGATGGAGAAACACCACAACGAGATATTCCTCGGTTGCAAGACGACCGAGCGAAGCAGAGTCGGGGCGAGAGAAAGTCTGCAGCGCTCGCTGGAAAGGCTCAGGGTAGACCGTTTCGACCTGTTCCAGTTCCACGGCGTGAACGACCTCGAGACGCTGAATGCAGTCCTCGGGCCGGGTGGTGCTCTCGAAGCGGTCCTCGAGGCTAAGGAGCAGGGCCTAGTGAAATATATTGGTATCACCGGTCACCGGCCGTTTGTCCAGGTGGAAGCACTGAACCGCTTCCCGTTCGACACCGTGTTGTTCCCGTTGAACCGTGTCCTCGCCGCCCGCCGCAATGATTACAGCGATTTTTCAATCCTGCTCGACCAATCCAAGCAGAAAGACGTTGGTATGCTCGCCATCAAGGCAATAACCAAGCGCCCCTGGCTAGGCCCCACGCACATATATCGCACCTGGTATGAACCCTTTGACAAACAAGCTGAGATTGACAAGAGTCTCTGGTATGTCCTGAGCCAGGGTATCACAACCGCACCGATGGCCAGCGACGTCTCTCTCTGGCCAATGCTACTAGATTCGGCGGAAAGGTTCCGGCCAATGAATGCAGAGGAGCAGGCTGAAGTGGTGGCCGAGGCACGCCGCTACCAGTCCATATTCCCGACAGCCTAGTGTACTCCCCTGTCGCTCTTTGACATCCCCGCAAGCATCAGGCTAAAATGAACTCAGTTCACTTCCATCCCGAAAGGAGCTTGCATGGCCTGGGACCCTGCGCTGGAGGCCGCCTTCCACCCCAAAGTAGTTGCCATGGTCGGTATTTCGTCAGACGCCAGGCCGGGTATGCGGCGCGGTCCCAGTGGCGCTAATTTCATCATCAGTTTCGAACAACTGGGTTTCAAGGGACGCATCCATCCGGTCAACCCCAAAGCCACCGAGATTATGGGGCGCAAAGCCTACCCCAGCGTTGCCTCAATACCTGAGCCGGTCGACCTGGTAGTTGTTTCGGTACCAGCTCAGGCTTTACCCGGAGTGCTTGAGGACTGCATCGCTGCTAATGCCAAGAATATCCACGTATTCACTGCCGGCTTTGAGGAGACCGGTGAGGCAGAGCGGATAGAGCTGGGGCATCGGGTCCGTGAGATAGCCGAGCGCGGCGGCCTGCGTATCATTGGCCCAAACTGTATGGGACTCTACATACCTGAGAGCGGGGTCGGCTCATTTGACCGACTGCCAAAAGAGAGCGGACCGGTGGCCTTTATCTCCCAGAGCGGCGGTCACCTGAACTGGTTTTCACACTACGGTCAGAACTACGGCATTCGCTTCAGCAAGGCCATCAGCTTTGGCAACGCCTATGTGCTTGACAGCACCGATTACCTGGAGTATTTTGCCACCGACCCCGACACGGGCATCATCTGTATGTACTTGGAGGGAGTAAAGGACGGCCGGAAGCTTTTACAGCAGGTGCGGGCTATTAACCGAGTCAAGCCAATCATCCTGTGGAAGGCGGGCCTCACCGAAGATGGAACAAGAGCAGTAGCCTCCCATACCGCTTCTCTGGCCGGTCAGTGGGGCATCTGGCGCGGCTTTTTCGCCCAGACCGGTGCTGTACCGGTACAATCCCTGGAAGAGATGGCAGAGATGGCCATGACCTTCCTTTATGTCAAACAACCCCCGGGCAAGAGGGTATCTGTAATCGGCCTCGGCGGGGGCACCAGTGTCGCCTCGGCAGATGTATGCAATCGCGAGGGACTGGACGTCCCTGCTCTCACTGAGGAAACCCAGACCGAACTAAAGAAGTTCATACCCATCGCCGGCTCAAGTGTGCGCAACCCGCTCGACACCGGCCTCGTATTCCGTAACATCGATGACCTGCAACGAGAGGTAGAGCTGGTGACGACCGACCCTAATATTGATATGCTCATCGTAAGACCTCATCTCGACATGATGAGCGCCGGCAACTCAGAAGATGCCAGCCAGGTTATCGATTACCTGATTGATATCTCCCGAAACAATCCGCACGGCAAGCCAGTGGTGCTCGTGTTTCACTCTTTTGGTAACGACCCCAAGGAATTGGAGATGCGGTTACGATTTCAGGTAGAGCTACCTGGACAGGGAATCCCCGTTTATATTTCCTTAAACGCCGCCTGTCGTGCCCTGTTTCGACTGTACGAGTACCACCGCTTCCAGAAAGCACTGATAGCGGAGGACCTTTAGGACATCAGCGATACCTGCCAGCTTGGGGCATTCCCAGTCTTCTGGTCATCCATTTGACGGTAGTCTACCGTGTCACCTATTATAGAATCATGCTAGCATTACCCCTACCAGGAGCTTTTGTCACCTTATGAACACCTCTCCGCGGAGAAAGAATACTTGAGCACAAACGTTATCAGTCGTCTGAGAGCCAAACAAAAGCAGGTCTTCTACGGTTGGTGGGTAGTGCTGGCGGGCTTCCTCATCAATGCCTTCGGTATCGGTACCTTCTTCTACGGATTCAGCACCTTCTTTAAACCCCTCGAAAGGGAGTTCGGCTGGTCGAGGACAATAATAGCTGGCGTCACTTCATTGTCGCGTCTTGAGGGAGGAATCGAGGGACCCATTGCCGGCTGGCTGACCGACAAGTTCGGTGCCCGAAAAATGATGTTCTTCGGAATACCCATAGCTGCCATCGGGTTTATCATGCTATCACGAGTCAACAATCCCGTTAGCCTTTACCTGACATTCGGTATTCTTCTATCGCTGGGCTTCCAACTCGGCTACACCCATGCCACCCAGGCGGCGGTAGCCAAATGGTTCATTAAAAAAAGGAGCCTCGCTTTCTCTATCTTAATGACAGGCAATGGCGTCGGTGGCGCCCTATTGGTGCCGACGATAGCCCGGCTCATCGCCAACCTCGGATGGCGGGCGGCGGCGACCGTCATAGGGATAGCTACTCTGGCCATCCCGCTGCCGCTGAGTCTGGCTGTGAGAAGTACCCCCGAAGATATGGGCCTAAAGCCTGATGGAGAAGACACCAAACAGGAAGTGTCTTCTACAGAGGACGAATACAGTCTGGACTCTTCAGCGAGCAACGCGGTACCGGAAGAGGTCAACCTCACTGTCCGTGAAGCAATGAAAACACGTGCCTTCTGGGTCTATGTGGGTTCGATGGTGTTTCGATCCTGCATTCTTAGCTCTCTGGTAGTGCACCAGATTCCCCACCTGACTGATATCGGCATCCCGGAGGAAACCGCTGCCGACGTGCTGGGGTTGATGGTAGCACTAAGTATCCCCGGCAGATTCGTCTTCGGCTGGCTAGGTGACAAGTTCAACAAAAAGGTGCTGCTGTTTCTGCTCTGTATTCTCCAAGGCGTGGGTATATTTATTTTTGTCAATGCCAGCACCTTGCCCTTGCTCTATCTCTTCGTCGTTGTCTACGGGCTGGGGTATGGGGGTGTAATCCCACTCACCACCGCTCTACGGGCAGACCTCTTCGGCCGAAGAAACTACGCCACCATCGCCGGTATCACAATGGCGATGTCGACAGTAGGTACCGTGTTGGGGCCGCTCTTCGCCGGATATCTTTATGACACCACCCAGAGCTACAGCCTGGCTTTTTACATCTTTATGGCTATGATTTTCATCTCAGGGATACTATTCCTGCTGATACCGAAGACCTCACAGCCAGAACACCAGACCTAAAAAAGCACTACGTAGTATTTGCTCTTCCTTACAGATGACCTCCATCGTCTACTTAGCCTCATTTACCATCATTATGTCAATCGCAGAAAGTGCAAATCTGCTCATGGTACTAATTGCCCATGACATATACCTCATTGTTGAGCAGGCAGACGCCGTGTAAGATTAAAGTTGAAGGAGTGCGTCCTGACGAGGAGGAAGAATCAACGTGACTATGACACTACCAGAACAGTCACAGCCTTCATTGCTGCAAAGACAATTCCCCACTCCCGAGGCGCTGCGTCTCATTCCTGAAGCCCTGGCGCGGAAGTACATCGCCATACCCGTGGCAATAAAAGGCGGCACTTTGCAGATAGCCATGGCCAATCCAGGGGATATTTTCGCCATAGAGGCACTGGCCGCTCAGAGCCGTATGCGAGTCGAGCCACACCGGGCCAGCCGTAAAGAAATCCGGGAGGCAATCGACCGTAACTACAAGTCCTACGACGAAATCGAGAAGCAGGTTTCTAGCATCTCACTGCCAAAGGCTGATGATGAAGCGGCTAAACCGGACACCATTACTGACGCTCCGGTAGCCCAGGCATTCGCTCTCATCATTGAGGAGGCAGTGAAAGCAAGGGCGTCGGATGTTCACTTCCAACCGCAGGAAGACCACCTGCAGATACGCTTCCGCATTGATGGCACACTTCAGAGCCCGATGTCACTACCGGCGGCGATGAGCGTACCCCTCATTTCACGAATGAAGATCCTGGCCAACATGAACATCGCCGACCATCACCACACTCAGGACGGTCAGTTCTCCTATAAAACCAAGGAGCGCAAAGTGGATGTGCGGGTCGGCACTATACCCACCGTGTGTGGCGAGATGGCCGTATTACGTCTCCTGGACAAATCACAATCAAACTTAGAACTGTCAGAACTGGGCTTTCTGCCTGAGATGATGAAAAAGTACAAAAAAATGCTGGATATTCCCTACGGCATGATTCTGGTCAGCGGGCCTACCGGTGCCGGCAAGACAACTACGCTCTACGCCTCAATCAATTGTATCAACCATACCGAGAAAAATGTCATCACCATTGAAGACCCCGTAGAGTACCGTTTCAAAAACATCAACCAGATACAGGTTAACACGCGGGCCGGACTTGATTTCTCTACCGGTCTCCGGGCAATACTCCGTCTTGACCCAGACGTGATTCTGGTGGGCGAGATACGAGATGCAGAGACAGCCAAGATTGCCATACAGGGAGCGCTAACCGGGCACCTGGTACTCTCCTCAATCCATGCAAACGATGCCTTCACAGTGGTCTCCCGACTTCTGGACCTCGGTATCGAACCATTTTTGGTGTCCTCAGCCCTGATTGGTGTCGTCGCGCAGCGGATGGTACGTCGTGTCTGTCCATATTGCGCCCGGCCCACCACACTTCCTTTGGTAGAGCGGATGGCCTATACCAAAGAAACCGGAGAGGAGCAAGAAGAGTTCTCACACGGCAGCGGTTGTCAGGCCTGCGCCGAGACCGGCTACCAAGGAAGGACCGGGATTTTCGAGCTACTACATATCAATGATGAGATAAGAGCGATGTTGATCAATGGCGCCGATATCGCTGATATACGTGCCAAGGCTATCGAAAACGGGATGGTATCCCTGATGAAGGACGGTATGTTCAAGGTTCGAGCTGGCATCACCACACCTGCAGAAGTATTACGCAATGCCCATCTCGTCGATTAGCTTCTGCGGTACAACTGGTAGTTAAGATAGCCCAGAAACCAGAGGGAGGTAAGGAACAATAGTATACCAATACGTTGTTTACGACAAGAACGGTGACGTAACAAAAGGCAGATTGTCAGCCACAAGCGAAGCGGCCGCAATTGAACTACTCGGTTATTCCGGTTACCAGGTTGTCAACCTCAGGCAAGTTACTCGCCGACTTAACCTCAGCATACTGACGGCACGCTTTGGCCGAATAAAGCCGACAGAAATAGTCCTTTTTTACCGCCAGCTTGCCCTGCTGCTCAATTCGGGTATTGACATCGTCAAAGCCCTAGAGCTACTACAGGCCCAGACGTCAAGCCGCCGTATGGCGGCGACACTAGGTGAGGTAATAGCTGAACTGCGAGGTGGCAACCGTTTGTCAGCAGCTCTGAGTAAGCACCCGGAGCTCTTCTCCAAGACCTCCTGCCGACTGCTACAAATCGGCGAGGAGAGCGGTAGCTTTGAGACAACATTAAAGCACCTGGCCGATTACCTGGAGAAAGAAGCAGTTGCCATGAAAAGCATCAAAAGCGCCATGATGTATCCAACAGTAGCTGCTGTTATCACCGTGGTCGTCATGGGCATTCTGATCACCTTTGTCCTGCCGGCCTTCAATGATCTATACACCGCCCTCGACGCAGATTTGCCAGCGATGGCCAGTATACTCATGGGATTTGGTGAATTCTTACGTAGCATCATGGGCTATCTCGCAGCAATACTCGTTATTGCCGTCGGCGGCATCATTGCTTATGCAAGGACTCCTTCTGGGAAATACAAGATAAACAATATGTACCTCCGTCTCCCACTCATCGGGCGTGTAATACATTTAAAAGAGCTTGCCCGCGCCTGCCGAAGCATTTCTATGTTATTCTACGCAGGCCTGCCAATGCCTGAAATTATCCGCCTTACTGCTCAGGCCAGCAATAATGCCGTAATAACCGAAGCGTTCCATGATGTCGAGCAGGACATGGTGAGGGGAGAGGGCCTATCACGGCCAATGGAAAGAAATCCAATTTTCCTGCCACTAATGGTCCAAATGGTCAGAATAGGCGAGGAAACCGGAGAGCTCGACACTAACCTTGAGGCGGTAGCACAGAACTATGAGGTCGAATCGGAAGATAAGACCCGTTCTCTGATAGGACTTATACAGCCAACGTTGACCGTGCTCATTGGTCTGGTCATTGGTCTGATTGCCCTATCGTTGACTTCAGCCATGTTCTCTGTCTATGGAGAAGGATTCTAGTCTATGCAGATGATATCTAACAAGACAGGGCGACAGGGCTTTCCGCATAGCAGGTAGATAAGGAACGACTCGAGAGGAGGACAGCCTTGCAGCAAATTAAGAAAAGATGGCTGGTTTGGGGCACGAGCATCCTGCTTGTGGCCATTGTCATTGCCTTAGGTATAATTCAAATCCGGCAAATGGGGCAGAGAAGCAGCCTGAGTGACGAACTCGATACAGCCGAGCTGATCTTGAGCGTGTTAGAAACAGAGCAGTCCTCCTCTGGGCAGGACGACACTGAGACACAAGCTGGTGACGTTGATGCTGCCGAGGCAGAGCTATCTCAGCCAGCCGATAGCATTCTAGCCAATGAATCTCTATTCGGTATTGCCAACGTCAGTTCAGTGACACTAACCACGATTACGGTATCACCCATGTCCAGCGACACGCTGGCAGCACTTTCCTGCTCCCTCCTGCCAATTAATGTTGTCGCTGAGGGAGATGTGCCGGATCTGCTTGATTTCGTTACCCGGTTAAATAACGACCTCACCAATGGCCTCGTCAGGTCAGCCATTCTCAACATTCCTGAGGCAACCGCTGAGGGTGTACCCTCAGTCGATATCGAATTGGTAATCTATACTTACCAGGGTGGATAGTCATGGCAAGAAAAGTAGTCACTCTCTATATTGATGATACGAGCATCCGGCTCGTCGTAACCGACGGGAAAAGCATCAGAGAACGAGCCCACTCACCTCTCGAATCAGGACTGGTTGAGGGGGGTGTCGTCGTTAAAGAAGAAGAGGTTGCTGCCAGAATAGTCCAACTTTTTAAAGACCGGCAAGTGCGTACCAAAAAGGTCAATGTCGGCTTAAGTGGGCTACACTCACTAACACTGGTCATCGAGCTACCCCAACTACCGGAGAACATGTTGGCCGAAGCGGTGCTGAGAGAAGCATCGAAAGTCCTCCCGGTACCCCTTGAGCAGCTTTACCTCGCTTGGAAAGTGATTCCCGCCCCCGAGAGGAAAATGCGGGTCTTCATAATTGCAGTACCACGAAATACGGCGGATGCCCTGTTGAAAACGCTTCGGAGGGCAGAGCTTACCCCATACATGATGGACATAAAATCCCTGGCTCTAGCCCGAATGGTGAATGAACCCACTGCCATCGTGCTTGATGTCCAGCCAACCGAGTACGACATTGTCATCATTGGGGACGGGATTCCACAACCTATCCGCACTATTCCCATCTCTCCAGATGAGCGGCTGTCCTGGCAGAAGAAGCTTCCAATGATCACGGATGACCTCACCAGGACAATGGAGTTCTACGACTCTAAGAATCCGGAGAACCCCCTCATCCCCAGCATCCCGATATACGTCTCGGGTGAGCTTGCCGATGAGCCAGAGATATGTCAATCTTTATCAGACAGACTCGGACGCCCTGTAACACGGCTGTCATTGCCCGTGAGCTATCCGTTAGGGTCATATCCAAGTCGTTATACCGTCAACCTAGGCCTGGCACTGAAACAGCTGGCGGCAAGAAGTAAGACCGCATCTCTAGTAGCAGATATGGATATCTTACCCCCCGCCTATCAACCCAAATCCTTTTCTTTGACCAGAGTCTTCGCCTTAACCGCTGCCGCGGTCGCGGTAGCTGCGATTGTTTCCCAGATAGCATTCATCCAGAGCAATGCTGCTGGAATCGACTCACTGAACGACCAACTGGGAACAATAAATAGAATCGTGGAGCAGAATCAACAAAGAAAGCTCGAAGAAAAGCAAGCCCTCTCCCAAGCCCAGGTATCCCAGGGCACCTTCACCTCGGCATTGGAGATTCTCAACACGCAGCGTGATGACTTCAATGTCTGCCTAGAAGTAACGACAGCCTACCTAACTAGCAACGTAACACTATCCAGCATCAGCCATGACGGCAGCACGCTGATGGTCGAGGTTTTATCCATGAGCGAATCTGATGTTATACAGTACGCTCGAAATCTGGAAGCCAGTGGTATATTCTCAGAAGTTTCCATTATCAATATGAGAAGGGATTTGGATGGCAGAATGATGTTCCGCCTAGCACTGTCAATAGAGGAGTAAACCGATGGATATTCTATCATTTCTTCGTGCAGCAAAATCGCAGGGTGCTTCTGACTTACACCTGGTCGTCTCCAACCCGCCGGTGATGCGTATTCACGGTTCGCTACACCCTCTGAGCGAGGCGCCCCCACTGACAGCCGATGATATTGACAGTGCACTCGACTGGCTGACACAGGAAAAGGAAAGGGCCGATTTTCACCAGTCCAAGGAGCTGGATTTTGGCTGCACTATCCCTGATATTGGCAGAATGCGCTGCAATGCGGCCAAGCAGCAAGGAACAACCACTCTTGCCATCCGCCTCCTACCACAAGCCATCCCCAGCATCGATGCCCTACTGTTGCCTCAGGTATGCCGTGATTTGGCCCTGAAACGCCGAGGTATGCTCATCGTCAGCGGGCCCACGGGCAGCGGCAAGTCTACCACGTTGGCAGCGATGATTAACTTCCTGAACAACCACGAAAGTCGCCGCGTCGTTACCATTGAGGACCCTGTCGAATACATCTACCCTAACCTCAATTGTACCATCAGTCAGCGTGAGCTTGGTACTGATACTATATCCTTTGCTGAAGCGCTGAAACATGTGCTACGACAGGACCCGGATGTTATCCTGGTCGGTGAAATGAGAGACGAAGAGACAGCCGCAGCCGCGCTGTCTATCGCTGAAACCGGCCACCTTATACTTACCACCGGTCACGCCCCGAGCGCCTCTCAGGCAATTGAGCGTGTCATAGACCTCTTCCCTCCTCACGAACGCCACCTGGCTCAATCAAGACTGGCCTCTTTAATCATCGGTGTGCTTTGCCAGACCCTTGTCCCCAGAGCCGACGGCACAGGGCGAGTCCCGGCGGTTGAAATTATGCTGGCCACTCCAGCAGTAAGGAACCTCGTCAGAGATGGGAAGATCTACCAGCTCCCGAACTTAATCCACACCCACACCCGTGAAGGGATGCAACTACTTGACCAGGCTCTACTCGCCTTATACCAAGAGAAGTTAATCACTCGTGAAACCGTACTGGCCTTCTGCAATGACAATGAACAGGTGGAGAGGCGGATTGCCAGTAAGGATGAGCAAACAGACAGCCCGGCAAACGGCGATATCTCTGTGAACATGGATGCCGTTGAGTCCTGGAGCCCATCAGCTGAACAAGCACAGCGGATGACCTCATTCCTGTCTCAGACAAACAAATAAGAATATTTTAAAAAGCCTGCAACCTAATTCTAGGTTGCAGGCTTTTACTTTTTCGGGGAGTATTAATTTACCATGATGGCTAACAACAGCTAAGGCGTTGTCTAGGTAACACCGCCTTCGGCGTCAAACGTATAGGTACAGTCTGATTTAACAGTGCCGTCAGCGTTCAGCCCTGTCACATAGTCACTCAGCAGCAGCGGTGTGGTATCCGTTGTGACAACGAGATCCATGTCAGCGGTGGGTTGCGTCGCTGACGGACTTATCACCCCAGTGGTGCTCTCGGCCAGCATGGCCATGACCGCTGTCTGGATGTTGTGTAGTTCCGTCTCGTAGGACTCGGATTTTCCCTGGCCGATAAACTTGCCGACATTGGGAATAGCCACGGCAGCCAGTGCACCGAGGATGGCCACTACTACCAGCAGCTCAATCAGAGTAAAACCCTTCTCCCCGAAGCGGAACCCCCTAAAAATCCGCTTCATCACCCAAAACCTCCTTGTTTAATTACTCCTCCCTCATATCCAGATTATCACAACCATGCCGTAGTTCAATGGCCCATAAGTCATCCCCCTGCCATGAGAAAAAAGTCCCCATATCCAAGGGGTGACCAAAGTAAAATAACCCGCATGGTCATAAAACAGCCAACCCTGAAAAATGCCAGATAGTACTTTGGTACTTGATACTTTGGTCAACAGGCTCCAGCCGCTCTTGACAAGTGTTACTTCCAAGCATACTTTGGTAATAGGAGGCATGGCAGTACAATACCACGGCCTATACATGCCCTACCGCTGTACTGCATGCAGGAACAGTGCATGAAGCACCAAGAAGAGTTATTAGTAATCAGTCATGCCAGCACAATCATTGTTTCTGGTCTGGACATCCAGCGGATGCTGTATAGCCTCACCGAAGAACTGAGGAAGGTAATAGACATCAGCTGGGCCGCCATTACGCGAATCGAGGAGGGCAATGTTCATTTTCTAGCCCTTTGGTCCGATATCGCTTCCGCCCGTAAGGCTGGAGACCGAATACAGCTTAAAGGCACCGCCTACGAGTGGCTGGCTGCTAACAGAGTAGCTACAGTAGAGCCCGACCTTCTTCAGGAAAGCCGATTCACCACTAGTAAATACCACCTCAAGCAGGGAATTCGGTCGATTCTCTACCTTCCTCTCATAAGAGAAGATGAAGTGACCGGCAGTTTTACCCTGGCCAGCCGCCAGCCCCATAACTACAGTCCCCGCTATATCAGCATCCTCGAGCGGCTGGCCCCCTTAATCACTGCACAGGTCGAAAACGCCCGGCTCTACGGTGAGGCAGTTGAGTCAGCCCGGATTGATGAGTTAACCGGCCTATATAATCGTCGGGCGCTGAACGAGATAATAGCAAATGAAATCAAACGCTGCTCCCGTTATGGGGGCATGTTCTCGCTCATTATCCTCGACATCGATACCCTCAAGAATATCAACGACACCTACGGACATCTCACTGGTGATGAATACCTTCGGCATGTCGGTAGCATCATCAAAGCAGCGGTAAGGAGCACTGACCAGGCCTTTCGTTATGGTGGAGACGAATTTGCCATTTTGCTAACACAGACGACAACCGATGACGCCACGGCGGTAGCCGAGCGCGTTCGTCAGCAGGTGGCTTCTGTCACCCGAGAGATAAACATCCCGATTACGTGCAGTCTTGGCATAGCCAGTTGGCCCGCCGGTGGTCCCGGTGTCAACGACCTGATCAACGCCGCCGATACAGCACTTTATCAGGCCAAACGTAATGGCGGTAACCAGAGCAACGCCAACACCACTTTCAACCCCGAAGATTCTCAAGGAACCGAGGGCATCCCACCAAAACAGCAAAATAACCGGTTGCGTTTTTCCCAAATATAGTTCAAACTATCTGTGGGGATATCACTTCGAATAATGTAGAAACAATATAGATAAGATGAAATGCCTACTGAGCTAGTTCCGGATGTGAGCAAGCCTGGGGTAAGGAGCAAGAGATATGGAGAAAAACAAGATTCGGGTTCTCGTGGTTAGTCGACAATCCCTAATCCGGCACGGCATAGCCCACTCGCTAGACAGTGCTGAGCAAGTGGAAATCATAGATTCGGTTGAGGTCAGCGATGGAGTGCTGGATAGCATAGATACTTCCCCACCGGATGTCGCCATCGTAGATATCGATGACACCAATGAACATGGCCTGATGCTGGCCCGCAGAATCAGGCAGCGCTCACCAAGCATTGGCGTTATCCTACTTACGGCGAACCTTAACGATGACCAGCTCTTCCAGGCACTCAAGGTACAGGCCGCAGCCTGTCTAGACAAGGAAATAGGCAGCGATGAACTGGTAATGGCCGTGGAACAAATCGCCAGTGGTCAACATCCCATAAACGAGAGCCTGGCCGTCCGCCCCAGAGTAGCAGAAAAGGTGCTGTCCCAGTTCCAAAAACTTTCATGGAAGAGTGATGCTGAGGACATCCTGTCACCACTGACTCCCAGAGAGATTGAGATTCTCGACTACATAGCCAAAGGCTTCCTCAACAAACAGATTGCGATAGAATTAGGCATCAGCGAGCAAACCATTAAGAATCATGTCACTTCAATCTTGCGCAAACTTAATGCCAACGCCCGTACTGAAGCGGTAGTACTTGCCATCAAGCAGGGGGTAATCTCAATTACCTAGTAGCTCTCAGTCTCTGGGTATGTATCCTATGATCCAATAGTAGCTAGAGCTACAGCGAGGCAAGCTGCCACATTGCCGAGTCGCCCTTCGTGCTTTCCTGGTTCGCCTGCGCCTACCCCAGTAAGGCCCTCTCTCATTCAACACCCAAATCAGCCCCTGCCCCTCCTCACATCAGTTCGTACTAAATGACTACTCCCTTCGATTGTGCTTCCTTTGTGATGACTCAGGCTAATTTTGTGACGCTTTTGTGACCTGCTCTAACTAGACTTTAAGTACCAGTACGAAAGAAAGGTATGTTTAGAAAACGTTTAGGATTTCACCCCTGTTTTTTAGACTTTGTTTGGTAATAGCGGCATATAGTAACTTGCGAGGATTAGTCTGGCACACCACGTGCCATAACGTGTGTCCAATAGACCATCCATCGCTAAAGTGGAACGGAGGACAGCTTGAGAAGCATCAGATATCCCATGATACAGTCAGACAATGGCCGGGTTTGGCAGAAGCACTGTGGATTCCTAGACCTCACTACTGAACAATTTATGGCTGTCCAGGAAACTCTCCTGGTCCAGCAACTCGAAAGAATCTGGAATTCCCCGCTAGCAAGAAAGCTAATAGGTGACCGGACTCCGAGAAGTGTCAGGGAATTCCGCAGTCAGGTTCCTCTGAGCACATATCAGTATTATGCACCTGAGTTCGAATCAGGCAACGAAGACGCCCTGCCAGAGAAGCCATTCACCTGGGCCCATACCTCGGGAGGCTCCGGCACCTTCAAACGAGTCCCCTACACTCGCGAGTTCTACTACCACACATTAGACAATCTGATGACAGCTTTCATCCTGGCCTGCTCGAAACGGAGGGGCCAAAGCGACCTAATGGAGGGTGATAAGGTGCTGTTCAATGTGGCACCAGTTCCTTACCTATCAGGAGTACTGGCTAACGGGGCATACCAAACGTTCAACCTGAAAGCCGTCATGCCTCCCGACGAACACGACAATATGGACTTCAAGGACAAGGTAACCAAGGGCTTCGAGGTCTCCCTGAGGACTGGCGTAGATGTCCTCGTCGCCATGACCAGCGTCCTGGTCAAGCTCAGCAACGACTTCAGTGAGCTTTCCCAGAATAAAAAAAACTCGAAACTTCGCAAGCATCCCGCCGTGCTCTATCGACTCATCCGTGCCCTCCTACGCAGCAAACTGGAGCACAGGAACATATTGCCCAAGGACCTCTGGCCGGTTAAAGCCTTAATTGGCTGGGGGATTGACACCCGTAGCTATCGGGAGCAAGTCTATCAGGCCTGGGGGAGGTATCCTTATGAGCTACACGGCTGCACTGAAGCAGGGATAATAGCCCTGCAAAGCTGGAGCAAGAGTGACCTAACCCTTCTCCCAACCTCTAACTTTTACGAGTTCATCCCGGAGGAAGAATGGCTCGCATGCCGGGACAACATCTTCGCCCAACCAAGTACGGTACTGCTCCCTGAGGTAGAGCCGGGTAAACGCTACGAACTGGTCATCACCAGCTTCCACGGGATGCCATTCATCAGGTATCGCCTCGGACACCTCATCGAAATCACGGCACTGGAAGACACAGAAGCCCAGGTTTGCCTACCGCAAATCACCTTTGAAAGTAGAGCCGATGACCTGCTCGATGTCGCCGGTTTCACTAGGATGAGCGAAAAAACAGTCGTCCAGGCAATCGCCGGCGCTAACTGCAAGCACGAGGATTGGACAATTCGTAAAGAAATCGATGGCGACAGGATTACACTTCATCTTTATATTGAGACGGACGGTACCCGTTCAGCAACGGAGATAGCAGCAATACTACAGAGTGAGCTGACGGAGATTGATCCGGGGTATCGTGACCTGGAGCAGATGATAGGCAATCAACCTCTTGAGGTTACAATACTAAATCCTGGTACTTTTGCAGATTATTACACCCGGAAGCAGGAGACTGGAGCCGAGTTGCTTCAACGTAAACCACCACGGATGAACGCCTCAGATGAAGTCATTCGGGAATTATTGTATCTCAGCAGTGCCCGGGAAGTAATCAGAGTGTAGCCAAGACTGACATCAAGAATAAAACTCTTAGGATTGTAAAAAGTAGCTGAAGATGAACGATTATCTGATAATACCACTGGTAGAAATCACTCTCACCTTGGTGCTGTTAGTGGTCCTGGCAGTAAGGGGTAAGCAGCATGTCGCCAGAAGGCCCTTCTTCCTCTTCCTCTTCAGTATGAGTCTCTGGGGCACATTCATCTTCCTGATGCGTAACTCTTCAAGCCTGACCACTGCCCTGTTCTGGGAGCGATTCGTCTTCGTTGCTATACTGAGTGGTGCTTTCTTCTTCTATCGCTTCACCATCAGTCTTACTAGCACCAAACCGCGAAAAATCACCTTCTACCTGGTTCATGCTCTCTACATCACCTGCATCATCCTCATCCCAACCGACCTCATCGTTAAAGGTATGCAACCAATGTGGTACGGCAAGGCTCCTGTTATCGGGCCACTCTTCGCCGGTTACGTTGCCAGCGCTTATGCACCGCTGGTGTTGGGACTCATTACCCTAGTGAAGCACGGCAGACGCTCCATCAATATGGACGAGCGGATTCGCGGCCAGTATATCATCGCCGGCATGATAGTGATGTTTATCGGCGGCACTACTGACTACCTTCCACCGCTAGGCGTCAGCATGTACCCCCTCGGCATCGTTGGCAACATCGTCTTCTGTGCCCTGGCTACCATCGCCATGTTAAGGTACGACCTGCTCGAAATGAAAGTGATGCTCCGTAAGAGTATCGCTTATGCGCTGACTGGTCTACTGCTCCTGAGTGTCTTCGGTGGTCTGATATTCCTGCTCAGCAGTGTTTTTGAGACAGCACTGAGTCCTATCTCGCTGACGATTACCTTTGTCTCCGTACTCATTACTATTATCGCGATAACGCTTTTTCAGCCAGTGTTACCTATCTTCCAGAGCATCGTTGACCGGTGGTTCTTCCGTGAGAGATATGACCACCTCCAGACTCTGAAGAGGTTTACGTCAGAAACAAAACATATCATCGACATCGACCAGCTGGCATCATCACTGGTCACGTCGGTCGCCAACGGCATGCAAAGCCGCTCCACCTTTCTACTTTTACCATCCCCAAAGACAGGTGATTTCACTACGCATTCTTATTACGGACAGACTCAGCCTGTAGAGTTGTCCTTTAAAGCTAACAGTCTGCTCACCCTGACCATGAAAGACCAGGATTATCCTGTCGATATCAACGACACAGACGTTAGCCCTACTCTAAGCATCCTGACGGATAATGAGAAAGCCGCTCTGGCGAGAAACCGCATCGAGTTGTTAGTATCCCTGAAAACCGATGATAATCTCGTTGGCATATTGCTCCTTAGCAACAAGTTATCCAATCAACGATACTCACCCGAGGACCGGCACCTGTTGCAGAAAATATCGGGAGCAGTTGCCATCGGCATCGAAAACGCCCTTGCCTATGAGAACATACAGCAGAAACATGGCGAGCTACTGGAGGCCATGGACGGCATCATCCACGCCATGTCGTTAGTCGTCGAAACTAGAGACCCATACACTGCTGGGCATCAACAGCGAGTCGCCGACCTAGCCGCAAGCATTGCCAGGGCTATGGGTCTATCTGAATGGAATGTGAGAGGGATTCAGGTCGCTGGCTTGCTACACGACGTCGGTAAACTTTCGGTCCCCGCCGAGATCCTGAGTAAACCCGGCAGGCTGAACAAGACCGAGTTCGATATCATAAAGAGTCACTCGAAAGTAAGCTACAACATACTGGAACTGATCGAATTTCCTTGGCCGGTTAAAGAGGCAGTCCTTCAGCACCATGAAAGGTTGGACGGTTCCGGCTATCCTGACGGCCTGACTGGTGACGACATTATACTCGATGCCAGGATTCTCGGTGTAGCCGATGTTATTGAGGCGATATCATCCCACCGACCGTATCGCCCGGCCCTCGGCTTAGACTATGCCATGAAAGAAATCATCAGTAAAAAAGGTATTCTCTATGACCCGAAGGTAGTGGATGCCTGTATAGAACTCTATGAAGATGAAACGAGCGTGTTGCGACAGTTGCAGATGCCGGTCGCAGTTACCAGCTAGGTACATGGAGTTATAACGAACATTCCCGGCCTCAGTTCAAATAAGCTATTCCAAAGAAACAGGGGAGTAAAATAACTACCAAGGAGGCACAAAAATGAAGAGGAAAATATTACTACTCGGTCTGGTTCTTACCCTGATTCTCACTATGGTAATGCCAGCGACTGCGCTGGCCGCGAAACCACCAGCTCCTACTATTGCCACTGGCGAAATCACTGACATTACTTTCGGTGATGTGTTTCCTGCAGGTAATAGTGGCCGGTGGATCGTACAGGAACGCGAAATATCTGGTAATATTTCGGGAGCCCTAAATGGGGCTTTCACCATGACCTATAAGGCCAATGTGGTCTTAGTAACCCAGGCAGGAAATTTCCATGGAACCTTTGAAGCAGACAACATCACTTTGAACGTAAACGGCAAGATTAGCCCGCTTGAGCTTGTCCCAGTTGAGGTTGATCCCGACGTATTCGTAGACCTGCCGATGTTGTCACTCAGTGGTCACTGGAACGTAATTGACGGTGCCAAGGGAAACGGCAATTTTGATGCATATTTAGTCTTCATCCCAGACGCACAGGGACATGTTGGCACGATCGTAGCCAGTGGAATCGTTATGACCGGTAAATGGCAGCCGTAAGCCCTGATTAACTGAGAAGATTTCTTTTGAACCGGTGCTGGCAGCCCGGGGGCCAATGGAATAAACGAACGACCTTTGGTTCCTGGGCAGCCATTGTGTCTGGAACAACGCAACCCTCTAATTGCTACAGCCACGAAAGCAACGCCGCGCCCTCTAATATTGACAATCTACCGCTAGAAGGATAGACTCAAGTCCCAAAGCATTATTGCCTGGTAAGAGTGGAAGCCATTATGAGCTGGCAAGCACTGGTAATAATAGGGGGCATCCTGGCAGGCCTGGCTTTCCTCGGGATGCTCTTCTGGTTGCTTTCAAAACGGTCAAGAAAGCGGTTAATACACCAGACGGAAGTGCAGCTGGTGGAACACCTGAGAAGTATCGGCGTCAAAGCTGAGATACAGAAGGTGAAGCGTAAGGTGGTACGTACCCGAGAAGATGGCTACCCTGTAATACTACGTCAATTGGTGACTACCAATGTCTGGCTCAGGGGAATACAGTCGATAGAAATCTGGCAGGTTACCAGAAAGGGTGAGGAGAAATCCACGACACTGGACGAGATAAGCTATATGATAACCCCGGAGCCAGGGATGACACTGTACAGAATACCGATATTGACAAACATTGTCACAGTACAGACAGCCGACGGCAAGACCGAATTCGAGTGGCGCGGATTCGAATGGGGTCGGCTACCTCTCCTGGTAGACAGACTAAGAACAGACAGGAACCTGAACAGCCGACTTCTCAGACACTTTTACACCAACCTCCCAGACAATCTGCGCATCACGGCGTCCTCCGGGGATAAGATAGGCATCACTATGAGCTATAATCAGCAACAACTACCTTCCCGAGAGCTCCTCACTTGCATCGAAGACATCGCCAGTCACGTGTGCGACTACGTGGCAGAGCGAAACAGCGCCCGCAAACAGGAGGAGGGTAAAGCACAACAAGATGACTGGACAACCGATATTTCCAAAGCAGGTAATAACATAAGAGGGTAAGACATCATTGCCCGAGTTATTGACAAAGTGCCGCCAGAGAACTACAATCGAGTTCCAGCAGGGCGTGTATTGTGCGACTAGAAGCACCGTGTAAGTCCAAAGAGAAAATGTGCCAAACCGGAAAGCCATGGCCTGGCTCCGGTAACGGACAAAAGAGAGTGAAAAATGCAGCTAATGGTTATCGGACTAGGACAATGTGGTTCACACATTGCCGATGAATTCGCCCGGATGAACAGAAGGGCCCGCCTCAGGCGTCGGCTCCAGGTACTCACCGGCGTCTACGCGGTGAATACTGACCTAGCCGACCTGAGCAGCCTGAGCAGCATAAAGGCTGATTACCATCACAGGATATTAATTGGGGGGCGAAAGACTGCCGGTCATGGCGTCGGTAAGATGAACGACCTTGGCGCTCAGATAGCCCGGGAAGATGCCGACAAAGTAATTGACGCCATCAGGAGAACATCGCGATTCCATGATTCGGACGCCTTCCTGCTGATTGCCGGTGCCGCCGGAGGTACTGGTTCGGGAGCATTACCCGTAATATCACAGATAATCAAAGAACGTTACCTGGACAAACCACTCTACAACCTCATTGTCCTGCCCTTCGAGCATGAAGAGCACACGGAAGAGCGGACAGTCTACAACACAGCAACGTGCCTTAAGTCATGCAGCACCGTAGCTGATGCGATATTTCTGGTGGACAATCAGAGATATGTCGACAAAGACGCCTCTTCCGGAAGCAACCTGGGCTGGATTAACCAGCAGACTGTAGAGCCATTCTACAATATACTCTGCGCCGGAGAAGAAAAGAGGGCCAGACACCTGGGTACAAGAGTACTTGATGCCGGCGATGTGAAACAAACCCTATCAGGATGGACAATTATCGGCCACGGTAGTATGAAGCTACCGTCCATTCGGCTTGCATTCTGGAGGTCTAGCAGCTTCCGGGAGAAGAGTGCAGCAACCGACCGGGGAATTGAGGCAATGGACAAGGCTATCAGTGAGCTCTCCTTCGAATGCAATCCCGCCGATGCAGGCAGAGCACTCTATCTTATTACTGCTCCTACCAAGGAAATGAGTCTGAGCCTCGTCAAAGAGGTTGGAGAGCACATGAAAGCCCTCACCCCCGACGCCGTTATCAGGGAAGGTGATTATCCCAGGATGAGAAGTTCCATCGATGTTTCTGTGATACTATCGGAGCTGAGGGATGTGGAGAAAGTTAAAAAATACTATGCCGAAGCAACCGGTCTTGCTTCCAGGCTAGAGCAGAGACGACAGCAGGTCGATGCCAAACTTGAAACAATCGACGATGCCGGTAAGGACATACCATCTCTTATAGAGACGGAGAGTCCGAACTACCCGTCAGAGGACGAATTCCCCCCGGAAGATACGCTCTCCACATAGCCGCCACGCAATCGGTCGCGTATCTTCTTGAATGAGGTACCCAAAAATATCCTAGAAGGATACACTGTCGATTCAGGCTAGAGCGAACGATGCCCTAGTATATTGCCTGCTCTAACTCTAACGCATACCAGCCCGTCTTTGCATATTGTAGGTCAATATTCCACCCGAAACGTTCCTGGCGTTGAACCCGTTAAGACGCAGAATCCGGGTGGCGTAGTATGACCTGTGTCCCTGCCGGCAGTAGACCAGCACCTCGCCATCCCCCAGCAGTTCGCCCAGCCGTTCCCTAAGCTCATCGATAGGAATATGGATGGCACCTTCATAATGACCAGCAGTAAACTCCCGAAGAGTACGGACATCCAGAACTGTCCCTTTTCCCTGATTAACATCGTCCCAGTGGGCCACAGGAGAATCTCCTCGCAGCATATTGGCAGCGACCATCCCGGCAAGGTTCACCGGGTCCTTGGCACCACCAAACTGGGGTGCGTAGCACATCTCAGCCTCTTCCAGGTCAAAGACAGTGGCACCTTTCTGAATCGCCATCGAAATAACGTCAATACGCTTCTCAACCCCATCCTCACCAACCGCCTGGACACCAAGGACTCTGCCTCCTTCTATTGAAAAGATAAACTTCATCATGATGGGCTTCGCTCCAGGGTAATAGCCGACATGATGGGTTGGCTGCAGATAGACCTTTTCATAGTGTGCTGTTTTGACGGAACGCTGCAGTGCCTTCTCCGAGGCACCAGTCGAGGCAACCACCATGTCGAAGACCTTGCATACCGCCGTAGCCTGGACACCACGAAATCTGGAATCGCGTCCCAGGATTGCATCGGCAGCAATCCGTCCCTGCCGGTTGGCCGGCCCAGCCAATGCGAGGAGCGTCCACTCCCCGCTGATAATATCCCGGACTTCTACGGCATCACCGACTGCCCATATCCGGCCGCCACTGGTACGCATCCGGTCATCAACTCGTATGCCACCCAAGTCGCCTATCTTGAGACCCGCTTCCCTGGCCAGCTTTATCTCAGGACGGACGCCGATAGCCAGGATGACCATATCGCAGGGGTGCTTCTCCCCTGCCTGCGTAGTAACGACAATTCCATGGCCTTCAGCACCCAACTCGAACCCGGCAACAGCATCACCAAGATGCAGGGACACTCCGTTAGCAACCAGATGGTCCTGTACCAGCACCGCCATTTCCGGGTCAAGTGACGGCATTACCTGTGGCAGCATCTCCACAATACTGACTGAAATACCACGACTGACCAGGTTCTCGGCCATCTCCAACCCGATGAACCCACCACCGACGATAACTGCCCGCTTGACTCCCTGCTCCACAATCCATTCCCTTATCTGGTGGCTATCCGGAATCGTTCTCAGGCTGAAGATACCGGGCAGGTCAATGCCGGGCAGTGATGGCCGGACAGGTGCCGCCCCGGGAGAAAGAACCAGGGCATCATAGCCTTCTCGATAGGTCTCTCCAGTGTCGATATTCCTGACCTCGACCTCGTTCTTCTGCCGGTCGAGTGCTGTAACCTCACTATGCACCCGGACATCGATATTGAATCTTCCCCGGAAATACGGCGGCGTAGCTAATAGAAGGTTCTCCTCTTTCTTGATAACATCACCAACGTAGTACGGTAGACCGCAGTTAGCAAAGGACACGTACGGCCCACGCTCAAATATGATAATCTCCGCCTCCTCCGATAACCTCCGTGCCCGTGCCGCACAGGACGCCCCACCCGCAACCCCGCCAACTATTAATATCCTTGGTTTACCCGACTTCTCTTGATTAAGTGGACTCACTTCTGCAAACCTCACAAGATTATTATCCATCAATTGTAACGGCTACCCCCTGATAACGGCAACTTCATACACTATTAGGTAGTGGCGGCCCCATCTATCAGCCAACATTGACAGCCAACGGATGTGAGATTTAAGATAACCAAGTTTAAAAATTAACGGCAAACAGGATTGTAGCGTAGACATGAAACGTTTAATTATCGAGATTAAAGCAAAATCAAATAACCAAGACAGGGTCAGAGAAATCTTGAAATTAAGAAAGGCCGATTTCAAAGGAACCGACCATCAGATTGATACATACTTCAATGTTAATTACGGCAGGTTAAAACTAAGAGAAGGGAGAATCGAGAGTTCTTTAGTCTTCTATGACAGAGAAAACGAGCCAGGCCCCAAACAATCGAACGTAACCCTTTTTGAGGCTGACCCCGAATCTCCTTTAAAAGAAATCCTAACCAAAGCTCTTGGCATTTTAGTTGTCGTGGACAAACATAGAGAGATATACTTTATCGACAACGTGAAGTTCCATATTGACACTGTTGAAAAACTTGGAACTTTTATCGAAATCGAAGCTATTGCTAAAGATAACAGCATAAGCAAAGAGAAGCTATTAGAGCAATGTCAATCATTCATGGACTTGTTCCAGATTTCTCAAGAAGACTTAATTTCAGTTTCTTATAGCGATCTATTAGTGCAAAAGTACATTGATACGTCCACTTGACCACTTAACAGAAGCCAGACCACATTATTTCAGTTCTATGATACTTCTGATAATACGGTCGGGCTGCACCGGGCTGGGCTCCGGCAGTCCACCATCCCGCCAGTCCACCCAGATGCTGAACAGACCCAGTGCTTGCGCCCCGGCGATGTCACGCTGAAGGTCATCACCTACCATCCAGGTATCACCTGCTGCTACACCCAATTGCTCCAGTATGTGACGAAAGACGCTTTTATCCGGCTTACCTGCCCCGAACTCACCCTCGATAAGGATACAGTCGAAATACGGCACCAGCCCGAAGCGCTCAATCTTGCCGCGCTGCATTTCCGCACCGCCGTTGGTAACCAGACCGAGTCGGATACCCCGGTCACGAAAGTGCTGGATAGTATCGATGGCACCGGGAAAGGGATGCGCCCCACCTTCTCTCATCTCCGCATAGGCGTCCGCCAGCTCGATAGCGACCTCCGGAGCATTGATACCAAGCTGCGAAAATGCCATAGCGACTATTCCCCGTCGCGTGTCTGACAGGACAAGTCGCCCCCGCCGGTGTCTCTCCAAATCGCCCCAGTACCAGTCCCGCGCCTTGTTGATGGCACTCAGTAATTCATCAACACTGGAAACGCCAACGCGGGACACAAACCCACTGCAGACGGTCCGCCAGCATTCCTCCGGGTCACCATATGCCAGAATAGTGTCATCTAGGTCAAATATTATGGCCGCAGGTAACGGACCCGACTTCATCTATTCACCGCTTCCCAACTCTCATTATAGTGGACGTTACTATGTTACTACATCTATCATGGGTTATTATAGTAGTATCAGGTATAGTAGAATGGAATGAGACCGAATCCTGAGAGGAGATATCATGGTTGGAGATGCGATTGTTGCCGAAGACCTCACCTACCGCTACGGCCAGCTGCTTGCTGTAGACCACATCAGTTTCAAGGTAGCAGAGGGTGAGATACTCGGCTTCCTCGGTCCGAACGGCGCTGGTAAGTCAACCACCGTCAAGGTGCTGACGGGACAACTCCAGCCTAAAGAAGGCAAAGTAACGGTACTCGGTATCGATGTTGCACACGACCCGGAAAAGGTACAGGCACAGATAGGGGTCTGCTTCGAGATAACCAACCTTTACGAAAAGATGAGTGCCGAAGAAAACCTGAAGCTGTTTGCCCGCCTCTTCGGCGTCCCGCATTTCGACGCCGGTGCTCTCCTGGAGCGAGTCGGCTTGGAGGGGCGGGAGCACGACCGCGTCGAGGAGTACTCCAAAGGGATGAAGCAGCGCCTCATGGTAGCGAGGGCATTGGTAAATCAGCCAAGCATCCTGTTCCTCGACGAGCCGACCGATGGTCTCGACCCAGCATCGGCGGATAACATCCGTAAGGTCATCCTGGAGGAGCGGGAGCGAGGGGCAACCGTTTTCCTCACCACGCACGACATGATGGAGGCGGACAAGCTCTCCGACCGGGTTGGCTTTATCAACCAGGGTAAGATAGTGGCGCTGGATACCCCCCACAATCTCAAGCAGCAATACGGTAAACGTGCCCTTCGGGCTCAGGTGGCAGGCCCTGACGGTGACCTGGAGAGCCGGGAGATTATTATGGACCAGCCGGAGACAGCCGGGGCTGTTCAGGAGCTTTTTGGGCGGGAAAAAGTGGTCACCATCCACAGCGAAGAGGCCAGCCTGGAGGACATTTTCATCGATATCACGGGGCGGGGACTTACTGAATGAGCTGGCCAATTATCCGGGCACTGGTCGCCAAAGACCTCACCCTCTTCTTCAGAAACCGCTTCTTCGCCTTTATAAGCGTCCTGGGTATCGTTTTCTATATAGGTATCTACTTTTTCATGCCCAGTTCGGTTGACGAGGCGCTGGACATAGGCCTCTATGCACCAGTACTTCCCCCTATCTTTGAGCAAGTTCAGGGAGAAGGTCTATCGATCGAACTGGTTGACTCGGTGGAAACCCTTGAAGAGGGTGTCACCGAAGGCTGTTACCTGGCCGGCATCGCTCTGCCGCCGGACATAATGGAAAAACTGGCTACAGGAAGCAAAGTAACCGTCGATGTTTATTTCGCCGCAGATACCCCGCAAGAGCTGAAAGACGCTGTTACCAGCCTCATCGAGGAGCTGGCCTACATGCAGAGCGGGCAGATGCTAGCGGTTGATATATCCGAGGAAATCATCGGGCCCGACATGCTCGGCAGGCAGATACCACCCCGTGACCGGATACTTCCTTTCTTTGCCATCTTCATTATTCTGACAGAGACCCTCGGCCTTTCAAGCCTCATCAGCGAGGAAATCGAGAGTCGAACCGCACAGGCCCTGCTGATTACACCGATGACAATAAAAGGCCTTTTCCTCGCTAAGGGAATTACCGGTGTGTCGCTGGCATTTGGTCAGGCGCTGCTGTTCATGCTTGCCACTGGCGGACTGAACCAGCAGCCGTTAATAATATTGCTAACCCTGCTCCTGGCCTCACTCCTGGTCACTGGAATCGGCTTCCTGCTGGGTTCGGCAGGGAAAGACCTGATGTCGGTGATGGCCTGGGGCCTCCCTGCGATGATTATCCTCGCCGTGCCTGCGTTCGGAGTCATGTTCCCAGGAACAGTGTCAGACTGGGTCAAGGTAATTCCCTCCTACTACCTCGTGGATACCGTGCACCTCTCCGCTAACTTCGGACTTGGCTGGGGAGATGTCTGGCAAAACCTGCTGATACTGCTTGGATTTGACATTGCATTCTTCGGGCTTGGTATCATTGCATTGAGGAGGAAGCTAACATGAGCCTGAGGCGGGTCGGCATTCTGCTGGGCAAGGAGTTTCGGTATGGCTCGAAGAGCTTTATCTTCATCATAGCCATTATAATGCCGCTGGTACTCTCTCTGGTGTTAACCCTGGTCTTCGGCAACCTCTTTTCAGAGAAACCCAGGCTGGGAGTCAGTGATGAAGGGGACTCGCGGATAACGAACCTTATCACAGAGTCCGATTCAATGGTCGGCCGGGAATATGATTCACCGGAAAAGCTCAGAAAAGCAGTCGAAGACGGAGCCTTAGACATGGGTATAGTGCTTCCCTCTGACTTCGATAGTCTCCTGGAACAGGGGCAGATACCAGAGATCACCGCCTATGTCTGGGGTGAGAGCCTAGCCAAGCAAAGGATAGTGCTGCGGGCTACTATCGACAATATGATAAGAGACGTTGCCGGCCAGGAAGTGCCAGTTGAGATAGTCACTACTACACTGGGTGATGACGAGAGTATCCCGTGGGACGACCGCATTCTGCCTATCATAGTACTGATGGCCATCGTATTTGGTGGAATCATGGTACCGGCCACATCCCTAGTGGACGAGAAGCAAAAGCGTACCCTGTCTGCTCTGGCGATAACACCAGCCTCACTGGCAGAGATATTCCTGAGTAAAGGACTGGTCGGCGTCGTCATCAGTACCTTCATGGGAGTGCTGATACTCGTCTTAAATCAGGCTTTCGGTGCACAACCACTTCTGCTCGTCGGTATGCTGGCACTTGGTGCGGTAATGGCGTCCGCCTTCGGTATCATGCTCGGTGCTTTTATTAAGGACATCACCAGCCTGTTTGCCATCAATAAAGCCATCGGTATATTGTATTATGCCCCGGCCTTCGTTTACCTTTTCCCCGATATCCCGCAGTGGGTCGGCCGTATCTTCCCCACATACTATATTGTCCAGCCGGTGGTTGAAATCAGCCAGCAGGGAGGCACCTGGTCGGATGTTGCCCCTGAAGCCTTTATCCTCATTGGTCTCATACTGGTAGTGATAGGAATAATTGGGGCTCTCGCCCGACGGACAGCCCAGCGAGAAGCTCTAGCATAGTCAAACCGTTGGTGCTAATATAGGCACCAGTGAACGAAACAGCTAATATCGAGGTTTCACCACGACGTCTCTGGGCAAGCCAGGCATTATACACCAAGGGTTTTTTTGCTATATATGACCGTCTTGCCCTCGGTCTGATGAGCCGCCTCATCTGGAACTGTCCATCGGACAACGTCTTAGAGCTGTATAACCAGCATGTATCAGCCAACCACCTTGATATCGGCGTCGGTACTGGCTATTTCCTCGATAGATGCACCTTCCCGGTACCCAATCCCCGCCTCGTGCTGGTGGACCTGAAACATAATAGCCTGACAATCGCCCGGAAGAAACTGGCACGATATTCCCCTCTGACCTACTGCCAAAACGCCCTTGAGCCGCTTGAGATTGACGGCCCTCCCTTTGACTCTATTGGTATTAACTACCTATTACACTGCCTGCCCTTTACCATGCAGGCCAAGGGCATTATCCTCAAAGACCTGAGAGCCTTGCTCAACCCCGGTGGTGTCCTGTTCGGTACCACCTTTCTCTACGGTGGTGTCAAGCGGAGTTTGTTGGCGACCTCTTTCTTTTACTGGTGCAATCTCCTGGGAATCATGACAAATAAGCAGGACGATGTCGAGGGCTTGAAACAGAGCCTTGCCCGACACTTTACGGAAAGCAACGTAGAGATTGTCGGTTGCGGGGCACTCTTCTGGGGCCGTTTGTGAGGCAATACGTTCCAGACATATCACCCTCAACTGTCATTCAAGCATCTGCACAACACACGGTTTGACAAGGTTAGCGTTACTATGTAGTATTAGCGAATAATCAGGAGAAAGGAGACTCAAATCTTGAAGAAAATACTCTTATACTTTCTTGTCGTGCTTGTAACATTGAGTCTGGTTATGATGGGTGCCAGCTGTAAGAAAACCACCGACGTAGTCAACGGTGAGCAGGAAGAAGAGGAGGAGGAGGAAGAAGAAGAAGAGGAGGAAGAAGAAGAGGAGGAGGAAGAAGAAGAGGAGGATACCGGTGACTACGGTGATGCCCCTGATGGCGGCAGTACCGGTTATCCCTCACCCTTTGCCCAGATTGGCAATTTCCCCACGTTATTAGCATCAAACGGTGCCTATACTCTCAGCATCAGTGAGGTCACGCTGGGACTCACTGCCAGCATGGAAGCAGGCGCTAACGACCCGGCAGACCCTGACGGTGTCCCCAACCTCACCAATACCGATTCCGATGACGGTATTACCAACTACTTCATTAACCTAGTTTCTATTCCGCCACCAACCGACTTAACCATACTGGTACACAGCAATACCAGCGGAACCTATTACCTCAACGTCCTGATTGACCTGAATATGGACGGTGAGTGGGGTGGAGTAGCTGGAGGTGGTGAAGCGGAATGGGTGGTCAAGAATTACTCTGTTTCGGTTACACCTGGTGATACTCCAGTCACCCCACCATCATTCGCCTTCTCCAACGGTAACCGGTTACCCGATGGTGCCTGGGCACGCCTGGCACTCACCAGTGAGATGATAACAGACACAGACTGGGACGGCAGCGGTGGCGCATTCACTTCAGGTGAGGTGGAAGACCACATCATCAGGTTACCTTTAGTCGGCGGTAAGTGTATCCCGTTGCTGGTGGTGACCAATGACGGGCCCTACCCCGTTCCCGGTCCCGGTGGAACGGTCTTTTGCATTGTCACGGTCAAGAATCTAAGGGACTGTGCCGGGAGTTTTAACTGGACGCTGCTCAGCGATTACGGAGATGTGAATTGTGCCCCCCTTCTCGGAGGCCCGGAAGCGATCGAAGCGGCCGGCGACCCTAATGGTGACGACGAAGTTATCATCATTATCACCGCTACCGGTGGCACTTTGGATTCGCAGTGGACTTTCAGAGCCACGGCAGTCGACCCGGATGCAGTTGTCACCGATGATGGTGTCACCGCTGGTTGCAGTGGCGAAAGCGAAACCACCCTGGAGTTTTTCACAAAGAAAGTCAGTGTAGGTGAGATGTCTGGTACTCACATATGCGGAACACCTTTCTGTCAAATTCGTGTTGTTGTTTCTGTCTGGGATGCCAACGCTATTGCTGTACCCGGAGCAGATGTGACCCTCGAAATGACTGCGCCTGGCGGAGGTGAAACGAGGATGACAGTAACAACAGACGAAAATGGCTGGGCCGCGGCAAATTTCATTGTTACTTCACATGACGAACACACGATAGAAGTTATTGATATAACCGGTGACGGCATGGAATATGCACCCGAGGATAACGTTGTGCCCTCGGTAATAACAGTAGCGGGGCCATAAAGAGGATACCAAACTAGGGATTACAGTGGCGACCTAGCTTGTGCAGAGAAAAATCCCGGATTTACCGGGATTTTTCTCTTTATATGACTTATATGACCTGATACATAAACACTAAACAGAGCTTTCTATTTCCAAGAAGTCAGAGTAAAATAGCGGTAGATTTCGACTGCGGAGTAACACGTGAGTGCTCTCTCTCAATTTCACCCTCTTATCACCCGCTGGTTTACTGAACAGATTGGCACGCCAACCGAGGTCCAGGAGCAGAGCTGGCAGAAAATAGCCAGCGGTGAGCACCTTCTCATCACGGCACCAACCGGGAGCGGAAAGACACTGGCTGCTTTCCTCTGGGCAATCAACCAACTAGTCACGGGGCAGTTTCCCACGGGACATACCAGTATCCTCTACATTTCGCCCCTGAAAGCCCTCAACAATGATATCCAGCGGAACCTGCTCGGCCCACTCAGTGAGCTTGAGAAGAGCTTCACAGAGGCGGGAGCGGGCTTTCCCAACATATCTGTCCGCACCCGCAGCGGCGATACGCCGCCATCAGACCGACTTCAAATGCAGCGCCATCCACCGGAGATACTGATAACCACCCCCGAAAGCCTGAACCTGCTACTAAGTTCCGCTGGTGGTCGGTCAATACTGAGGGGCATCTCAACCGTGATTCTCGATGAAGTCCATGCCGTAGTGGGCACAAAACGCGGCACCTATTTAACGACAGCCGTAGAACGTCTCGTACCGATGTCCGGCGAGTTCCAGCGCATTGCCCTGTCCGCCACTATCCGACCCGTCGAGACCGTGGCTGAGTTCGTCGGTGGCTTCCAGATTGAAGGCACACCACCCAACCCACGCCACACTGCTCGGTCGGTTTCTATCGTTCGCTCCGACATGACCAAGCAATACGACATCCACGTTCGTTTCCCCGAAGAACCCGACTATAGAATTCAGGAATCAATATGGGACCCGCTTGCCGATGAGTTCAGGAAGACGATTGCTCACAATCGCTCGACGTTGCTGTTCGCCAACAGTCGCCGGTTATGCGAGAAGCTGGCACAGAAGATAAACAGCGGAGAGGAAACGGCACTTGCCTACGTACATCACGGCTCTCTTTCCCGGGAGATACGTACCGAGGTCGAGCGCAGGCTGCGGGAGGGAGAGCTAAGAGCAGTGGTGGCCACCAACTCTCTGGAACTGGGTATCGATATCGGTGCGCTGGACGAGGTGATAATGGTGCAGTCGCCCAATTCGGTCTCCTCCGCTATCCAGCGGGTCGGTCGGGCCGGTCACCAAGTCGGGGAGGTCTCCAGAGGTACCATCTTCCCGACACATTCCCAGGACCTGCTCGAGGCAGCCGTACTGGCCCCGGCAATTCTCAACCATGATATGGAAGCCATCGAGCCGATTCGGTGCCCACTGGACGTGCTGGCACAGGTGATTGTCTCCATGGTTGGGATTGAAACGTGGGATATCAATGAACTCTATATGCACCTGACAGCCAGTTACCCCTACCGTCACCTCAGCCGTGAGCAGTTCGACCTGGTACTGAACATGTTGGGAGGACGCTACGCCGACAGCCGTGTCCGTGAGCTGAGGCCATACGTTTCGATTGACCGACTTGACAATACAGTGGCTGCCAGGAAAGGAGCACTGCTGACAGTCTACACCTCCGGTGGAGTGATACCCGACCGTGGTTACTTCCACCTCCGCCACAGCGAAAACAACGCCCTCATCGGCGAGCTCGATGAAGAATTCGTCTGGGAGGCATCAATCGGGCAGACATTCACCCTGGGCACACAGAGCTGGCGAATCGAACGAATCACCCATAACGACGTCTTCGTCATGCCGGGGAGTCCGAAAGTAATGGCAACGCCCTTCTGGAGAGGCGAGGAAAACTACCGGGACTTTCATTTCTCAGAACGGCTCGGACAGTTCCTGGAGACCGCCAATAATCATTTAGATAACGCTGATTTTACCATCTCCCTACAGAAAAGCAATTGTATGGACCCGGCGGCAGCCGCGCAACTGGTCGACTTTCTGAAACGACAGAAGGAAGAGACCGCCTGTGAACTGCCCCACCGGCATCATATCGTGGCAGAATTCATCAGTACTGGTCCGGGAGGTGTACCGGGCAATCAACTAATACTGCATACGGTGTGGGGAGGTCGGGTTAACCGCCCCTTCGCTATGGTCCTGGATGCCGCCTGGGAGGAGCATTTCGGGCACCGCCTGGAGATGTACGCCAGCAATGACCACATCGTACTGCAATTACCCCATGAGGTCAGCGGCGACGAGGTGTTATCGCTGGTATCAAGTGTCAATGTGGAGCAGCTACTGAGAAAGCGCCTCGAGGGTTCGGGGTTTTTCGGTGCCAGGTTCCGTGAATGCGCCGGCCGTTCCCTGCTTATTACCCGCAACCGGCTCAGCGAAAGGATGCCGCTCTGGATGAGCCGACTCCGCTCCCAGAAGCTGCTGGAAGCGGTTTTGCAATATGATGACTTCCCTATCTTGCTTGAGACATGGCGTACCTGTCTCCTCGACGAGTTTGACCTAAAGAGCTTGCAACAGGTGCTGGCGGAACTGGAGTCTGGGGCAATTCAGTGGTCCGAGGCACACACCAGCCACCCGAGTCCGATGGCGCAGAGTATCTCGTGGAAACAGACCAATGAATACATGTACATGGGTGACGAACCGACAGCCGGAACAACCTCAAAGCTGCGTGGTGACCTGCTCGAGCACGTCGTCTTTACCCCGGGTCTCCGTCCCCAGATCGCACCTGACATCATCGGGCAGTTCGAGTTGAAACGACAGCGCCTGGCACCGGGATACTCACCGGAAGCTCCTCGCGACCTGGTGGACTGGGTAAAGGAACGATTGCTCATTCCAGCCTCCGAGTGGGAACGCCTTTTACAGGCAATACACAACGACCACGGCGTAGAGATTGATTCGTTACTTGAATCCGTATCGGACAGACTGGTACGAATCGTCCCATCAGAGGCATCAGAATCAATGATAGTCGCCCTGGAGACAAAATCACGAGTAATCTATGGCCTCTACGGAACCGAACAAGTGCCGACTGAACCATTGCTTCCTAGCATGACTGTACCACGTAGCAGTCTCGAAGCCCCCGATGACGACCGTGATGAAGTTTTGACTTCGGTGCTGGGTGAATGGCTGCAGTTCTACGGCCCAGCGAGCTTTGAGTTTATCCGCACCACACTCGGGATTGAGAATCAGCGTCTGTCACTTGCCCTGGAAGACCTGATTGACTCCCAGAAGGTCATCATGGGCCAGTTGATAACAGGCGCCACCGATGATGAGGTCTGTGATAGCGAGAATTTCGAGGTTCTGCTGAGGCTGATGCGAGCTGGTGCCGTGCCGGTCTTCGAGCCTGTCGATGCAGAGTGGTTACCTCTATTTCTGGCCCACTACCAGGGAGTAACACAGCCTGAAGACAGCGTTGAGGGGCTATTCCATTGTATCGAGCAGCTACTGTGCCTGCCGGTACCGGCGGAAATGTGGGAGACGGAGTTTCTCCCAGCACGTTTACACCCCTATTCTACCTCCTGGCTCGATACCATCATGCAGGAAGGTGACTTGCGGTGGGTCGGCAATGGGAACCGTCGTGTCGCCTTCTGCTTCGAGTCCGACCTTGACCTGATGCAGGTGGATAACGGAGCACCCGACAGTGATGCTCAGCCAGACGACGAAACGATTTTTGAGGAGCTTTTCCCCCATGCCATCGGGCGGTATGACTTCGCCACTTTAATGGACATATCGAAATACCGCTCGGACCGGCTATCGGACCGTCTCTGGAAGGAAGTCTGGCAGGGAAAGGTCACCAACGATACCTTCGCCGCACTCCGGAAGGGTATTGAGAACCGATACAAAGTGCCGAAGACAACCACTACAAAGACAGGGCCCCACATTCGAGGTCGCCGTCGGGTTGCCAGCCGTGCCAGCTTCTCACGGTGGAAGGGCTCGATTCCCTTCGCCGGTAACTGGTTTCAGCTTCCCACTCCTGAATCAACTGAGGACATCATTGAAGCCGAGGAAAGGAAGAAAGACCGGGCAAGGCTGCTGCTGGACCGCTACGGTATCCTCTTTCGGGAACTGCTCGAAAGGGAATCCCCACCATTTCGCTGGTCGAGTATCTTTCGGGCACTACGGCTGATGGAGCTGTCGGGTGAGGTACTGGCTGGCTACTTCTTTCACGGTATACCCGGACCTCAATTCATTTCACACCAGGCATTCCACATACTGCAGCGGAAGCTGCCAGAAGATGCGGTCTATTGGGTTAATGCCACCGACCCGGCTTCACTCTGCGGAGTTCAGCTTGAGGCAACCAAGAGGCCACTACCGAAACGCATTGCCGGCACACACCTCGTTTACCAGAGCAACCGGTTGGTCATTATTTCTCGGCGAAATGGCCGGGCTCTAACATTCAATGTGCCCCCCGATGACCCCCGCCTGCCAGAGTACCTGGGCTTCCTGCAACACCTGCTGATACGGCAGTTCCAGCCGGTACGTCGCATCACTATCGAGACAATCAACGGAGAAGATGCCGCCTACAGCGAATACCTGGATATTATTAGAACCTGCTTTGATGTCATGGTTGACTACAAACACGTCGTCCTGTACCGTAAAGTGAGTAGTTAGAGACAAGAATATGCTTTACTGCAGATAAAGGAAAAGAGGTATTGATAAATGAGTGGAGATTTCAAGAGACTCTTTGAGCCGGGGCAGATTGGGAAAATGCAGGTGAAGAACCGGATTGTGATGCCGCCGATGGGAACCGGCTACCACGACAAAGGAGGCTACGTCAGCCAGAGACTCATCGATTATCTCGAAGCCAGGGCCAAGGGTGGCGTCGGCCTGATTATTGTGGAAGTAACAGCACCATCCCTTGAGTGTAATGCCTCCAACTTTCAATTAACTCTCGGTGATGACAGCTATATCTCCGGTTTTAAAGAACTGGCTGAGATAGTCCACCAATACGGTGCCAAGATTGCCGTGCAATTGCAGCACTCCAGCTGGGAACTGAGGAACGGGGAACGTGCTCAGGTAGGCCCATCTGCGGTTACGGTGCCTGCCCGTGTCATGGGTGTAACCGGCACCCCTCCCCACGAGCTAACTCTCGACGAAATTAGCCAGAGAGTACAATGGTTTGCTGCCGCGGCAGGGCGAGCGAAGGAGGCTGGTCTCGACGGGGTGGAGGTACATGGCGCCCACCAGTATCTGGTCGCCTCGTTTCTCTCTCCATCCACCAACCAGCGTACCGACAAATACGGTGGCACGGTGGATAACCGGGCAAGGTTCATGATTGAAATTCTCCAGGCCATCAGAGAGGTGGTCGGGCCTGACTATCCGGTCTGGCCCCGCCTAAATGGCCAAGAATTCGGGTTCGAGGACGGCCTCACCATTGAAGAGACCAGGCAGACCGTCCCGATGTTTGTCGAAGCCGGGGCCGATGCCATCCATGTCTCCGGATACGGTGCCTATTCCTTCGCTATCCGTGCCCCGATATGCGATATGCCCGGATTCCTCGTACCCATCGCTGCGGAAGTCAAGAAAGTCAGCAGCGTCCCTGTTATTGCTGTCGGCAGGCTGGACGCCGAACTAGGAGAACAAGTCCTTGAGCAGGGCAAGGCAGACTTCATCTCGATTGGGCGGCGTCTCATGGCTGACCCCGAACTACCCAACAAGGCCGCCGATGGAAAACTGGATGAAATCATCCCCTGCATCAACTGCATGGACTGTATTGAACGCCCTGTCACCGAAGGCCGGGGTACCGCCTGTGCCGTGAATGCTGCCATGGGGCGGGAAAGGGAGTATCATATTCAGCCTGCGGATAAGGTCAAGAAGGTCGTGGTCATTGGCGGCGGTCCAGCCGGGATGGAGGCTGCCAGAGTAGCCGCTCTAAGAGGACACCAGGTGATGCTCTATGAGAAGGCTCCTGAATTGGGTGGACAGCTGATTGTGGCAGCCCTGCCACCGTACAAGGAGGAAATCGCACTCCTGACGGCATACATGTCAGACCAGTTAACCAGGGCTGGTGTCGATAGCCGGTTGAATGTCGAAGCAACTCCCGACGCGATTATTGGGGATAAGCCAGATGCCTTAGTTATTGCTGTTGGTGGTACCCCGATAATACCCGAGATGCCAGGCGTAGACAACCCAAACGTGGTAACCGCTCAGGACGTTCTCGCTGGCAGAGAGGTAGGTCAGAACGTGGTAATCATCGGGGGTGGTATGGTCGGCTGCGAGACGGGACACTTCCTGGCAGAAAAGGGCAAGCACGTAACTATTGTCGAAATGCTGAAGCGGATGGCCAACGATATGTCACCGATGGTGAGGCGTCGGCTCCTTGATGGGTTACGGGCCAAAGAGGTGGTGATGATAACTGGTGCCAGCTGTGAGGAAATAGCAGAAAACAGCGTGACTGTTACCGCAGAAGAAAAGAAAACGGAGATTCCGGCTGATTCGATTATCCTGGCTGTCGGTTACCAGCCGAATAACGCATTATACCAGGCTCTCGAAGGTAAGGTACCCGAGGTGTACTGCATCGGTGACGCTGCCAAGCCCCAGCGTATCCGGGAGGCTATTAACGACGGCTACCGGGCAGGACTGTCCATGTAGTTGTCTCGCCGAGTGTTCCGGCAGCAGAGAGAACACACACCGGTTACTCTATGTATATGCGCACTTTTTCTCTGCCATCACGGACGATGGCAATCTCAAGAGCATCCGGCGCCTCGATAAGATGCTTGAGGTCTTTTTGCTTCAGGTGACGCAATTCGGGACCTATACCGTGGTCTCTAAAACTCTTATCAAGTCCTGTTACTTCCTCAGGAATGAGAGAGCTTAGCTTGTATCCAGCGCGTATCAGGGCCAAGGGTACACGAATAGCCCTTAGCCCAGACTCTGACTCCAGGCCTCCTCGCGACGCCCCAGCAATACAAAGGTACCTTCCCACGGTCTACAGCCCCCCTTCCGGTTTGGCAAAATTGCTACGGTGCAGTACCACACCTACTGGTTATCTTACAGCCGTTAAGTTAGATATCGGTTGGTGTTCCGCAGCAATATAGTGGTAAATATGTGATATGTGCTGCCGATATATACAGCAAAATGGCAAGCATGCTACATGCACACCACCTTAACAGACGGAGAGTAACGGCTCACAACTACAACGGTCAGAGGTCTAGGACTGCAACTTTTGTAGAAGCAAGAGCATAGGAATCATCAGCAACAGAGCCAGTCCCAGCATTGACAGTACCAGAGGCAGGGGTTTTATCTCTCGCCCCTTTCGCGAAATACGCTGCTCTGGTTCAGAACTGAACTCAGCCTGCTCTTCGACAACCGCCTCCCTCACCGGCGGAGGGGCCATTACACCGAGCTCTATCTCTGATACTGGTGGCGATGTTGTCTGCCTTTTCATCCTAATTTCACTATAAGTGCTATGCCGACCGCGTACAATAGTGATTTGGTATGCTGCATAATACGTACTTTAGTCATAGCGGATGTCTGGGCTAAACAGAATAGATATAAAAGACGCATTTAGAGAGGGGAAAATGTCACCGAAAGCGTGATATCGGCCACAGCACCGATACTCTATACTACTTATCTGACTCTACGTGTGACTACGAGCCAGAGTGCTACTACACCCATGACACCCAGCCCGATTATACCCGTTCCACCCCCAAGGACAGGATCAACATCGGTCACGAGGAACGACGGAAAGTAGGCCAGCATTTGGGCATTGAGCGCTGCGTGGGCCACGATAGCAGGTATGAGACTACCTGAAGCAATCCTGAGCCAGCCAAAGATGATACCGAGAAAGACACACATTATGGTTATCATGAGGACACCCAATACCGGATAGCCTTCATAGAGATGACCCATTAAAATAAGGGGTGTATGCCACACCCCCCATATCACCCCGGATATGAGGCAGGCCTTAAGTTTGCCCAGATGGAGGAGATTGGGTAAGAGGAATCCTCGCCAACCAAATTCCTCACCAAAGGCGTAGGTCGTATTTACGATGACCCCGGTGAACAACGCCGTGAAGCCGACTACCCCGAGAAGCACTGACGACGGTATATCTGCCGTCACTCCCAGGGTGTCGAGGAACTCTTTCAAAGTGGATGCATCGCTATCAATCCGACCCCAGCCTACCACCAGCGTCAGCCCGTAGGTCACCAGCGCAATCGCCAGCATCAGCAGATAGGCCTTAAGAATATAGCGTTTCTTCCCCCATTTCACACCGGCGTCACGCAGTTTCTCCTTGGTCACCCACTGCATGATAATAGCCGCCACGACAGCCGGAACGAACATAGCCACCACCATCAGCACCGTGAACATAATCAGATTATCAGTACCGCCCAGCAGCCAGTTCACCAAGTCAATGAGCCAGGTCAAGGGGAAAACAATAGCCACAAAAAGGAGGACTTTCTTTTTAGGCGATAATTGCAATTTTTATCCTGTTATTCTGGAGTTAACAACTTTGTGAAAATTCTGACACGTAGTTTACCAGACCAAGGAGCGAATTGCCATGAACTGGTTATATGAATGGTCTCGGCATCAGAAACATCTCACGTTATTGGATGGTACAATCAACACGCTCTACTACACAAGCCATTTTGACAAATACCACACGTAAAAGCGATAATGGCAGGTAGAATTCTGGAGGCTCAAGATAACCACACTCGACCCCATTTATGTCAAGTCTCCCTAGAATGGAGTACCAAACAACATGACAACACCAGAAGAAACAGAGGGTATGCTCAGCCCCTACCGCGTCCTTGACCTGACCGACGAAAAAGGCCAACTCGGTGGCAAGTTACTTGGTGACCTCGGTGCTGATGTCATCAAAGTGGAAAAGCCCGGTGGTGACCCCTCCCGGAACCTGGGACCCTTCTATCACGATGAGGTCGACCCCGAAAAAAGCCTCCACTGGTTTGCTTTCAATACCAGCAAGAGAGGTATCACCCTCGACATTGAGAAACCTGAAGGACAGGAACTCTTTAAGAGACTGGCCAAGGGTACCGATTTCGTACTCGAGTCATTTCCGCCGGGGTACATGGACAGTCTCGGTCTGGGATACTCCGACCTGGAGAGGGTCAATCCCAGCATTATCATGATTGCAGTCACCCCTTTTGGACAAACAGGGCCGTATCGAGACCTCAAAGCCCCCGACATCGTGCTCTGGGCAATGGGCGGGCGGATGTTCTCAATTGGCGATGCCGACCGACCACCGCTACGAATGAGTCATCACTCTCAGGCGTATCTCCAGGCAAGTCTGGACATTTCCTTATCTGCCATGATGGCTCTCTATTACCGACAGATGACCGGAGAAGGCCAGTTTATCGACATATCAATACAGACCGCCCTGGTACAGTCAGGTGAAGTCGGCTGGGATTTGCGACAGCGTTTTCAGCCGCGAGGGGGAATGCGTAATCCCGGCGTCCAGATTACACGCACCTGGCCCTGTAAGGACGGGCTGGTCACCTGGGTATATATGCCCGGCACGTTTAGGGTTGCAACGAACGTGGCATTCGTTCACTGGTTGGATAGTGAGGGCATGGCTACCGATTTCCTCAAGGAATTTGACTGGGAGGAGTTCGATTACGCTGAAGTTACCCAGGAAATAATGGACCGCCTCGAGGAACCCACCGCTAAGTTCTTCCTGTCACACACCAAGCTGGAACTGCTGGAGGGAGCCGTTCAGCACCGTATTCTGTTTTATCCCCAGTTTAATACGATGGACTTACTGGAGAGTGCGCAACTCGGCGACAGGGAGTTTTGGGTAGATATAGAACACCCCGAGTTAGGCACCACGTTAACTTACCCCGGTCCCTTTGCCAAGCTCTCAGAAACGCCAGTTAAAATAACACGCCACGCCCCGCTCATCGGCGAACACAACCGAGAAATCTACGAAGAGGAACTGGGTATCCCGACTGAAGAAATCTCGAAATTGAAGCAAGCAGGTATTATCTAGCTTAGCTATCTAGGAAGAGGACAGAAACATGCAGCAAAGACTACTCGAGGGAATAAGAGTCCTGGACTTCACAATAGTTATCGCGGGGACCTTCATAACCCGGATGATGGCCAACGAGGGGGCAGATGTGCTCAAAATAGAGAGCCGGAGTCACCCTGAAATCTTCCGACAATTTGGCCCATTCAAAGATGACTATCCAGAGCCATTTAACCCTTGGTACAACCGGGGCGGTAGTTTCGGTATATGGAACGCCAGTAAGCGCAGTATTGCCCTCAACCTGACCGACCCCAGGGGTATAGAAATTGCCAAGCGACTCGTCACCTGGGCAGACGTTGTCGTCGAGAACTTTGCCGGGGGGGTATTGAAAAGGATGGGGCTTGGCTACGAGGAACTGGTCAAGGTAAAGCCAGATATCATCATGCTCAGCTCCTGCATGCAGGGACAGACCGGCCCTCACTCAAGACACCCCGGATTCGGCACACAGTTAGTCAACCTGGTAGGCCTAACCACCATCACTGGCTGGCCTGACCGTGAGCCAGCAAGTGTCGGGGCTTATACAGACATCATAGCACCCCGTTTCAGTGTACTGGCAATCCTGGCAGCCCTCGATTACCGGCGCCGCACCGGTAAGGGCCAGTACATAGACCTCTCCCAGTATGAGGCCGGGGTTCACCTGCTGTCACCTCTAGTTCTGGATAATGTAGTTAACAAGCGGGTAGCCACCAGAATAGGAAACCAATCTGAATACGCCGCTCCCCACAATGCTTATCCCTGCCGTGACCGCCATACAGACAGGTGGTGTGCCATCGGGGTCTACACCGATGAAGAATGGAAAAGCTTCTGCAAGATTCTCGGCGACCCAGCCTGGACCAGGGATGAGCGTTTCAGCACTCTCCGGGCAAGAAGAGAGAACGAAGAAGAACTCGACCGTCGCATTGAAGAATGGACAAGGAACATCCACCCCGACGATGTGGTAAGAAGGCTGCAGTTAGCTGACGAACCCGTACCCGTAAAGAGATTGTATACGGGGCGGGAGTTGCAGGAGTACGAATTTGATGTAAAGCACCGCTCTCCTTACACTGCCCCCCACGGCGTCTACCGCTGCCAATGGGAAGACAGGTGGTGCGTCATTGCCGTATACACTGATGAGGAATGGCGGAGCTTCTGCAAGGTCATCGGCAATCCAAAATGGACCAGCGATCCCAGATTCAACTCCTTTCAGGGGAGAAAAGAGAACGAAGAAGAACTGGACAGACTGATAGCAACCTGGACAGTCAACCGCACCCCGGAAGAAGTGATGAGCATGATGCAGGCCGCCGGGGTACCCTCCGGTATCGTCGCTACCGGCGAAGACCTGATAGAGCATGACCTGCAGCTTAAGCACCGCCACGTTTACCATGAACTGGACCACCCTGAGATTGGAACATACCACGGCGTGGCACCATCCTATGAATTCTCCAAATGCCCGGTTGAAGTAGAACGCGCCCCGCTTATGGGTGAGCATAACGAAAGTGCCTTGAAGGAAATCCTCGGCATGTCGGACGAAGAGATTAAGGAACTGATACTAGAGGAGGTCATTGAATAGCAACAACCAGACCCTGAAGCTCCCCGACCTGCCCCGAATAGACCTATTCAATGACAGACCCAGCCCGCTTATAGTCAATTATCAATTGCTAGGAATCTAAATGCAGGGCGAAGTCAGCGCCTGCCGCGACACCAGATTGCAGGTCAGTTAACCGGAGCTGCAAACAGTTCTTCCACTTTTTGCGCCGTCATCTCACCGTGGACATCATTATTGACCTTGATGCAGGGTGCCAGGGCACAACAGCCGATACAGGCAACGCTCTCCAGAGTATATTCCATGTCATCGCTGGTCTCACCCTCCGCAACGCCGATTTCCTCTGAAATCTCGCCGAGAATTCGCGAAGCACCACGGACATGACATGCCGTACCCCGGCACACCGCTACAAGCTGCCTCCCGACTGGTGTTAGACGGAACTGCGAATAGAAAGACGATACCGAATATATCTCACCTTCCGGCATATCAAGAAAATCGGCAATCAACTGTATTGCTTCCTCAGGTAGATAACTGAATTGCGCCTGAACCTCAAGCAGGAGTGGTATCAGGTCACTCCCCCTGCCCTGGTAGCGAGACAGCATATCCCTAAGAAGCTCTTTATCTATTTCCACCATAGACTTCTCACATCTCCATCTAATTCTACAGGACAAAACGCTCTACTTGCCCCAGCTATCCGAGAATCTCCATTGCCTCCTCACGGTACGCATCCATCAGATAGGGTACTCCAGTAACCTTAGTGCACTCCTCTGTTAATGACATCAGGTCCCTCCGGGAGATTGTCGCCACGCTGAAATTCCTGGAGCCAGCCATCAATTGCTGAAGTCCCACTCGAATCTTCTCGGAATAACTGTAAATTCCTATTGCTCCCAGAGGTATGTTCTTTATCTCATCCGAGCCAACGATATTCTTGACGTCTTCGTAGTTCACGAATATCTCTTCCACTGTCGACCCAAACTGTCCTACCGTATTGGGTAGTTTGCCTTCTTCAAGCCAATTGCTGATGTTCCTGCCGACAAACCCGGGAATCATGAGTGCTCTACCCATACAGACTGCCTTGGCGAACGGAGCACCCAGCGCAAGCGCCTTGAATACTCCATCCTCGCTGCTGAAGGCGCCAGCAAAGGCAACGTCGGGAGGCCGTTCACCCTTATCCGCCAGCTTCTTACAGAACTCGTATGCGGCTGAATGCAGGTATAAGCTGGGCATACCCCACTCCTGCATCATACGCCACGGGCTCATACCGGTTCCCCCAGGAGCACCATCTATTGTGAGCAGGTCAATTTTTGCCTTAGAGCTCCACTTGATTGCCATCGCCAGCTCACGCAGGCCATAAGCTCCGGTCTTCAGCGTAACACGCTGAAATCCCAGGTCTCGCAGACGCTGGACCTCTGCATAGAAGCTTTCTTCATCAATAAAGCCCAGCCGACTGTGCCGCTCGAACTCCTTGATAGCTCCATCCCGAAAGGCAGCCTGGTTCACAGGATTTGAAGGGTCAGGAGTAACGATGTAACCCCGCCTCTGAAGTTCCAAGGCACGCTCCAGGCTGCTTACCTTAATTTCTCCGCCGATACTCTTGGCACCTTGTCCCCACTTCAATTCAATGGTATCCAGGCCATGCTTCTTGCTGACATACTCAGCCACACCGAGCCTGGTATCCTCCACATTCATCTGGACCAGGATTTCGCCATATCTCTGGTGGTAGCGTCGGTATATCTCAATCCTGCGATCCATGTCCGGTGCCTTTACCACCTTACCATTGGAATCGCGCTCCAATTGCGGGTCGATACCACAGACATTCTCTCCGCACACCAGCGTGACACCGCTGATAGCCGCACCAACAGCGAAGTGCTCCCAGTTCTTACGGGCAATTTCGGTCGAACCTAAGGCACCGGTGAATATCGGCACCTTCATCCTTACCTTCTTATCCCAGCCATATTCGGCCTCAGTGCTTACCGTCGGGAATGTGGCCGTGTCAGGACTTGCTTCGACGCCCTCGGGGAGTCCTTTGGCGCCAAGAGCGTACCCCTGGATATTAAGATGTGAGTAATCAACAGGATAGTCCTTATCACCACCAGCGGTTATCTCGCCAAAAGGCCCAGGATAAATAAGCTCCCGCCCGCGAAATGAGGCTTTGAACACCTCACAGTTGCCGGTGCAGGTATCAATACAGCGAGAGCAAAGACCGCTCATCGGAACCACGCTTCGTGAGCGGTTCGCTGTCCTAGTCGCATCATCTGAGTTCGGTCGTGATAGATTCATGTCTGAGTACCCCTTTCTGTCATTGCATCATATTACTAATCATACCAGAGCGAAGCGGCAAAAACAAGGCCTTATTTTGCCGCTTGGTGGTCCGACTATGGTTATTGACCTCTGTAATTATAGACGGCAACAAGTTACTACCTAGTCTCCCAATCATATATCCGGACTAAGGAAGATTCACCTCGAAATCCCCCCAGGCATCAAGCTCTTCACGATACGGGTCTACCACTACCCGGCATGGAACATCGAAAAGCATCGTGGTACGGTTGTTGGCATAATATGGTTCCCATTCCGGTATATCCGGGTGGTTGGGATTTCCGCTGCTTGCGAAGGCAAGCCACGCTTCGCTCATTGATGTGGCCAGCTCGTATCTATCAGGGCGCTCGCCAGTAAGGGCCGCATCATCGACATTGTTAAAAATGAACGGAATATCGAGACCATGACACGCTTTAAAGAGGTAGCCAAGGTAGTCAGATTCCCAGGTAAGCAGGTACATGTATACCGGGGCAGGACCACCCGCTGCCTTACGTTCGGCAAGCCGGATAGACGCCATCCTGAATCCTTCACTCGTAATCCCGATTAGCAGGTCCCAAGGCGTAGCATCAGGCCGCGTCTTCTTGTAAATGCTGAGTATCCTATCCAGTTTATCACCGAGCTGGGGTGTCAGCCGCTCACGTAATTCTGACTCTTCAAGCCGACGGCGCCGAGGGTCAGCCGCCAGGAAGAGTGCGGATTCATCCCGGTTACAACCAATCATCAGGGGGACATCCGCTGCCGTCGGTGCGGCTACAGGGTCGAACGGATGGGCGGGGAGATAGTTACCATCCACTACCGGCGCAAACCGCATCAGGGCTCCACCGGCAACAGGTACACCTATCATGCCATCGGCAGTCTGTTCCACCAACAGTGTGTTAACAGCACTCAACAGCTCGCCTACCGGCATTGCCTGAAGTTTTTTAATCTCGTTTGCCTTGATATTCAGTCCTGCCAGAAGCTGTTCGGTCATACCGTTAGCTTCGTCCGGCTCTACCCCCCGTAGCCCCGGACCACTCTGAATAACAGCACGGTGAAACAGGCCCTTTGCTGAAGGCATCGCCAGCATCTTGCCGACCTTGCTACCACCACCGGACTCACCGAAAATCAGCACGTTGCCCGCATCACCACCAAACCCCCCGATGTTGTCCCGGACCCACTCCAGAGCCAGTATAATGTCCAGCATTCCGGCCACACCCGAGCCGGTATACTCCTCGCCGGCAATGTCTGCCAGGTGCAGGTAGCCGAAGACATTGAGCCGGTGGTTTATTGTAACCACGACGACATCACCACGTTTGGCGAGTGCGGCACCATTGTACATTACCGACGAACCCGAACCCGTCCCGAAGCCGCCACCATGAAGCCAGACCATAACCGGGCGCTTCCCACCGTCTCCCATGACTGGTGTCCATATATTCAGTACCAGGCAGTCTTCACTCTGAGGCAACACTCTTACTTGCCCAAAGACAGGTCTGGCCGCTCTACCTTCGTCTGCTATCTGTCCTACTTGCGGACAGGTTGGCCCATAGTCAGTGGTGTCACGCACACCCGTCCACGGCTCCGGTGGTATCGGCGGCAGAAAACGCCGGTTCCCGCCAGTCGGCCCACCATACGGAATGCCTTTGAAGGTAATAACCTCTCGCTCCATGATGCCCCGGATTTTGCCCGCAGTTGTTTCGGCAATAATCTCGCTCATGTATTAGTCCTTCCTATCAGCATGTGATTTTATTAGATACTGCTGCTATTGTGTGGCCTTCACTCGACTTTTCTCACGCAATCTTAGCACAGGTGATACCAAGGCTGCTACTTCCTGATAGTTGACGCCCGTTTCTCACCGTGCTACAGTCTGAAGTGCACGCAGCTATTCAGTGGAACAATATCTATGCCGAGCAAAAGCTATATCCTGGCAATAGACCAGGGAACTACCGGAAGCACTGCTCTGCTCATTGATGAAGAAGGGCAGACCGTCTCCAAGGCCTACCGGGAAATACAGCAGATATACCCCCAGCCGGGTTGGGTCGAGCAGTCCCCTAACGAGCTCTTCCAGGCTTCACTTGCGGTAGCTCAGGAGTCTATACAGAAGGCGGGGGTATCCGTCTCCCAAGTAAAGGGGATAGGTATTACCGGTCAGCGGGAGACAACCATAGTATGGGACCGTCATACCGGCGAGCCAGTAAGCAATGCTATAGTATGGCAATGTCGACGTACCGCCTCAATGTGCGAAGAGTTAAAGCAACAGGGCCTGGACCAGCCTATTAAGGAGAAGACAGGACTAATCATCGACGCCTACTTTTCTGCTACCAAGCTTCGCTGGATTTTAGACCACATACCACAGGGGCAACACCGTGCCCAAAAGGGCGACCTCCTCTTTGGAACAGTGGATAGCTGGCTTATCTGGAACCTGACTGGCAGTAAGGCCCACGTTACGGATTATACTAATGCCTGTCGTACCATGCTGTTCAATATAAACACTCTCCAATGGGACAGGGAACTCCTCGCCACCCTGGAAATACCCGAAGCTGTTCTCCCCCAGGTTATGCCCTCCAGTAAGGTCTACGGCGAGACCGCCTCTGGTCTTCTCGGTGATTCCCAGATACCCATAGGAGCTATCGCTGGCGACCAGCAGGCGGCCCTTTTTGGTCAGGCCTGCTACGACCCGGGGATGGCCAAGAATACCTATGGGACAGGTTCTTTCGTTCTGCTAAATACCGGTGATAGTCCGGTTCCCTCCCAGAAAGGCCTGATTACCACTGTAGCCTGGGGGCTGAACGATAGAGTAAGCTATGCCCTGGAGGGGAGTATCTTCATCACAGGTGCGGCAGTACAGTGGCTCCGGGATGGCCTGAGAATCATCACGGACGCCGCCGAGAGTGAGGCCATGGCCTGCTCTGTAGCTGACAACGGTGGGGTCTACTTCGTCCCGGCCTTTGTAGGTCTTGGTGCTCCTTACTGGGACATGTACGCCCGGGGCACCGTTGTGGGGCTTACCAGGGGCACCACCAGAGAGCACCTGGTAAGGGCCACTCTTGAGGCCATCGCCTATCAGACCCGGGATGTTGTAGAAGCTATGGAAGCTGAGGCTGGCCTTCGTATCCCGCTGCTACGGGTGGACGGTGGCGGTACTGCCAACTCGTTCCTAATGCAGTTCCAGGCCGATATTCTGGGAATTCCTATTCAACGGACGGCAGTAGCTGAGACCACTGCCCTAGGAGCCGCCTACCTGGCAGGGCTGGCAGTTGGTATGTGGCGGGACACCAATGAGGTAACCCAAAGATGGCACGCCGCTGATATCTATGAGCCGCAGATGAATACCGACAGGCGTGAGACCCTTTTTAGGAACTGGAAGCGTGCCGTAGAACGTGCCCACGGATGGAGCTTAGAGTAAAACGAGAAAATCTGGCATGAAAAGAGATTTCGACAAACTCAGGGGAGAGAACTTCGATTTGATTGTGGTCGGTGGGGGTATTGTTGGAGCAGGTATTGCCCATGACGCTGCCCTCCGCGGCCTCAATACATTGCTGGTGGAAAAAGCGGGCTTTGCCCACGGTACCACCTCCCGCTCTACCCGGCTCATTCATGGGGGACTGCGCTACCTTCGTACCATGCAATTCGGGTTAGTCAGGCAAGATTTACGGGAACGAGAAATCATTCTTAAAATCGCCCCTCATCTAGTACACAGACTCCAGTTCATCATCCCGGCACTGCGCAGCGAGCCCTTTTACCGGTTCTCCTTGCCGTTTGGTTTATACCTCTATGATTTCCTGGCAAAGGGCAAGGGCATACCCCGCTGGCGTCGCCTCTCCCGGCAAAAAACCTTAGAGGTAGAACCGGGCCTTGCAGATATTAACGGGCTTGTAGGCTCATATCTTTACTACGACTGTCAGGCAGAGTTCATGGAGAGACTTTGCCTGGAGAACCTACTATCTGCCGCCGAGAATGGTGCCTGCATCCTGAACCACGCCGCGGCTATAAATTTGTTAGCTAAAGACGACGTTGTGCATGGAATTGAGGTAAAAGATACGCTCACCGGAGAAAATTACATCGCCAACGGACGCATGGTAGTTAATGCTGGTGGGCACTGGGCAGACCTGATGTGGGAAAAGCTAAATATCCAGAGCAAAGATAGATTACGCCGAACCAAAGGCATCCATCTGTTGACCAAGAAAGTTTCTAATAATGCCCTGGTACTGTTTGCCAAGAGTGATGGCCGCCTTTTCTTCATAACCCCCCTGCGTGAACACTCCCTCATCGGCACCACCGATACAGACTACACCGCCGATTTGGATACCATACACGCCAGCGCATCAGACGTAGAATATCTGGTCACAGAAATGCGTCATTACTTTCCCCAGTTCGGAGCGGATGATATCTACTATGCCATGGCTGGCCTCAGGTCTCTTGTCGCCTCAGGGGACAAGACGGCATCTGACACCTCACGGGCGCATAAACTAGTGGACCACGAGCTAAAGAACGGCATTAAAGGCTATATCACCGTGCTGGGTGGCAAGATAACAGCCTATCGTGCCATAGCCGAGGAAGTCTTAGACTTAGTTTGTAAGAAATTTAGCGTGCAAGCTCCCTGTACTACAGCAGACACCCCGCTTCCGGGAGCACCAGCCGTACCAGCCCAGGATATAGAACAGGCCGCTCAGCAGCACGACCTGCCCTTAGAAACAGTTGCTTATCTGGCCACTCTATATGGTTCAAGGTTTTCTTCGGTGCTGGGCTATGTAAGCGCAGATAAACGGCTGGGCCAGCCAGTTGCTGCCAGTTGTATTGACATTCTAGCCCAGATTAACTACGCTGTGGAGGAAGAGGAGGCCTTGACACTGAGCGATTTTATGCTATGTTGCACCAATATCGGTCTTGGGCCATCCCAGGGTCTCGATGCTGTCGAGACGGTAGCCCGGGAAATGGGACTTCTCCTGGGATGGAGTAAAACAGAAGAGCAGGACCAGATAGAAAACTACCGGGCTTTAGCGGCTCTGGGCCAGCGCTTCAGGACAGAGGCTGTTAACTCATAAAGGGAAGAGAATACAACATGAGTGAATCTATCGAGGAACAAATAATCAAAAGCAATTGCCGTGGTTGCCATGGTGGTTGTGGTGTTCTCGTCCATGTCAGAGACGGGACAATTGTCAAGATTGAAGGCAACCCTGATTTCCCCACCAACCACGGCAGCATGTGCAGTAAGGGTCTAGCCTTTCACCAGCTGGTGTATCATCCGGACCGGGTCAAGTACCCCCTCAAGCGGGCTGGCAAAAAGGGTGAGGGCAAGTGGCAGAGAATCTCCTGGGATGAGGCCCTTGATACTATTGTCAGTAAACTCAAGCAGGTAATAAAAGACTATGGCCCTGAGTACATTGCCCTGGGGCAGGGCACCTCCAGAGAAGGCGAGTCCTTTTTCGCCAGATTTGGTAACCTGCTGGGCACGCCTAATATCTTTACTGCCGGACACTTCTGCTATTTGTCCCGGGTGGGCGCTTCACTGGTTACCTGTGGCAACCTGCCTATCTCTGACTACGATAATGACCCAAAGTGTGTCATGGTGTGGGGTAACAACATCCTCTGGGTCAATGCCGATGAGTACACCGGCGAAAATCTATCTCGGGTGATGGCAAAGGGGACAAAGCTGATTGTCATCGACCCCAGATTGACTTACCTATCGAGTCGGGCCGATATCTGGCTACAGCTCAGGCCAGGAACAGATGCTGCCCTGGCGCTGGGCATGGCCCACGTGATAATTGACGAAGAGCTTTACGATAGTGAGTTTATCAAGAAGTATGTCCATGGTTGGGACGAGTTCGTTGAGCGTGTCCACGAATACCCACTGGACAAAGTGGCAGAGATTACCTGGGTACCGGCGGAAAAGATTAAGGAAGCAGCCAGGCTCTTCGCTCAGACCAAGCCGGCTACCATCCAGTGGGGAGTGGCCATCGAGCAGACCATCAACTGCATCGACGCTGACCGACTTCTCATCGACCTGGTAGCCATAACCGGTAATCTTGATGTACCCGGTGGAAGCGTCTTCTTCCGGCCACCAAAAGGGAAGACGATTAGCCAGTTCACCTATCATCGGGAGTTTCCCCCGGAACAGAGAGCCAAGTACCTTGCCGGTAATGCTCATCAACTCTGCCAGATGATTGGACTGCTCCCGGAAAAGTATGTTTGGGACGCTATTCTTACCGGCAAGCCCTATCCCATCAAGGCAATCATGATCCAGGCATCCAACCCGGTTATTACCAGGGCCAACGCCAAAGAGGTCTATAAGGCGCTGAGTGAGGTCGAGTTTCTGTCGGTGGCCGATTTCTTCCTGACACCCACGGCGGAGTTAGCGGACATTTTCCTACCAGCAGCTACCTGGTTGGAAGCAGATTATACCGGTGGCTTCTTCTTCCGCCACGGATACCTGTTCCCCAGAAGAAAAATCGTGCAGATTGGCGAATGCAGGTCTGACTTCGAGATATGGAACGAAGTAGGCAGAAGAATGGGGCAGAAAGGCTGGGGGGCTAACGTCGAGGCCGACCTCGATTTCATACTGGAGCCCGGTGGTGTCACCTGGGCACAGGTCAGGGACAAGCCGTATGTAAGAGGTGAAGTGACCTATAGAAAGCACGAGGGCAGAGGATTCTCCACACCCACGGGTAAGTTTGAGCTCTACTGCACCACCTTTGAGAAGTGGGGCTACGACCCCCTGCCAAAGTACCTGGAAATACCAGAGAGCCCGGTAAGCAAACCCGAAATGACAAGAGAGTACCCATATGTTCTTATTACCGGCCCCCGCTCACCTGTCTTTTTCCATTCCGAGCACCGCATGATTCCCTGGCTACGTGAATGCCACCCCGACCCCATCGTTGAGATGCACCCTGAGGTGGCTGAGAAACATGGCATCAAGGAAGGCGATTGGGTATATATCGAAAGCCCGAGGGGAAGGATCAAGCAGCGGGCTAATATCACCCCGGGGATCGACCCACGGGTGGTGTGTATTCAACACGGCTGGTGGTTCCCGGAGCAGAAGGATCCGGCACATGGTTGGGACCAGTCCAACAGCAATATCCTCACCGATAATGACCCCGACACCTATGATATCTCGATGGGTGCCTCCAACCTGAGGGCCTTGATGTGTAAAATATATCCGGTTACCGAAGAGGAGGCATAACAATACTGAAAGAATACAAACGCTTGACCATCGCTGAGAATTGTCATGGCTGCTTCGCCTGTGAGGTGGCCTGTAAGCAGGAGCATAACCTGCCGGTGGGCCCCCGGTGGATAAGGGTCTATCCCGACCTGAGAGAAGTAGGCGGTCAGTGGCGACTCAACTACTTCGTCACCGACTGTGGGCGTGCCATCCCGGCTCCCTGCCAGCTCGCCTGCCCCGCCGGATTGAACGCCTGGCATTACGTAAATCTTGCTTCCCAGGGCAAGTTCAAAGAAGCTCTTGAGGTGATAAGGGAGACAACACCTTTCGCCGGCGTTCTAGGTCGTGTCTGTACTCGTCCCTGTGAACTAGAATGTGAGCGCGGCAAGGTCGACGTACCGGTGACAATTCGCGCTCTGAAGCGCTTCCTGGCCGACCATGAAATGCAGGCGGGCAGAGAGAAAGCAACTCCCGTGAAACAGACCAGGGACAGCAAAGTCGCTATCATTGGCTCCGGTCCCGCTGGACTGTCCTGCGCCTATGACCTCATCCGGCAGGGATATCCGGTTACCGTGTTCGAAGCTGAGGCAAAGCCCGGCGGCCAACTACGTTATGGTATTCCAGAGAACAGGCTGCCGAAAGAAATAGTGGATAGCGAGATTGGTTACATCGAGGAACTGGGGGTGGAGATAAAGACAAACACCCCAATCAAAGACCTAACAAACGTTTTGAGTCAGGGATACAAGGCTGTCTTTTTGGCAGCCGGTGCTCATCTGAGCCAGAAAATGGGAATCCCCGGAGAAGAGACCGAAGGGGTAATGTATGCCCTCGAGTTTCTCAAAAGGTTGAACTCAGGGGAGAAGGTAGCTCTCGGGGAAAAGGTGGCTATTATTGGCGGGGGCAATACGGCAGTGGACGCCGCCAGAGTAGCTCTGCGTACGGGGGCAAAGGAGGTCTCAATCATCTACCGTCGTTCCCGAGATGAAATGCCGGCCATGGCTGCGGAAGTAGAGGAAGCGGAACGGGAAGGTGTCATAATTGATTTCCTGGCAACCCCGATTAAAATACTGACCAAAGATAGTCGATTATCAGGCATTCAATGCGTACGAATGGAGCTGGGCGATTACGATGCTACCGGCCGCCGGTCCCCAACACCTGTCAAAGGCTCTGAGTTCAACGTAGACATCGATAACCTGCTTGTTGCTGTCGGTGAGTCGGTAGACAGGGCAATGCTGCCTGAAGGACTGGAATCAACCGAGTGGGGGACTGTTCACGTTAATACCAACACCTTAGAGACAAACACGGCTGGTGTCTTTGCTGGTGGTGACGTCGTCACCGGCCCGAGGGACGTAATTGGGGCAATTGTCACAGGCAAAGAGGCCGCCATCTCAATCGACCGCTACCTCAAAGGAGAGGACTTGAGAGAGGGCAGGTCAATCGCAGCTAAAGTATTGCATGCGGCTACAATAAGAGACGGCACGAGAGTGGTTGCGCCCATAATAGACGAAAAAAAGGCTATTGCCGAAGCCAGGCGCTGCCTGAATTGCGGTGTGTGTTTAGAGATGCTAAAGAAGGGATTACAGACAGCCTGTGTCAATGCCTGCCCCAGCCACAGTATCTACTATCGAGATATCTGGGAGATTACTTCCAAAACTGAGCCACATCTGTAGCCTAGAACTCGCCGATAAATACAGATGCCACCTTCCCAAAATACGCATTTCAACGTCACTTGACACCACCTCAGTTTGTACCTAGACTATGGTCATCTTTTCCACCCTAGATGTGGTAACTCTTGCTTAAAGAGGCATATCCCAATAATGGAGAGAGGGCATGTTAGCAGCCGTAACCGGTGCCTCCGGACATCTGGGGGCAAATCTGGTCCGCGCTCTTATAGAGCATAAATGGCAAGTAAGAGCCCTTGTCCGTCATGATATAAGAGCCCTGGAGGGACTTAATATTGAGCGTATTTCAGGCGATGTCCTTGATGATGAGTCTCTAAGGCGGGCTTTTGCAGGAGCAGATATCGTCTTTCATCTGGCTGGCCGTATTTCCGTCGTTAACTCGGACCGGAAGAAGGTTGAAGCTGTCAATATCACCGGTGTTCAAAACGTAGTCAACGCTTGTATTGGCACCAATGTGAAACGGCTTGTCCACACCAGTTCTTTTCATGCCCATAAGCAGGAACCTCTCAATGAACCCCTTGATGAATCTCGGCCGCTGCTCAATACTGGCACATATCCCCCTTACGACCACTCTAAGGCTGAAGGTGAAAGAATTGTAAAAAGTGCTATTGCTAAAGGAGTCGATACCATTATCATTAACCCCGCAGGTATGGTGGGGCCTCACGATTATAAACCGTCTCATTTTGGGGCAACGCTGATTTCGATGGCTCAGGGCAGACTGCCTGCCCTGGTAAATGCAGGACTGAACTGGGTAGATAATCGCGACGTTGCCAAAGGTATGATAAGTGCTTGTGAGCATGCTGAAGCTGGAGCAAAGTATATCCTCAGCGGTCACTGGGTAACAATAGAATATATCGCTCAGCAAGTATCTAGTATCACCAGGGTTAAGCCTCCACAAATTATCTTACCGATGCGTGTGGCTAAAGCGATTGCTCCCCTGGCAGCATTTTTCGACCGAATCAGAGGCAAGCAACCTCTGTTCACTCCGATTTCTATGAGAGAACTGGAAAGCAATCCTGACATCAGCCATGAAAAGGCCAGTAAAGAACTTAGGTACGAACCACGTCCATTAGAAGAAACAATAGCCGATACTATAAACTGGTTCCAGTCTTACGGCTTCTTGACTTAAAATTATCCATAGCTGGATGAGGAGGTAACTATTATGGAAACTCAGCAGATAATTCTTCTCGTTATCAATATCATTGGAGGGGTCGCTGTCATTTGCAGCTACATTTTCGGGATCAGGGCACAATCGGGCGGTGCCAATGCCCTCTGGGGAGGTGTCCCTGAGAATATCAGACCATTATATGGCGTTTCAATGATTCTGTCTGCCCTAGGCTATTTCGCATTCCTCTATTTTGTTCTCTTCCAGCTCGTGCCCGATGAGGTCCAGATTGCCGGGCGATTCGGCTTCAGCCTGTTTTGTGCGATATTTCTGGTCATGCTCATACCTTCGGCGATATGGATGCCGCTCACCAACGTTTATGTAGGTAGTCCCAGTACTATTTTATGGATTGGAGTCCGTACTGTTCTGGCACTTGTAGGGCTGGCTTCGATCGCTCTCGTGTGGGCGCTTGCCAGCCTGCAGACCGGGGGAACCGGTATCTCTTATTGGCTGGCGGTGGTGGGTAGTGGGTATTTTGCCTTCCATACCGCTATCTTAGACGCTATCATCTGGGCAGCATTGTTCAAACGGCCTTGATTTGAATTACCTTGTAGAGAATCGTCAACATCAACTCTACGAAAGGAGGAAGGAGAAATGGCTACCAGAGTTGATTTCTATTGCTGGGTCAAGTGAAACACTTGCCGTAAGACGAAGGAGTTTCTTTCGCAAAAGCATATAGAAATAAACGAGCGAGATTTCTTCAAGAATCCTTTTAGTCGGGCTGAGATAGAGGAGTTGCTGCAGGATAAACCGGCATCCGAAATGTTCAACTTCAGAAGCCCGAGCTTTAAAAAGCTTGGCCTGAATAAAGAAAAGCTCGACAATGACGACCTCATCGAGTTGATGCTGAAAGAGCCACGACTTGTCCGCAGGCCTGTGGTACGGATAGATGGTAAAGTGTATTTCAGTGCTGACAAGACAGTGCTGGAGGACCTGATAGGTTAGTATGAAGCGACTTAATCCCCTGAAACTCCATGTTACGTATTTAACCGGCACAACTCCGGAAGACCTGGTCGTACCTAGGCTTTATACCCTGACGCACTCCGATATCACCGGGGAGCTTTTTCTCTCCATAGGCAATCAGTATGACAAGAAGCAGATTTCCGGGCTATATACCAGACTGATGAGAGACGAGGTCCTTGCTGAGCTTTGCGATGATGAAAACCAGCTTATACTCAAGGTATATTGCCATGTCAGTGGGGGCTTGGTAATTGGCACGGCCAGATGGCGGTATAACATCTTCCAGCACGAACTACCACTGGTGCTGGAAGCCCTCAGATACGGTGACCGTATCCTTTTTAAACGACACCCGGAACTTGACCAGACGCCGGTTCATATATTCTTCAAATCTAATAATAAGCGGTTCAATAAGATTGAGCATTGGGGGACTATAGCGGATTACGGCCCTCAATAAACGTTCATCTAGTTCTGGCCCAACTACAGCTCGCCGGTTGCTCGAATCAATACCGAACGCAATCTCCCAGAACCTGTCCACACTAGTGATGTCATTTCAGCCGAAAACATACAATCCGATGCCATTTGACATCACTTCTATTTACCTCTAGACTGTGAGCACCGAGCCAGTACTACTGAGTGCGTTGTGAAATGTTCAAAGTGCGGATATGAGAACCGAGAGGATGCACAATTCTGTGGAGAATGCGGACAACCTCTACAATCGGAAATAATATGCCCGCAATGTCAACGTGCAAATCTTCTTGGACGAAAGTTCTGCGATAGGTGCGGTCACTCTCTAATCGAACCAGCACCCTCACCAACTCCTGAGATTCCTCCCTCTCCCGAACCCACCTCCTTTGCCGGTGGCCGCTACCAGGTGAAGCAACTCCTCGGCGAGGGCGGTAAGAAGAAGGTATACCTCGTCCACGACAATACGTTAGATAGAGATGTTGCCTTTGCCCTGATAAAGACCGAGAAGCTCGACGATGAAGCCAGAACACGAATAAAACGTGAAGCTCAGGCTATGGGCAGACTCGGTGACCACCCCAACGTCATGACCATCTATGATTTCGGAGACCACGAAGGTCAGCCCTACATCGTCCTGCCTGTCATGTCCGGCGGTGATGTTGAAGGGCTTATCGAGAAGGCACCAGAGCACAGACTCCCCCTAGAGCAGGTCATCGGTATCACCAGGTGTGTTTGCCAGGGACTGGAGTTCGCCCACTCGAAAGGTATCATCCACCGTGACCTGAAGCCGGGTAACGTCTGGCTGAGCGCCGACGGCACCGCCAAAATAGGCGACTTCGGCCTGGCGGTGACGGTAGACCTATCACGTCTCACCCAGTCGGGTATGATGGTGGGCACGGTGTCCTACATGCCCCCGGAGCAGGCGATGGGCGGCAAGGTAACATCTAAAGCAGACCTATACTCACTGGGGGCAATGCTCTACGAAATGGTTACCGGAAGACCACCCTTTATCGGGGACGATTCGGTGGCCATCATCGGGCAGCATATTAACACCTCGGTGGTATCTCCCACCTGGCACAGGGCCGACCTGCCACCGGGGCTTGAAGTATTAATCCTACAGTTATTGGAGAAAGACCCTGAAAAACGGCCTGCCTCGGCTGCTGATGTACTCAAGGCCCTGGAGTCCATAGAGCAGGGCAAGATTGTCGAGTCGGTGTCACAGGTAACGGCTGCCCCGGAGAGTCCCCTCTACCGCCGTGTCTTTGTCGGTCGTGAACCGGAACAAAAACAGCTACAGGCAGCCTTTGACGGAGCCATGTCGGGGCAGGGTGCGTTGATGATGGTGGTGGGTGAGCCGGGTATCGGTAAGACCGCTCTATGTGAGCAACTGGCTACCTACGTGACACTGAGAGGTGGTAAATATCTGGTAGGCCACTGCTATGAGGAAGGCTCTTTGTCACTTCCCTACTTGGCTTTTGTCGAGGCGATGCGTTCTTATGTCCTGGCAAGGGAAACCAGAGACCTGAGGAAAGAGCTGGGTACCGGGGCGGCTGACGTTGCCCGTATCGTCTCTGAGGTAAGGGAGAAGCTCAAGGTAGAGCCCAGACCACAGGAGAGCCCCGAGGAAGAACGCTACCGCCTTATGCAGGCCGTCACCAGCTTCCTCACCAATGCCGCCAAAGTCCAACCATTACTAGTTATATTAGAAGACCTGCACGACTCCGACAAGGGCACCCTGGAGATGCTTACGCACGTATCACGGAACCTCGGTGGTACTAGGCTCCTGATAGTCGGTACCTATCGGGATGTAGAGGTAGACAGGACTCATCCTTTATCTGCGGCACTGGCTGAGCTAAGACGTGTAGACACCTTTGACCGTGTTCTGTTGAGGGGTCTCAATGCCGATGAAGTAAGAAGGATGCTGGAGAGCATTACCAGAGAGGATGTCCCATGGAGTTTAGCCGAGGCGGTGCACCGTCAGACCGAAGGCAACCCTCTCTTCGTGCAGGAGGTGGTACGCTATCTAGTTGAAGAAGGGCTTCTCAGCCGCGAAGAAGGACGGTGGAAGACTACCACACTGGAGATGAGCATCCCTGAGGGTCTTAGAGATGTAGTCGGTAAGCGTCTTTCAAGCTTGAGTCAGGAGTGTAACCGGATACTCAGCATTGCCTCTGTAATAGGCAGGGAGTTCCGACTGGCTGTCCTGCAGAAGGTAGCCGATGTATCTGATGACGAATTATTCACCGCTCTAGAGGAAGCCAAGGGAGCTGCTATAGTAGAAGAACGTTCTGCAGTGGGAGCGGCAGTGACCTACCGTTTTACCCATGCTTTTTTCCGGCAAACGCTCTATGAAGAGATAATCGCCCCGAGGCGGATACGACTTCACCAACAGGTAGGACAGGCACTTGAAGAGGTTTACGACAAGCGACTGGAAGAGCATGCCGCCGAGCTGGCAGAGCACTTTTCATATTCTCCTGATGCTGAAGGACTGGCCAAGGCTGTCAGCTATGGAGAGATGGCCGCCGAACGAGCAAGTAGCGTCCAAGCCTATGGCGAAGCGGTACGATTACTAGAGCAAGCACTCAAGGTGCAGGAGGTACTCAACCCGGAGGATAGGGGGAAACAGTGTGACCTACTCACTATGTTGGGTAACGCTACAACGATGGCCGGGCAACCTAACCGCACCTACGAAACGGTTGCTCCTGAGGCGTTATCTCTAGCTGAAGCCGTTGGAGATGATGCTCGTGCCGCTCGAGTCTGCTTTATGGCAGCTTTGTCGTTCGCGTATGAAAGAGGCCTCATAGGGATGGCCAATCCAGAAGCAATCCGGTGGGTAGAGTTGGCTGACCGCTATGCCAAGGCGGAGACAGTGGAACGTGCCCGGGTTGACGCGCTACTGGGATACACTAAGGGCATCGTCGGGCAGCGAGCAGAAGCTTTCTCACTTGTAGACCGGGCTCTTAGTCTAGCCCGTCAATTAGACGACCCGGACACTTTCTGGATATGTGCCCAGTGTTGGATAAGTGTAGCACAGGCACCGCACCATGACGAGAAGAGGTTACGTATAGCTGAGGAATTGGAGGGGCGGTCGCGGGTCGGGGTGAGACTACCAACACTTATAAATACGCTGGCAGTGATGGCCAGTACCTTTCGTACTTGGGGACAGTGTGACCGCGCTCAGCGGACGGCCGGGGAGATACTGCACCTGGCTGAGGTCAGTGGTCAGCCGAACTGGTTACTCTTCGCGATGTTCGTTGACTGTCTGTGGCTAACCTGGGAAGGCCATCTGGAAGAGGCAGTGGAGGTACCCCACCGATTGGAGGCCCGCGGCGAGGAGCTAGGTCTTCCAGAGTTCGGTCGCGCGTATTCAGCAACGGTTGGTCTGAGACCCCGGCTATATGTCGGAAGAGCCGATGAAGCCCTTCAAATCGCGCAGTTACCATATGCAAGAACCCTCTGCTTGACACATCTCGGACGGAATACCGAGGTCACGGATATCTTGCAAGAAAAGGTCGTGACACGCCCCGATATTGGCACCTTAGAAGATGAAAGCCCGATAGTGCCTGATGTCCTATTCCTCGAGGCAGCCGTGCTGGTGGGGCACAAAGAAGCGGTTGACTTGCTGCTGCAACGATTATCTGTCAGTCACCTGCAAACGACTGGTGCTACTGTCCCTACGTGCATACCACGTCACCTTGGCGCGGCTGCTGCGCTCTTGGATAGACCCGAAGAAGCCCGTAAATATTACGTTGATGCAATAGATGTCGCTACGAATACAAAGTTCCGCCCCGAGCTGGCCCTCACCCGGCTCCAGCTCGCCGAGCTGCTTCTGGAGCACTACCCGGACGAGAAGTCAGAGGCGCTGGAGCACCTGGACTTCGCCATCAAAGAGTTCCGCGAGATGAAGATGCGGCCCTCGCTGGAGAGAGCGCTGAGGCACAAGGAAATCCTGGGGGCGTAGATAGGCAATTCAGACATTGGCCGGCAGGCAAACGGTGAAGGTAGAACCTTTCCCCACCTCACTCTCGACCTCTATCCTGCCGCCGTGGCGTTCGATAATGCCGTGAGCTACAGACAGTCCCAGGCCCACTCCCTTAACTTCTTTCTTGGTGTGGAAAAAGGGAGTGAACAACTCATCGATGTTCTCGGGCGCTATACCACATCCGGTGTCCCGAAAGCTCACGCGGACATTACCATCCTCACCCAGCGAGGTAATAATAGTAAGTTCGCCTCCATCAGGCATCGCCTCGATAGCATTGGCTGCCAGGTTAACGAATACCTGCCGGAGCTGTTTGGAATCGGCCATTACAACCGGTAGCGAAGTTATCTCTTCTCTCGATATCTTAATGCCCTTTATCTGGGCCTGGTGGTCAACCATCGACACGACCTGTGCAATGAGGCTACTCATTTGCACTGGCTGTAACACTGGCTCCGTCTGGGAGGCGAAATCAAGGAGGCTATGTACCAGCACCGAACAGTATGTAACAGCCTCTTCAATCTTTAACAGGCTGGTGACGGTCTCTTCTTTGTTAAACGACCCGCGTTCCAATTTCTTAGTGAGTAACTTGGTATATGTCAAGGCTCCGGCTAATGGATTGTTTATTTCATGGGCTATAGCAGATGACAATTGGCCGAGGGCATCTATCTTTTCAGTCTGGACTAGCTGCCTCTGGGTATTTCGCAGCTGCTCTATATGTCTACTCAGCTCTTCATTCAGTGACAGTAATTCCTCATAAGTGAGTCTTTTGGGTACAACCGTCTGTGTCTTTTTTGGCGAGTCTATTTCCAAGGAGTCTCTTCGGCTAGCCAGTTCCGCCAGCCTACGCTGGATAGTATCCTCGACCGCTTGTCCGAATTCGCAGCTAGCACACTGGAATCCATGGGTGCACAGCCGGTATGAGACAATACCCTCGGCGGCATAGTGGCAAAGCCCACTATTATCAGGAGGGTTATCGATTGTCTCCAGCGCTGCACCCGCCTCCACTGCACTCTCCTGCGTTATCTTGTCCTGCATCATCTGGTCAAACTTGCAGTTGACACAATCATAGTCATGCGTGCAGATTTGATGGGATACTACACCGAGTTTCATCCAGACACACTCGTCGGGTTTTACCTCTCCAACAGGAGCTTCTTCATCAGACTCTCGCTTCGCCAACTCGTCTTTCGTTCTCTGTAGCCAGATACGTGTCTCAATATTACCGGGAGCAATCTTAAGGATGGCTTCGAATTCCTCTCGTGCCTCTTTATAACAGCCCGCTTCAAAGTGGGCCTTACCTTGCTCACGATGGGCCCTGATGTTACCCGGAACCATGGCTATGACCTGCTCATCAGCCAGTTCACCGATAACTGCCTTTTCAGCCGCTTCCTTGTCCATCATCTCATCTTCCCCTGTGGTCACAGCTTTCTTTCTCCTCATATTAAGCTTACTCTATTGACTATCAACTGCCATCTGATATACAGCCTATTATGAACTACTCGCCATGCCTAATTAGAAAACGGTTCAACTAGGCATATTTCACAACCAGATACGCCGAGATTACACTCACAGTACATGCCAAGGTGACTTTTTTGCTTAGCAATGCTCATTAAATACCGGGCGGCATTTAAGAGTGAATAGCACTAAAGCGGATATTGAGCCTGGTTGACGCTGGAGATGAGACCAATATGGAGACCAATAATAATGACAGATGCTTTGCAGGAAAGTAGGACGATAAGTCAACTCAGATAGGCAGGATAAACATAAATGCTATACGTATTACCTGCAATTCAATCATGAAAAGGTTACGGCAGGTCCTTCAGTGTGAGCCAGCCTTTTCTAAATCCGTATAGTATGGCCTCAGTACGTGAAGCTATTTCAAGCTTATTGAAAATGCTACCCAGATGGGACTGAACTGTATCCAGGCAGATGGAGAGACGCTCGGCAATATCGTTATTGCTTACACCTTTAGCAACTAATTTTAGCACCTCTATCTCACGCTCATCGAGAGGCTCGGTTCCCGGGACTTTGGCGGGAGGTGGAGATATCAGTTGCTCTATAACCCTACGGGCGATTACAGGGTGAAGTACTGCCTCACCGGCGTACACAGCCCGAATAGCATCAATCAACTCATAGATTTTCAGACCCTTCAGCAAGTAGCCAGCCGCTCCTGCCTCCAAAAGAGCAAAAATATACTGGTCGTAATCATACGCGGTGAGCACCAGTACGGCTATGGATGGTTGTAGCTCCTTTATCCTTTTCGTTGCTTCTATGCCGTTGAGCTTGGGCATATGGACATCCATTATGACCACGTCTGGCTTTAGCTCCATGGCCAGCCTGACAGCCTCTTCACCATCACCGGCTTCACCAACTACTTCCATATCTTCTTCACGCTGAACCGAGGCACGGGTTAATTCCCGCACCATTATATGGTCTTCAGCCAGCAAAACCCTGATAGTATACATTACGTTCCTAAATTTGCAGTCAGTCCACCGCCGTCATCGAGTGCAAAGCAATATAAGCCATTCGTGTTCTAATGAGTATACTACTTAGAAGCATCCGTCTCAACTAAAGCATAGTGGGACGGGAGCGCCCCGGTAGGACAAATGGCAAAGCACTCCTTACAGTTAGCACATTCTTTGCTGGCTATTTCTGGGAAAAACACAACCTCCCGTTCCGTTCCTCTACCAATGAAGCCGATGGCGTTTTTACCCTTCACCTCGGCACAATAACGCACGCACAGACCACAGAGAATGCAGAAAGTCGGCTCTACTTCGAACTTTGTTTTACTTGCCCCACCTAGCACGGAATTCCCTTGCGTTTCTAGCCCGCTTATGCCATATCTCATCCCGTAATTTACCAGTGGTTGAACACCAGGAGCACGAGCCCACATCAACTCTAACAGCATCTTACGGATTTTAACTACCGGCTCTGATTCTGTCTTGACTACAAGCCCGTCTTCAACAAGGTAGACGCACGAGGTTACCAAACGCGACCGCTGGCCTCTGATTATCTCCACCATACATAACCGACAGGCACCATAGGGTGCCAGTTTCTCATGGTGACATAGGGTAGGGATATCAATTCCGATATTCCGCGCCGCCTCCAGAATGGTCGTCCCCTGTGGAACCTCAACCTCCCTGTCGTCGATAACACAGGTAACAGTCTTCGGTCTTATCTCAACCTGAACCGGTCCCAGAGTCTGGCTAATCAATTTCTCCAGCTCATTAAGGTCAAAGGGCTTGGGCAGATAATCAATAACCCCTTCTTTCATCGCATCCACCGCCGTTTGGACAGAAGGGTAAGCCGTAATGATAATGCCATTGAGCTTCGGCTGCCTCTCCCTGGCCTTCCGCAGTACCTCAAGTCCATCCGTTCCCGGCAACCGTAGGTCGAGGATGAGAAGCCCGAAGTCTTGTTCCTCAATTGCCTTCAGCGCTTCGTCACCCTGCGAAGCACTTTCAACCTCGTAACCACCATCAGTCAGCCAGTCTTGGAGCGATTCCCTCATAATCGCTTCGTCTTCTACTATCAGAATGGGTTTCATTCGTCTACCTCCTCTTATTTCTCCTCAGCTTATCCACGCGCAACCTCAGTCCCTTGTGGAACAGGCTCTGGCACTTCCACACCGGAAAGTACAATAACGGCACCAAAGCGGGTCGGGCAGACCTCAAGACAAGTCCCGCACTTGGTGCATTTCTCCTGGTCTATTGTGTGGATCAGGTTTTTCCCACCATCAATAGCCCCCACCGGGCAATTCCTCAGACAAATCATGCATGCCTGACACTTCTCCGGCTCTATGTAGTAATTTATCAGCGCCTTACAGACCCCGGCCGGGCACTGCCTCTTCATGATATGAGCTTCATACTCATCCCGGAAATACCTAAGGGTGCTGAGCACCGGATTACAGGCTGTCTGCCCCAGTGCGCAAAGTGCAGCATCTCCAAGCACCTCTGGGATTTCGTCCAGCAGCTCAAGGTCTTCATCTCCGCTTTCCCCTTCACAAATCCTATTCAGCACCTTAAGCATCTGGTGTATCCCCTCACGGCAGGGCACGCACTTACCGCAAGATTCGCCGGCGAGGAAGTTGATGAAATACCTGGCCACATCAACCATACATGTATCCTCATCCATGACAATCATGCCACCTGAGCCCATCATAGAACCTACCTTCGTAAGCTCATCGAAATCTACGGGGAGGTCAAGGAACTTCTCTGGAATAACTCCCCCCGAGGGACCACCGGTCTGGACTGCCTTGAACTTCTTTCCACCAGGAATTCCACCACCAATATCGTAAATCACCTCTCGGAGCGTCATTCCCATAGGCACTTCGACCAGCCCGGTGTTTTTCACTTTGCCAACCAGAGAGAAAATCTTGGTGCCTTTACTTCCTTCGGTCCCGATGTCGGCAAACCATCTAGCACCGTTATTTATAATAAGAGGTACATTGGCCCAGGTCTCTACATTATTCAGGTTACTTGGTCTATCCCAGACACCGCTGACCGCAGTACGAATATATTTCGGCCTGGGCTCGCCAACCCTACCCTCTATGGCTGTCATTAAAGCACTCGATTCACCCGACACAAAGGCACCGGCACCCCGGTGTATTTTAACGTCAAAATTAAAACCGGAGCCAAGAATATCCGACCCCAGAAGGCCGAGTTCTCGTGCCTGCTTCAGAGCAATATTAAGGTTCTCAACAGCCAGGGGATATTCCTGCCGCACATAAATATACCCCTCATGTGAACCAATAGCGTAGGCTCCGATAATCAGGCCTTCCAGTACGCTGTGGGGATTACCCTCGAGCAGACTCCTGTCCATATAGGCTCCAGGGTCGCCCTCGTCAGCATTCACGATAACGTATTTTCTCTCGCCCGGTGCGTCACGGGTGGTCTCCCATTTCACCCCAGCCGGGAAACCACCACCCCCTCTACCCCTTAGATTAGCCTCTTTTACCTCTTCCATGACACCCTCTGGTGTCATCTCTGAAAGGGCTTTCGACAGGGCGGCATAGCCACCAAGTGCAATATAGTCCTCTATGTTCGTAGGATCAATGAGCCTGTTGTTGCCAAAAATCATCCGGCTCTGGTGTTTATAGAAGGGTATCTCGCTTTCATGCGTAATCTTCTGACCGTCGTCGTCCTCATACAGCAGACGGTCAACCACCTTTTTTTCAATTAATGTTGTGGAAACAATCTCAGGAATATCATCCGGCCTTACTCTCAGGTAGCATATTTCTTCAGGAAAGATGACTACCAGAGTACCCTTCTCACAGAAACCATGGCAGCCCGTCCGGCGAATATCCACCTTGTCCTGAAGCCCGTTGCTCTTGATATTCTCAACAAAGGCTTCGGCAACTTTTTCACTGCCATAAGCATGACACCCTGTACCCGAACAAATGGTGACACATGGTTTATTGGGGTCTCTCTTGGTTAGTATTTCCTCTCTGAGCTTTTCCAGCTCAGCGGCTGAGTTTAATCTGCCCATAACTCTCTCCTATCTTTCAATCTCACTGAAAAGACACTCCTGACAGCTTCTGCTTCCCTGTCTTTATACCTATTCGCAAGCATCAGCAATCACGTCAAGCTCTTTCCTGGAAGGACTGCTATGATACTCGCCATCGACTACCATCACCGGCCCCAGGGCACAGCAACCAAGACAGTTCACCGTCTCCAGACTGAAGCGCATATCTTCCGAAGTCTCACCCGGTTCAATCTCCAGCTTCTCCGTTACTTTATCCAGAAGGCGAGGGGCACCACGTACCTGACAGGCGGTCCCCAAACAGACCGACACCGAGTGCCGTCCCCTTGGCATAAGACTGAAGGCTTTGTAGAAAGTAGCTACGTGATAGATCTGGCTCAAGGGGATTCCGAGTCTCTGGCTGGCCCGCATAAGAGCATCTCTGGGTAGCCAGCGGTTCTCATGCTGGATATCGAGAAGCACCTGAATCAGGGAGGACTTGTCACCCTTGTACTTGTCTATGATTTCATCGGTTTGAGCAACATCCTGGACCATCTTATTCATACCTCCTTAGTTTTCGTCCCAGTAAGACCACCACCAACTGAGCTCTTTTTTACTTGAAGCCTCCTGGCGAGCGGCCAGTTCCACAGCCCTTTTCGCTAACTTCTGCTGGAGGGCATCGTCCATCATTTGTCCGAATTCACAGGTCTCACACTGATAGATACGAGAGCAGAGACGGTAGGACACGTCATTTTTAATAGCATAACGACACAATCTCTGACCGCCGGGCAACGCCAGAAGCTTCTCCATAGCTGCATCAAGCTCAGAGGAGTCACCGCTGGCCAACTTTTCCTGCATCTCTTGGTCAAACTCACAGGTCATACAGTCGTAGTTATTAGTGCAGATGCGATAAGACACCATCCCCATACTCATCCAGACGCATTGTTTGGGTTTCTCTTCTCCCGGAGCCAATGCTTCAGTTTCGGGTTCAGCCAGTGTCCGTTTTATCTTCTGAATCCAGATCCTGTTTTCAAGATTCGCCGGAGCAACCTCCAGGATTGCCTGAAATACCCTTAATGCCTCCATGTACCTGCCAGCTTCGAAGAGAGTCCTGCCCTGTCTGAGCCGACTTGGAACCTCCTCAGGTGTAACAGTGATGACTTCTTCAACCTTAACTTCCTCGACCTCAACCTCTTCAACCTTAGCCTCTTCTACCTTAACTGGCTCATCTATAATTTCCTTGGTACCAGCCTGCGGTTTTATCTCAACCTGTACCGGCCCGAGAGTCTCCCTGATTAGCTTCTCCATTTCATTAAGGTCAAAGGGCTTGGGCAGATAATCGACGGCCCCTATTTTCATCGCCGCTACGGCTGTCTCCACCGAAGGATAGGCCGTAATGATGATTCCTTTAAGCTGTGGCCTTCTCTCTCTGGCTTCCCGCAGTACCTCAAGCCCATCCTTCCCCGGCAACCTCAGGTCAAGGATAACAACACCGAAGTCACGTTCCTCGATAGTCTTCAGTGCTTTACTCCCCTCCTCGGCAGTTTCTACTTGATAGCCGCCATCCTGAAGCCAGTCCTTCAAAGACTCTCTCATAATCGCTTCATCTTCTACTATTAATACCGGTTTCATCATCTGGCCCCCTTCACTCATTTCTAACTCCTTAAAATAACGAACTCGTCTATTTCATGACCCTCACACTATTAGAGAGCAATTTTCTCGCCAAAAAAATAAGGCTGTTCTGAAATTCAGAACAGCCTTCTCTATGATTCGAGCAGCAACTATCTATGTAAAAGAATGTAAAAGAATCATTCAGCGAGTGCCTAATTTCTTTACATCCAGTCCATACGCCTTGATTTTGTTATAGAGAGTCATTCTCGCAATCCCCAGGACTGCAGCGGCTTCACTGTAGTTACCGTTGGTTTCATTGAGTACGTGCATGATATGGTTCTTCTCGACCTCGCCAAGACTTTTTCCTGCCAGTGTTACCCGAACTAGCTGTGCGTTTTCCTGAGCTAAGTCTTCCACCTCGATACAGTTGTTTCTGGATAAAATAACTGCTCGCTCAACAGCATTCTCCAGCTCTCTAACATTACCAGGCCACTCATATTTCAAAAGAAAATCGGTAGCTTCGGGGGAAAGCCCGATAATTTCCTTCTGGTTCTCTTCAGCAAACTTCTCTAAGAAATGCTGGGCTAAGAGAGGTATGTCCTCCGCTCTCTCTCGCAACGGAGGCAGGTCGATAGAAACCACGTTCAGGCGATAATAAAGGTCTTCACGGAATGTTCCATCAGCTACAGCCCTTTTGATATCTTTGTTCGTCGCTGAAACAACCCTGACGTCGGTCTTAACCAGTTCATTGCCACCAACCCTTGTGAATTCCTTCTCTTCCAATACTCTTAACAGATGGCCCTGAATATTAGCACTCATATCGCCAATCTCATCCAGAAAGAGGGTACCTTTATTGGCAACCTCGAACTTACCCTTCTTTTGCGCATAAGCCCCGGTGAAAGAACCCTTCTCATGGCCAAATAGTTCACTCTCCAACAGAGTCTCAGGCAAGGCAACGCAATTAACAGCCACAAATGGCCTACTCCGACGATGACTCTGGGAATGAATAGAGCGGGCTACAAGTTCCTTCCCAGTGCCACTCTCACCTGTTATTAATACAGTAGCATTGCTCTTGGCTACAACCTTAATTATCTCCACTACCTGTTGCATCCTGGAGCTCTTAGCGGTGATATTTTCAAATTCGTAGCGCTCCTTTAGCTTCTTATGTAAGAAAATGTTCTCCTCGATTAGCCCTTGATGCTCAACCAGTTTCTCGAGTAGTATCGCCAACCTCTCCGGGCAGAAAGGCTTCTCGATATAATCATAGGCACCCTCTCTCATAGCAGCAATGGCGGTGGGGATGCTCCCGAAAGCAGTAATAATTATCACGCTAACAACCGGGTTCATCTCCTTGGCTTTCTTCATAAACTCTATCCCGTCCATCCCCGGCATTACGAGGTCAGTAATGATAATCCCTATCTGTTCCTCTTCCAGTATCTCCAGGGCCTGAGAGCCACTCTCTGCAGTGAACACCTGATAACCGCTATCGCTTAGCCAGTCACAGAGCGACTCGCGAACAATAGCTTCGTCATCAACAACGAGGATTCTAGCGTTTCTACTCATGGTAAGCCTCCAAGTAGACAGTAAAGGTGGTTCCCTCTCCCTCCTTACTGTCTACCTCAATCCTTCCCTGGTGTCTTTGGATAATTCCATAGGCCACAGCCAGTCCTAAACCCACGCCTTTACCCTTCTCTTTCGTGGTAAAGAAGGGAGTAAAGAGCTTGTGCAGGTTTTCCTGAGAGATACCATGCCCTGTATCCTGAACCTCTATCTTAATTTGATCACCATTAACCACTGAGGTACGGAGGACCAGTTCACCCCCCTCTGACATTGCCTGAATAGCGTTCATGATAAGGTTGGTAAAGACCTGATGAAGCTGGTCAAAATCGGCCATTACCTTGGGTAAGTTAGGGCTATATTCTTTTCTCACCTCAACATTCTGTAGGCCGGCCTGATGACCGATGATATTGAAAGCTCGTTCTATAACCTGGTTTACGTCTACCAGCCTGAGGGTTGGTGTCGACTGGCGAGCAAAATCCAAGAGATTTCGAATTAGCCTGGAACTGCGGGTAAGCTCTGAGTCCATCTTTGTCAGGTAGTCCAGCGATTTTTCTTTACTGATGGTGCCATCAGATATGTTTTTCTCTAGCAGCTTGGTATAGACAAGGACACCAGCGAGGGGATTGTTAACCTCGTGAGCAATAGAGGCAGCCATCTGGCCCAGAGAGGTGAGCTTCTCGGCCTGGATAAGGTCTTCCTGAGTAGCCTCCAGTTTCCTGAGTAGGTAGGGCCAGCACATATTCATCTCTGCCAGTCCCTGACCGATAGCAACTGCTAGCTCTCTACAGGAGGTGTAACCACAAGCGCCACAGTCCATCCGGTAACTAGGACTAACCTTGCCAATTTGCTCCAAGAGACCTCTAATTTCCTCCTCACTGGGAGTCGGGAGGTAGATGGTGCGCTCAGTAAATTTACGGCTGAGGTCAATTGTGGCGTAACGCTCAATGTCCTTCTCAGTCTGAACCGGGTCTACATTGCTCCGAGCGTATCTAGCAATAAGTTCCTTTCGACTGAAGCCGCTTAACTCATTATCAATAAAAGGCCCGTCAATACACCCGTGGCAAAAGTACAGGTTGGCAAATCTGGCGGTGATGTCACCTTGAGCAAACTCCCCAAGAATCTTGACGACGTATTCCCTACCGTGAACACTCATAACATCATTTATCATTATGTCATCAGTTAACCCCATCACCTTAAGCAGACCGCCTGATATGGCAAACAACCGACCAAGCTTGGATTTAGGACCAGCAAACTCTTCCTCCTGCTCACTGCTCGGCACAATCTCCTTATCAGCAAACATTTCCTTTAATTCCGTAAAGGTCAATGCAGCATCAACCTCGCCATCAATATCTTTATCAGCGATTTCTGCTTTCTTGGCTATGCACGGACCAATATAGACCACCTTGGCCTGTGCATTGTGATACTGCTTGAGTATTCTACCCATGGCAATCGTAGGCGAAACAATGGGTGCCAGATTGCCGAGTAGTGAAGGATAATACTTCTCAATGTAAGTTACTACCGCCGGACAGTTAGACGAAATGATAGGTCTATCTTTAACTTCGCCTAGCAGACGGATATACTCCCTGCTTATGAGCTCGGCACCGAAGGCCACCTCCATCACATTACTGAATCCCAGTTTTTTCAGAGAGGCTACAAGTTGGCCCGGCTTGCAGCTGAGCAGGGCAGCTGGGAAGGAGGAGGAAACCAAAGCTATTACATCAGGGTGGTTAGCCAATAGCTGCCAAACCAATTCGACATCACTCTCAGCCTGCTTTGCCCCGGTAACACAGACACGTATGCAGTTGCCGCAGTCAATACACCGTTCCTTTATTACCTCAGCCAACCCTTCTCTTATCTTGATTGCCTTAGTCGGACAGTTGCGTACACAGGCATAGCATCCCTGGCACTTCTCCCGGTCAGTATAAACAACACTCATTCGCCCCCCTCACTTTCATGCAGGACATGCTTTTTCTTACTCCGCGAGACAGGAAATCCCAGCTCTTTCCTCAGGTCAGCCACTGAGCGACGAGAGATAGCCACACCAAATTTGTCCCGCAACCTGGTCTTGATCGCGTCATCCGAGGAAAGCTCTTCTTCGGTCTCAAGAAGTTGTTTGATTAATTCCTTCCTAAACTGCTTAGGCCTAGGGAAAAAGTACTTCAGGGGAACCTCTGTCCCCCACGGTGTCTCCAGGCTTTTCCGGTTGATAGCACGACTAACGGAGCTGGGGGCAAGCCCGATTTTTTCAGCCAGTTCTTTCTGACTGAAGGGTAGTAGAGTTTTCGGATCACCACACTCCAGGTATAGCCCTTGTTTATCAATAATATTTTGCAGTATTTGACCTACAGTGTCCTTGCAGCTATTAATTGATTCCAGCCTCTTGAACAATTGCTTGGCTTCACTGACCTCAGCCTCAGTGAAGACCCCTTTTGTCCTCAACTCTTCAAAGCTTCCGTAATCAATCAGATATCTTCCCCGGGCAAAGGGGGCGGATAAGTAACCAATAACAAAGCGGTCACCCTGCCTCTCCACAGAGGCAATCTTGGAATAGCGAATTACCTCCAAGCTTAAAGCGGAGGGGTGATAAAACTCGCTTAAAATAGAGAAGTCATCGATAAGGTCATTTATCTCCCGGACTTCTGAAATACTTAGACCGCACTCCTCAGCAATCTCTTCCGGGGTTATCCCTGACTCTGCAAACAAGAAGTAACGCTTGAATTTCTCCAGTCCCAACCTCTCCACCAGACGAACGATTCTTGCCCTGCTCTGTAATAGGGTCTCCACATCAAGAGAACCTTCATCGGCTGTCGTATCTTCTCTAAGCTGGAAATAATGAGATGAAATATCGGTCCTGGGAACTCTCTGGTAACGGATTAGTTTCTCTTTCTGACAAAGCCTTATGAAAAAAGGAGTCTTTTCTAGCTCGACAACAAGCTGAAGAAAGGTCTCCTCAGGCATCTCCAGCAGTTTGGCCTGCTCTATGCGGAAGACCTGTCTTAGTTCCTGCGTTATTTGCTGGGACTGTCTTTGCTCCGTTCTCAAGCTAGGCATTGTAAAAATATTTTACTATCTCCGAGATGTATTGTCAATATTTTTATCATCGAAATTTCATCTGTATCTGGTTATTCCTTCATTTCGAGTAAAACTAAGCAATCTTGGCAGGTGCAAAAAAATGGCACAGCTCTTTGTTAAACATCCCACTAAGCATTGTCGGCAATCGTCCCAGTTCCCTAATGCGAACGGACAAAGCAGAGGTGCTCAGGAAACGGTTGCTAACCAGACAGTCCTGTGGTAGGCTTAAATTCTCAATAGAGAGAGTGAATCCTTGCTAGAGAGGTAGGGGGATGAGCAACGATATAGAGAAAATACAGAAAAAGAAGCAGGCATGGGAAGATAAGGTCTTAAAGCCAGCCCTGGAAGGTTTTGGGCTTAAGGAATCTCCCACTAAATCATATACCCCTGCCGACATCGAGGGCTTCGACTTCCTCAGCAAGGTCGGCTTTCCTGGAGAGTATCCCTTTACAGCGGGTATCTACGCCGCGCAACCCGGTATGCCAGATCCAAGGGTCGGTAGAGCTACAGCTCAAAGAAGAAGTGGACCCAGAGCCGCCAGACTGGTGAGGGCAGCCGGTTACTCAGGTTACGGGACAGCCGAGGATACCAGGGACTACTACAAGGAGATGCAAAAACGGGGGGATAGAGGAGGCCCCAATCTGGCCTTCGACCTGCCCACTCAGTGTGGCTATGACTCGGACAACCCAATGATTCGCGGCGACGTGGGCAAGGTTGGTGTAACCGTTGATACCCTGAGGGACTTCGAGATTATTTACGAAACTTTTCAGGGAGAAACAGAGCTTGATAGAATTGCCTCGAATTTCACCATTAATGCCCCGGCCAATATCATCATCGCAATGTACTTCGCCCTGTCAGAAAAAAGGGGAATACCCCTGGAAAAACTGAGAGCGACGCCTCAAAACGATATCCTAAAAGAGTTCGTGGCCCGGGGTACTTATATCTTCCCACCCAAGCCTTCAATGAGGATGTTCCGTGACAGCATGGTATTCTTGAACAAGTACTGCCCCCGGATAAACATCACCAGTGCCGGAGGCTATCACATCAGAGGGGCCGGAGCCACCCGAGAGCAAGACTTGGCTTTCAGCATGGCGATACTGATTGCCTATTTACAGGAAGGGGTCAATGCCGGCCTGGACATTGACTCTTTTGCTCCCAGATTTACCATTAACCAGTTCGGTGGAAGTATGGAGATGTTCAAGGAGATTGCCTTTCACCGGGCGTCCCGAAGGATGTATGCCAGGATAGTCAAAGAGAGGTTCGGAGCCAAGAGCGAACGAAGCATGCTCCTCCGTGGGGGTCGCATGGGTGCTCATATAGGTTGCGAGAATACCACTATCCAGCGTCCGCTCAATAATCTGACCCGCTCGGTAATTGGAGCGGTTGCCTCAGCCCTCAGTGGAGGAGAGGGGACTGCTTATCCTCCCTATGATGAGCCATTGATAATGGGGCGTGGGCTGGAGTCATCCCAGTTAGCCAGAGATGCCACCAGGATTGTGCACTACGAAGCCAAGCTGGGAGAGGTCCGTGACCCCCTGGCCGGGTCTTATTATATAGAATCTCTAACCGATGAGATTGAAGAGGCCGCCCAGAAGGAGCTAAACAAGATAGAAACCATGGGTGGGGCCGTGGCTTCTATCGAGAATGGCTACATGCAGAGGGAGGTAGCCAAGAGTGCCCAAGCGCGTCAGAGAAGAATAGAAAGCGGCGAGGATTTAATGGTAGGGGTCAACTGCTTCGTTAGCGAAGATGAACTAGAACTGGAGATTAAACATCTGGTACCGCCTGCCTATGACCCGGTTAGAAGAGAACAGGCAGAGGAAAAGCAAATTCGGAACCTTACCGAGTTGAAGAAGAATCGGGACAACCGTACCGTAACCCAGTTATTGAAGGAACTGAAAGAGAAGGCAAAGAAGGAAGACGAGAATCTAATCCCCCACTTCATAGAGTGTGCCAAAGCCTATGTCAGCGAGCAGGAAATGTGTGATATTCTCAGAGAAGTCTTCGGCGAATATGAGCCAGTATCGCTCTGATGAAAGAACAGGAGTGGAATAAATGAAAGGACCCTTATCAGGATACCGGGTCGTAGATTTCTCCCGCGCTATCGCCGGTCCCTTTGGAGCGATGCTGCTGGGTGACCTGGGTGCCGAAGTAATCAAGATTGAGTCGCCTATCGGCGACCCCAGCAGGAAGGTTGCCGGCCCCGACCATGAAGGCGAGTTGTTCTATTATATGGCCTTCAATCGTAACAAGAAGGGAATAGTTCTGGACCTGGCGACCGATTCGGGTAGAGAGGTAATTTATGACCTGGTCAAAGTCTCCGATGTAGTCTGGGACAACTTTCGCCCCGGTGTCATGAAGCGCCTCGGCTTCGACTACGAGACCGTAAAGAAGCTCAATCCCCGTATCATCTCTTGCTCGGTCAGCGGCTATGGCGCTACCGGACCGTACGCCGAGCGACCATCCTATGATATAACCGCCCTGGCTTTGAGCGGTGTAATGAGTATCACCGGTGAGCCCGGCGGGCGCCCCGTCAGGCCCGGCCCTCCTATCATCGACCTGGCGGGGGGCATGTTTGGTGCTCTGGGAGTAACCTCAGCCCTTACCCAGCGGGAACGCACCGGAGAAGGACAAAAGATAGACGTCAGCCTGCTGGATAGTAGCATCGCACTGCTTGCCTATGAGCTTTCCTATTATTTCTGCTCAGGTATTGTCCCCCAGCCCCTGGGTTCAGGCCACCTGGCGATATTGCCTTACGGCGTCTACAAATGCAAAGATGATACTTATGTTGCTCTCGGCCCTGTCTGGCCGAGGTTAGCCAGAGTGATTGGGGCAGACTGGATGATAGACGACCCGAGGTTCAAGAGTGGTAGAGACAGGGTAGAGCACCGCGAGGAATTCAACCGCACTATAGAAGAGTACCTGGCCAAGGCTCCCGCTTCGGACTGGCTGGAGCTATTTAACGCCGAAGATATGGCCTGCGCCCCGATCAATAATCTCGCCGAGGCAGCGGTCGACCCTCAGGTGTTATATCGTAATATGATACTGTCTCTGCCCCACTCTCTGGGTGGAGAGATAAGGCTGGCCGGTAACCCAATAAAGACGCCCGCCATCGACGAGAGCGGGCATGCCGCCCCTCCGACTATGGGACAGCACAATGTCGATGTTTTGAGTGGTATCCTGGGTTATTCCGAAGAAAAGATAAGAAAACTGAGGGAGGAAGAAGAGGCACACCGGGAGGAAATGGAGCGTCGGGTACGAAAAACGTCGATTGACCCGGCAGCTCGCCGTCTGCAGGAACAGGCAGCCAGAGAAGAGGAAGGAAACCAAGATGAGTGAAGAAAGGAAAATCAGGGTCCTGATAGCCAAGCCTGGTCTCGATGGGCACGACCGGGGAGCCAAGGTAATTGCCCTGGGACTAAGGGATGAAGGCATGGAGACTATCTATACCGGACTAAGGCAAACTCCGGAGCAGATAGTCCGAGCGGCGATACAGGAAGACGTGGATGTAATCGGTCTCAGTTGCCTGTCGGGTGCCCATAAATACCTTTTTCCTCGGGTGGTAGAACTCCTGAAAGAACAGGGAATAAAAGATATCCTGGTTATAGGAGGAGGAAACATCCCCAAAGAGGACATACCCTTCCTGAAAGAAAAAGGAATCAAAGAGATATTCACCCAGGGAACGATGGTCGGTGAGATAGCCGACTACATACGCAAGAATGTAAGGACTCAGGCCACCAGAGCATAGCTGGCGAGTAGTCTCAGCATCTAATTAACTCAGAAGGCCAGCGACCTTCCCGATATCATAAATTTCCTCCAGTCCTCTTATAGCCGTAATAACGTCCTGAACTCTTTCTGAAGGATAACTGCTCCTAAGAAGATTAGCGGACTTTGCCTCCAATATAGATTCCCACTCAGCCACAGATACAGCTCGCTCACTGATAAGATCAGTCTTTTCTTTAATCTCTGAACCATCTGTCATTACGATGCAAATCTCCGACTCTAATGCTGTAAACGACTCATTAAGAACCGGAACGACTTTGGTCATTAAATCCCTGATTTCCGGGGCATTTACCAGCTCATTTGTGAAATCGGACTCCAGTGCCTGACCCTTTACCAGGGCCAGTACGGCACAGTAACTGAGACTGAACTTCCCCTCCAAGCCAGTCTGAGGAGTAGGATTACCAGCAACGCTAATTGATAGCGGACCCACTTCCACCGTTATTCTGTCTATTTGCGATATTTCAGGGCTGTGCTTTTCCCGTATTTCCAGCATGCACCGGACAGTGGCGTGACTGAAGTAACACGAGGCATAACGCTTGTAAACGACCTGCTCAATTTTGAAAGGTTGGCCCAGGTTATCTATCTTTGTTGCATCAAATTTTGTGGAGTATATCTTACCAAATCCATCGGCGCCCTCGAGGATTTCCTGTGGAGCCGTAAAACCGCCTTCAGCCAAGATAGCCGCTAGAATTCCATTACTGGCGGCTTTGCCAGCGTGGAACGGTTTACACATGGTGCCAAACGATTGCCGCACGCCAAATGCCTGAGTACCGGCAATACCCAGAGTCGAGACAATCTTCGCAACATCCAGTCCGTTCATCTTGGCAACGGTCGCCCCGGCCCCGAAACACCCCAGGGTAGAGGTGGCGTGCCAGCCGCTTCCGTAGTGTTCCGGGTTGACCGCCTCCCCAATTCTGCACTCGGCTTCGAATCCAGCCGCTACTGCCGTGATGAACCCCTTACCGTCAACCTTACGGTACTCCCCCATCGCCAGGGCAGCCGGCATAACCGGCACTGATGGGTGTCCGGACATTCCCGATTGAATATCATCATAGTCCAGATAATGACCAGCCGTCCCGTTGATTAATGCCGCATTAAGAACATCTACTTTTCTCTTCTTGGTAATCAGGGTGGCTTGTGGTTCACCAAAGAACGGTTGAAGAGAGTTAATCATGGGGTCCATGTCATTCCGTCCACCAGCATATCCCCCCGCCGTGACCCCCACCCAGTCCAACAGGCAAAGCTTCGCCTTGGCTATCGCATCGTCTGAGAGGTCTTCATAGCTCAAACTGTGTATAAACTCTGCGAGCTTTCTGGTCGCTTTCATCTGGCTAACCCTCCTGTGTTCCCTAGTTACCAGGCCTCTTTCTCTGTGATAACTGCTGTGATAGAGTAATCAAAAAAGCCTTTGAATTCAAGACCTTATCGGCGGCCGAATAGGGGTCGATTTCCCCTTTCTCAACATCATCAACGTACCGGTTTAATTGACCATCCTGCTTAATAATCTCAAGTAGTTCGGCACTGATTTCCTTCTCCAGCGTGTTTATGAACTGCTCCCGGCGCTGCTGTTGACGCCGTTGGGCAAGTAGACCCGTCTCATTAACGCACTCACGATGTAGTTGAATCTGCCGGTAGAGTTCGTCAATACCCACGTTGTTAACTGCTTCAGTGGCTACGATAGGTATCTCCCACTGCGTCTGTTCACTGTGAAGCTGCAGCATGGCCCGCATCTCACTGATAAGGTCATCAGCACCCGGACGGTCAGCCTTATTTACCATGAATATGTCAGCTATCTCGAGCAGGCCTGCCTTCATTGTCTGGATATTGTCTCCAGATTCGGGGGCCAGGACAACAATCACCGTATCTACATTTTTAATGATGTCTAACTCGCTTTGCCCCACTCCTACCGTCTCAATCAGGATAATATCCTTACCAGAGGCATCGATTACATTGATTACCTCGCTAACAGTTCTGGGCAAGCCTCCCAGACTGCCACGAGTCGCCATACTGCGAATAAAAACGCCTTCATCAAGATAATGCTGCTGCATCCTAATTCTATCACCCAATAAGGCACCACCAGAAAATGGACTGGTGGGGTCCACCGCAATTATCCCCACCCGCAAACCCTGACTTCTGGCCACGGCCGTCAGCCTATCGACGATAGTACTCTTACCCAGCCCGGGAGGGCCAGTAAGTCCAACGCGGTAGGCTTTTCCTGTGTGGGGATAAACCAGCTTCATTATGTGGGATACCTCACTGCTTCCTCCCTCTATCAGGCTGACCAGTCGTGCTAAGGAAGCCATGTTCCCGCTAAGCATTTGCTCCACTAGTTCCATGTTTGCAGGTCTCCCATTTGCCAAGGTCTACTCTCCAACCCTGCTGACAAAACAATTATATCAATAACAGGCACTGTTTCTTACTCATATATGGTAGCACAATGTAAAAGTTCGACGGGTACCCCCGTTTCCCTTTCAATATCAAGGTATACCCTACCGGTAAGGTCCCTACCCCACCCACCGAGATTAAACGGTGAGGATGGAATTATTACCAGGTCTGGTTTATCGTCCTTCTGTTTGATATAGTCTTTGATGTAGTCGATAAAGTCCTGGACTACCAGCAGGTCTCCCATCAGTATATTACCGCCAAAGAAATAGTTTCTTGGAACCTTTATGTCAATCTCAAGCTGACTATCCCCAAAAAGATGCGATTCGGCCAGGCACTGTTCAAACGTGGGTCTCATCAATTCCGAAGAAAGAAACAGGACTCGCTTTGCCTGGTACGACTCTATCGTATCGCTCAGGTCTTCAATATAACTCATCCTCAGCCCAGTACCGCTAAATATGATACCCAGATAAGTATCCATGTCCTTGGAGAAAGGGTAAGAATATCGGGTTAAATCTAAATCTATTTCGAGAGTCTGATGCTCCCTTTGTACGGCAAGACTGACCGTCTTTGCCTCGCTTTGCTGGAGAACCGAAAGGAGGTCGCGGGCCTGCGGCCGGTCACGAACAAGGATGCTATTTATCTGTTGAATCACGTCTCCTCTCTTCAGACCGCCAAGATAAGCAGGCGAGTTCTTCACCAGTCCAAGTATATGAGGCAGATTCTTGCGAGGCTGGTAGAGATTTTCCTCGTACAAAGTCGGCATCACCACAATCGGGCAATCATGTTCCTCCCTGAGCTCTCTCACTCTGGAGATAACCGCCTTCCAGAGCTGGGGTAGGTCAAAAAGCTCGTTGGACGAGAAATGGCTGGTATACCCCGGAAGGTTAACCTGAACAAGGTGTGTCTCATGCCTGGCAGCGTAAGCTACCGTAGAAGAAAGGTCATTGAGCATTTCGTCTACCGTATCCTTTGGCCATGGCACAATGACGGTTGCATACGGTATTGTCTGTTGACGAAGCAATGGTAAAGCCCCAATGGCCACTTCGGGTGCAGGGTCCCTCATAAGCTTGCGGCGACGCATAGCTGAGGAGCTATTAAGGGAGAGATATAGATAGATTGGCTCAAGCTCAGCCAGCTTGGCGATTATCTCAGGAGACAGATAGCAGCCATTGGTAGTAATCCTGAACGGTTGAGAAGTCTTCTCTCTCAATATATGAAGCACATCCATAAAATAAGGGTGCTCCGTTACCTCATAGACACACCCCAGACCAGGGAACAAAGCCTTCCCCGCTTCTGATGGGAAATACCTGATTCTGGTCATTATTTCCTCGAACTCATCCTCGGCTGTCCGGTCAAGATTATTGCCCACAGCTACCAAGGGAGGATTACCCTTGTTGCAGCAGAAAACACAATCGCAGGTGCAACGCCTGCCGGTGTATTCAAAGACTTCGCGTGGGTCGCCAGCGGAGGGAACCAGCCAGTCCTGAAGGTTCTTTAATCTGAAACCGTCTACCTTAACTGTCTGACCGTCCTGCTCAAACTTGACTAGGCTCAATAGAGATTCTGTCAGCTTTTTGATTAAGTCTATCCTGGGTTCATAAAATGCAGTTTTTGAAGACCGAGAATTGCTATCTGTCTCAGGAAATACCTGATAAGTGTTCTCCTTATCCGTCAGCCACCTGAAACCGTCGACCTTCACATCCTCACCTGCTTTCAGGGGCATGACAACATTGAGCAGGTCCTCCAGAATTGCTCTCACCAGTTCAGTAAGGCGATGATGGTATATCGGGTGTGACTTCGATTCTGGGTTGAGTTCATAACTGAAGGCGTAATCAGGGGAAACGCTATTTCCCTCGGAATTCAGGTTTGCGTCTCTCGGCAAAGGCCTGCGCTCCTTCCTTCATATCCTCAGTCTGACGGGAATATCTCGCAATGGCCCGTAATTCAGCTTCATCTTCCGGACTCAACTGCCTATTACTGTACTTGTTGATAATGAACTTGGTTCCGGCTAAGGCAAGAGGGGCATTTTCAGCGAGTTCCTGGGCTAGAGAATAGGTAGCGGACAACAGCTCATCCTCAGAAACAACAGAATTCACCAGTCCCATTTCCAGTGCTCTTTGAGCTGTTACGAATCTGCCAGTTAAAAATAGTTCCTTGGTGTAAGCCGGACCGACAAGGCTAACAAATCGTGCTATGGCTTTCGGAGAGTACACTAACCCGATTTTGACTGGATTTATCCCTATCCGAGCCGAATCGGCGATAATTCTGAAGTCACAAGCCGCGGCAAGGTCACACCCTGCCCCCACGGCGTATCTATAAATCATGGCGATAACCGGGCAGGGACAGTTAGCCACTCTTTCCAGTGCATCCTGAACAATATCCCCTCCCCCTTCCTCCGCTAGTACAGCCGTTAGGTCTGCTCCAGCACAAAAGGCCTTCTCTCCCATGCCGCGAAGAACCACTACCCTGATTTCCTCACCCGCTTGTATGCTCTGGAAAGTGTCTTGAAGTTGACGCAGTAACTCAGGGTTTAATGCATTCCGCTTTTCGGGTCGGTTAAGCGTAACGGTACAGATATGCTCTTTCATCTCTACCAGAACCAGATCACTCATTTCCTCCCCCTTCTAACTCAGGTCAACGCCGGTGGCTTTTTACCTCTACTAACAAGGAGCAACCCCAATATTCTACAGTTGTGTCATCATATTAGCATAATTCAGCCAACAAGACCTGCTGACCTCTGGCAACTGTACGTGCAATAGGCAAGAAGCCATCTAAGCGATTACACCCTGTTGCTTGAGCCGCTCGATGTCCTCCCAGGTGTAGCCATGTTCCAGAAGGACCTCCTCAGTATGCTGACCAAGCTCGGGGGCTGGCCGGGTAACCCCGGCAGTGGTCCTACCAAGCTGTATCGGGTTGGCCACACCCTCGATACGGCCGTATGTCGGGTGGTCATAGGCAACGTAGAAGTCATTGGCCCGCGCCTGTGGGTCGGCAGCGGTTTCGGGTAGATTCTGCACCGGCGCCCAGGGCAGCCCGGCGTCATTAAGCGGTACTTTCCACTCCTCAAGCGTCCGGCCCTGGAAGACCTCCTCCAGAATATGGCTCAGGTCAACATGGTTCTCTATCCTCAAATCAAAAGTGGCGAACCTGGGGTCGTTCTCCAAATCTTCACGACCTATCGCCCTACAGAACCGCGACCAGTAAAGGTCCGGCTGCGAAACGCCAAGATACAGCCACCTTTCATCCCTGGTGCGGTAGGGCGAGACCAGCGGATTGGCCACATCTCTCGTCTCTACCTGCCGTCGGTCCTGGCCGGTAACCAATGACCCGGCAATGTCGAGGGAAAGAGCATAGACACCAGCCTGGAAGAGCGACACGTCCACCTCTTGCCCGATTCCTGTTCTCTCCCGGATGAATAGCGAAGTCATAATACCGCAGGCCAAAGCCATTGCGGCAACATTGTCACCCAGCCCATACGGCGGCAATCCCGGCCCCCCTCCCGGTGTCTGCAGGACGTGCAGCATTCCTGTTCTCGGGAAGTAACTGGTAAACTCATAGCCGGGAAGGTCGCTATCTGGCCCCTTTCTTCCATAACCACTGATGTTGGCACGGATAATACCCGGATTAAGCCGGTTCAACGTCTCATATTCCAGCCCGTAAGCCTTAATTTCACGCGGTCGAAAGTTAGATATAAAAACGTCTGCCGTCTCTAAAAGTTTATAGAGAACCTTTCGTCCTCCTTCGAGAGACAGGTCGAGGGTGATACTCCGCTTGTTCCTGTTGTAGTTCTCGAGGCGGTAGTTGATATCCGACTGTATTATCTTGCCGCCACGCTTGGAAGACTCACTCCTCGCTATATCGCCCCTGACCGGGTGTTCGATGTGGACTACCTCTGCACCCCAGTCAGCTAAAAGCCTGCCAGCCATCGGCCCGGCATAGACTGATGCCGTCTCCATAACCTTAATCCCTTCGAGATTAAAAGCCATTTCCCTCTTCCTCCGTAGCCTTTGTTGACCCGTTACTCGAACCTCTCTCCAAGACGAAAGCTAAGTACAATGGAAATATACCGTGTGGCTGCCAATCCGTCAATATTGGGAATAGCACACAGGATGAGAGAAGATTACTCTGCAAGGCCGTATTTAGTACCACGGAAACAGGTGGAGTACAGACGGATATTGCACTTGGTCGGCTTGCTGGAGTATCTGTTAAACAACAGAATGAGCTTATTGTCTCTCCCGCAATATAACGATACAGTAACTACGACAGCCCATACTAAGGTCATTACTACGCCCAGAATGGAGAGCCATTTTGCCTTGTTTTGATCCTTCTTCTTGACGGCAAGTCCAGCAATTATCCCACCAAGCCAGGGTAAAAAGATAGGCAGAAGCCACCAAGCTGATGAGGTTTTCTGGGAGACGGAAACAGTTTCACTACATTATCAAATTGGCATTTGCCACATTTCATAGCATTTCCGAAGCCCTAAAGAGAGGGTCCTAGGGCATGACTAGCGCAGTGGCTGACCACACTGGGTACAGAATCTTTCGCCAGGCAGAGTGGTATGCCCACATCTGGGGCATGTTACCGGGGCTGGAGGTGCCGGTGGTTGGCCGATAGAGGGCTGCGACAAGGAAGAGCCGCATTTAATGCAGAACCTGGACCCCTCTTTGTTCTCATACCCGCATTTGGCACACCTTGCTACCGATACTGCCGGGGTTGGTTTCGGGGCAGTAAAATCATAACCGCACTGGCTACAGAACCTCACCCCTAACTCAACCGAAGCCTGGCAGCTAGGGCAAATAGTCCGCTGTACAGGTGGGGGGGTGATTGAGGCGGAGGAGGGGGCACTATCTCCACAGGCTTTTCCTCGACCACAACCAGCTTTTCTTCAGCCGGAGGCAGCGATACTGCCGTCCGGTTTCCAGCAGCATCGTAGCTGTACACGACCCGCCGGCCATCTTCAAATTATGGTTAACTTTATAATGAGTAGGGGTGAGTCACTGAAAATAATGACCCGGGTCACTCTGATGAGTATTAACTGTCGTCTCACGTATAATCCATGTTATACTCACAGGCTCTTCAGTGCTAAATAACCCCCGCTCTTTCGTGAGGTAAGATACCTGATTACGCAGAAGTGAGCTGCGTTCTTTGGTGATATCTCTCACCATGGCCTGTAATATCCGCAGAGATAATTATTTCCTGATATTGATTGCCTTCTGCAGCCAGTATATAATCGGCAACAAGGATTGTGTGAAAAGGAGCGTAAAGTAGATGGGTAGTCGGTTTAAAGTCATGCGGGTAGATAGAAACGGCAGTAGTGCCACTATGGTAGAAGAGAAAGAAGAATTAGCAAAAGTAGATGCTGAGTTAGTGGGAGTTGATTGTGCCACAGAAGACGATATAATCGAAGCAGCCACGGATGCTGATGTCATAATTACTCAAGGTGCCCAAATGACACGCCGGGTTATGGAGAAACTAGCTAAATGTAAGGCAATTGTCCGTTATGGTATCGGATATGATACAGTTGATGTCGACGCGGCCACTGACAACGGTATCCTTGTGGTCAACGTCCCGGATTTCTGCTTTGAGGAGGTCGCCAACCATGCCATTGCACTGCTGCTGGTATGTGCCAAGAAGCTAGTTTTTCTGAATAATCTGGTGAAGCAGGGCCACTGGATTGAAGCTAAACAAGCTCAAGTACCAATGGGGTCGATTTATGGAGAAACTCTGGGATTGATTGGTTGCGGTAACATTGGGCGAACGACGGCTAAAAAGGCGCAGTGTTTTGGTCTCAGAATATTAGGCTACGACCCGTATGTGGATATTTCTGTGGCGCAGGAATCCGGAATAACCCTAGTGAGTATGGCTGAGCTGCTCGTGGCGTCGGACTATATCTCGGTTCACGCTCTCCTGAATAAAGAGACCAGGCATTTAATCGGTGAAGGTGAATTCAAACAGATGAAAGCAAGCGCGTATTTCATCAATACCGCTCGTGGTGCTGTAGTCGATGAGGCAGCTCTTATCAAGGCTTTGCAGGAAAAGTGGATAGCCGGCGCGGCGCTCGATGTCTTCGAAGAAGAGCCTATTGCTTCGGATAACCCCCTCCTTAAGATGAACAACGTCGTTATTCTACCACACTCCGCTTCTTATTCCGATGTCGCTTTTCAGCGGCTGAGAACCTGTGTTGGACAAGAGGCAGCTAGGATTGCTGCTGGACGGTGGCCCAAGAATGTGGTGAATAAAACCGTTAAACCCAAATCTCATTTAGTGAAGGAGGAGTAGGATGTCAGAATTGTCCGAGCAACAAATGCTGGAAAAGTTACGCGGATTTGACACGCCGTCAATTACAAATATTGTAGCCACGTATCCGAATAACCCTCTTTGCCTGGGCCTTTATGAACCATGGGGGCAGAAGTGGTATACTGACCAATCGGTTCGCTGCATGTATCCGGAACTGGGTGGAACAATAGGCTATGCAGTGACGGTAGTGTACTCTCTACCTGACCCCAATTTTAATCGACTGTCCATGATAGACCTGGTGAATGCTTTTGAAAAATCAAAGAAACCGATAGTCGTTGTAATCGAGCAAGACTTTCCTCCGGAGATAATGCCCAAAGTCGGGCTAGCTGGCGGTCAGATGACTACTATATTTAAAGCCTGCGGAGCTGTGGGTGTTGTAACCAACGGACCATCGAGGGATGTAGACGAAATACGACCAATGAAATTTCAATACATTATGAGCGGCGTTACACCGGGGCATGGGCCCATGGCGATTAGCGCGATAAATGTACCTGTTTCCGTTGCCGGGATGGACGTAGCACCTGGCGAAATAATTCATATGGACGAAAATGGCGCATGCAAGTTCCCGGCAGATAAACTGGCGGATATCCGCAAGAATATTGATGCCCTTGCCAAACAAGAGAACGAACAGGCTAAAGCGTTACGCGCTGCAAGCACGTTTGAAGAGATAAGAGCAGCGTTGTCCGGCGGGAGTAATCGATAGAGACCACAGGAAGAGACAGATCTGAGAAAAAAACAGGAGGTTAAATATGAAGAAAAATGTACTCCGTGAGCTTCTGAACGAAGGGAAGTCTACTCTGGGTACCCATGTCATATCCGCCTGGCCGGGAATTGTGGAGGTAATCGGTCATTCAGCCGCCTTCGATTATATTGAATACGTCGGGGAATATTCCCCTTTTAGCTTAGAGCAACTGGACAATTTCGGGAGAGCTATTGAACTTTTCCCTGACATGTCCTCAATGATGAAGGTAGAGGAGCATAACAGAGGATTCATCGCCACCAGAGCAATAGACGCTGGTATCCAGAATGTACTCTTTACAGATTGCCGCTCTGCAGAAGACGTTCAGGAGTGTATTCATCTGGTCAGGGCAGAGACGCCCGAAGCCGGTGGCACCCATGGCGGTCACATGCGGCGAAGCGTAGGTTATGTCCTCGAAGGTGGTTCGGAGGCATGGGTAAAGGCAATGGATGATGTCGTCATCGCCATCATGATTGAGAAAAAGGGAGCCATTGAGAAACTGGAAGAAATACTGTCTGTTAAAGGTGTGGATATGGTACAATTCGGCCCCTCCGATTACTCAATAAGCGTTGGCAAGCCGGGAAAGGCAGGAAGTCCAGAAATACAGAAAGTACAACGCTATATGATAGGACTTGCCCTGCAAAAGGGTGTCGCCCCGAGAGTAGAAATAGCCAGTTTTGAGCAGGCTAAACCGTATATTGAACTGGGGGTGCGCCACTTCTGTATAGGTTGGGACCTGCGTACCATATTTACGTGGTGTCAGCAACAGGCAAAAGGTATGCAGAAAATGCTTGCTTCTACGTAGCCTAAGGAGAGTACAAAATGAGATACGAGGGCGATAAGGTCAAGGGAATAGATATTGCGTATATCGGTGGTGGTTCCAGGGGGTGGGCCAGAAACTTGATGCAAGACCTTGCACTCGAAGAAAGACTATCCGGGAATGTGAGATTATACGACATTGATTATCAGGCTGCTTGCGATAATGCAACGATTGGTAATAGTCTGCCCCAGTATCCTGAAACCAAATCCAGGTGGAAGTATGAGGCTTCGGAGACCATAGAAAAAGCACTTGGCGGGTCGGATTTCGTTCTTATCTCGATGTTACCGGGAACTTTTGATGAGATGGAATCTGACGTCCATCTGCCCGAAGAATATGGGATATACCAGTCAGTAGGCGATACCACCGGACCGGGAGGTCTTGTCAGGTCTTTGCGGACAATACCTATGTTTATAGAGTTCGCTGAAGCCATAAAACAGTATTGCCCCAAGGCATGGGTAATTAACTATACCAATCCGATGTCCGTTTGCGTCAGGACACTCTACAAAATCTTTCCCGGGGTAAAGGCTTTCGGTTGTTGTCACGAAGTTTTTAAATCACAGGAGCAACTTGGTATCGCGTATACAGAGAAGACGGGCGCCAAGTTAACGAGGCAAGACGTCAAAGTTAATGTCATGGGCATTAATCATTTCACGTGGATTGATAAAGCATACTACAATGGTATCGACCTGATACCGTACTATCGCGAGTTTGTTGATAAGTATTATGAAGAAGGCTATGGAGAATGGCGGAATTCGGTATTTGATACCGCCCATCGGGTCAAGTTCGACCTGTTTAAGCGATATGGAATAATCGCTGCTGCCGGGGACCGGCATCTTGCTGAGTTCTGTCCGCCATGGTACTTGAAAGACCCTGAGACAGCCGAAAAATGGAAGTTCCACCTGACGCCGATTAGCTGGAGAAAAGAGGACCTGAAGAATAAGCTGAAGGCCAGCGCTGAATTCCTCTCAGGTAAAGAGAAAATGGTATTGAAACCGTCCGGCGAAGAGACCATAAGGCAGATAAAGGCAATATTGGGACTGGGAGATTTTGTCACAAACGTTAATCTACCTAATATCGGGCAGCTAGACGGCTTACCCATGGAGGCGGTGGTTGAGACCAATGCGGTATTTTCGAGCGATAGCGTGGTGCCTGTCATAGCCGGCAGATTTTCACCGGAGGTCAACAGTCTTGTTTTAAGGATTATAATTAATCATGAAACGATACTCAAAGCGGGTATCGACAGGGACATTAATTTGGCGTTCCGGGCATTTGTTAACGACCCCTTGGTTACAATAGAAATCGATGAAGCGAGGGAGTTGTTCAAACGCATGCTCAATAACACGAAAAAATATTTGCCTGGATGGCAGCTCTAATGGACACTGTTCAGGTAGTTCCGGCTTATACATAAGGAGGACCAAATGGCAAAGAAACAAGAATTTGCCGTTGGGAGATTTATCCCTTCACCCTTATGGGATGAGTTAATTCGTTTGCGAAAGAACAATAAACGCTATCTCAGAGAGCTAGTTAAACGTGAGGGTAATGAAAGGGCCAGGCGTAATACAATTACAGATGACGGTCGTCTGATTATTTTGGCGGCGGACCATACGGCACGGAGAATAATGTCATCCGGCATTGATAAGTTGGGCATGGCTAACCGGATAAACTATATCGGCAGAATTTTACGGGTAATTTGTGGTAACCCGCAAATCGACGGAGTCATGGGCACACCTGATGTTTTAGAGGACTTACTTTTATTTAACTACCTGAACAAAGAGCATGGCGGTGATGATTTTCTGGACAGGCGTTTATTGATAGGCTGTATGAATCGTCTCGGCCTGAAAGACGCAATATTCGAGCTGGACGACGGATTATCAGGTTATGGTGCAGACTATGCCAGTGAAATGGGGATAGACGGAGTTAAACTGATGTTCCGCTATGATGCCAACTCCCAAGACTCAAGAAAGACACTAGAATATTGTGTGCAGGCAATGAATGAGTGCCATAAACATAACCTGCCAGTTTTTCTGGAAGCCATGGCTGTTGAAGTCAAAAACGGGAAGGTGTCACAAAAAGAGGATATCGAGTCATTACTGCAGGTTGTCTGTATTGCCAACGGGCTTTCTACATCCTCACTGGGAACTTGGCTGAAGTTACCATACATCCGGGATTCAGGAGGGCTTAACTATAGCGATGTCATCGCGGCGACATCCTACCCTGTACTCGTTCTTGGAGGAGCAGCTACGGGTCAACCCGAAGAGCTTGTTAATAATGTCAATGAAGCAATGCTCGCCGGTGCCTCCGGCGGACTGCTGGGACGACAGGTACTCTTCCCAGGACAGCATGACCCTTATGCAATGGGGAGGGCTATCAGTGAGGTTATTCATAACCGTAAGGACGACAACAAACAAGTTATAGATAAAGCAATGCAGCTATTAGCCACGGAGGAGGGTGAGGGTATCGACCGTTTCAGCAGATTGGTGGGGTGAAAAATGAAAGGTAATGTCCTGATAGCCCAATCAGGTGGTCCGACGGCGGTAATCAATTCCAGTTGCTGCGGTATAATCCAGGAAGTGGCAAAGCACAAAGCTGGGTCAACCGGAGTCTACGGAGCAATCAACGGCATCCTGGGTGTGCTCAACGAGGAACTGGTCGATCTAAACAAGGAAGATGCATCCACCATCGAATTGCTCAAGCAGACTCCTTCCTCGGCTCTGGGCTCCTGCCGCTATAAGTTGTCTGATAATGATTATGACCGTTTGCTCAACGTAATAGAAGCTCACGATATCCGTTATTGTTTCTTCATCGGCGGCAACGATACCATGGACACCGCCGACAAAGTCGACAGGCTGCTGAAAGAGCAAAACTGGGAATCATGTGTGATTGGGATTCCGAAGACAGTAGACAATGACCTGGTTGAAACTGACCATTGTCCCGGCTATCCCTCAACAGCAAGGTGGTTAGCCATTGCTGTTCGTGATGCAGGACTAGACACCAGAGCAATCTACACATCGGATACCATTAAGATAATCGAGACTATGGGACGCGACTCAGGATGGCTGGCAGCAGCTTCTGCGCTGGCGAGAGATGGTGATTTTTCTGCTCCACACCTCATCTATTTCCCCGAACGACCTCTGCATCCGGACAAGTTCCTGGCCGATGTTAAGGAGGTCTATAGCCAGCTTGGTTATGCAGTGCTTATCGTTTCCGAAGGACTTAAAGGTGAAGATGGCACTCCGCTTGTGGAATCCAAGGCAGAGCTGGATGTTGATGCCTTTGGGCATGCTCAAAGGGGCGGGGTTGCTGATTATCTTTGCCATCTGATAACAGATAATCTTAAGCTGAAAGCCAGATTCGACAAGCCCGGGACGATACAGCGTGTATCAATGGCCTGCGCATCTGAAGTAGACCTTGAGGAGGCATACGAGGTGGGGAGAAAAGCTGTCAGTGAAGCACTGGCCGGGAAATCGGGACAGATGATAACTCTCCTGAGGGAACCAGGAGACGAGTACAGATGCTCAACAGGAGCGATTCCCTTGAGCCAGGTTGCTAACAGGTCACGATTCCTTCCTGATAATTTCATTAATCCGGATGGGAACGATGTGACACAGGCATTCGTAAATTGGTTAGAGCCTCTGTTGAGTCCGGGACTACCGGCATATGCGCACCTGAGAGGTAGTATGGTCGATAAGAAACTGGATGCTTTCCATTAGAGAAATATAAACTCTTGTTAAGGAGATATTCACAACAAGATGATAATAAGACAATCACAGCATTTCATGAGTGGCTACAATGGCATCGTAGATGCTGAAACGTATCCCGAGATGCTGATGGACTTCGGTATACTGATGCTGGATACGGGTGACGAATTCGTTGATAGGCAGCCTAAAGAGAGGGCTTTCCTCCTAATCAACGGCGCTGTAGAGTTAGAGTGGGATGGTAGCAAAGCCATCATTGAAAGGGGCTCTTGCTTTGATGAAGCACCTTCCTGCTTGCACGTGCCATCGGGGGTCTCAGTCACTCTGCGTGGTCGCAAGCCCCATACTGAGCTATCTGTGCATCGTACTGAAAACGACCAATCATTTCAACCGATATTATTCAGGCCTCAGGATTGTCAGATACGCGAGGTTGGGACTGGTACTATGAAAGAGATGGCAACCCGAACAGTAAGAACGGTCTTTGACAAATCCAGTCGGCCGCAGTCCAATCTTGTACTGGGCGAAACGGTCAATCTGCCGGGGCGATGGTCAGGATATCCGCCTCACTATCACCCGCAGCCCGAGATATACCTCTATAAGTTCAACCCCGAAAAGGGTTTTGGCTATGCCGAACTGGGCGATGAGGTCTACAAGGTGAAGAGTAATGACGTGACCCTGATGACAGACGGAGTAAGTCATCCTCAGGTAGCGGCACCGGGATATGTAATGTACTACCTCTGGGTTATCAGGCATCTTGAGGGATTACCCTACACTGGGCCAATCTTTGCTCCTGAACACTTGTGGCTCAATGACAAGGACGCAACGATTTGGCCTGATAGGTAACCACGTTCTTTAGGAGTATCAGGTTTGCGATAAGATGGGGCAATTGGTTATAGCCCACTTATAGGTCGATTTTCCAGATATCATCCATTCAGCGCAATAGGCTGGTACGATTAAGAGGTAAGGAGTGCCATATGCCAAAATTCAGTGCTAATTTATCAATGATGTTTACCGATACCGATTTTCTCAGCCGGTTTGAACGGGCAGCCAGTTCGGGTTTCACTGGTATCGAGTTTATGTTTCCCTATGATTTCGACAAGCAAGTTATTATTGAGAAACTGCAGAAACACAAATTACAGGTGGTCCTGCACAACTTTCCTGTGGGTAACTGGGATGCCGGAGAAAGAGGGCTGGCGTGTTTGCCGGATAGAGTACAGGAGTTCCAGGATAGTGTCGGGCAGGCCATTGAATATGCCAAAGCATTAAAATGCCCCAGACTAAATTGCATGGCCGGTCTTACCCCGAAAAATCACACGGTAGACAAAACTAAGCAGATTTATGTTGACAATTTAAGATTCGCTGCAGCTGCTCTGGATAATGAGGGCATACATTTGATGATTGAGCCGATTAATCATATAGATATGCCGGGTTTCTATTTGAATTATACCAGTCAGGCTTTGGATATGATTAAAGAGGTCGACCACCCCAACTTGTATCTACAATATGACATCTATCATGCCCAGATGCTGGAAGGTAATTTGACCAAAACCATCAGGGACAACATCAAACTGATTGAACACCTGCAACTGGCGGACGTCCCCGGCAGGCATGAGCCCGGGACCGGAGAGATCAATTTTACGAACCTTTTCCGTTTCATCGACGAGTCCGGATATAACGGCTGGATAGGCTGTGAGTATAGACCGACAGGTAAAACAGAAGACGGTCTTGATTGGATTAAACCGTATTTAAGAAAGGAAGGATGACAATGGCAAAACTGGGTTTCATTGGTTTAGGGATTATGGGGAAGCCAATGGCTGGTCACTTACTGACGGCCGGCAACACATTATACGCATTCGACTTGGTACCGGAGGCAGTTCAGGAATTGGTAAAGAAAGGCGCAATTGCCTGTAGTAGTAATAAGGAAGTAGCACAAAACTCAGACGTGGTTTTTATAATGGTCCCGGATACTCCCGATGTAGAAGCTGTCCTTTTTGATAAAGATGGAGTATCGGAAGGTATCCAGGCGGGGTCTATTGTCGTGGATATGAGTTCCATTTCTCCCGTGGCCACTAAAGAATTCGCTAAAAAGCTGGAGGCTAAGGGGGTGAAAATGCTGGACGCGCCTGTTTCTGGTGGTCAGGTAGGTGCGGAGGCTGCCACCCTTACCATCATGGTTGGCGGGGACCCTGACACCTTCGAGCGCATAAAACCTTACTTCGACCTCATGGGAAAGAATATTAACCGCGTCGGTGGTAATGGTGACGGTCAGACATGTAAAGTAGCTAATCAGATTATCGTCGCCCTGACTATCGAGGCTGTTGGTGAAGCTCTGTTATTTGCGTCAAAAGCAGGGGCAGATGTCGGTAAAGTAAGAGAAGCTTTGCTTGGCGGCTTTGCCCAGAGCGAGATATTGGAACTACATGGCGAACGTATGATTAAACGTACTTTCGCGCCAGGATTCCGCATATGTCTCCATCAAAAGGACCTTAACCTGGCCCTGCAGAATGCGCGTGAGCTGGGTATCAGTCTGCCTGGAACGGCGACAGCCGCCCAGCTTTTTAATGCTGTCGAAGCCCAGGGTGGTAAAGACCTGGACCACTCCGCTATGGTACAGGCTTTGGAAATGCTTGCTTCTCACGAAATCGGTGTGTGACTATGATTATTTAAAACAGGGATGAGCTTTCTTTAACCACACTGAGAGAACATGTACTCGATATTGCTGAAGCGGGCATCACCCGTGTTCTTCCAGAGAACATTATTAGAGTGGCTGTCCAGTACGACCTCACATCTCATTGGATTACCATCAACCTGATCCTGAGGCCCATTATTCCGGTAACACTAACTTAGAATGTGACTCAACATTCTATATAGTTTATTGCATAACAATCTACTTGTGTTAACCTCTGGAAAAGTAGAACGTATACACTTCAGCAATAGCGGGACAGTCTGATCCTCAGGATTAACTGACATTTCGGAGGCCATTGGTAGGAGAAAGGTCTTAGCCAGGTGGTGGAAGGCTTTTAAGATAGCTGCAAAACAGCTATCTATTTGGTCATCAGCCTGCTTAGAGGACCTCCTCTCTGTAGGCGTTGCCCCCTATTATTTCTCCCTTTTCCAGCCGTCTGATTTCTTCGTCTGCCATGCCTATTATTTCTTTAAACACATATTCGTTGTGTTCTCCCAGAGCGCAAGGCGGTATTCGTATGCTCATGGGTGTCTTCGGGTACTTCCACATCATCCCGGGAAACATGTGGACGCCTGTCCCGTTCTTCGTACAATCCACTCTCTCGTAGAATTGACGATGGACAACCTGAGGATCGCGCAGGGTATCACGCTCGTCAAGTACCGGGGCAGAAGGGACCCCTTCCTTCTGCAAGATGAACATTGCCTCATAGTCATCATGTATGCTAGTCCATTCTTTTATATACTCGTCCAGCTCATCCTGGTGCTCATAGCGACTAGCATGGGTGGCAAATATCTCCTGGCTGGCCCATTCCGGACTGCCGATAGCACGGCAGAAGCCCTGCCACTGCTCTTCGTTATAACAGGTGATACATATCCAGCGGTCTTCATCTCCCCGAACTGGGTAGACACCGCACGGTGCTGCCCAAAGGTCACGATTACCCAAGGTACGACGCACCCTGTTGTTCATCGTATACTCCATGATGGCTTCCGGAAACTGGGGGATGACCGTCTGGGCACTGCCCGAATCTATCCATTGCCCCTTGCCGGTTCTGGCACGATGCCACAGGCCCATCAGTATTGACGCCGCGGCTGCCATGCCACCTGAGGCGTCCATCTGATAGACATCAAAGTAGAGGTGCATCGGGTCCTCATCAGGGTAGCCCCGAAGCCAGGCATGCCCAATCAGGGCCTCCATATTGGTACCGTAGCCAATGAAGTCCTTGTATGGTCCCTCGGTAGCCAGCGCCGGGGCGTTTACATAGACGAGTTTATCGTTCCAGGAGCTGAGAACATCATAGGTCAGCCCCAGTCTCTCGATAGCTGCCACCGAATTGTTCTCAAAGAAGACATCGCATTTCTCAATCAGTCTCCGGAGCACGTCCTTACCCTCAGGCCGCGTCAGGTCTATAGTGCAACTCAGTTTGTTAAAGTGCTTTGAATTGAACGCCGCTTCCCGATTCCATATTCCCGCAACAGTGTAATCCTTATTGTGAAGGCCCCTCAGCCGTCCTGGAGTCTCAAGTGAGGAATCGGGTACCTTTCCCGGGCGTGAGGCCACAGGGCGATAGTTGATGGACTCCACCATGATAACTTCAGCACCCATATTGGCCAGCATCTGGGTGGCAAATGGCCCGGCGTAGACCACCTCGATACTGGCTATCCTTACTCCCTCCAGAGGTAAGTGTGGTTTCGCCATTCTGTTTACTCCTCAGTTATACCTAGATTACCCCGGCCTTTTTTAGCTCCACTAGGTCTTCCCGGTTGTAGCCTAGTTCTCCAAACACCACCTCATTGTGTTGGCCGAGAAGAGGTGCTGGTCTGTTCATCTGAGTAGGGCACCCTTTAAGCTTGACAGGGAATCCAGGATAGAGAAATCTGCCGGCCACGGGGTGCTCAATCTCGCTAAAGAATTTCACTGTTTTAAAGTGCTTGTCTTCTACCAGGTCCTGGGGAGTGCTGACTTTCATGCACGGTACCCGGTACTTCTGTGCCTCTTCCATCAGCTCCTGTTTGGTTTTGTCCATGGACCACTCCAGACATACAGCCCAGCTTTCCTCCAGCTTTGTTATGTCATACAGGTCGGGGAATCTCTCCTCCAGTTCTGCTCTCTTCTCTTCATCGCCCCCGGCGAGCATGTCGAGATACCTTGGCCACCAAGTTGGGTTGGCACGCCATTGCACATAGCCGTCCTTGCATGGCGTGACGCATTCGGGCATAAGAGTGCGCGATGTAATCCGTGGGTCATGTCTTACCAGAAGCTCGCCACTGTATAAATAGCTAAGCTTATCACGAGCACCATTGTCCACGCTGCCAAGCATGGCCTCCATTATAGAGACATCTACATGCTGGCCCTCTCCTTGAAAACGACTAACAAACAGGGCTCCCATGGTAGCTACAAAGGCAGTAAGCCCTGCCTGGTATGACTCCGCATTTTCACCGCGTTTCAACGGCTCACGCTCCGGCAGACCGCAGGAAGCCATGAAACCGCTGACCGCATTGATAGTCAACTCTGACATCGCAAAGTCCCTATACGGCCCGTCCTGACCGAAGTTCGAGATAGAAGTCATCACCAACAGGGGGTTTGTCTTCTCCAGCACCTCGTATCCCAGCCCGAGTTTGTCCATTACGCCTGGTCGGAAGTTCTCTATGACGACATCGGCCGTCTTTACCATGTCCTTGAATATCTTTTTCCCTGTCTCATTTTTCATATTCAGGGTGATGCCCCGCTTGTTAGTGTTAAGGTTGAGAAATACCCCGCTCTTTTCCGGGTGAGGGTCATTATCGGCAAATGGTCTCAATCTACGGGCACCGTCACCAGTGCCAGGTCTTTCTATTTTGATAACGTCGGCACCATAGTCGGCAAACATCTTGCCGCAATATGGACCGGCTATATAATGACATGCCTCAATTACTCTGATATCTTCCAATGCTTGATACATCGTCTCTCCCCTTTAAGAAGGCAGCAAGAATAGCACCTGGTTGAGGTCTCCTTCTGGTAACTGAGTTTCTATCTAAATGACATCTGTATGCAGAGCTCTCTCTATCTATCGCTGCTTTGGTTTGGTAACAATAGAAGGCTGGACTGTTCTCGAATAATTAAAACTATGGGCCTCAGTCACATCACCGTATTTCATCTTTAGTTCATCCATCGTACCTGCATCAAGAGCATGAGGTGGACAGGCTTCAACGCAGATGGGCTTTTGACCATCTCCCCACCTCTCTACGCAGAGGTCACACTTCTGCATCCTGGCCTTCTCTTCATCGGCGAACTGTGGTGCACTATAAGGGCAGGCATCCTTGCACAGGTGACCGGCACAGTTGAGACATCGTTCGGCCTCCTGTATCGCTTCCGCTTCAATGAAGCCTAATGCCACCTCTCTGAAGCCGGACATTCTTTCGCTTACGGACAGAGTGGGCATCACCTGACGAGGCTGTTTTTCTTTATCCGCCGGAATGTCCACTGTGATATCCTTCGGGCTAATGGTCTTCTGGGGTCGCACCCGCAGGACATCTCCCTGAAGGTAGCGATTGATGAAGAAGGCTGCTTTTTGCCCGCTGGCAATAGCGTCGACAGCACTCGTGGGACCGTTCATGACATCACCGGCAGAGAAAATGCCACGTCGTGCCGTCATGAATGTCCCCGCATCAGCAGCGATTGTACCCATCGGGCTGGTCTTGATATCACCACTAAGGCCAGTAAGGTCCGGTACCTGTCCTATGGCAAAGATAACCGTATCCACATCAAAAACATGACCGGTGTCTTTGACGACCTTGAAGCTGGGCTGACCGTTCTCGTCGAACTGGAGTCCTTCGATTTCCTGACATTCTACTCCAGTGACCTTACCGTTATCCTCACGGACAAGACTGGAAGTCAGCGAGCAGTGAATTTCTATTCCTTCTTCCTCAGCCTGCCTGATTTCGCTGTCTTCGGCGGGCATATCCTCACGGCATTCAAGACAGGCAACGCGCACCGCGTTTGCTCCCAGCCGCCTGGCAGAGCGCGCGCAGTCGATTGCCACGTTACCGCCACCGATAACGAGCACCTTTTCGCCGAGTTCGATAGATTTACCTGATTTAATATCCTGCATTAAGGAAACACCATCGAGGGTACCCTTGAGGTTAGCACCGGCGATATCGAGTTTCTGTCCCTTACTGGCGCCGAGGGCGAGCAGCAACGCACCGTAACCCTCTTCCAGCAAGTCATCGAGGCCCCTGCCGAGGTCTACCCTTGTGTTCGTCCTGATGTCGATACCCAGTGCTTCCAGATAGTCGATGTCCCTCTTGAGGACTTCTCTGGGCAGGCGGTGCTCCGGAATAGCGGTAGTAAGCATACCCCCGACCACCGGCCCTGACTCGAATACAGTCACTCCATAGCCCATCCTGATGAGGTCATAGGCAGCAGCGAGACCGGCCGGACCCGAGCCGACAATCGCGACACAATCTGGCTGTGTAAGGGGCAAACGGTCAGGTAGTTCCTGGGGTACATTATCTGTGACAAAACCCTTGAGGGCCATGATGGCCACTGGTTCTTCAACGTCCTTACGTCGGCATTCCGTCTCACAGGGATGAAGGCATACCCGACCACAGACAGATGGCAACGGCATCCGTCTTCTTATTACTTCCAGGGCTTCTTTGAACCTGCCCTTGGCTATCAGTGCAATGTAAGCCGGAATATGGAGATGGACGGGACAGCTCACCTGGCAGGGTGCTTCCTGCTCGGCATAGAGCAAGCTTGTTCCCTCCCCAGATATTATGCCGCAGGCCTTTTCTTCACGACACTTTTCGCGGTCGATGACTACGATGCCATCCTCTTCCCGCTTGGTGATAGCCTCACTTGGACAAACGTAGGCACACACCGGCTCGGCACAGTGATAGCACGGTGTGGCCATGTGACTGACAAAAACCTTGGGAAACTTGCCCTCTTCCCGATAAAGGAGCCGCATCCACCTAGCCGGTCCGGCTGGTACGTCATGCCAGTCTTTACAGGCGATGGCACAGGCATAGCAGCCGGTACAGCGATTTTGGTCAAAATAAAAACCCAATTGCATTGGTATATTCCTCCTTAAACCTTCGCTGTCTCTACCAGTACTGTCTTCAGGGCAGCGGCTCCACCAGGTGAGTAGGTATCGTCGGTGAGAACATTGACACAGCCACCGCGGTCAATACCCTCTTCATCCGGTTCATACCAGGCGCCTTCATAGATGGAGACCACGCCGGGGACTATCCGCCGGGTCACCCAGGCCTTGATAGCAATCTTACCCCGGTCGTTGAAAACGTAGACCTCATCTCCATCACAGATGCCTCTTGGTTCAGCGTCGGCCGGATTAATCCACATGACATGAGGGTCGACCTCAACCAACCAGTCGACGTTCTGCAGTGTGGAATGTACCCTCACTCTGGGGTGGGGTGATAGAAGCTGGAGCGGGTATTTCTTGGCCAGTGGGTGGTTTCTGTCCTCCCGTTCCGCAATGATGTACTTGGGGACCGGGGGAGTTAGCAGGCTATTGAGGTCGGCCAGCCGCTGAGAGAATATCTCAATCTTGCCGGAGGGGGTGTTAAACGGATTGTTTTCCGGGTCTTCAATCTGCGCCTTGAAGGCAATATAGGGTTCATCAAACTGCAAGCGCTGTATACCTTCCTGTTTGAACTCATCATAGTTCTTGATAAAGCGTTGGTATTCGGGATTCTCGCTAACGAACGTTCTCAGCCACTCGTCCTCCGTCTTGTTATCGAAGTCCTCATAACCCAGCTTCTCCGCCAGCAGGCAGCCGATTTCCCAGTCGGTCTTGCATTCTCCCATCGGCTCGATTGCCTGATTTGAGAAGCAGAGGTACGGGCCGGAGGGCCAGGGCCGCGTGAGGTCATTCTTCTCGACGAAGCTCTTCACCGGCAACACAATATCCGCATACCGGGCGGTGGGTGTCAGGAATAGGTCCTGAGCCACAATGAACTCCAGGCTTTTCAGTGCCTGGACTCCTTTGTTAATGTTACCGCGTTGATTTAATATATTGCCGCCGGCAAACCAGGCCATCTTGACATCAGCCGGGTACCCACCAGCTTTACCCTTGAGTATGCCGTCCCATATCCGGTTGGTGTGAATTCGGCGCACCAGGCGGAGATTCAGGTCCAGCGTGCCACGAATTGACGGACCACCTACCTCGGTGGGGTTTCTCATGCCGGGAATCCCTGAGGAGCGGAACATGTGTCCGTAGGGTATACCCATCAGACCACCGCAGGCGCTGCCACCGGGCTTACCGATGTTGCCCGTCATTGCTGTCAGGGCAATGGCACAACGGTTGTACTGCTCACCGAAGGCAGCCCGAGCAGGCCCCTGGCAGTCCATCAGGCAGGCCGGTTTGTTGGTAGCGTATCGCCGTGCCAAATCGATGATAGTCTCCGCTGGTACTCCGCTGATTGCTTCCGCCCAGGCCGGAGTCTTCTCAGCACCGTCTTCGATACCGGTAACATACTCTTCAAATTTATCAAAGCCGACGGTGTACTTGTCGAGAAATGCCTGGTCCTGAAGGTTTTCCTTGATAATCACATATGCCACAGCGACCATCATGGCAGCGTCGGTGCCGGGGATGATTGGAATCCACTCAGCAGCCAGTGTGGCAGCCGAATCCTCGTACCTGGGACCAATTGATATAATCGGAATACCAGCCTCTTTGGCCTTGATTAGGTTGCCGATAGCATCCGTGCCGGATATCATTCGCACCGGGTCCCAGCCCCACATTATTATCAGCCTAGAATTAAGCATGTCCTCCCGACTATGACCGACCATAACGTCGCCATATGAAGCCTGCACTGCCCAGACGGCACCCTCAGAAGAGATATTACCGTAGCTGCTGGTGTAACCACCGAACATGGAGAGCGCCTTATTCAGGGCACCGCGGGTATGCAGGGCACCCAGGTGGCCACCGCCTCCCAGAAAGATTGCCCCGTTACCGTAGGTCTCCTTGATTCGCTTCAGCTCACTGACGATGGTATCCATAGCTTCGTCCCAGGTAATCCGCTCAAACTGACCAGTCCCTCTCTCACCAGTACGCTTAAGCGGGTAGAGAAGACGGTCCGGGTGATATATCCAGTGCCGGTAAGCACGGCCTCGCCAACAAGCCCTTAGTTGCTTGTCTTCATCAGAGTAATCATCCCCTTCAATTCGAGTTATCACACCGTCTTTGACATGTACCCGGAGCGGACAACGCCCACCACAGTCAAATGCGGAGGTACACAGAACAATCTGCTCGTCATTTGTTTGACTTCTCTCTTCTGGACTCACAGCGACCTCCTTGTAAATGGCAGATTCCCGAACACACCTCGATGTTTTAACATTCTAGCCAGTAAGCTAGTAAAGGTCAATGCGATTGGTTCTCTCCTCTGTACAGTACAATGAGCCTAGCAACACATTCCAAGTCCGCTACTCCATAGTCTAAACCGAATTCCATGCACGCGAAAACAAGGTCGTTAACCCCATCAGGTACAACGAAATCGATAAAATGCCCCGTCGGATCAGTATACTTCAGAGGGTTATTGACGCAGTATGAATAACGGTTCAGGGTCTGTGGATTGGCAAAGTCTTGAACAATAGTATCCGCGCTGATGAACCTGCCGATAGCCGGGTCATAGTGGCGGGCGCCGTAGTAGTACAGGCCTGTCCCGTCTAATCTTTGCCCCGTAAATTTCTTATCCGTAGGGACATCACCGGAGCGGGTAGAGCCGTAGGGATAGTAGCTAATCTCGACTAATAAAACGTAGCTATTTACTGATTAAGTGTTTATCAGCTACTATTTGTTGTCTCTTTTCGCTCTGTGCTTTTTAATTACCCTGTGCATGGCTACACTTGTCTCCGCTTCCGTTAAACGTTGGAAACGTACGTTGTTCACCTTGGCCCGTACCAGAGCTGCCTGTACCGACTGAGTTACCACCTTTGTTGAGGTACCGAGAATGCAGAAAATGTCACTGCCATCCCACATACTTTCATCGAAATGAAGCCCCCCGTAGACTTCATAAGGTTTCTGGTAGATGTTCGAGCGGGCTTAGTGATAATCTGGCTTCTGCTGAGGTCTCTCCTAACAGCACTGCCAGTGATGGCAAAATCGTGATAGCCGGGTAATTTTCCGCCGTGGCGATCATAGACCTCCACCGGGTAGGTAGACCAGCCGGTGAACTGATTCTCCTCCAGCAGGTCTATTACCCGTTGGGAAACACAAAAGAGTGGAGGGAAACCCGTCCAGAGGAAGTCGGCAGGCGAACCTCCCATATAGGCCTTGAATGCTACTGGTTCTGGTGGCTGCCATTCACCTCCAAACAACTGAGAAGCCTGCTGAGTGCTGGGCCAGTCGTGTTTACGTTCTAACCGCAAAGGCCAGTCAGCTCGTGATTCGCGAAGGTGATATAGTTTTGAATAGTCAATTGGTCTAGATTCAGTTATCTTCGAAGTTTACCTCGAACCCGACCGAACTCATCTGCAAGCTCTTCGGCAAAATCCTCGATTTCTTCTAGTGTCGGCTCCGTGCCAGCTTCTTCGTGACGTCTAAAAAACTCCTCCCATCTATTGTTATACTCCTTGTGGTTACTTAGGTGGTCGTGGGCATCCCACCATGCCCCATATCTGAGGTCATCAATATCGATGCCGATGTCTAATGCGTCGAAAGCGTCTCTATATTGTTGTGGTAACACGTGATGAGCGTGCTGCCAGCAATTTCCTCATCTGTTCTTCCTGTCAGACGCTGAAGCTAAAACTGACCTCTTGTTTTGAGAGATAATGATGACCGTTCGTTGTATTATTTCGACGAATCTGTCCTAGATGGTGGGCGGTAGAGGATTTGAACCTCTGACCTCTGCGATGTCAACGCAACGCTCTAACCAACTGAGCTAACCGCCCTTCAACATAATGCTAGCAGACGTTGGACTAGTTAATCAAGTATGTAAAAGAGGAGGCAGTCTCAGAGGGCTACCCCCTCTCATTTATCCTCAACTATATCTCGTGGCGGCTTTTCCTAAGGAATACGCCAGCTCAACCATCTGTCACCGTCTACCTCCTTACCATAGGCCTTTTTTGGAGTAGCACCCCTGGTAATAAGTGCGGCGGCAACAGCCTTGATAACATCACCAATGATGAAAGGCGTCGCTCCCATCCCGAGGAGAGCTGCGAATGAGACCGGCGAGCCTTCGACGAGGTTAAGCCACAGATGGAGCTGGAGCAAGCCGGGGATATAAATAAGAACGAAGTTGGCAAATAGCATCAGCCCCAGCATACTGAAGAAGCTTCGCGACCTGACATACCTGTCCGTAAAATGGCCTAAAAAGAGGGCTGCCAAGATAAAACCGACCAGATATCCCCCCGTGGGACCTGCAAGATGGCCTATCCCACCGGCAGTGAATGCCGACATCCCGGCAGTTGGTGCAAACCAGGGAACACCAGCAACACCCAAGCCGACGTACATCGCCATACTGACACCACCCCACCATCTCCCCATAAGCACGCCGGCCAGGAGTACGGCAAAAGTCTGTCCTGTGACGGGAACCGGCCAACCAAACTTCAACTGGGCAATCAGACCGGTCAGCCCGGCAAAGCCGAGTGCCAGTGCCAGCTTCATCGGTAGACTTAGCTCGTACCTCCACCGAAAGACATCTAATTTAGCCTGGTCAATTCGTGCAGCTACCTGCATATGTACCTCCTATTTGCGGTTTCCCGACTACTCCCTAAATTTGTAGCCATCGCATACTTTAGCACACGCAGAGGGGACAATCAACGCTATCCGGCCCTAAAATACCTAGCGGGTCGGTCTTTCCTTACCGATGATGGCAATCTCCAGGTTCTTGCCGCAGTTTGGACAGACGATATTGAGGGTAATCGGCTGGCTCATGACACGCTCAGCCACAGCCGTCACCATTGAGTCAATATTATCGAGGCGCGTATCCAGCATGTCGAGATGTTTCTTGAGACGCTCCACATCCTGTGCTATCTCTTCAGTCACCGCCGGAGCTACATTTTCGTCGGCCAAGACCACACCCTCCACTAACTATAGTTCGATTAATTATACAGGACGACCTAACAGATACAATAGCATACCACACACCAATCCGTTCAATCCACCACTCGCTGGGGCTCTAGTCACTCCTAGATACAAGCCTTCAAGGTCTGGGACGTACTCGCAAGTAAATAAAGCAGTGGCATGATACTTCATACAGCCGTGATCTTAGGGCTATGAACCTTTCGGCCGTCTCCTGCGGCGTCTTTTCTTCGGCACAAGCAGTACCGGCACACCGGCTTTACGGGTAACCTCGTCGGCAACGCTCCCCAGTATCGCCCGCTTCAGTCCGCCCTTACCACTGGTCATCATCACAATCAGGTCGACTCTCTTCTCGGCGGAATAGCGGACAATTGACTTACCCGGCTCTCCCATGGCAATGTGATAGGTCCCCTCTATGCCCTGCTTTTTAATGGCCCTGAGCTTCTGCTGGAGATACTTTCTGGCACGCATTATATGGATGCGGTCCTGAATACGTGCCGATTGCACCGCTATCCTGGCGGCAGTGGGGTCTACTCCTATTTCCGAAGCCGTCGAACTGGGGAGAACAGTGGTCGGTGGCACTGCCCTCACCATAATCAGCTTCGCCTGATACCGCTTGGCGATGTCACTTGCGTAAGGAAGTGCTTGACCACTGAACCTCGAACCATCCAAGGGTATTAAAATACGTTTAAACATCGTCTATACCCTCCTTCACTAACCTATTACAGTAGGCCTCCCATCTCGCCCCTCTATATCAACTGCATAATGAGGAATTGCTGGTGAACAATGGCGATTCCGATTATATGCGAGAGTGGGCACTATGTCAAAATTTTTTTCACTGCAGAGTATTGATTTACCTTGTTTGGATAGCATATACTGTGAAAACAATAAGGAGGTACGATAATGCCTGAAGAAGCAATTGGAAAAGTGAGTGACTTCTTCGCCAGGCCGGTAGTAGCCGGTATTGAACTGAGCGCAACTCTGAAGGTAGGCGACCAGATTCACATTCAGGGGCACACCACTGACCTCGAGATTACGGTCGATTCAATGCAAATCAACAACGTCAATGTACAGGAAGCCAAAGCCGGGGACTCTGTTGGTATTAAAGTGCCGGACCGGGTGAGGCGAGGAGATACCGTCTACAAGGTCACTTGATTAAGGCCTACTTAATGCTCTTAAGCAGGTTTACCATCTCGATAGCATCTACGGCAGCATCAAAACCCTTATTGCCGGCCTTGGTTCCGGCACGCTCGACCGCCTGCTCCAGAGTGTCGGCAGTAATCATACCATAGGCAATTGGTAGTCCTGTCTCAAGGCTTGCCCGGGCAATGCCTTTGGTAACCTCAGCAGCAATGTATTCAAAATGAGGCGTTGCCCCGCGAATCACCGCACCAAGGCAGATAACAGCATCATACCGCTTGGTCTGGGCCATTTTCTGGGCTACCAGCGGTATCTCGAATGAGCCCGGCACCCAGGCAATATCTATATCTCCCTCCCCCACACCGTGACGAAGTAACGCATCCTGTGCTCCCTCAAGCAGTTTCCTGGTAATAAACTCATTGAAACGCGAAGCCACCACCCCGAACTTCAACCCTTTTCCCAGTAGCATCCCTTCAAAAAGACTCACTGTTTCCTCCTTTTTACCGGATTGACCGGCCCCTGCCATATCTTCAACCAGAACAGACCGGACAGGGAATGTGTCGGCTTTTAAATCTATTTAGATTCACTTTCTGGCAATCTAAGCAAGTGTCCCATCTTCTGCTGCTTCGTTTCAAGGTAATGCAGATTGTAAGGATTCGGCGGGCAGATGATAGGTACTGTTTCTACTATCTTTAGGCCATAGCCTTCAAGACCGGCCCGCTTCTTTGGATTGTTGGTCAACAAGCGAATGTTCTTTAGTCCTAAGTCTACCAGTATTTGCATCCCTATTCCGTAGTCACGTCTATCGGGAGGAAAACCTAAAGCCTCATTAGCCTCCACAGTATCGAGACCATTATCCTGGAGTTCATAAGCTCGTATCTTATTATGGAAGCCAATTCCTCGCCCCTCCTGCCTCATATAAACAACAACACCACGTCCTTCTTCAGCAATCATCTGCATGGCCATCTGTAGCTGCTCACCGCAATCGCAGCGGAGACTCCCGAAGGTATCCCCAGTAAGACACTCACTGTGGACCCGCACCAGTACAGGCTCCTCGGTAGTAATATCTCCCATTACCAAGGCAAGGTGCTCATCAGGGTCAACGTCACTCCTGTAAGCAACCGTGGTAAACTCACCGAAACGAGTCGGCAGGGCTGCCTCGGCTACCCTATGCACCAGTCTCTCGTGACGACGCCGGTAGGCAATCAGATCAGCCACACTAACTATCTTCAGCCCAAATTTATCGGCAATTACTTCGAGCTGGGGCATACGTGCCATTGTCCCATCTTCATTCATAATTTCGCAGACAACACCGGCCGGATAGAAGCCAGCCAGCCGCGCCAGGTCAACAATCGCTTCGGTCTGCCCCGCCCTAACCAGCACACCGCCATCCCGGGCACGCAATGGAAAGGTATGCCCCGGCCGGACAAGGTCTTCAGGTTTGGTTTTCAGGTCAACAATAGCCCTCACCGTTTCGGCACGGTCGGCAGCCGAAATACCAGTGCTGGTGCGGTGCTTGGCCTCCACGGAAACTGTGAAAGCAGTCCCGTATTTGGCCGTGTTATCCTGCACCATCATCGGGATATTAAGTTCGTCGAGCCGTTTTCCAACAATAGGCATACAAATAAGACCACGACCATATTTCGCCATGAAGTTTATTGCTTCAGGTGTGACCATTTCTGCTGCCATGGCCAGGTCACCTTCGTTCTCCCGGTCCTCATCATCAACGATAATGATACACTTACCAGCCTTAATGTCTTCGATAGCCTCAGGAATAGTTGATAGTCCCATACTCACCCCCATATCAAACAACGTGGATCAACCAACCAGAAATCCATGTTCCCGCAGGAAATCTTCGGTGATACCAGAAGTTTCTGGCTGCGTAAGAACCTCCACGTATTTAGCAATAATATCCGCTTCCAGATTTACTGGGTCACCCACACGACACTCCCCGATTGTCGTGTTATTACGGGTATATTCAACGATTGACACACTGAAAGAAGCCGACCCTCTGGTTACCACCGTCAGACTAAGCCCGTCGACAGCAATGAAACCCTTCTCTACAACGTAGCGCATCACCTCCGGTGGGGTTTCGAACTCTATCATCAGAGTATCATCGTCCCAGCGCATCGAGGCTACTCGCCCCACACCATCAACATGTCCTTGAACCAGATGACCACCGAGACGTCCTCCGAATGCCAGAGCCCGCTCTAGGTTGACACCATCCCCAACCTTTAGCTGACCAAGATTAGACCGCCTTGCCGTCTCCGGCATTATGCCAACAGAAAACGAAGAAGTATCAAACTGGGTCACCGTCAGGCAGGCACCATTGACATTGATACTGTCGCCTACCTGCATGTCCTCAAGCACCCGGGCCGCCCTTACCACGAGCTTCGTCGGCTGGATGTAGTCGACCCGGCCTACTTCTTCAGCTATACCAGTAAACAACGATCAACCTCCGATATATCCGCTAACCATCACGTCACCATTGCATTCCATGGCGGTAATACGCTCCAGGTGGACTGAATCAACGATTCTCTCGGCACCCCTGCCCCCGACCGGTGTTTCTGCTTCGCTACCACCAATAATTAACGGGGCAACAAAAGCAATAACCTTATCGATAAGCTTATGGTCAAACATGTAGCCAAGAAGCGTGCCTCCGCCCTCAACGAGAACACTGGTAATTTTACGCTGCCCGAGTACCTTGAGCAGTTGCTCCAGGTCTATCAGCCCTTCATCTGAAGGCAACTCTACCACATCGGCATTTATGCTTTTATAACCTTCGGCAATCTCCGGTTTTACCCCCTCCCCTAATACTAAAAACGCCCGACCTGGCTCATTGAATACCTGTGCGGTTACCGGAGTACGTCCGCTGGTATCAACGATAACACGAAGCGGTTGTTTTCGTATCACGCCACCACGCTCACCGCATCGACACGTCAACTGGGGGTCATCGGTGAGGACGGTATTCACTCCAACCATAACGGCATCAGTAATATGCCTCAGGGAATGGACGTACCTCCTTGACTCCTGATTACTTATCCATTTAGAATCACCGCTCCGCGTGGCTATTTTCCCATCCAGACTCATCGCAAACTTGGCGGTGACGAACGGCATGCCGGTAGTGGTATATTTTATGTAAGCTTCGTTAATCTCCTTGGCTTCCTCTTCACGTTCACCTACAAACGTGCTGATGCCATGCTGTCGTAATTCCTCCTCCCCCTTACCTGATACTCGAGGATCTGGGTCAATCATCGCCACATGCACCTCAGCAACACCAGCATCAATTATTGCTCTGGTACATGGTGGTGTACGCCCATGATGGCAACATGGCTCCAGAGTAACGTACATCACACTACCCCGGGCGGCATTTCCCGCCTGCTCCAGAGCGACAACTTCAGCGTGTGCGGAGCCGGGAGGCTGCGTGTAACCCTGGCCTACAATCTCTCCATCCTTGACTACCACTGCACCAACCGCAGGGTTGGGGCTAACCTGTCCCAAGGCTAGTCTCGCCAAGGAGAGTGCCTGCTCCATATAGTCCATCTTGCTGCCATTCTAGCACCACCCCGAGAGCAAGTGCAACAATAAACGAGTGGGCCACAATAGTACCAGAAAGGGTTAATTGATTGTACCAGACTAGAAGAACCGACATAAAGCGAGTATAATTGAGATTAAAGCAGAGTTTGAGAGAGGGGCTTTCATAATACACATGAAAAAACCCATCCGTGACTTCCTAATCATGATTGCAATCGCGGTAGTAGTCTTTTTCGGACTACGACTCACGCTGCAAACGTATGTCGTTTTAGGCCCCAGCATGGAGCCAAATTTCTACACAAACCAGCGATTGCTTGTAAATAAGGTTGTGTATAACTTCCACGAACCGGAGAGGGGAGATGTCATCATCTTTCACCCGCCTTATGAAGGCCGCGACAGCTTCATCAAGCGTGTGATTGGCCTGCCCGGTGAGCGTGTCGAAATGACACAGGGAACAGTCTACATTCACCAACCCGATGGCTCTGTATTGGAACTCGATGAACCTTACATTGAGGACCCGGCCAGACGGTCATATCTCAGCGAAATTATACCCGAAGATGAGTATTTCGTCCTTGGTGATAACCGGAACAATACCGATGACTCACGCAACGGCTGGACAGTGCCAGACGAAGATATCATCGGTAAGGCGTGGATATCAATCTGGCCACCGGACATGTGGGGAATGGCAGCCAATTATCCCTTCCGGGAACAGGTCGCCAGTGCTGCTAGTGATTAAACTGGTCCAATCTATTCTTCGAACGTACTTGTCCAAGCCTAGAGTCAAGGGGGTCTGATGACAAACAATATCGAGGAGATGTTTGAAAAGACAGGAGCTGTGTTGAAAGGGCACTTCCTGCTTACCTCCGGGCGGCATTCACCAGTCTACTGGGAGAAATTCCGTATCCTGCAACACCCCGACCATGTTACCCAACTATGCAGTATGATTGCAGACCACTTTCGTGGGCAGCGTATTGACCTTGTCGCTGGCCCGACCACTGGAGGTATCATCCTTGCTTTTGAGGTCGCCAGGCAACTCGGCACGCGCGCCATCTATGCCGAGAGAGCAGAAACTGAAGGAAGGACCTTCCGACGTGGTCAGACCGTCAATCCCGGAGAGCGAGTCCTGGTCGTTGATGATGTTCTCACCGGCGGTGGTTCGATACGAGATGTTATCGATGCCGTGACCACACTCCGGGGCGAGGTGGTTGGTGTTGGTGTCCTTGTGGAGCGCTCTGAAAAAAGTGTCGATTTCGGGGCTCCCTTATTCAGTTGCCTGCGTACTGTTGCCGAGACCTACTTGCCAGAAGAATGTCCCCTGTGCAGGGCTCAGGTACCATTGGAAAAGCCCGGCGGTGGCAAAACATAGTATATGCATGTCGTTCTCACATAAAAACAAACGGCACTCCCTTGTGGGAGTGCCGTTCATTAATCTTTCAGAAACCAGTCAGGTCTATGTGCCCTTGTCGAACTCGTTCCACCATTCGGGAATCCATCTCACCTCGGGGATTTCCTTCCACAAACCAAGTGGTTCCCCTTTGGGCTTCTCCGGACCTGGCCACCCCTCTAGTATGGTTGCAATCTTCTCCTTGTGATAGGCTGTATCACCCATATATAGCTGGAGCGTCTTACCGCGGCGCGAGTAGAGAGGAACCACGCCATCAAATACCGTGTAGCCAACACCGGCATGAACCTGGTGAGCACACCAGCAGGCATGCTCGTGAGCATCACTGCCCCAGGCCTTGGCAACAGACACCTCGAAGTCGCAGGGTTCGTCCTGAGCGAGCTTCCAGGCAGCCAGGTAGGTAGACCACCGAGCACCATTGACATCACGAAGCAGGAAGACGCAATGCTCCTGGATATACTGGTTGATGCCGATTGGCATGTCAAACTGTATTCTGGTCTTGGCGTAGTCCACCGATAGCTCCAGCAACCGCTGACCGGCCCCGAGCATTTGAGCGCAGAGCATTACGGTTGCTACCTGCATCGCCTTAGACATTGGTGCCCAACCGCCATTTAGTTCACCGACGATGTTCGCTTTAGGCACCTTAACTTTGTTAAAGACAACCTCACACTGCTTGTCACCAGCAATAGTGATTAGTGGCGTAACACTGACCCCCTGGCTCTTGGCATCTACAAGAAACAGGGTTATCCCATCCGCAGGGTCACCACCTGTTTTAGTCCGGGTAACCACGAGTATGTCATCCGCAACAACAGCGTCGTGGACAAACAGCTTGGCACCGTCGATAACGTAATTATCACCTTCGGCAGTGGCAGATACAGTTACACCTTCAGGGTCCCAGGTCTTCTTCATATCCCAGGCAGACTCTGGCTCGGTCAAAGCAAGGGCGATAATCTTGCTTCCATCGGCTATCTTCGGCAGGATATCGGCTTTCTGCGCATCACTACCCGCTTCTAAAACCACCATTCCTCCAAGAACAACCGTGGAAAGGTGGGGACCGGCGAACATCGCCCGGCCGAACTCTTCATAAAGGACCGCCAGGTCGACAACGTTCATGCCAGCGCCACCATACTGCTCAGGATAAACAAGGCCGAGCCAGCCCAAGTCAGCTATCTTCTTCCACAGCTCAGGTGAATAGCCCTGGTCGCCATCCTCCACTTCTCGGACAAGCTTCTCAGTGCATTCCGTCTCGAGGAAATCACGGGCGGATGTTCTCAACATTTCTTGTTCTTCTGTAAAAGTAAACTCCATATTAATTACTCCTTACAAGTTGATGTCGCCCAACCCTATAGTTGGACTACACCTCCACCCCCTCCACAGCCGCTCTGATTTCCTTATTGAACTTGGCCGGTATCCTGGGAAGACCAAGCCCTCTGCCAGCGAGTACTATCTTGTTGACTTCAATAGTACCAGCTGGATGCGTACTTCGTGATGACATCCAGCCCATGGCAGCACGTCCCTCGTATTTGCAGTACTTCGAACCCCGGTGCAGTTGCCCATAGAGTCCCATAGCATTGATAAGTTGTTTGGCTCTATCAGCAGAAACCGCCTTGGTATGCAAACCTCCGGCCTCCGGTGGTGGCGAGCCTAGCTTGTCCCTCTGGCTGAAGTGCCAGGCAGCAAACCAGCCCTGGAGCCAGGAGAGCTCCATCTCGATTGCCCGGTCTGCCAGCAAGTCACGGACAGCAGGGTCTTTGAGTAGAGGTTGACCATTCCGTTTTTCCTCACGGCAGAACTCAATAAGCTCTTCCAAACCCCGCCGAGCGCCAGCAGCGGCACCAGTAGTGCTTCGCTCAAACTCAAAGGTTACCATCGCGTGGTAGAACCCGCGGTTAAGCTCGCCGAGCAGACGGGTCTTTGGCACCTTGACGTTGTCAAAGAAGATGTCCACAGTGAAGATACCCATTGTTGCCAAGGCACCGTAACTGATACCCGGGCTATGTGCATCGATCAGGAAAAGACTGATACCTCTGTGCTTGGGAATGACATCCTGCGTACGTGCTAGGGTATAGAGATAGTCCGCCGGACCGGGTGCAGTGATGAAGGTCTTTTGGCCATTAAGAATATAATGGTCATCCTCCTCAGTCGCTCGAAGAGAAACGTTTGCCTCGTCAGAGCCAGCATCTGGCTCAGTGAAGGCCTGGTACCATATCACCTCTCCCTTGGCAATACCGGGTAGGAACGTGCTCTTCTGCTCCTCGGTACCGAAGACATGCAGAGGGGGACCACAGACTCGTATACCCTGGCTCCCGGGCCAGGTCGCACCCCAGTATGAGGTTTCCTCTGCGACGACACCCTGCTCCATGTCGCTCAGGCCGAGGCCACCGCTCGCCTTGGACCAGCCCGGAGTTAGATAACCCTTCGCCCCTGCTTTCCGCTGCAGGTCCATCCAGAATTTGAACTGCTCCATAGTTGTCCCCGTACCACCAACACCGCGTGGTCGGTAGTCGGAGGGCAGGTTGCTAGAGAAAAACTCGTGAACCTCTTGCCTGAGCTTTTCCTGCTCCTCTGTGTAGTTAAAATCCATGTGCATTCCTCCTCGTTACCAAATGATTCGAAACACCAGGGACTAGGCTGCAGGAATTTTGACTTTCCTGCTCCTTTCTGAAGAAGGCTCCGCCTTGCATCATAGCAAAACCACTGACACAACGTCAACATTACACTTGCAAAGTTCATACTTTTGCCGTATAAATGTATAAATAGAGTATTCGTATCGAACACCAGTTGTAGCATTGCTCTTCAGTCTATGCTCTTTACGAGTATAATTCCAGTCATGCTACTGTCTGGGTCTGCGATGTAATTTTGGCGGCATCTACTCCACCAGATGAATCAATCATCTTGAGGACGGGGGAACAATGAAGTCAGGAGTATTGGCCAGATACAAAGAGTTGCTCCCGGTAACATCGAGCACACCACTATTTACTCTGGGAGAAGGAGATACTCCTCTGGTCAGGTGTCACCAGCTTGAGGAGGAGATTGGTTGTGGCGAGTTATACCTCAAGCTTGAAGGGTGCAATCCTACCGGCTCTTTCAAGGACCGGGGTATGGTTGTTGCCGTAGCCAAGGCACTGGAAGCCAATAGCAAGGCAATAATCTGTGCCTCAACTGGCAACACCAGCGCCTCAGCGGCTGCCTATGCTGCCTATTGCAGGCTCGAGGCAGTCATTATCGTACCCGAGGGGCAAATAGCCCTCGGTAAGCTTGCCCAGGCCATCGTCTATGGCGCCAGAATAATCACCATCGACGGGAATTTCGACCAGGCACTGCAGATAGTACGATGGTTAACTGACAAGCACCCGATAACCCTGGTCAATTCCCTGAATCCCAACCGCATCGAGGGACAAAAGACAGCCGCATTTGAGATTATCGACGTCCTCGGGGACGCTCCAGACTACCTCTTCATCCCGGTGGGTAATGCCGGTAACATCACCGCCTACTGGAAGGGTTTTGTCCAATATCACCAAATTGGTAAATCAACAAAGAAGCCAAAAATGATGGGATTCCAGGCCGAAGGAGCAGCACCGATCGTCCGTGGTCACGTCATTGAAGAACCACACACTATTGCGACAGCAATACGCATCGGTAATCCGGCAAGCTGGCACCAGGCCACGGCTGCTCGCGACGAGTCCGGGGGCATTATTGATATGGTAAGTGACGAGGAGATTATGGTGGCCTACCACCTCATGTCAACCAAGGAGGGTATTTTCGGCGAACCAGCTTCGGCAGCTTCCCTGGCCGGGCTGAGAAAGCTCTCCCGAGAAGGAATGGACTTCTCACAGCAGCGTATAGTTTGCATCGTTACCGGCACCGGACTCAAGGATACCGATGTTGCCCTGAAAGATGCCGGTTCTTTCACCCGGCTACCCGCCGACCTGGCCATCGTCGAACAATCACTGGGTCTAGCCTGAGCCCCAGGCATGGAAGGGTTGTGTGCTCAAGGAGGACAGAATTGATTAACGAGGCAGAGATTAGAAAGGCAACGACCGCTATTATCAAGGCCATCGGTGAGGATCCCAAACGAGAAGGTCTGCTCGACACACCGAGACGTGTTGCCGAGATGTACGCTGAGCTCTTTTCCGGACTTACCATGGACCCTGCGGAAGAACTCAATGTCGGCTACGAGTTGGGACACCGGGAAATGGTCATCGTCAAAGACATCCCATTTTATTCCATGTGCGAACACCACCTCCTGCCCTTTTATGGGGTGGTGCACATCGGCTACATTCCTGATCTAACCGGGCGGGTTGTCGGCATCAGCAAACTAGCCAGGGTAGTGGAGATTGTCGCCAGACGACCCCAGATTCAGGAAAGAATGACAACGCAGATAGCCGATGCCATTAGCGAGGGGATTGGGCCACAGGGTGTTGCCGTGGTCGTCCAAGCCGAACACATGTGCATGGTGATGCGGGGCGTCAATAAACCGGGTAGCAACATTATCACCTCGGCTATCCGGGGTCTGTTCCGCCGCAGGGCAGCCAGCCGAGCGGAGTTCTTCTCATTGATACAGAACAATAAATAATCGCATTCAATAGAGAACCGATACTGAAAAGTCACCTGCTCCCTCGACACGAAAACGCTTCAAGTTGACAAGGCAATGGTAAAACTTGAAAGCCTGGACTGGCTTACCCAGAGACAGACATAGGTTGTAAGAGGAGTGATAAAATGCATACGCTGGTAGATATGCACTACCTCACCCGCAAAGAATTCGAGAGGAACCTTCAGGGTCTGACCGAGGAGGATGCCCGCAAGCGCGTCGAGCCGATGAACTGCATCAGCTGGATAATCGCCCACGTGGCATGTCAGTATCGTTCTTTCTTCGTAGACTGGCCTCAGGGTAAGGAGACCGACCCTAGATACCAGGTTTATGGGTACGGCAGCCCGGCTTCGCAGCCACCCTTGGAAGAAGCTATGACACTATGGCGCGACGCCTGTCAGGAAGCCGATGCGTGGCTGCAGTCCACCACCAGTGAGAGCCTGCAAAATAAGGGTACCTTTACTTCACCAGAGAACGAGAACTGGGGCACCCTCCTGGTCCGCAGTATTTTTCACACCTGGTGCCATTTGGGGGAAATCAGTTCCATCCGACAGATACTCGGACACAAACCGCCGCAGTTCGTCAACATGCACGACTGGTCCTACAGCAGTACGTAATATGACCAGTTGAGAGAGTTGGATGTATTATCTTAACCCTTGAGTGATGGTGGTTACTAATCTGATTCTAGTCTGAAGACGGAATAGCCTTGGGCTGTTGTAGCTCCACCGCCTGTCCACAGCAGGTAACTTCGCCCTCTCCGGCCTTAACGCAAAGTATCTCAGTGCCACAGGTTGGACATCGATACCGTTTACCTAATTGACTTGCCATCGTACAATTGTCTCCTTTACTCGCTCTACGGTATCTACTTCTTCTGCTCCATAGGTTGTCCGCAACAATGGATTTCACCATTGCCCGCTTTGGTAACGATGAACTCGCTACCGCACTTGGTACACTGGTACCTCTTGCCTATCTGGTTAGCCATCTTATATTACCCTCTTACCGAAGATTATTTCCCGTTACATTATAAGCCGAGCCTCATTTTAGAGTCAAGGGTATCTACTCACCCATGATTTGCAGGACTGCCTGGCGGGACCGCGGTCGGTTATCAAAGTCCACCAGAATTATCTGCTGCCAGGCGCCCAGAGTCAATTTGCCATCGGTAAACGGCACCACCAGCGAAGGCCCCAGCACGGAGGCACGGACGTGGGAGTGCCCGTTACCATCACCCCAGCGACGGTCATGGTCATAGTGAACGTTGCGAGGCACAACCCGCTCCCATAAGCGTTTGAGATCAGTTAACAGACCAGACTCATACTCAATGGTAGTGACTCCGGCAGTGGAACCGGGAACAAACACGGTAACTGTCCCACTGTTGACACCGGACTCCGCGACCTGCCTCGCCACTTGAGGTGTTATGTCAACTATGTCACAATCTCCCCTGGTCTGGAAGTTGATACTACCGGTAACTATCATATTGACCCCCTGCTTCGACACAAGCCAACCGTAATCAATGGTGGAATAGTCTCGTTTTCGAAAAAATCATCACCATACCGTAATCATCACAGGCCTTGATGGTATCTTCGTCACGCAGGGCACCACCAGGTTCAATTACGTACTTCACCCCGCTCTGGTGGGCACGGTCGATGCAGTCGCGAAATGGGAAGAAGGCATCCGAGCTCAGGGCTACGCCAGTAAATCTACTTATCCAGTCCTTCTTCTCCTGAAGTGTAAGCCTGGTGGGGACTACCTCAAAGGCCGCCGCCCAGCTCTCTTCCTCGGATGGGGTAAGCTCATCCTGAAAGCAGAGGTCGGTGGCATTATCACGGTCTGGTCGAGCGATGCCCTTTCGCCAGCGTAAGTTAAGTATATCGGGATGCTGACGCAGGAACCAGCGGTCCGCCTTGCCCCCCGCCAATCGAGTACAGTGAATTCGGGACTGCTGACCTGCCCCCGACCCGATGACCTGACCATCATAGGCAAAGCAGACAGAGTTCGACTGCGTATACTTCAGGGCAATGGTAGCCACTATCAGGTCCCTCCGGGCAGAATCCGGCAATTCCTTATTACGGGTCACGATATTCTTCAGTAAATCCTCATTGATTTGCAGGTCGTTTCGCCTCTGCTCGAACCAGACGCCGAAGACCTCCTTAACTTCCGTCTCCCGTGGTTCGTAGCCGGCATCAATTTCTACTATCGGGTATCTGCCCTGCTTCTTATCTTTGAGAATAGCCAGCGCCTCTGCCTCAAAGCCGGGAGCGATAAGGCCATCGGATACCTCGCGGTTTATCAATCTGGCTGTGGGAACATCTACCGTATCACTCAAAGCTATCCAGTCGCCGTAAGATGACACCCGGTCGGCCCCCCTAGCGCGGGCATAGGCAGCCGCCAGCGCCGAAATCTCCATGTTTCCCACGAAGTACGCCTTCCTGAGCGTATCACTAAGAGGAATACCAACAGCCGCCCCGGCCGGACTAACATGTTTAAAAGACGCCGCTGCCGGTAAACCAAGCACCTGTTTTAGCTCTTTAACGAGCTGCCACGAATTGAAAGCATCGAACATGTTGATATACCCCGGCGTGCCATTTAGCACGCTGAAAGGTAACGCACCTTCGCTGTAGACCCTGGCCGGGACCTGATGGGGATTGCAGCCGTACCGTAGTGCCATCTCTTCCTGCGTCATATCCTTATCTCCTCCCAGATAATATCATTCAACTCGAATACCGGCCCGTCCTTGCAGACCTGTTTCAGACCATGTCCGGTCTTTATAGTACAGGAATAGCAGACCCCAAATCCACAACCCATCCTCATCTCCAGGGAAATCTGCACCGACCTCTCTTTCAACTCTGGCATGTTAGCCATGTTTTGTAACATTGGTAAAGGCCCGCAGGCAAAGACCTGGTCGGCTCCTTCCAGATACTGCGGTATCAATTCGGTTATCATTCCCCGATAGCCGACACTGCCATCCTCGGTAGAAGCGACTTCAGTAACTCCGGCAGGCACAGGGTAGCGGTCTTTATTGGCCGTACCATAGAGCAGGGTTACCTGTTTTCCGTCTTTAACAGCCATGTCAGCAAGGTAATACAGCGGTGCAATACCAATACCACCAGCCACCAGTAACAGGTTTTGCGGCTCAGGGAGTACTGTGAAGCCGTTACCCAGAGGACCGAGAACATCAATTTCGTCGCCAGGCTGGCGTGCTGCCAGCCACTGCGTGCCCTTACCGATAACAGCATATAGCAAGGCAAGCCTGTCATCTCCTGTCTGGTGGATACTCAGGGGACGGCGTAATACAGTTTCTTCCCCACACCGCACCATGACAAACTGCCCTGGCCGGGCTTCCTGAGAAATGCTAGGGCACTCCAACCACATCAGATAAACGTGGGGTAATACCTCACTATTAGAGATTATAGCTGCTATAACCTGCTTCAATTCCGTACCTTTCCATGATACTCTGAAATCAGTTGGACAACGACAGGCCCAAAGCTGATGATTAAGATATTAGAGTGTGCACCACGATTTTTCAAATATTATTTCCCAAGGGGGACACCCCCTTGGTATCCCCCCGTTAAGAGGGGCGCAGCCCCTCTTTTCTTATTCTCCCCTTCCCCTCTGGGGAAAGGGATACAGGCCTGCCCGCCGCACAAGGCTTTGGCAGGCGGGGGATGGGGGCTCCACTACTAAACAGAAACAATGTCTGAGATGCAGCCCCCCTACCACCTGCCCCTCAGATTATCCTGCGGTGTATTCAGGTCGAGCGAATCATCTTTATAGACCAGCTGGCCTCGTGAAATAGTCGCCATTACCTTGCCCTTTAAAGTCCGTCCGGCCAGCGGGGTATTCCTACCCTTTGAAATAAAGGCATCAGGGTCGACCACCCATTCTTTAGTGGGGTCGAATATCACCACATCTGCCACCGCCCCGAATTCCAGTACGCCCAGCTTACCGAACTTTTCACCCAGAATCGACGCCGGAACAGCAGTCAACCTGGCAATAAGCGTCTCTATAGACACCTTTTCAGCGTACACCAGGCCCATAAGGCTACCAAAGGCTGTTTCCAGTCCGCTGATACCGAAGGGCGCTTCCTCCATGGGAAGTGATTTTTCGGCAACCGTATGCGGGGCGTGGTCGGTAGCGATAACGTCAATTGTGTCGTCATTCAGGGCTTCAATCAGGACCTCTACATCCTGCCTGGTCCTCAACGGCGGATTGACCTTGGCATTTGTACCATGATTAGCCACCTCCTCCTCGGTGAGGGTCAGGTGGTGGGGGGTAACCTCGGCAGTAACAGTCACCCCTTTTTCTTTAGCACGACGAATCAACTCCACCGAGTCCCTGGTGGAGACATGAGCAACGTGAATTCGCCCCCCTGTCAGCCGGGCAAGCTCAAGGTCGCGGGCGACTATGCTTTCTTCGGCGGCGGGAGGTATCCCCCTAAGTCCCAATCGAGCCGACACAACGCCTTCATTCACAATACCGCCCTTGCTCAGAGACTTGTCTTCACAATGTTCGATGACCGGCAGGCCAAGCTTGCGACTTAACTCGAGGGCCTGGCGCATCAGGTCTGGATTGCTGACCGTGTCGCCGTCGTCACTGAAACCAACGACACCGGCCGAGGCCAGTTCCGCCATATCCACCAGCCCTTCACCCTTTCTGCCCCGGGTGATACATCCTACCGGCAGTACACGCACCGCCACCCCCTCAGCCGCCTTTGCCAAGACGAACTCGACAGTCTCTCGGTTGTCCAGTGGCGGGAGGGTATTAGGCATACAGCAGACAGTGGTAAAACCACCTCTGGCAGCCGCCTGTGAGCCGGTGGCAATAGTCTCCTTTTCTTCGAAGCCGGGTTCCCGGAGATGGCAGTGGAGGTCAATAAATCCCGGGGCGATGACCAACCCTTGAGCAGAGATAACATCACAGTCCAACTGGGGTGGCATCATCCGGGTCTTACCCAGCCAGGCAATTACGCCGTCTTTAATAAACAGACTCCAGGACTCGTTAATGCCCTGGCCGGGGTCGAACAGCTGGCCGTCCCGGATAAGTAATGGTTTCATTTCTTAGCCCTCTTCGTTCCCTCGTGTCGGCCGTACTTAAACCCGTAGGCCTCAGCGTCCGCCACCGAGCCGAAGACAATCAGATTCTCCGGCCTGATCTTTTTCGCCCAATAGCTGCCCGCCCGGTGGTATCTCTTGGACTCCAATGTTCCTTCATGCCAGTCGGTGCTGGCAACATACTCCGGTTGGAACCCATGCTCGCAGTAGATACAACGCAGTGTCAGCGGGTCACGACTGACTATCCTGAACTCCGACTTCAGGTACTTGGTCTCAGTCTCCTTGGTCGACACACAGGCCGGATTAGGACACCTTGCCCCGTAGTCTCGCTGGTAAACAGGATATTCTGGACTCACGGCAGGCACATCGTCTTCTGCCGGAATGGGTACTTCCTTAGCGCCGAGCAGAAGGGCAATCAATGCCATCCTTATCGGTACACCACGTGCCGCCTGCTTAAAGTACATGCTTCGAGGGTCAGCATCCACGTCATAGGCAAGCTCATCAACACGAGGTAGCGGATGCATGACGAGCGCTCGCTCAAATCTCTTACCCTTGAGCAACTTCTTGTCCACCACTGGATACTTTCCCTTCAAGCCCTGCTCTTCTTCAGCAGCAACAAAACGCTCCTTCTGGGGTCGGGTAACGTAGATGGCATCAACACCTTCTTCAAGTCTGATGGCAACATTGACGTCCGGCATCATCGCCAACTGGTGTGGGCTGCTGGGCGTCATGTAGACAGCGTCCAGAGGAAACGGAACACCATCAGCTGTACGCTCCGGCGCCGTAACATGCTGCACCTGACCACCATACTCTGCAGTCAGCTTACGGATAATGTTATCCGGCACCTCAAGACCCGGGCTGGGACAGAAAAGAATATCTGCCCCGAACTTAGCCAGTGCGAATATCAGGGAATGGATGGTCCGCCCGTATTTCAGGTCACCCCATAGGGCAATCTTCAGCCCACGGATATCTTTGCGCTCCTTCTTTAGGGTATAGAGGTCACAAAGGGTCTGGGTAGGATGCTGGTGGCCGCCGTCGCCAGCATTGATGACGGGCACACCGGCATAATCGGCTACGACCCGGGCCGCTCCCTCCCACGGGTGCCGGACAACAATGATATCAGCATAGCTGCCGACCACCCTGGCCGTGTCTGCCAGGCTTTCCCCCTTGGCAACCGAGCTTGCCCTGGCATCGGAAACACTGATGACATCACCCCCAAGGCGGTGCATGGCCGCCTCAAACGACAACCGTGTTCGGGTACTCGGCTCGAAAAACAGGCTTGCCATAACCTTTCCCCGGCAGGTATCAAGCTGCTCTGCCATCGTGTCCGACATCTCATCGGCCAAAGAAAAAATGGCCTCTATCTCACCGTAGGACAGGTCGTCCACGGTAACCAAATCTCTATTCGCTAGTGACATATTGCTCCTTTCACAGCCCCCAAGACCATGTCCACTCAGGACACACCGGTGGCCACTTTCTCGATGATGGCGACCTCGTCAATACCATCGACTTCGGCCAGCCTGACTTTTATCTCCTCGTGACGAGCACTGGGTACGTTCTTACCCACGTAGTCAGGTCGTATCGGCAGTTCCCGGTGGCCACGATCCACCAGCACTGCCAGTTGGATTGCCCAGGGTCGGCCCAGATCAATCAGGGCATCCATAGCAGCGCGTATGCTACGTCCCGTGTAGAGCACATCATCCACCAGCACCACCGACTTCCCCTCGATACTGACGGGTATATCGGTCCGCTGCACGGTGGGTTTTTCATCCAGATAAGATAAATCATCGCGGTATGGACGTATATCGAGAGCGCCAACCCGAACATGGGGGCCACCGAACTCCGCTATGTTGTCGGCCAGCCTTCGGGCAAGCGGTACACCACGAGTATGCATCCCAACCAGTACTACTTGTTCCAGGGTCCTGTGGCGCTCGATAATTTCGTGGGCAATACGCACCAGGGTTCGCCTGATATCCCCCGAGGACATTATTACTTTACTTCTCATAGAAACACCCCCTGCCGTGACTGGCAAGAGGTGTCTGGTGATGCAACTCTTCACTTCCCTTGCCAGCCTCACCGGACTAGCTTAAAGGCCACATAATTTTAACACCTCAGGCAGACGATTACAACATCTGCTTTGGTCAGATTACACAATATAGTCCCGACACTATCTTTACCAACAAAGCCCAAAGCGCTATAATGTACAGGCGCATTGTATATTTCAAGGAGGCGGATAACGTGGTCACTCTGTATATTACCTCTTTGGTAAGGGGCAGTGGTAAGACGGCACTCTGTACTGGTATCGGTCGGCACTTACTTCGGGAAGGCAAGAAGGTAGGCTTTTTCAAAATAGTCCTCAGGAACCAGGGCACAACTAGTGACAGTATCGATAGTGACGCCGCCTTCATGCAACGCATTCTCTTACTGGAAGAGCCAGTAGAGCAGGTTTACCCGGTCCTCAGTGATAGTAGCGGTCCACCAAACCGTGTTAAAGAGGCTTTTGACCAAGTCTCCAGGGGCAAAGATGTGATGATTATCGAGGGTGAAGCAAACCCAGACATAGTCAAAGTCCTCGGGGCCAGGGCGATAATCGTTGACAGTACCACCGAATCACCAGGAGATGCCCTGATAACTGCCGGCAGGTCTTTTGGAGATTCCTTGCTGGGCATCGTCTTGAACAAGGTACCGGAAGGGATGGCAGAAGTAGTACGCAACCAGGCACCAGCCGCGCTCTCCAGCGAGGGGATGAATGTACTTGCAGTGATACCCGAGAACCACGCTCTATTCACCCTGACAATAGGCCAGGTCGCCGAGTACGTTCAGGGCGAGTTCCTTAATAACTCCGAGAAATCAGAAGAACTGGTAGAAAATCTGATGCTCGGAGCACTGACCCTCGACACCGGCCCGTTATATTACGAACGCAAAGCAAACAAGGCAGCCATACTCAGGAGTGAACGTTCTGACATGCAACTGGCAGCGTTGCAAACACCAACCAAATGTCTCGTCCTCAGCGGTCGCCAAGCGCTGCTGCCGCAGATAATGAATGAGGCGGAAGACAAGGGAGTCCCTATTATCCAGACTGAGGATGATATCGCCACCATCGTATCGAACATCGAAGATGCCCTGGTCAATAACCGGTTCAACCAGGAAAACAAGCTGCCGATACTTACCGGGCTTATCGAGCAATATTTCGATTTTCCAGCACTGTACAAAGAGGCAGGTCTTACCACCTAAGAAAAATACCATGGAATTGATAACCAGAGGAGTAGGTAGGAGATTTATATGCCCGTAGAGTCAGAGCAACCGAAGAGGCACAAGGGTGTTTCTGGAGTAGCGATACCAGCCGGCCTTTTTATTGGGATGGGAATCGGCTTCGCAGTGGACGAACTGGTGGCCGGTCTCTTTATCGGTTTGGGCGTAGGTTTTCTAATTATGCTAATTGTGCGAGCTAAACTCGGCGAATGGTAATAATGGCTACTCAATCTCACACCTGATCCAGTGACTGACAAGCTCCATCTCGAATGCTGTCTTGAGTGGTGGTGATTCCTTTTTGGATTATCAGCGCTTAAAACACTATTGTCTTATGTGCCAATCACCGCACCTGGCACTCTTACCATCAGAACAGGTATTCCAGTACCTCTGAAGACCCTTTCGGCAACACTGCCGCTAACCCACCTGCTGATTCCAGATCGTCCGTGGCTAGCTATGAGAATTAGGTTAGCTTCATTGTTCTCCGCGAAGGTAATGATTTCTTCGGCAGGATGCCCGAGGAGCACTTCTGTACGTACATTGAGCCCTTTCTTCCGTAACCCATTAGCAGTCCTGTTGAGATACCTTTCCCCTTGCTTCTGTTTTCTCCCCAACGATACAGGTAGCTTGATTACCGGTTGGAGTGGCGGGACTCCTGCCGTTGGCTGAGTAACGTATTTCGTACCTGAACCAACGATACGCTCAGTAACGGTAACCAAGATGAGTTCCTCCGTGCTACAACCTTTCGCAATGCCTTCCGCATGGGGAAGAACACACTCCGCTAACTCTGAGCCGTCCAATGGTACAACTATTCTCTTATACATGCTCATGCCTCCTTTGGACCCTTTCATCGATTCTGAAATAAGGGCATCTGCAGGCACACGACCTCTAGCTTGAGTGGCTGGCCGCATTTTCCACAGAATTCTGCTCCATCACGGCTTTCGTGTCCACACTTTGGGCACTTCACGACTCACTCGCAAGCACGGGTTCGGTGCTCACAGTCTAGAGGCAAACCAAAGTGATGTCAAGGGATATTGACAACACCCTCCCAAAGAACTACAATCAACTCCCCAGTACACCACTAACACCCCAGCCATACCCGACCTCAATATAGTGTTGGCGACAATAACGACAATAACTAGGAAAAAGGGGCAACATATTATGAAGAAAATATGCCTATACTTACTGGTCGTGCTTGTGGTTTTGAGTCTGACTATGGCAGGTGTTAGCTGTAAGAAGACCACCGGCACATTAAATGGTGAAAATTGGTGCCTTTCGTATATAGACAATTCTCTGTAGTAGGAGTAGATAGCAACAATTACTACGCTTTAGGAGGAGTAGCAGTATGTAAGGAATTGATATGGTTAATATGAGCAAAGAAAAGATTTTCCATGGGAGGACAAAAAGTGAAAACTAGATTTTTATCGGTCTTAATAGTATTCATTTTGGCTCTTAGTATCCTAGGAGTCGGGTGTGATTCTAAACCTTCTATACCAACAGTAAAGCCCGAAGACGAGGGATTCTCATCTGAACGATTGGTACGTATTAACACTGTCATGCAGGAATACATAGACGAGAACTTGCTACCCTGTACCGTTACACTGGTCGCTCGCAATGGTAATATAGTCCACCTGGAAGCCCAGGGGTGGAAAGATGTAGATGCTACAATACCTGTGGAAGTGGATGATATCTTCCGGATGTTCTCCATGACAAAGCCTATAACCAGTGTAGCTATACTAATACTTTATGAGGAAGGACTCTTACAGCTGGATGACCCCGTCTCCTTGTACATTCCCGCATTCCAGAATCAGGTGGTGACGGTTGGTGACGAGACTGTTCCTGCCGAGCGTGAGATAACTATTCGTGACATTCTGACCCACACCTCAGGGACCATAGGATTGGGGCCTGGAATGGCTCTCATCCCGGACCTTGACGAGAACATCCCTGTGAGTGAAATCGTGGATAATATCGCTGAACTACCTCTCAGTTTCCAGCCAGGTACGTCATGGGAGTATGGTTTCGGTCACGAAATCGCTGGTGTAGTGGTAGAGGTCATCTCGGGAATGACTCTGGACGAGTTTTTCGAAGAGAGAATCTTTGAACCACTGGGGATGGATGATACATCTTTCTATGTTCCTAGCGAAAAAGCCTCCAGGTTGGTTCCTATCTATGTTAGGATACCAGAAGGAGATGGATGGATATTGCAGCTATTGGGTTCCGCTTTCTATTCCAGCGCCAAAGTGGAGGGACCGAAGACTCAGTTTGGCGGAGGCGGTTGGGGCGGTGGGGTATGTTCAACCATAGAAGACTATGCGCGCTTTGCGCAGATGTTACTCAACGGTGGCGAGTTAGATGGTGTCCGTATCCTCAGCCGCAAAACAGTTGAACTGATGTCAACCATCCATACTGAGGATTATCTCATATCCTATGGGCCTGGATGGGGTTTTGGCTATGGGCTAGGCATACTTGATGATATAACCGGTATTCCCAACGTTGGCTCCGTTGGGCGATTCGGCTGGGGCGGGGCGGCGAGCACATATTGGTTTGCCGACCCCGAAGAAGATTTGCTCGCAATTCTGTTCACCCAGGTGATGGGCGGTGCTGGACCTACCGGGTTCCAACCCAATCATACCTTCGATACGTTGGTCTACTCAGCTCTGGAATAGATATGTATTGAAGAATACAGCTCTGATTAATTACTAAAAAGGAGAAGAAGAGACAAGCAAATATATACTACTTGCATCCTTCAATATTCAATAGCAGGAGGCTAGAGTAGGAGGCTAGCAGATCTCTAATGGTCTGCTAGCCTTCTTCCCCTTTCACACTCATTTGTTACAAAATGTATGTTTTGTAACAAAACAATAGAATACACTCACGCTGACATCCCGATGTTTGTCCAGTAATTCCTTCCTCAACACTTTGACTTCCTACATTTGCGGTGGTATTGTTTGTACATTCTATCTGAAATCAATGAATTAAGGAGGTGGATGATGACACGCAAATTCCTCTGGATATTCGTTACCTGTCTTATAGCATTAACTCTTGTAGCATGGTCTTGTGGTGGGACTACAACTGTGGATGGAGAAGAGGAAGAAGAAGAAGAGGAAGAAGAAGAGGAAGAAGAAGAGGAGGAGGAAGAAGAAGAGGAAGAAGAAGAAGAGGAGGAGGAGGAAGAGGATAGTTCTGAGCAACAAACTGACACTTGGAATTACCCAGATTTTAAGGGAGAATTGATCTGTGGCTGTTGTGCAACAAAAGGCAGTGCAGTAGTTTCTGTGGACGACTCAACTGCAGATGTTGTAGCAACTCTTTGTATTGCCCCCCTGGGCGAAGATATCGTACTCACACCCACTGCACCTGAATGGCCATTAGGGTTCGCATGGAGTCGCTCTGTATATTCTAGTGACATGATTGATGATTTTTTACAGTGGAACCTACGTATCAATTTTGTAGGAGCAGATGATGCAGAAATAACCTACAACATTGTGCTGACATACAGTTATCACATTGAGGCAACTGGATCAAGAGAAGAAAGCGCAAACGCTTATTTAGCACATTTTGTACGCACACATGATGCTTCACCCAGTAGTTATTTTGAAGTTGTGTATCATTTGGACATATATTGTGATAGCGATACAGATATATTTACCACATCTGAAAAAAGAGAAACCATAACTGAAGAATACGATTTAACATTCAGCGATGGCATGAGTTTAGAGATAGGAGCTGTAATGATTGCCTATGCTGAAGAGAATGCCTCTAGTGAAGTTACATACATCTTGGAAGAAATAAGGGTAATACCAGCAAACTAGTTCGATCCATTCAGTAGTTGTACTTAGATACCTCTAATATAATAATCGCTCCTATTTACAACTTAACTGCGTAGCTAAACGGAATCAAACAATCGTACGCATGGCTGGACAGACATCCCGATGTTTGTTCAATGGTAAGCAAAGCTCTTCGTTGCGTGGTAATCCAACAAAATGATGACAGTGTAACATTGCCTATGCCTATCCTGTGCAATCCCCTGCATCTCTAACCTAGTGGTTTATTAGGCACTATTAACAAGCTCCCGTGCATTTGTTATAATAAAGGGCATTTTGTTGTGCAGGTGTTTGATTTTGCTTAGAGAATCAGGCATTATACAAAATCTTCTAAGGAGGGCAGGTGGTTGAATGCATTAGGAAGACATTTGCTTATGGAACTGGAAGACTGCGACGAGAACATCCTGAATGACCTGGAGGCTCTCAAAGAGACCCTGCTGACAGCAGCCACTGAGGCCGGGGCCACGGTAATGGGCGAATCATTCCACCGCTTCAGTCCCCACGGGATAAGCGGGGTGGTGATTATCGCCGAGTCCCATCTTTTTATCCATACCTGGCCCGAATACGGCTATGCCGCCGCCGACATCTTCACCTGCGGCACTTCAGTCCAGCCGGAGAAAGCAGCAGAGTTACTCGTTGAGAAGCTCGGCGCCAAGAGACACTCCGTGCAGGAGATACGGAGAGGAACGAGGATTGCCGAGCATGCCACATCGGGATAGGAGTCATGGATAGCGACCCTGATAAATGGTTCTGGGATAGAGTAAATAAACACCTGGTTCAATTGCACAGCATCGAAGAGGTGCTTTATACAGGCCAGACTAAATTCCAGTCCATTGAAATAATACGCAGTGGCAATTACGGCAGGTTTCTGGTGCTGGATAGTAAGATTCAGTCCAGTGATGCTGACGAGTTTATTTACCACGAGGCACTCGTCCAGCCGCCGATGATAACTCATGCCGGCCCGGAGACAGTGTTCATTGCCGGGGGTGGCGAGGGAGCCACCCTGAGGGAAGTATTGTCTCATAACACTGTGAAAAGGGCGGTGATGGTCGATATCGACGAAGAAGTTATCAACATCTGCCAGCAATACCTGCCGGACTACAGTCGTGGTTCCTTTCAGGACCCACGCGCCGAAGTACTCTACACCGATGCCAGAGAGTATCTGACCAACACCGACGAGTCTTTCGACATTATTATCATTGACCTGCCCGAACCTATCGAAGAGGGCCCGGCCTACCTCCTCTATACCCAGGAGTTTTACGAAATAGTCAAGAGCAAACTGACACCAAACGGCATTATCTCCGTCCAGTCCGGCTCAGCATCTTGGACGGAGCTGGAGAACCTTTCCGCAGTCAATTACACGCTGAAGAGCGTTTTCCCCATAGTATGTGTCTACCAGGCAGACATTCCTGCCTTTGGTGGTCCCTGGGGCTTCTGCCAGGCATCATCAGACCTCGACCCTCTGGTACTATCCCCAACCGAGATTGACGACCGGATTTCAGCCAGAGGTATTAGCCACCTGAAGTTCTATGACGGGCTGACACACCAGGCTATTTTCTCCCTGCCCAAGCACCTGAGAAACGCACTCTCAAAACCGGACCGTCTGATAACCGACGGTTCCCCCTTATTTATGTACCAGAGCTAGTTACTGCTCGTCCTCGTGAACCTATTTCACCCAATAGCAGATTGTTGCGGTATGACTAATTTATATGAAAGGAGGATGAATAATTATGATATACCTCGTCCGTCAGGGTGAAACCGATTGGAACTTGTTCAGGAGGGCCAACGGTGTAACAGATACTTTTTTGAATATAACAGGAATAGCGCAGGCAAAACTGCAAGCCGATAACTTGAGGAGTGTTAGTTTTGATGCGTGTTTTTGCAGTCCCCAAACACGGGCACGCCAAACCTGCGAAATTATCTACAAAGGGCCGATTGTGTTTGATGACAGGCTCGTCGAAATAAACTGTGGTGAGTTTGAGGGCGCAGACGAAACTGATGCGGAAGTTATGAAACTGGCTTGGCAAGCAATCATGAGTGGCGATAAGGGTACGGAAAGCTATAAAGATTTTATGACACGGAGCTGCGATTTTTGCGATATGATTATGGAAAAACATAAAGGGGAAAACGTCTTAATCGTTACTCACGCTGGAAACGTACGGGTAATAGACTATTATTTCAAAGGCAAGCCCAAGGACTATGATTTAAGAGGAAGAACCGTCATTAAACACGGCGGGTTGCTTACATTTGAAAATTAAAAAATCTGAAATTCTATGACGGTCTGACGCACCAGGCGATTTTCTCTCTACCCAAACACCTCAGAAACGAACTGGCAAAGCCGGACCAGGCTGATAACCGACGGTTCCCCTTTGTTTATGTACCAGAGCTAGCCGCAGCTCATCACTGTGGACCTGTCTCACCTGATCTCAGTCTGTTGCGACCTGCTTAATTCTTAATTCGTGTTATAATTAACCGCTATGAAGAATGTTTATGTTGTTAGACATACCGAAGCCACTCATCATGTCCAGGGTCTGGTTGGAGGATGGTATGACACTTCTCTTACGGAGAATGGTAGAAATCAGGCCAGGAAAACGGCATTAGCTCTTTACAGTGAGATAGGAGAGCAAAACATACCCATATATTCATCCGACCTGAAAAGGTGTGTAGAAACGGCTGAAGTTATCGCCGAGGTATTTAACAGCACAGTAATTCCTGATAGAAACCTGAGAGAAATGAGCTGGGGAGATGCCGAAGGAAAGAATCAAGAATGGTGGGATAAGAACATTACTCCCAGACCAGCCGATGGTAATAGATTAGACCACCAGATTTTCAGAAACGCTGAATCCAGAAGAGATGTCGGAACACGTATACAGAGCTCTGTTGATAGAATTGCGAGTAGACCAGACAATAATATAATAATCGTAACTCATGGATTCGCCCTGACGTTTGTCTTTATGGCATGGCTCAGAATTCCGGTAGAGAACATGGATTATTGTACTTTCAGTACTAAACCCAGAGGAGTAACACTTCTGCATGAGGATGACTTCTTCGAAAACAGATTCGTAATGTATATCAATAAACCGGATTAAAAATAATAACTAGAAGCAAATACTAGATATCCAGGCGACCATTTCGCAACAGACTATTGTTGCCCCCGTTCATTAATCCTCTACTAATTTCTTTCACCATCAGTTAAGATAGATTGTAGCAGTCACCTGAAAGGAGCCTGATTTACCCGTGATATGGATACCGATTGCTATCACCGCCGCGGCGATTACGGCGATAGTCTCAATACTGGATAGCCACCTTATCTCGAAACGGTTCCCCAGCTTCATGGCATTTCTTGCCCCGGCTGGCGTCATTCATTTTGTGGTCGGGCTGGTTGTTCTGGGCATCAATCCATTGCCCGAAGGAACCGACACGCTGGTTTGGTTAGTCGCTTTTTCCTCCGCCGTCGTCCGGGTGGCGGGGGTACTACTGATGCTGAGAACAATGCGCTTCGAAGAGGTATCCCGCATCATGCCAGTGGTCAATACCTTCCCTATCTTTGTTGCTCTCTTAGCAGTACCTGTACTGGACGAGGTCCTGGGATGGGTGGAGTGGCTGGCAATTATCATCACTGTCTCCGGGGCAGTCCTCATCTCAGCCAACTGGGACTCCGAGCGAAAGGGAGTGCAGCTTCGTAGGTCATTCGCCACCTTAATGGTCTCCAGCATCCTCCTTGGGGCCGCCAATATCGGCAGCAAGTATGCCCTCGACCATATCTCTTTCTGGAATATGTACGGTATCAATGCCGCCTGTCTGGGGGCAATCTTCCTCATGTTTTCCCTGCGTCCCTCTGTTGTTGGAGAAATCAAGCAGATGAAGCAGCGAAACACGGCACTGGGACTGACCGCTCTCAATGAGACCATCGCTATGGCAGGCTTCATTATGTCATTCTGGGCAATAGAGCAAGGACCGGTATCAATGGTATCGACCATCATCGGTACCCGGCCTGCCTTCGTTTTTGTATACGCCCTGCTACTGAGCTTTTTCTTTCCAACGGTACTCAATGAAAGGCTCAGTCGTGGCGTTATAATAACCAAGATTATATCTATCGGCCTCGTCATTGGCGGGGTGGCGCTGCTGACGCTGGGAGGCTGAAAGCAAAACAAATGGCGGGCAC
>DUEV01000005.1 GCA_011170375.1 Dehalococcoidia bacterium
TAAGAGCCAAGGGGCTGGGCTCTCAGGTAATTGTCACCGAGGTCGAGCCGGTCCGAGCCCTGGAAGCAGCGCTGGATGGCTTCCAGGTGATGCCACTAATGGAGGCAGCCCGGATAGGCGATGTTTTTATTACTATCAGTGGCGACAAAAACGTCATTGATAAAGCCCATCTCGAGGTCATGAAAGACGGGGCTCTTCTGGCCAACAGCGGGCACTTCAACGTAGAGATAAACATCCCAGCCTTGGAAAGTTTGTCCCGCAGCCACAGAGAAGTACGACCATTCGTCGAAGAGTATGAACTGGCCGATGGCCGAAAGCTTTATCTGCTGGGCGAGGGCAGATTGATTAATCTGGCCGCTGCCGAAGGGCATCCGGCCAGTGTTATGGATATGAGCTTCGCCAACCAGGCACTCTGCATGGAACATCTTGCGAAAAACCGGGGGGCACTCGAAACCAGGGTCTATTCCGTCCCACCGGAGATAGACAAAGAAGTGGCCCGTCTGAAACTGGACGCGATGGGCATTGCCATTGACACGCTGACACCTGAACAAGAAAAATACCTCACCAGCTGGGATGAAGGGACATAGAAAGGAGTGCTTATGTCCAATAGTTTTTATGATTCAGATAGTTACTTGCTGACCTCAGAGTCGGTTACCGAAGGGCACCCGGATAAACTGTGTGACCAGATATCAGATGCCATTTTGGATGCCATTATGGCATGTGACCCCGTGGGGCGGGTTGCCTGTGAGACCGCCTGTACCACCGGCCTGGTGGTTGTACTCGGAGAAATAACCACCAGCTGTTATGTCGATGTACCGACAATAGTACGAGAAGTGGTGAAAGATATCGGCTACACGAATCCGGCCTACGGTTTTGACTACCAGTCCTGCGGGGTTCTGGTATCAATCACCGAGCAGTCAGCTGATATTGACCTGGGGGTTAGTAAGTCGCGAGAGCTGAAAGAGGATACCTCCGATACCGATGAGCTTGACCAGACCGGAGCCGGTGACCAGGGAATGATGGTTGGCTTTGCCTGTAACGAGACACCGGAACTGATGCCCCTACCGATTGCACTATCGCACAAGCTGTGCCTGCGTCTTGCCCAGGTGAGAAAGGACGGCACCCTGCCCTATCTCAGGCCCGACGGTAAGTCGCAGGTGACCGTGGAGTATAACAAAGGCGTCGCGAAGCAAATCACCAGCGTGGTTATTGCCGCCCAGCACGATGATGACGTCAGCAGCGAACAGATGGAAAAAGACATCATCGATAAGGTTATCAGGGCAATTGTTCCCGCCTCTCTAATTGACAGCGAGACCAAGTTCTTCGTTAACGGCACCGGCCGCTTTGTCATCGGCGGTCCGGTTTCAGATACCGGCTTCACCGGCCGCAAGATTCTGGTAGACACCTACGGCGGGCTGGCCCGCCACGGCGGCGGGGCTTTCTCCGGGAAAGACCCTACCAAGGTCGACCGTTCAGCGGCCTACATGGCCAGATACATTGCCAAAAACCTTGTTGCTGCCGGACTGGCCGACCGTGTAGAAGTACAGATTTCCTACGTAATCGGCGTCGCCCACCCGCTTTCTGTGGCCGTGGAGACCTTCGGTACGGGCAAGGTTGACACCGATGTTATTGATAAGCTTATCAGCAAACACTTCGACCTCAGGCCGGCCGCCATAATCCGTTATTTCGACCTGCGACGCCCTATCTACCGACAAATAGCCTCCTACGGACACTTTGGTCGCGACGACCTTGACCTGCCCTGGGAGAAGACAGACAAGGCCGAAGCCCTCAAGAAAGAGGCTCTAGGATAGCCATTGACTATGTGACGTGAACGGAAACGAGGAAATTCAAGAGGGGCAGGGCCCCTCTCTCCTTATGCTCCCCCCTTAGCGAAAAAGGGGATTATAATTTAGTGTATAATACACCCTAATGGAAAAGGTCCTTTTCTGCTGGAGCGGTGGTAAAGATAGCGCCCTCGCCCTTCGCGAAATTGTACAAGGCCACACTTATAAAGTGGTGAGCCTGCTGACTACTATAACCGAGGACTACGACCGGGTCAGCATGCACGGCATACCCAGAGCGTTACTGGAGCGACAGGCAGACTGTCTCGATCTGCCCCCTGAAATAGTATTCATTCCCAAAGATTGCTCGACTGAGGAATATGGGGCAAGGATGCAGGAAACCCTCACCAGGTTTAAGCAGCAGGGTGTTCTGTCGGTGGTCTTCGGCGACATCTTTTTAGAAGACGTAAGGAAATATCGCGAGGATAACCTGGCAAGAATCGGAATGAGAGCAGTCTTTCCCCTCTGGGGCATAAATACGGAAACGCTCGCCAAGTCGTTCGTTACCCTGGGCTTTGAGGCCATCGTTACCTGCATCGATTCCAGGATTCTGGATAAAAGATTCATCGGCAGGACAATTGACGAGAGGTTTCTATCCGAGCTTCCGCCAGGGGTCGATCCATGCGGGGAGAACGGTGAGTTTCACTCCTTCGTACTCGACGGGCCGATATTCAGAGAAAGGGTTGCCTGCACCCGGGGTGAAGTAGTGCTCAGGGACTCATTCTACTTCTGCGACCTCCTTCAGAAGGAAGTAGCTACCACCAGCTAAGACCGAAACAAGGGAGCCAAAGAAAGTGGGAGGAAAAAACAACCCGATAAAGTTTGGTACCGACGGCTGGCGGGCAGTCATCGCCGAGGACTTTACCTTTGATAATGTGCGCTTCTGTGCCCAGGGAACTGCTGAATACCTGAAGCAGGAAGGACTGGACAGCCGGGGGCTGATTATCGGCTACGACAACCGCTTCGCTTCCGAGGACTTCGCCGCGGCCGCCGCCGAGGTGATTGCTGGCAACGACATCAAGGTATTTCTCTGCCCACACCCGGTACCAACGCCAGTAATCAGCTACGGGGTTACCGTCAAGGAGACCGGCGGGGCTATCATCATCACCGCCAGCCACAACCCGGCCCGGTGGAATGGTCTAAAGCTCAGGACAGCCACCGGCAGTAGCGCCCCACCCGAGGTTATTGCCCCGGTGGAGGCACTCATCGACCGTGCTTTCAATGCCGGCAGGATGAACCGAATCCTGCTTGGCCTCGCTCGGGAAAAGAAACTCATTGAGTCCCTTGACCTGACACCCATCTATCTGGAGCGGGCTGCCAGGTTTGTAGACCTAGACGAGCTACGCCGTGCCAGACTCAAGGTAGTTGTAGATTCGATGTACGGGGTGGGCGCTGGCTACCTCAAGACACTGCTCGATGGCGGCGCTATTGATGTCACGGAGATTAATAACGAGCGTAATCCTACCTTCCCGGGGATAAATCCTGAACCCATCGCCATTAACCTGAGTAAGCTCTCAACAACTATCAGGGAACAGCAAGCCGATATCGGCATTGCCCAAGACGGTGACGCCGACCGTATCGGCATCATCGACGAAAACGGTGAATTCCTCACCCAGCTTCAGGTATTTGCCCTGCTCTGCCTCTACTTCCTTGAAGTCCGTGGAGAACGCGGGCCGATAGTGAAGACAATCACCTCCACCAGCATGGTCGACCGCCTCGGTGAAATCTATAATGTACCAGTATACGAAACTGCTGTCGGTTTCCAGTACGTTGCCCCGGTAATGGTGTCAAAAGCCGCCATCATCGGCGGCGAGGAAAGTGGTGGCTATGGTTTTAAGGGACACGTACCGGAACGTGACTCCGTGGCTGCCGCCCTCTTTTTCCTAGACTTCATGGTCAAGACCGGCAAGACACCAGCACAACTGCTGGAGTACCTGTACAGCAAGGTCGGCCCGCACTACTACCACCGGAAGGACATCCACTTCCCTGAAGACGAGCGCGGGAGAATTCTCAACCACATGAGAGAGAGCTCCCCGGAGGCTATTGATGGTGTCAGGGTGGTGAAAAAAGACACTACCGATGGCTTCCGCTTCATTCTGGTAGATAAAACGTGGTTGCTTATCCGGTTCTCCGGCACGGAGCCGGTGCTGCGGGTCTACGCCGAAAGTGACAGCATGGCCCGCGTGGAAAGGCTACTGGAACTGGGCAAGGCACTGGCCGGGATTTCAGTTTGAGAAATAACAAAACAGGCTGGGCTTGACAAATATGCTGTAGAGTGCTAGGATTAGTCTGCGATAATATGCCTCACAAGGTTTTTACCTTTGTTATTTTTATCCTTACCTACCCTACCCTTTGCTTTGGGATGCGCCCACAGTAAAGCAGCAATGTCATTGTGCCTGCGTGACACGTAGGAAGAGAGGTTGTGTCTATGTCGTTGGTGGATACTGAGAGTGGCCTGTATCCTGTTACCCGAAAGTCCTACGCTAAACTACCTCAGATACTTGTAGTACCCAACCTGATAGAGGTGCAACTGGAGTCCTTCCGCTGGTTTCAGGAGGAGGGACTCCGACAGGTACTGGAGGAAATATCTCCCATCAAGGACTTCACCGGCAACCGCCTGGAACTTACCTTTGTCAGCTATGAGTTCCGCGAACCCCGTCATTCGGAGCAGGAGTGCCTGCAGCGAGACCTGACCTACTCCGCTCCACTCTATGTAAAAGCAAGGTTACTTATCAAGCAGACGGGAGAAATCAAGGAACAGGACCTCTTTCTCGGTGACATCCCGATAATGACCGTTCGGGGCACTTTTATCACCAGCGGGGCGGAACGGGTGGTGGTCAGCCAGTTACTTCGTTCACCCGGCGTATACTTCACAGTCGAAGAAGATACCTCCAGTGGACTACCACTGTGTCACGCTAAGCTAATCTCCAACCGCGGAGCCTGGCTCGAGTTTGACACCAGCAGTGCCGGGGTAATATCAGCCAAGATAAACGGCAAACGAAAAATCCCGGTAACGACGCTACTACGCGCTATCGGCTACAGCGATGACGAAGAACTGCTGAGCATGTTCGCCAATGAAGATGATTCCCCCGACCGTCAGTTTATCCGCAATACCATGGGGCGTGAGCCGGGGATTCGGGATGAGAACGAAGCCCTGATAGATATCTACCGGAAATTACGCCCCGGCGACCCGCCCAATATCGATAATGCCCGGAAGCTGCTGAATGGCCAGCTGTTTGATTCCCAGCACTACGACCTCGGCATAGTTGGACGTTACAAGATGAACAAGCGGTTGGGGCTTGAAATTCCAGAGTCTCAACGGGCCTTGACCAGGGAAGACATCGTCGAAATAATCAGGCACATCATCATGGTCAACAATGGCGACGATAGAGGTGATGACATCGACCACCTGGGAAATCGTCGGACACGCACCGTTGGTGAATTAGTGCAAAACCAGTTTCGCATCGGGCTTATGCGCCTGGAGCGGGTAGCCAGGGAGCGCATGAGCACTATTCCCACCGAAGCAGCCATTCCCGGTGCCCTGATAAACACCCGTCCGGTGGTAGCTGCCATCAGAGAGTTCTTCAGCAGCTCACAGCTGTCCCAGTTCATGCAGCAGACCAACCCGCTTGATGAGCTGACCCACAAACGAAGGCTGTCGGCGATGGGGCCGGGTGGCCTGTCCCGCGAGCGCGCCGGTTTCGAGGCCCGTGATGTCCACTACTCGCACTACGGACGAATATGCCCCATTGAGACACCAGAGGGGCCAAACGTCGGTCTCATCGGCTCATTGGCTACATACTCCCGCATCAACCGGTATGGCTTCATTGAGACTCCCTACCGCAAGGTCGTCAATGAGATGAGTAATACTGATGAGCAACTACCTGGTAAGACTGTCCGGGAGACAGTGGTCGAAGGCGGCAAAACAGTAGTGAGGGCCGGTACCACCATCGGTAACCGACAGATAGCGGCGTTACAGAAACTACCACCACGGATGATAAAGGTGGTGCCCTTCGTTTCCGACGAGATTGTCTATATGTCAGCCGACCAGGAGGACAGGTACACAGTCGCCCAGGCCAATGCCCAGCTGGACGAGAACAATCAATTTATAGACGAACGAGTTGAAGCCAGACTGGCCGGAAACTACCTGCGCGAGGTACCGGAAAAGATCGACTTCATGGACGTTTCACCCAAGCAAATATTCAGTGTCTCGGCAGCACTGATACCCTTTCTGGAGCACGATGATGCTAACCGCGCCCTGATGGGTTCCAACATGCAGCGTCAGGCAGTACCTCTACTTCGCCCCTCGGCTCCTCTGGTAGCAACCGGCATGGAGGCCGAGGCAGCCAAGCATAGCGGACAGGTACTCCCGGCCCTGAATGATGGGGTAGCAACGTCGGTTACCAGTACAGAGATTGTCATTACCCGGGATAATGGTGGTCAGGACGTGTACCCACTGCTCAAGTTCGTTCGTACCAACCAGGGGACCTGTATCAATCAGCGCCCGATAGTGCGCAAGGGAGACCAGATTAAGCGCGGCGCTGTCCTAGTTGACAGTTCATCAACAGAGCAGGGAGAACTTGCCCTTGGGCAGAACCTCTTGTGCGCCTTCATGAGTTGGGAGGGCTACAACTATGAGGACGCCATCGTCATCAGCAGCCGCCTGGTAGAGAAGGATTCCTTTACCTCGATTCACATCGAGAAGTATGAGGTGGAAGCCCGCGATACCAAGCTTGGCCCGGAGGAAATCACCCGGGACATTCCTAATGTGGGTGAGGAAAGCCTGCGGGAGTTGGACGAAGACGGTATCATTCGGATCGGGGCCAGAGTCGGGCCGGACGATATTTTAGTCGGAAAGATTACGCCCAAGGGAGAAACTGAGCTTTCCGCTGAGGAGAAGCTCTTGCGGGCCATATTTGGTGAGAAAGCCCGCGAGGTAAAAGATACCTCTCTGCGTGTACCTCACGGCGAGTGGGGTAAAGTAGTCAATGTGAAAGTATTTACCGGCGATGACCTGCCTGCCGGAGTCAATCAATGGGTGCAGGTGTGGGTAGCACAGAAGCGACCTGTCTCCGTCGGGGACAAGCTGGCAGGAAGACACGGCAACAAGGGGGTTGTTTCCATAATTGCCCCGGTCGAGGATATGCCCTTCCTCCCTGATGGCACGCCGGTGGACATCATCCTTAACCCTATCGGGGTGCCCTCACGGATGAACATCGGTCAGGTTCTTGAAACGCACCTGGGCTGGATTGCTCAGATACTAGGCTTCAAGGTACTGACCCCCGTTTTTGATGGCGCCGATGATATCGCGATTGAGGATGCCCTAGCTAGGGCATGGATAGCCCAGAGAGCAGCAGCGGTCGACCCGGACAACGGGCACATACCCATGGACATGACGAAGGCCAAAGAGTGGGTTGACAGCCACGGCTATAGTGGTGAAGCAGTCTTCAATGACGAATCCCGCGGGGAAGCCACGAATGTTTGTCTGCGCCTCTGGCTCGAAGAGCAGGGAATCAAAAGCAACAAGCTCTCTCAAGAGGAACTGGCTGGTACAGTCGAGCGCCTCCAAACTGAACAAGCCCTCATCCCACCGACCCTAGGTAAGGTCATTCTGTATGATGGCCGGAACGGCGAGTCTTTTGACCGGCCGATAACAGTGGGAAATATCTATATGATGAAGCTGAACCATCTGGTCGAAGACAAGGTTCACGCCCGTTCGACCGGACCCTATTCCCTGATTAGTCAGCAGCCCCTCGGTGGCAAAGCGCAGTTTGGCGGCCAGCGCTTTGGTGAGATGGAGGTATGGACACTGGAGGCCTACGGAGCTGCCCACAACCTCCAGGAAATGCTTACTATCAAGTCGGACGACGTCAGCGGTCGAACCAAGGCGTATGAGGCGATAGTAAAGAATGAAGATATTCTCCAGCCCAGCGTGCCGGAATCGTTCAAGGTTCTCGTCAAAGAATTGCAGAGCCTAGGGCTGGCTATTGAGGTAATCAACGAAGAGGACAGGGCTGGCCTTATTAGAGGAAGCACCGAAATGCCCCAGCTAGAAGCCGGCGCCGAAGGCGAGGAAGAGGCCGAAACCGACGAGGATGCAATAGACGAAACAACCGAAGAACCCACGCTGGAAACCGAGCTTAAAACTGATGAGGGGACAGCGGCTGAAACAGCCGAAGACTTCACATCAGAAGCAGAACCCGAAACTGATGAGAAGGTAGCCGCTGAAGCCCCAACACCAGAAACGACGGCGGAGGCCGAAACCGACGAGGAGGCAGTTGCTGAAACAGCCGAAGACCTAACATCAGAAGCAGAACCTGAAACGGAGAGTGAATTGACTGGAGAGGTAGAAGAAGAAAATGCTTGAAGTCAATGATTTTGATGCTATCCGCATTTCGCTGGCTTCACCGGAGCAAATCAAAAGCTGGTCATACGGGGAGGTTACCAAGCCGGAGACGATCAACTATCGTACCCTAAAACCAGAAAGGGACGGACTGTTCTGCGAGAAAATCTTTGGCCCGACCAAGGACTACGAGTGTTTCTGCGGCAAGTACAAGAAGATCCGCTATAAGGGCATCATCTGTGATAAGTGCGGTGTCGAAGTGGCCCGGGCCAAAGTACGCCGGGAACGAATGGGACACATCCAGCTGGCCTGCCCTGTGAGCCATATCTGGTTTGCCAAGGGGATACCCAGTCGATTGGGTCTATTGCTTGATCTCTCACCGAGAAATCTAGAGCGGGTGCTGTACTTCTCACATTACATCATCACTTCCGTGAACACAGAGGCACGGGACCTAGCGATCGAAGAACTCAAGGAGCAGGTCTCACAGGATATGGAAGAGCGCCAGGCGGCGTTGGAAGAAAAAATTCAAGACATGCCAGACGCCTCGGTGGAGGAAGTTAACCAGCTCCGGCGAGACCTGAGTGAGGAGAATACGCCACTGCGTGAGAGTCTCCTTGCCGACCTAGAGCAACTGAAAGAGCTTCAGGTGCAAAAGCTACTGAGTGAGAACGAATATCGGGAGCGGAAGCAGAAGTGGGGCGACATCTTTACCGCCGGTATGGGTGCTGAAGCAATCCTCAAGGTGCTCAAAAGCCTAGACATGCACAAGCTACGCATTGAGCTGCTGGAAGAGACCCACTCCACTTCCGGCCAGCGCCGTAAGAAGGCAAGCAAGCGGCTGCAGGTAGTGGAGGCATTTCGTCGCAGTGGCAACAAGCCGGAGTGGATGATTCTTACCGTATTGCCCGTCCTTCCTCCCGACCTTCGACCGACTGTTCAGCTCGATGGCGGCAGGTTCGCTATCAGCGATATAAATGACCTCTACCGACGAGTGATTAACCGCAATAACCGATTGCACCACCTGATTGACATCGGAGCACCGGAAATCATTGTCCGCAATGAGAAACGGATGCTCCAGGAGGCAGTCGATTCGCTCATTGACAACGGCAAGCGGGGACAACCAGTCTCCATCAGTGGTAATCACAAACTGAAGTCACTCTCCGACATGCTGCGGGGGAAACAGGGACGCTTTCGCCAGAACCTGCTTGGCAAGCGGGTCGATTATAGCGGACGGTCGGTCATCGTCATCGGACCTGAACTAAAGCTTCATCAGTGCGGTTTGCCCCGGCGAATGGCCTTAGAATTGTTCAAGCCGTTTGTGATGCGCCGGCTGATTGAGCAGGGTCTGGCCCACAACATCAAGAGTGCCCGCCGTCTAGTGGAGAAGGCCAAGCCAGAAGTGTATGACATACTGGAGGACGTCGTCAAAGGGTGGCCGGTATTGCTCAACCGCGCCCCCACCCTGCATCGTCTCAGTATACAGGCCTTCGAGCCAGTGCTTATTGATGGCAGTGCCATCCAAATCCACCCGCTCGTCTGTTCTGCCTTCAATGCCGACTTCGACGGCGACCAGATGGCAGTCCACATCCCCCTCTCTAAGGCAGCGGTCAAAGGTGCCAGGGAGATGATGTTGAGCATACACAATATGCTACTGCCATCGTCCGGTGAGCCGGTGGTAACCCCAACCCTCGACATGGTGCTGGGCTGCTACTATTTGACGACGATCAGACCTGAAGCCAAAGGAACGGGTACCCTAGTTGGCAGCTTTGAAGAGGCCAAGCTCATGTATGAACTTGGCGCGATTGACCTCCGTGCTGAAATTGAAGTCCGAGACCGGGAAAACGGTGGAGAGAGGACTAAAACCACGGTCGGGCGTATTCTCTTCAATGATGCCCTGCCGGCAGAGATGGAGTTCTACAACCAGCCAGTTGACAAGTCCATCTTAAAAAAGGTGGTGACAGACTGCGCCAAACTCATGAGCAATGAGGACATGGCGGCTGTCATGGATGACCTCAAGGAACTCGGCTTCCGCTACGCCACCAGGTCCGGGGCAACCATCGCCATGAGTGACCTCGAGGTCCCTGCTCTCAAGGAGCAACTATTGAAGGAAGCGGAGGAGAAGACCGCCACTATTGAAAGCCAGTACCACCGGGGGCTGATTGCCGAGGATGAAAGGTACGACGGTGTTGTCAACGTGTGGATGGAGACCACCGACAGGGTAGCCGAGGCCACTTCACAGAGCCTCGACCCCCAAGGCAGCGTTTATATGATGGCGACATCCGGGGCCAAGGGTAACATCACCCAGATAAGACAGATGGCCGGAATGAGAGGCCTGATGACCAACCCATCCGGAAGGATTATTGACTTCCCCATCAAGTCGAGTTTCAGCGAAGGGCTTAGTGTGCTTGAATACTTCATCTCCACCCACGGTGCTCGCAAGGGACTGGCTGATACTGCCTTGAGGACCTCGGAGAGCGGCTATCTCACCCGGCGCCTGGTCGATGTTGCCCATGACGTAATCATACTTGAAGAAGACTGTGGCACCACCGACGGCGTTTGGATGGCACAGCAGGAAGAGACCGAGCTATTACCGTCACTCACCGAACGCATAACCGGACGGCTGGCAGCCAGTCCGGTGATCCACCCCGAGACCGGAGAAGTCATCGTCGACCGTAACGAAGAAATCAGTGATGAGAAGGCAAAGGAAATTGCTGCTGCCGGCATAACCCAGGTCCACATCCGGTCTCCGCTTTCCTGTCTGGCAAGGCAGGGCGTTTGCCAGAATTGCTATGGTCGTGACCTGGGTCGTGGCCGTGTGGTCGACCTCAACACAGCGGTAGGCATCATCGCGGCACAGAGTATTGGTGAGCCAGGTACTCAGTTGACATTACGCACCTTCCACACCGGCGGTGTCGTCGGGCTGGATATCACCACCGGCCTACCCCGGGTAGAAGAGCTATTTGAAGCAAGGACACCAAAAACCCAGGCGATTATCTCAGAGATAAACGGAACAGCTGAGGTGACCCGCAGTGACGAAGGACAGATAATCAAGGTCTCCAGCGTTGACACCTTCCGTATCGAACACGCGCTACCGCCAGGCTGGCAGATCATGGTGGACCACGGCCAATGGGTGGATATTGGAACAGTGCTGGCACTTCCACCCGCCAAGGATAAAAAACCCACCAAAAAGGGCAAGGCTAGCACCCCACCGGAAAGTGACGCAGAGTCCAGCGAACTGATTGCCGAGGCTCAGTCAATCGTGTCACGTGTCGCCGGCGAGGCAATTATTGAAGATGGCCACCTCTCCGTTGTCTACGAAGAAACAGAGGAGCGCGATTACCACCTACCGGCAACAACACGTATCCGCGTCCAGACCGGTGACATCGTTGCTGCCGGACAGCAACTTACCGAGGGCTCTATCAACCCGCAGGATATACTGCACGTCCTTGGCCGCGAGGCTGTTCAGCAATACCTGGTCGACGAGGTGCAGAAGGTTTACCGCTCACAGGGAGTGAACATCAATGATAAACACATTGAGATCATCGCCAGGCAGATGTTGTCCAAGGTCCGGATTGACTCCGCCGGTGACACCGAGCTTGTTCCCGGGGAGTTGATAAACAGGTTCCAGTATGAAGACATTAATGCCAGGGTGCTTGCCGAAGGAGGGGAACCGGCTACCGCCCGCACGTTGCTGCTGGGTATCACACGGGCAGCATTGAGCACCAATAGCTGGCTGGCTGCTGCCTCCTTCCAGGAGACCACCAAAGTGCTGACCGAAGCAGCCGTCAAGCGGGCCACCGATAAGCTGATTGGGCTTAAGGAGAATGTAATAATCGGCCGACTCATCCCAGCCCGATATAAGGCCAGCGAAGAGCCACCAGATGAATCAGAGGAACTAGAAGATGCAGATGAGGAAGCGGTTCTGGTGGCGGTAGCGGGGGGCGAAGAAGAAATGTCTATCGAGTCAGAACTGGAATCTGAAGAAGAGACAATGACGTTCCCGGCTACAGACCTGGATACAGGTGAGGATGAAGACGAGTCTGATGAACCAGAGGCGGTGCTGTAGTGACTATCTGGTAATCTGATATTCAGTGTGGGCCCGGATATCCGGGCCCACACTATTTAACCAAAAGGCAGCAACTGACCAGGGTTCTCCTGTGGTATAATGTGACACGGCAGGCAGCAGCGGGAAAGGACACCTAGAAAATGGTTCGCATCACATCAGGCAAGCCCAGCGCCGAAGACAGTCCAATCGAGACCAGTCTGCGACCCCGGTGTTTTGACGATTTCCCCGGCCAGAACACCGTCAAGGAGAACCTGAAAATCGCCATCGCTGCCGCTAAGGGCAGGGGTGAGGCACTGGACCACATTCTGTTTTACGGCCCGCCCGGCCTGGGGAAAACCTGCCTGTCCCATATCATCGCCACCGAGATGCGGAGTAACATCCGGGTGACGTCCGGACCGGCAATCGAGCGTACCGGCGACCTGGCCGCTATCCTGACCAACCTGCACAAGCAGGACATCCTTTTCATCGATGAAATCCACCGCCTCAACCGCGCCGTGGAAGAGATACTATACCCGGCAATGGAGGACTCTGCACTGGACATCATCATCGGTAAGGGACCCGGGGCCAAAAGCCTTCGGCTGAACCTACCCACCTTCACCCTGATTGGCGCGACGACACGGTTCGCTCTGCTCAGTCCGCCCCTCAGGGACCGTTTTGGCGCCGTTTACCACCTCGATTTCTACGACCAGTCAACAATCGAGACGATTCTCAAGCGCTCCGCCAAAATTCTACAAATAGAAGCCGATACCGAGGGCCTAGAAGAGATAGCCCGTCGTGCCCGGGGTACGCCGCGCGTGGCCAATCGGCTGCTCAAGCGGGTCCGTGATTACGCCCAGGTGAAGGCAGACGGTGGCGTCACCAGGGCGGTAGCATTTGAAGCACTAGCAAGGCTAGAGGTCGACCCGATAGGTCTGGACGAGCTGGACCGCAAGGTGCTGTCCACCATTATCGATAAGTTCAACGGCGGCCCGGTGGGGCTGGAAACAATTGCTGCCTCCATTAGTGAAGAATCAGACGCGATTATGGATATCTACGAGCCCTACCTGCTGCAACTGGGCTTCCTCGAGCGGACTCCGCGCGGGCGGGTAGCCACTCCCTTGGCCTACGAGCACCTCGGTAAGCCGTATAATAACAAGAACCAGTCCGCCCAGCAGAGCATGTGGTAAAGCGCCTTCGGGAAAGCAGCGCCATGGTTGAACACCCAACTCTTAAAACAGAACGCCTTATTCTCAGACCTTTCGTGCCGACTGATGCTCCGGAAGTGCAGCAGCTTGCCGGCGACCGTGATGTTGCCTCAACGACAATGCACATCCCGCACCCTTATGAGGACGGCATGGCAGAAGAGTGGATAGCAGCCTATCAGAAGCGCTTTGATAGAGGTGAGCAGGTCAGGTTCGCCATTACCCATCGTGAGCAGGATTACCTCATCGGGGCCATCGACCTATGGGCGATAAATAAGCAACACGAAAAAGCGGAAATAGGCTACTGGATTGGCAAACCATACTGGAACCTGGGTTACTGCACCGAGGCCGCCCACGTCGTGCTGCAGTACGGATTCGAGACATTAGGACTGAACCGTATCTACGCCACGCACTTCAGCCGAAATCCTGCCTCAGGGCGTGTTATGCGGAAAATTGGTATGAGGCACGAGGGGCACCTGAGGCAGGACGGCAAGAAGTGGGGCAATTACGAGGACTTTGAAACCTACGCAATACTGAGGAGCGAATACACCACTCAACATGAATGACCGAACGGCCCACCCTGTAAGAGGCTACTTGGAAACACTCGATTGCAGGTCTGAAGCATCGGGTGTCAGGCTTGAAGCTCCCGACTGCTGGTTAGAAGTGCCCGGTTGCTGGTTTGAGGTACCTGGTTCTCTGTCAGATTCACCCGATTGCTGGTTTGAGTTATCGGAGTTTCCTCCATTTTGTGTCTGGTTTGACTCCCGAAGGGCTTTCTGGCAGCTGGCCACGTAGCTGTTTACGGAAGCGACAATCGCCCGGGTCAAGGCCGGCTTGACGGCTGGCGGGGCCTCCTCCACCATAGTCCGGATTTCGTCCGGATGATTGACTATGTAACGCCCCCAGAGTACCTGCAAGTTAATCTTCTCCTCTTCCCGGACGGTGGAGGCTACATCCTGGACGGCGACATTTGGTTTTACTGACGGCTCTCCTTCAGTGATTTCAGGCCCGATTGCTGACTGGATGGCCGGTGAGAGGGTGGATATGTTAGCCAGATGACTCTTAAGACGGGCGACCGTTCGCTGTGCTAATTCGGTCTTGCCCCTTTCCATCAACCGTTCTATTTCAATTGTCCTTCGGTCCACCAGAGTGGCATATAACTCGGCCTTAGCCGCATCGGAGGAAGTTAATGCCAACCGTACATTTTCGGTCGCCAGTTTCACGGCGTAGAGTGGATTGCCAGGTATAGTATTCTCAGAATCAGCCGCCAAGACAGTACCACCACCGAGTAGCACCACCACAAGGACAGTAACTACTGCAACTACCCACCGCGGTTGCCGGACAAAGGAGAAACGCCTTTTCTTCTCAGCTGCCCCAGCCATCTCTGCTCGAAGCTGATATCGCGCCCTGGCCTTAAACTCGGGGCTGGGAGTAACGTCTATTGCCTCGTTGGTAATCATGGCCGTACGCAGCAGCGGCTCAAGCTCAGCGGCATACTCCGGATACCTTTCAAGACACTGCTCTGTCGTCTCTCCATTGGCCAGTATCCGCTCAAGGCACTCGTCAAGGATATTGTTGAGTTCTTTATCCTTTTTCACTTTCCTCACCTACCAGAAGCACCTTACGCAGGGCTGCTACTGCGCTGTGCTGCAACGCCTTAACCGCACCCTCACTCTTACCCATCGTGCGGGCAACCTCAGCGATAGCCAGACCACCGGCAAAGCGTAAGCTGATGACTTCCTGCTGCGCCGCCGTCAGCTGCTGGGTAGCCAACCTTAACCGCTCAATATCAAACCGGCTCTCTACCGTCCGCAGCGGGTTATCATCGCTGGAAACCATCGATTCCTCCAGTCGAACCGTGGGGCGTCTGCTCTGCTTCCTGACGAAGTCAACAATCTGGTTATGAGCAATGCGAAACAGCCAGGCAGAGAAGGGCACTCCCTTCCACTTGAAGGACCCGATAGACTGATACGCCTTAAGAAAGACCTGCTGTGTCATATCCTCAGCCTCTGCCCTGTTGCTTATTTTGAGAACCACATAACGATAGATCTTATCGAAATAAGCCTCATATAGCTCGGCGAAAGCATCCTTATCTCCCTGTTGTGCCTGGCGGACAAGGCCTTGCTCGTCTTGCACCAGATAACCCCCACAATAATAACCTTAAAGCATTCTACACCGCTGCGGACTCAGCCGCAATCCATCTGCTACCCGGTGCAATATATATAACGCATAAAATAGCTAAAGGATAGGGCACAAAGACGATTTGTTGCGATACCGATACGATACTTAGCATCCTGCGAGGCACCAGAAGATATAGATGTGCTACAATAATCCGAGTGACTCATCTCAGGGGACGTTATCATGCCGGACTATGTACGCCTGATGCGCCACGAAGATATTGACCAGGTCTTTGAAATAGACCGTGAAGCCTTTCCCACCGAGTGGCCACCACCCAACTTCAAACGCGAGTTGGAGAACCGGCTGGCCAGCTACATCGTGGCCTGCAACGCCGCAGAGCTGACCGAGGAGACTGAGGAGACTGAGGAGATTCGCCCACAGAGCGGCCTGAAGAGTTTATTATCCAGGGTGAGCAGACTGTTTATTCCAGACCGGTTACCGGACAGCAAGTGGTCAGCCAAAGGTGGAGAACACGTTACGGGTTTTGCTGGTTTCTGGGTAATGGCCGATGAAGCCCACATAACCACTATCGCCACACGACAGGCCAACCGCCGACAGGGAATCGGCGAGCTGCTATTACAGTCGATAATAGACATGGCCACCCGGCGCGAAGTCCGAATCATCACTCTGGAGGTCCGTACCTCCAATACTACTGCCCAGCAGCTTTATACCAAATACGGGTTCACCCAGGTGGGTTTGCGGCGCGGCTATTATATCGATAACCGGGAGGACGCAATAATAATGTCCACGAACCACATTACCTCACCCTCATTTAAGGCACAGTTGAAAGAAATAAGAGAAGCCTACACCAAAAAGTGGGGGCCAGACCGCTATCCCATGGGTACCTGACAGCCTGCCTATCCAGCCAGCAGGTCCCTATTCCATACCGAAGAGCGTGCCTATCAGGGAGGGGCGCTTTAAAGGAGGCTCCGTTGTCCCCAGGTTTTCCATCATCCAGTCCTCAAGACCCTTACGGCACGCGGCGAGGGGTTCAGTCAGCTTGTTGACGTCGATACTCTGATGGCTTGTCTTGTTCTTCTTGGCCAGCTTGATTTCGTGATTAAGGTCTTCTACCATACTGAAAGTCAGTCTCAAGGTCTCATTCAGCGATTCTCCGAGGAACCCGATGTCGTTCTTGTAAAGCGCCCAGTTATTCATTTCAAATCGTCTGGGTTTCTCCCGAAGATAGAATGTCGACACCAGCGCCTGATCCATCTTGACGTCATTGAGGATTAACTGGACGATATCTGGATGCCGTCTCACACCACCACGCCCTCTCAGGAATGAGAACAACACTACTGCGACAAGTAACGGCAGTATTATAATCCACAGTGCCCCGCTATCCATTACTCTTCTCTCATACTTGTGATACTATTCAATCGACCCCCAAATTTAACCACACCAGTATTCCCGGTGTCCACAACGGATATATCATTGCTCCCCCGATTACATCCCCTAGCCTGTTTCCGAGGCCAACCTGCCGGCATGTCCCCAGTTGTGCTTTGGCACATCCTGTATGATAACGTGCAAGGCTTCCTTGGGAACCCCAATTCGGGTAAACGTATCAGTTATCCCCTCGACCAGCTGCTTCTTCTGCTCGACGGTGCGGCCTTCCCACATTTCGACGATAACTACCGGCATGACGCATCTCCTCCTTCAGCACGGGTGGTTACTTCTTCTCGAGTTTCTTCTTCAGAGCCAGTTCCTGCTGGAGTCGATCGAACTCCTCCTGGCTGATAGGTTCGCATGACCTGAGCTTATTTCCAGCTATCTTGATGACAAAGTTTCCCCGGCACTGCCAGCACCGGTACGGCCCCTCGAAACTGGAATTAGCCAGAGAGAAACCACTCTCGCTGTTACAGCTTGGACATATTATCTTGATAATCATGACATCACCCCCTCGACTCGTCACCCGCCTTTTCTGCCCAGCAGTCCATGGCAGAATCCTATTACTCCTCAGGCACTTTGTCAACACCGCCCTCAATCAGTCTTTAACTACCAGCAGGCAAATGTTCCGAGAAAAGAGCTTCGCCGGAAAGCGGTCCCACTCCGCGAACCTGACCACCCTGAAGTTGGCCCGCTTCACCAGCCTTACAAGTTCAGGATAGGAGAACAGGTAATAGTAGCGGTACAAGGTCTCGCCTCCAGTCCTCCAGGGGACCGTCGGCTCTCTACTCTTTAGCCAGAAGCGGGGCTGCCAGCGGTTCCAAACAGTAATAAAGGCTTCACCGCCGGGCTTCAATACCCGCCATAGCTCGTTTAGCGCTGTCGCCCGACTGTCGCCCCTGAGATGGTGATAAGTGGCCACCGCAATAGCGTGGTCAAAGGTGTCATCGGCATAGGGTAGGCTGGTAACATCGGCCAATGCCAGGCTTACCTCGAAATTGAATTTACGCGAGTACTCTTCGGCCAAGCGCAGCATTTCCCGAGCGAAGTCTACTCCGTGCAGCTCGAAATCATTGATGAACGGCAGGAAGTCCGGGCCGTGGGCACAGCCCAGATTGAGCAGGCGGCGGCCCTGCCAGCGCTGTGCCAGCACCTCCAGTTCACGGCGGAATATCGACCAGTGCCGGAAGTTATACCAGCCGGGGGCTATACGGTTGAAGATATCCTTTGTCACCCCATCCCCTAATTTGGTTCATGGTGAAACTACCATCTTCCCCTCAAGCGATGGATAACCTGGGCCATAAACAGGCAATAAGGGCAATCCCAAACCCCAGAGCAAAGATATTGAGAAATACTTCAAACTTCATCTGGCCTGAAGTAGCTACCAGGCGATATAGCCTGTTCTGTATGTTGAAGGTCACGTCCATGAGACCCAGGAATATCAGCGCACTGGCTGCAAGCAAGGCAAATATTAGACCATAAGTCTGCCCTGTCAGAAGCCCGACGGCTCCCAATATAGCACAGACTGACATCCACAGGTCGGCAGCCGGAAAGGCTTTCTGAAACTTGGTATACCAGTCATCCTTAATAACATGGACGCCTCCAGTAATGTAAAAATCTACCCAGTAATAGATGCAAACGATAGCGGTACCAATTAGTAATACGGACAGAGCAATATCCATGTTCACCCTCCGCGAAATTAGAAAACCTAATAGCTCACTGCTTTTTAGTATACCCCGCAATCATCCTACAAGCCCGAACCCGAAGAAGATAGCCACGGAAACAGCCAGGCCGACGAAAAAGCCGGTCGTAATCTGTGCCGGGCTGTGTTCGCCCAGCTGGTACCTGGAAATGCCCAGAACCGCTAGCAGAGGCAGAGCAGCCAGAGAGACCAGGCCAAAGACAATCCAGAGTGCGGAGAACATACTGGTGACCATGGCAAGGTGGAAGCTTACCCGATAAACCAGGTTGGCAAGCGCTACTGAGAGCATGGTGACGCTAAACGCAACCATAATGGCCAGAAGCGTTACCGGGCCGTCCATATAGTACAGAACGAGAACCGGGGGAATACCAAACAGTACCGCCATGATAAGGAGGTCCCATAGATTATCTCGAAAAAGGGACCTGGAAATCCTCTGCCGCGTTCCGCCGCTGGACAGCATCGAAGCCCTGATTCTCGCGTATAGAGAAGGTAAAAGAAACGCTGGTGCCAGGGTCAATAACGTCCAGCTGAGCCATTCCAGGGACTCGCCCGCCACTTCATAAGCAGCCAAGAAGACCACTGGTATCAAGACCACCCAGGGATGCAGGAGAATCGAGATAAGTCTGGCCCCATGCATCGGGCTTTGTCGGACAGTTGCCATATGCCAGTCCTTTGTAAGAGTTCTTGTATTTTAGCACGAGACCAGAAAGCTCCGCCAGAAGTTGATTTACCCATTCCTATGAATACTGGCACCTTTCCAGTATTTTATCTGACCCACCCCCAGCTCAACTATGGTGGCCCCATCCCCTGTATCCCCTTCCCCAGAGGGGAAGGGGAAAGTTAATATTTGGAGGGCTGCGCCCTCTAAGACTCCCTCCGATTACTTCTCTGCCTTCGAGCACGGTTTTGTGATTACCAGCTCGAATTTGCTAAAGTATATCTGATAGAGAAGTGAAATATACAATGAAGAAACTCACCAGGACAATATCGGGGGTGACGCCGGTGGCCGTGATGACACAGCCGATGGCCTGCCCCGGCCAGTGCATTTACTGCCCCACCTACTCGGCCATCCCCCAGAGCTATACCCCGGAGTCACCAGCGGTGCTTCGTGGCATCCAGTGCGACTATGACGCCGGCCGGCAGGTGAGGCTGAGATTGAAGGCCCTCTCTGAAATGGGACACCCCACCGACAAGGTTGAGCTGATTATCATGGGCGGCACCTTCCTGGCAACCCCACCGGAATATCAGTACGGCTTCATCAAGGGCTGCTACGATGCCCTTAACGGTGTGGAGGCAGCCACCCTGAACGAGGCCAAGCGCCTTAATGAGACCGCCGAATATCGCTGTACTGGACTGTGCATCGAGACCCGGCCCGACTGGTGTGGGCCGGAGGAAATCGACCGGATGCTGGAGTTCGGCACCACCCGGGTCGAGCTGGGTGTCCAGACCCTGGACGACGATATCTTCCGGCTGGTGAGTCGGGGACACGGGGTAGAAGAAGTGGTCAGGTCAACAGCTCTGCTGAAGGAGTACGGGTTCAAGGTGCACTACCACTGGATGCCGGGGCTACCCGGCTCCACCCCGGAAAAAGACCTGGAGATGTCCCGTCAGCTCTTCGATGACCCCCGCTTCCGGCCCGACGGCCTCAAGCTGTACCCCACCATGGTGGTCGAAGGTACAGAGCTGGAGAGATGGTACCAGCAGGGAAAATACCAGCCATACCCACGGGAAATGATGATTGACCTGGTGGCCGACATCAAGTCGCTTGTACCACCGTACGTCCGAATCTCGCGGGTACTGCGTGACATCCCGGCGAAATTCATCGTGGCCGGCTGCCGTGACTCACTGCGGGGCATCGTCAGGGAGCGAATGGAGGCGCAAGGTACCGAGTGCCGGTGTATCCGCTGCCGGGAATACGGTCACCGGGTAATGAGCGGACGGGAAACGGGCAAGCCCCGTCTGGTGAGGATGGACTACGAGGCCTCGGAAGGTACAGAGGTATTCCTGTCCTTCGAGGACGAAAATGAGACCCTGTTCGGGCTGCTGCGCCTCAGGCTCCAGTCGCAGCCAGTCAGCCGGGCCGGTATTAAAAAGGGCCCTGGTGCCGTAATCCGGGAGCTGCACGTCTACGGCCCCGAGGTGCCGCTACGACACCAGAACGAGACCGCCGCCCAGCACAAGGGCCTGGGCAAGGCCCTGCTCCGGGAAGCGGAGCGGATTGCCCGTGAGGAATTCCACGCAAAGGAACTGGCGGTGCTGAGCGGGGTGGGTGCCAGAGAGTACTATCGTACCGAGCCTGGCTATTACGAAAACGGTGGCTATATGGTCAGAAACCTGTAAATCCCTCATGTCATTGCGAGGAGCAACAGCGACGAAGCAATCTCCATGTCATTATTTGGAAGTGCAGTATGGTAACGACACCACCCCGAGATTGCTTCGCTCCTGCCCGCTTGCCTTCGCTGGAGCTTTAGCGCAAGCAGGCCGTCCCTCCGGGACTATGTCAGGCGGGTCGCTCGCAATGACAATAGAGGCACGCAATGACAGTGGGGGTAACAGATACACCCGCCCATGTCATTGCGAGGAGCATCAGCGGCAAAGCAATCTCAGCAAGTGACACTAATGCATAAGCAATATTACGTTTATATTATGGCCAACGCTCGTAACACCGTAATCTATACTGGTGTGACAAATGACCTCAAAAGAAGAGTGTATCAGCACAAAGAGAAGCTGACAGTAGGATTCACCAGTAGATACAACGTCTCCAAACTTGTGTACTACGAAGTATTCCAAGACATAGAAAACGCGATCGCACGAGAGAAACAGATTAAGGGCGGCTCAAGAGAGAAGAAAGTGCAGTTAGTGAACAGTATGAACAAGGAATGGCGGGATTTGTATGAAGAGCTATGAGAGATTGCTTCGCTCCGCTCGCAATGACAGTGGTGTATTAGGCAAACCCCGCCTATGTCATTACAGGGAGCACAGGCTGAACACTGCCCATGTCATTGCGAGGAGTATCAGCGACGAAACAATCTCGGCTCGCAATGACATAAAGCGACAGAATCTGTGATACTTTCGGCCCCAAATCGTATCATATATAGAGCAGTTGCAGAGCAACAAGTCAGCCCCACGCCTGAAAAGGGGGTTGACAAATAGAATTTTTGTGTTATGCTTTATGTTAATCAGTATAGGTAGGTATGGCTAGTTATGGGTACTTAGTCATACCTTTAAATAGCGAGTCGAGGCACGGCGCTTCAGGGAAGTAGCGCCGAGGCTTGACAAGTGTTTATGTTATGTTATAATAAGGGGTTGTGTATCCGTAGGTACTACTATGGATAGAAGGATACTCAAATCTTGCTACGAAAGGAGGTGGTAGCAACGTCAGAGCCCGAAAGGGGAGAGGAATGGGAAACATTCCAAAAACGGATTTTTACAGGCAAACAAAGTTTGTCTCCATGGACGGAGAGATTTGATATATATTATGGAGACATTTCAAGGAGGAAAAACTAAAGGTCGATGAAAAAGAGAATTTCTAGAATTTTGGGTGTGGGCCTGACGCTGGCGCTGGTGTCCAGCCTGCTGGTAAGTGTTGTCCCGGCAATGGCGGTCTCGATACCCCAACTCACCATACCAACCGCCGGAGACAATGTAATCAACACCGTAAATGCCGATTACAATGTCTACTTCCAGACGAATAAGGAGCTTACCGCAGGTGATGTAATTACAATTACCTTCCCGGCTGGCTATGGTATAGCTGCGCCTACAGCTTCTATTGCGGCGTCAGAAGGCTGGTACACAAACCCGGCACCACCACCGACTACACTCTGGGGTGGCCCATTTCTTATTGGCACCGGTACATGGGGTAATGCAGGCCAGGCTATCACCTACACGCTGGCTGCAGGCGAAATCATCGGTGAACTTTCCAATATCCGCATCGAGATTACGGCCGGTGTCACCAACCCCTCTGCCACCGGTGACTATGCCGTAGCGGTCAAGACGACCCAGGAGCCTGTGGCCGTATCATCCAACACCGTCACCCTGGTAACCCCGACCATCCCGCCGCTACCCGGTGTTGTCACGGGCTACAACTCCGCCGATCAGATACTGTACCAGAACATCGGTCCGGGCACGATTACGGCCGCTCTCGGTGTCGCAGGTGTAGTCAAGGTGACACTCGATAATGGTACCTACGCCGAGACTCCCATCAACATTGGTGCCGGCCAGACCATTATCTCGGTAAACGGCAAGTCCTATGTGATAATGACCGGTACCGTTAACCTGACGGCAGCCACGTCAGTCCTTGACGCCGTTACCGTTACAGGTGCGGTCAATCTCAATGCCAACGCCACGGTCAAGAACTGCTCCGTCTCCGGTGGAGGCATAACCTTCGGCGCAGCAGCCACTGCAGCCAAATCCATTGGCAACACAATCGCCGGAGCCGGTCTTATTGTGACCGGTGCTGGCTCGTCCACCGGTGACACCTTTAACGTCGCCGCTCTCGGCACGGGTATCACCAACGGGGGTACACTGACGCTGAGCAACGCTACCGTAGTTGGTGCCAGCGGCACGGGCCTTGACAACAATGCGGGCACGTCAACTGTCACCGGAAGCTCGTTCAGCAACCTAAGCATTGCCATTACTTCCGACGGTGGTACGGTCAGTGTATCCACCAGCACTATTGACGGCTGCGGCACTGCTGGTGCTGCTCCTACAGGTGCGGTACAGATCAACGGTGGTGTAGTTTTGGCAACTGCCAATACCATCACCGACGGTCCCAATGCCATCGCCCGTGTGACCGCACTTGGTACGGGCGTCGGCTCGTATTTCAAGTTCAACACCTTTACGGGTAATGCGGCTTCCTTCGCCAACGGTGGCGCGGGCACGCTCGATGCCACCAACAACTGGTGGGGCACCACCGCAGGACCGGCGGTAGCCTCTACTGGGCTGGTACTTACCAATCCGTGGCTGATTGCAGAGCTGGTTAACCCGACGGTTGCCATCTCCGCCGCTAATACCCTAGTTGCCTCAGCGGCGACCTCCGCGGCAGTATCCGGAGTAGCTGTCACGATAACTCCTGTCGCCCCGTCAACTGGCGTGACCCTCATCGCCACCGGCAACTACGACGGCAACCCGGTCACGGCCGAGCCGCCGGCGGACACGGTCAGGTCCTTCGACGTCTATATCCAGGGCCCGGCCGCGAGCATGCTGAGTGACACCGCCACAATCGTCTTCTCCGGCGTCACAGACCCCAACGCTCAGGTCTATGCGTACAGTGACAACCAGGATATGTATGTGCTGTGCTCCAATCAAAGGGTAGACCTGTTCAACGGCACCGTGATTGTCACGGTAATGGGAACAGGAAGCGGTACTGTTACTGTTCCGAACCTGGGCAACTTAAGCGGGCTGGAGTTCGTGATCACTGAGCCGGGTGCACCGGTACTGGTTGCGCCGACACAGGCCTCGCTCGTACCGGCGTTCGCCGCTGAAGGTGTCACGGTCGATAGTCCGTCCTTCGCCTGGGGTGCTATCGCTGGAGCCGATTACTACAACTTCGAGCTTGCTCCATATCTCCCCGGGTCTGACGCGTTCATACCCGCATTCCTGATACGCCAAGACATCGTAAATGTCAGTGGTATTGTTATACCCGATACCCTTGACTACTCCACGACCTACGCCTGGAGGGTCAGGGCTGGCCGAGGCTCAGGCAGCGTACTGGATGAATTTGGACCATGGGTGAGCAGCTTCTTCACCACCGAAGCAGAACCAGAAGAGGCACCACCACCGGTAGAGATAATCCAGTCAGAGCCGCCTGTCATTAACATCCCTGACTGGCCGGACACCATCTATCAGGAACAGACTCCTATAATTCCTGACTACCTGCTCTGGGTGGTAGTTGGCGTCGGTGCGGTACTCGTAATCGCCGTGATTGTCCTGATTGTCAGGACCAGAAGGGTAGCCTAGCTAACCCCCCTGGACCGGGCGTGACGGATAGCACGCGAAACCGGATACCACGAGCCCCCCGCTTGAGCGGGGGGCTCGTTCTTTTTCCAGAGCAATTGGAATCCCCTTATCTTCCTCGAGATTGCTTCGTCGCTATCGCTCCTCGCAATGACAATAAGGGGGAATAGCCAGCCACGACCTCGTCATTGCGAGCGACCCGCCTGACATAGTCCCGGAGGGACGGACGGCCTGCTTGCGCTAAAGCTCCAGCGAAGGCAAGCGGGCAGGAGCGAAGCAATCTCCGGGGCTGAGGCGCTGGTATTGATTGCCAACCTAGTACGCGTTATTAGCACAAGGCGGCTCTAGACATGACTACCGGAAAAGCATCAAAACTGCGGTAAAGTAGCCTGGCACTGCCGGCAGCTCAGTATTCAAGCTGGACAACCTGGACACTCAGGGGCAAGCCCGTCCTGGTCAACGTTAACTTGGGCTGGGCGGTGATTTCCTTCAGGCCCATTTCTTTGAGGAAGCCGTCAATCGGTGCCAACCCCCGGTTCAGGACATCCGTCCGATAGTGCATCGGTACCACTATCTTCGGTTCAAGCTGGCGGACTACCTCAGCCGCCACCGCCGCATTGATGGTGGATACACCCCCCACCGGCAGCAGCAGCACGTCGACCTCCTCTATCTGCTCCACCTGGTCCGCGGCGAGTACATGCCCCAGGTCACCGAGGTGACAGACCGACACCCCATCAACATCCATCAGGTAGACGGTATTCCTGCCCCTCTTGGCCCCCTTCTCGTTATCATGGAAGGTGCCCACGCCGATAATAAGGACGCCGCTGATTTCGTACTCGCCGGGGCCGACGACCGGCCTCGGGTCACCAGTAACACCCCGAATATAAGAGTGCCCCGGGTGCTGATGACTGACCGTAACGATGCTGGCTGATGGCTTGCCCAGAGAATACCCCAAATCAGGAGGATAAGGGTCGGTAACAATAGTAGCGTTTCTACCCTTGATACGGAAGCAGGAGTGTCCCAACCAGTTAATATCCATGCAGCCTAATATATCACAGACGAGGTTGCGGTTCAATTGCCCTGATTCCTCTTGACAAGTGAGGGTGGAAGGTGGTAATTTAAAACTGTTAGCAGTCTAACGCTTCGACTGCTAAAGGAGGTAGAAATGCTTCCTCTGAGAACAGAAACGATATTAAAATCAATCGTGGGCCGGTATATTATTAATGCGGTGCCGGTGCCTTCGCAGAGCATCATACATGATTACGGTCTGGGGGTCAGCTCAGCCACCATCCGCAATGAGATGGCACGCCTGGAGCAGGATGGGTATATCATCCGCCCTCATACCTCGGCGGGGAGTGTACCCTCAGACAGGGGCTACCGCTACTACGTGGAAGCTCTGGAAAACATCGAGCTCCCGCTAAACCAGCAGCACCAGATAGAGCATACGTTCCATCAGGTTGAGACCAGACTTGAGGAGTGGCTCAGCCTGACGGCCACACTGCTGGCACACCTGGCCAATAACACGGCGGTGGTCTTCATACCCCGGCCAGCTAACTGCCAGTTCAAACACATTGAGGTGGTCAACCTGCAGGACAACACGGCGCTCTTGGTCCTGGTCCTGCACGGCGCCAGGGTAAGACAGCAACTGGTAACCTTTGAGCAGACCATCTTGCAGCCGGAGTTGACGGCCATCAGCATCAAGCTCAACGCAGCCTATGCCGGCCTTACCGCGCAACAGATTTCAGACAGCGAGGCAGAGCTGACTGACACTGAAAGGCATCTGACCGATTGTGTGCTGGGCATTATGCAGACCGAAGATGAGGAGGGCCGTGACGAACCTTACATAGATGGCCTGCACTTCACGCTGGACCAGCCAGAGTTTGCTGGTGGCCGCCAGATGCTGCCTCTGGTGGAATTGGTCGAGCAGAGAAACAGATTGAAAATCATCCTCCCCCGGCAACTGCCCCCTTACGGGGTGCAGGTAGTTATCGGCAAAGAAAACGAGGCCGAGAGCATCCGTAACTACAGCGTGGTCCTCAGTCGGTACGGCCTGCCTGATGAGGCTGTCGGTACGATAGCTATTATCGGCCCTACCCGAATGCACTATGCCCGCAGCATTGCAGCAATAGACTATCTGGCCTGGCTGCTCAGCCGGCTGATTGCCAGGTTATATGGCAAAGAGGCGCCAGACCAAAGAGACCATTCAGAAAACTAAGGAGGCAGGGTGGCATAGGATGATACCGAGGGACCCGGACACTGAGCCAACTGTTGAAGATATTGAACTAGAAGAGCCAGAAGCAATAAAGCAGGCCCTGGCAGACGAAAAAAAGAGGGCAGAAGAATACCTGGCCAGCTGGCAAAGGTCTCAGGCGGATTTCGTCAATTTCAAGCGACGCAGCGAACAGGAGCGGGAAGAGACTATCAAGATGGCCAACGCGGAACTGGTGCGCACCATCCTGCCTGCTCTGGACGACCTCGAGAGAGCCCTAGAACATATTGATAGTCCGATGGTTGAGGATAGCTGGGTAGAGGGGATACGCCTCATCGAACGGAAACTGAGAGCCGGTCTGGAATTACAGGGAATACAAGAGATTAAGGCACTCGGAGAAAAATTCGACCCCAACCTCCACGAAGCTGCCATGCACAGTCGGGGCCCCGAAGGGATAGTCGTTCAGGAGTTACAGAAGGGATACATACTACATGATAGAGTGATTCGCCCATCGATGGTTGTCGTGGGCAACGGAGAGACAGAATCGGAAGACGAGGTCGGGCTGGAAGAAGACTAGGACAAACCCGGCCACCATCAATACTATTAGGTTAATTGAAGATTTCCTCGATATGCAAAGGAGGAGTTGATTATGGGAAAGGTTATTGGAATTGATCTGGGCACCACCTTTTCGGCGGTGGCCGTCATGGAGGGCGGAGAGCCAACCATCATTCCTAATGCTGAGGGCGGCCGCACCACTCCATCGGTCGTAGCAGTGAGTAAGACCGGGGAACGGCTGGTGGGGCAGGTAGCCCGGCGCCAGGCAATTACCAATTCGGACAACACTGTTTTCAGCATCAAGCGTCTGATGGGACGTAAATATGATGAACCATCGGTCGAATATGACAGGAAACTGCTGCCCTACAAGATTGTCAAGGCATCCAATGGTGATGCCCACGTAACAATGGGCGACCGGGACTACAGTCCCCCGGAAATCTCGGCCATGATTTTGCAGAAACTGAAGACGGACGCCGAGGCCTATCTCGGCGAAACAGTTACTGAAGCCGTTATCACCGTACCTGCCTACTTCAACGACAGCCAGCGGCAGGCAACCAAGGACGCCGGCAAGATTGCCGGACTGGAAGTACTGCGCATCGTCAACGAGCCGACAGCGGCCTCACTGGCCTACGGTCTGGAAAAGAAGAATGACGAGACCATCGCTGTCTACGACCTTGGCGGCGGTACCTTTGACATATCCATCCTGGAGCTGGGTGAAGGCACTTTCCAGGTCAAGTCAACCAATGGGGATACACACCTCGGAGGCGATGACTTCGACCAGAGGATAATGGACTGGGTCTGCGATGAGTACAAGCGGGAGCAGGGCATAGACCTGCGGCAGGACAAGATGGCCCTGCAGCGCCTCAAAGAAGCTGCGGAAAAAGCCAAGACCGAGCTGTCCACCGTCCAGCAGACAGAGATTAACCTGCCCTTCATTACGGCCGATGCCAGCGGGCCTAAGCATCTAAACATCACACTTAGCCGGTCCAAGCTGGAGCAACTGGTGATGGACCTGGTGGAGAATAGCCTGGGGCCAGTACGCCAGGCACTGGAAGACGCCGAAAAAACAGCCGCACAAATTGATGAGATAGTACTGGTCGGTGGGCAGACCCGAATGCCACTTGTCCAGGAGAAGGTCAAGCAATTCTTCGACAAAGAACCTCATAAGGGCGTCAACCCGGATGAAGTGGTGGCTATCGGCGCTGCCATCCAGGCAGGGGTACTCAAAGGAGACGTCAAGGACATCCTCCTGCTTGATGTCACCCCACTCACCCTGGGCATTGAGACTCTGGGGGCGGTGGTCACTCCCCTGATACCGCGAAATACTACTATCCCTACCTCCAAGAGCCAGATTTTCACCACTGCTACGGACAACCAGCCCAGCGTGGAGATTCACGTCCTGCAAGGGGAGAGACCAATGGCAGCCGATAACCGGACACTGGGACGCTTCATGCTCGATGGTATCCTGCCAGCCCCACGTGGTTTGCCCCAGATTGAGGTCAGCTTTGATATCGACGCCAACGGTATCCTCAGCGTCAAGGCCCATGACAAGGGCACCGGCAAAGAGCAGAAGATTACCATCACGGCTTCCAGCGGGCTTTCCAAGGAAGAGGTGGAGCAGATGCAGCACGACGCTGAAGCCCACGCCTCCGAAGATGCCAAGCGACGGGAAGATGTGGAAGTACGCAATACTGCGGACACCATGGCCTATACCACGGAGAAGATGCTGCGGGATAATAAGGACAAGATATCCGACGAACTGAACAAAGAGGTGGAGGAAAAGGTGGCTGCGGTACGCTCCGCCCTTCAGGGTACAGACCTGGAAGCGGTCAAAAGGGCCAGCCAAGAGCTTTCCGACACCATGCAAAAGGTAGGCACAGAAGTCTATCAACAACAGCAGCAGCCCCCACCGGGTGAGCCACCACCCTCGGGTGACGGCGATGACGAAGGCACCGTTGAGGGCGAGTTCCGCGAGGTGTAGTTGTATCAAGGTCTGCGAAGAATGATAATGTATGTTTAGGGTAATGGAAGGCAAAGCCCTTCACGGAGGAGTATTGAGTTAAGGAAGGAGAATGTTATCAGTGAGTACCAATGATAGCTATGCCGTGCTCATGGAAAGCTTGGGATTCCCAGGTTCCAACCGACTCCGCCCGATACTGGAGATGCTAATGACGCCGGACCAGGCAAACATGGCGGCCGCCCTGCCTGGGACACCCGAGGAGGTAGCAGAAAAGACGGGGATAGACGTTCACCGGGTACGTGACAACCTCGATGAGCTCTACTTCAAAGGTGTCATTTTCCCCCGTGGAGATTTCCGTAATCGCGTGTACTACCGTTTCGCCCGCTCAATCGGCCAGTTTCACGACGCCACTATGGCCACCGAACAACTGGACGTGGAGAAAGACCGCCCATTCTTCGAGCTGTGGTACGATTTCGCAATGAATGAAATGTACCCCAATACCGCCAGACGTTACGAAAAGGCGGAATCTCCTCGTACCCGGATAGTGCCTGCTTACAAATCAATTAAGGACCTGCCGGGTGTACTACCCTACGAGAACTGGCCTGAGATATTAAAAGCGCAGGAATTAATTGCCACAGCACCGTGCTCCTGCCGGCTCTGCACCGCCTCAGTGGGGGAGCCGTGTGACCTCCACGATGAGGTAACTCATGCGGCATGCCTCCAGTTCGGGCGAGGTGCCGACTATGTAATCGCACGCGGCTCGGGACGTGAACTGAGTAAAGAAGAGGTGCTGGAGCTCAACGATATCATCGAAGACTCGGGGCTACTTCACTTGTGGCCAAACAGTGCTATCATGACCGGGCCCAAGACCAGCTGCCAGTGTTGTCGTGATTGTTGCATGACCTATGTACCGATAGACCAAGCCGGCCTCCCCATCAGTAAGGCATGGGAAAAGAGCCGCTACCAGGCCTATGTCAACCAGGACGACTGTGACGGTTGTCAGATATGTGTTGACCGCTGCCTCTTCGACGCAATAGAGATGGAGCGTCCCGAGGGTAGCAAGAAGTACAAGGCGACCATTGACGCCGAGAAATGCTTTGGCTGTGGCTCCTGTGGCATCGGCTGTGGGGCAGAAGCCTTGAAGATGAAGGTGGTGAGACCACCGGAGCATATCCCACAACCAATAACCGCATAGGGTAATCAAATTGCCAGCCAAACGAGACTACTACGAGGTACTGGGAGTAAGCCGGAATGCCACCGACGAAGAGATACGGAAGGCATTCCGGCAGCTTGCCTTTAAGTACCACCCGGACCACAACCGCGGTGATGGGGCCGAGGAGCAGTTCAAGGAGGTCAACGAGGCCTATGAAGTGCTCTCCGACCCCGATAAACGCGCCGCCTACGACCGCTTCGGACACAGCGGCAGTGACGGCCTTTTCGTGCGGGGCTTCGATGGATTTGACTTCGGCTTCGGCGACATCTTTGATGCTTTCTTCGGAGGAGCCGCGACAGCCACCCGACAGGCCCCGCAGCGTGGTGCCCCTCTGGAATGCCGGCTTGAGATTACCCTCGAAGAAGCGGCTGTCGGCTGTGAGAAGCAAATAGACATCACCCGCACGGAAAACTGCTCCGAATGTCAGGGAACAGGCAGTAAACCGGGAACACAGCCGGTGCGTTGTCCGAACTGCGATGGGGCCGGACAGGTACGCCGTGTCCAAGCAAGCATCTTTGGCCGCTTTACCAACATCACCACCTGTCCCCAGTGCCACGGGGAGGGCAGGATAATCACAGAGCACTGCCCACAATGCCGGGGTACCGGACGAGAAAAGCTGAAGCGCAACGTTACTATCAAGGTTCCGGCTGGGGTGGATAGTAATACTCAACTGCGCATGCGCGGTGAAGGTAACGCTGGCACTAGAGGTGGCTCCTCGGGGGATCTGTTCGTCGAAGTATCAGTCAGGCAGCATGAGTATTTTGTACGCAGAGGCGATGACATCCTTTACGAGTTACCAATCAACTTCGCCGAGGCTGCCCTGGGGACGGAATTGAGTGTGCCCACACTTGACGGTGAACACAAGCTGAAGATTCCCACCGGTTGCCAGACGGGAACGGCCTTCCGTATCAAGAACAAGGGCATCCCACATCTTTCGCGGGGTGGACGCGGCGATGAACTGGTTACAGTATCCGTAACAACTCCGGAATCGCTCACCAAAGAACAGCGTCGACTTTTCGAGGAACTGGCTGACAGTCTGGGCACCGGTAAAAACAAAAAACGAAAACGCTAGTTCATGAGATGCTGGCCTGACTGCGAGTGTCTCTTACCCCTCACCCTCCCCCGGATTGAGTTCGCGCAGTTCTTCAGCCTTATCACCCAGACGACGCTCACTGCCCGCCAGGAGTCTGGTGATATTGCCCCGATGCATAACGACGATGATAACGGCACCTACCAGAGCATAGAGCAAATACTCAAGCGGCCAGCCGTTAACCGTAAGCAGGATCATCACCGCATAGGTACCGACCACCGCGACTAGAGAGCCTAGGGAAACGAACTTGGTGGTGAAGACACTGATAAGAAAAAGCTCACCACCGAGCAAGGCGGCGATTGGTGAGAGGGCCATCATCCCACCAAAGTAGGTGGTGACACCCCTGCCGCCGCGAAACTTGAGGAATACAGACCAGTTGTGACCGACCATGGCCGCCAACCCTGCCAGAACCAGTCCGAACGGGGGCCCGAAACCAAAAATACCCACCTCTAGATAGCTAATACCCATAATAATTCGGGCAAATACCACCGCTAATACGCCTTTGAGCAGGTCGGCAGCAAAAACAACGATAGCCGCCTTCCTACCAGCCGTGCGGAGCACGTTGGTCGTCCCGGTGCTCCTGCTTCCTAATTCCAGGACATTTAGATGAGCAAATCGTTTGGCGACGATTACGCCACAAGGGATAGAACCCAGTAGATAACCAAGGATGACACAGGAGATATACTTAATAACTATTATGGCTTCAGGCGTCATTTCTCCCATCTCGACTTGAAGATAAGGCGAAGCGGGGTGCCGACGAAACCGAACGACTGGCGCAATTTGTTCTCAAGATAGCGGCGGTAAGAAAAGTGGACTAACCTGGCATCGTTAACAAAGAAGACAAAGGTCGGAGGGTTGACCTCTGCCTGGGTCGCATGCAGTATTTTTAATTGTCTGTGGCCTTTTCGTGGCGGACTGTGGCCAGCCACTGCCTGCTGCACAACACTGTTGACCTGAGCGGTCGGCAGCCGCTTCAGCCTCTCCTGATAGACCTCCCTCGCCCGTGGAATCACCTCACCTATACCCTCACCCAACAAGGCCGATGTATATAGGATGGGTGCATAAGGTACGAACCTGAAGCGGTCTCTGATGTATCTATCCCACTCGACCTGATCCCCACTGGAAATCAAGTCCCACTTATTAACTACCAAGATAATCCCCTTCGCTGCCTGCAGAATATAACCTGCGATGTGCATGTCCTGCGCTGCAGACAACTCGGTAGCATCCAAAACCAGCAAGGCCACGTCCGCCCGGTCAATAGCCCGAAGGGCACGCAGCACGCTATAACGCTCTACCGCGGCGGTCAATCGGCCCCGTCGGCGCATGCCAGCGGTATCAATAAGTAACACACTTTCACCCGCAAAGTCAAGTAAGGTATCGACAGCATCACGCGTTGTGCCCGGGACATCATCAACGATAGCTCGTTCACTACCGAGCAGGGCATTCAGCAGCATTGACTTGCCGACATTGGGCCGGCCAACAATGGCCACCTTCATCATTTCTGGTTCTTCTTCAGGTGGCTCCGAAGCCGGCAGAAGCATGGCAATCCTGTCCAACAACTCAGCGGTACCACGACCGTGATGCGCACTGACTGCCAGCGGGTCGCCCAGACCCAACCCATAAAAGTCCACGACGTGTGTCTCTAAACGGTCATTGTCGGCCTTATTGGCCACCAGGATAACAGGCTTGCTCGTCTGTCGTACCATACCGGCAACCTCATAGTCAGAGGGTGTCGCCCCATCCCGAACGTCCACCAAGAAAATAATGACATCGGCCTCGGTGGCAGCTACCTCTATCTGCTCCCTGACTCCCTGACCGACCGTGGTGTCCGGGTCTATCTCAAGGCCACCGGTGTCTACCAGGGTGAACTCGTTCTCTCCCCAAGAGACGTCAGCGACGACGCGGTCACGGGTTGTCCCTGGCATGTCCTCAACAATGGCGATACGCCTGCCCGCCAGACGATTGAGCAGGGTGGACTTACCCACATTCTGTCGGCCAACAATGGCTACAATTGGTCTTCTCGCCACCATCTTTACAATTTCCTCAAAACAGATGGTTAAATAAAACAAGAACCTCTATACCATATCTAACTACGGGGGAAACGAAGGGTGCTTCATTGTTGGGTATTAACCACCCAGCAGCTTGGCCAGCAGGGCCTTCTGTGCATGCATCCGGTTCTCCGCCTGGTCAAAGACAACCGACTGAGGACCATCGATAACGTCGTCAGTGACCTCCTCGCCACGATGGGCCGGCAGATCATGCATAAAGATGGCGTCTGCCTTCGCCTGAGATAGCAGCTTTTTATCGACCTGATAACCAGCGAAAGCACGAGCCCGAACCTCAGACTCGGCCTCCTGACCCATGCTCGCCCAGACATCCGTGTAGACGATATCGGCCCCACTGACGGCACGACCCGGCTCCTCGGTAAGAAGAATTTTGGAACTGCTCCTGGCAGCGTAGCCCCGGGCGACCTCAAGCATCTCCTTCTTGAGGTTATAACCGGCCGGAGAAGCGATGTGGAAATTCATCCCAGCGAGCGCCGCCGCCAGTAGCAGGCTATAGGCGATATTGTTGCCATCACCGATAAAAGCCAGAGTGAGCCCGGCCAATTTGCTTTTTTTCTCGTAGATGGTCAGGAAATCCGCCAAGGCCTGGCAGGGGTGCTCCCGGTCGGACAGGGCATTAATCACCGGCACGCTGGCATAATCCGCCAGCACCTCTACTGTCGTGTGGGAAAAGGTGCGGGCAGTGATAATGTCAACGTAGCGGCTGAGCACCCGCGCCACATCCGGGACCGACTCTCGCTCTCCCAGACCCACCTCCGCCGGGGAGATATAAATGGCTTCCCCACCCAGTTGGCGCATGGCTACCTCAAAACTGACCCGCGTCCTGAGTGACGGCTTCTCAAAGAGAATGGCCAGCGTTTTTCCATCACAAAGGGCAGGCAGCCCCTGTGCCTTCAGCTTCACTGCCCCCGCCATGAACGAGGTAATATCCTCATCAGCCATGTCAGATATCGAAAGGAAGTCCTTTCCCTTCATATCATCACACCTCTTTTTACTCTCAAGTACCCCACAGTATACCACGAAAGTCATCTAGCGGACACAGTAGTTTACTGTTTATGTGTTGTGGGATTTCGCTCCCTGTTTGGTGATGGCGACCCCATCCCCTTAATCCCCTTCCCCAGAGGGGAAGGGGAAAATGTAGTAAGAGGGGCGCTGCCCCTCTTAGACTCCCTTTCAATAGTGCGTGATGGCTGGCGTTCCTCTCAAACTACCCTTGCTATTCTGCGACTAGAGCAGAGAATATCCCAACTGATAGAAAGGCAAGCCCATAAGGTGCGAAGGGGCTTGCATGGGAACTACTCTCTCACCGTTTTGGGGTGTCCAAGAGGGGTGAAACCCCTTCTGAAGGGGGATTCCAAGGGGGTGTCCCCCTTGGATTTTTTCCCCACTCGCAGAGAGAAACGGAAGCAGGAATCCATAAAGGCCTCACCTCCCTGACAAGTTTCCCTTTACGTCACCCATCCCTCTGGCTGGCTTTGGCGCTCAGGATAATCTAAAATAATGCAGGTAGTAAGGAGGGGAATAATGGCCACCGAGAAATTCACCGTATCCGGAAGCCAGGTACTGGAGAAGGTCAAGCAGCTCATCCGCGAGGGTAACGTCCGGAGGGTACGCCTGCTACACAACGACCGCACCATTATCGAGATACCGCTAACGCTTGGCGCCCCGGCGGCAGTGATAACCATCATGGCAGCCCCACTCCTGGCAGCCATTGGAGCCTTTGCCGCCCTGGTGACCGAGTGCACTATCGAGGTCGAGAAGGCGGACAGTGACAGCGCCGACACAGGCAAGGAGTAACACATTTCCCACTGACGCCATCGGTACGGGCAGGGGAAGCTATGTCCTGCTGATGCATCTTCCCGAAGAGCAAACGTTTGCCGCCGGTAGCCTGAGTCACTCCCCTTTCCCCAAGGGCCACTATGCCTACGTCGGTTCTGCCCTCGGTGGGTTCAGGTCACGGCTGAGCCGCCACCTCCGCACCGACAAGAAACTCCTCTGGCATATTGACTACCTTCTGCAGTACACTTCGCTTTACGCCATCATTACCTGCGAGACTGAGGGAAAGACCGAATGTGTCATCGCCCAAACCCTGGCCCAACAGTTCGAATCAATACCCGGTTTCGGGGCCAGTGACTGCCGCTGCCCTAGCCATCTCTTCTTTGCCACTGACGACATGACGCCATCGGTAATATCCGCACTTGAGACAATAGGTCTGGAGCCGAGGTTAAAATGGCGGAAATAATCCTGGTAAGGCACGGGCAGACAGCCTGGAACGTCGCCGAGGTGTTCTGGGGGCAGATGGACATCGAGCTGGATGCGACCGGCCTGAGGCAAGCGGAACTGCTGGCAGAATACCTGGGCCACACTAAACTAGAGGCCGTCTACTCGAGCCCACTCAGGCGGGCGATACAGACGGCCGAGGTGATTGCCCACCACCACAGTCTCTCTGTAGAAATCACCGCCGGGCTCAACGATATCAACTTCGGGGAGTGGCAGGGGCTGTCCCTCAATGAAGCAAGAATCAAATATGGCGAGCTCTACTCGGCATGGGTGACTACCCCACACCAGGTCAGATTTCCCTCTGGAGAGAGCCTGGACGAAGTCCGAGAGCGGGCGGTGGCACTGGTAAACGAACTAGTGGACAAATACGAGGGTGCGGTTGTGTTAGTATCGCACCGGGTGGTGCATAAGGTGCTGATATGTGCCCTTCTGGGGCTGGACAACTCCCGCTTCTGGAGTATCAGGCTCGATACCTGCGGTCTGACGACGTTCGAATACGCCGATGGGCAGTTTGTCCTCACCGAGCACAACAATACGTCTTTCCTGAAGCCGTTAAAGCAGGATCGACCCAGTGATTTCTAAGAACTAATCGCTGGCAAACAGGTACTCCCCCACCTTCCGCAGCCGCTCCAGACCCTTTATCTCGTGGGGAAAGAGAGGGACTTCGACTATCTTCATCCCTGAATACTGCTGATAGAGCCGCTCGATGTAGCCCCGCTGCTGGTCAGCCTTGGCCTGGAGGAAGCTAGAGCCACCAATCTCCTTAATAACGTTGTTAATCACAAGCTGGTCGGCAGAAAAGCCGTACCTGCCCATTTCCTCGAGAATGCCATCGAGCTGCTCCACAGCCAGTGCCTCCGGTATGGTGACAATAACGAAGCTGACACCCTGCCGGAGAAACTCCATATCTTCGCCGGACAGCTTTTCCCATCCCTTGATGATATCGAGCACCGACCTCCGGGTCCGGCTGCCGAGCTTTAGCCGGGAATAGATACGTGGGGCCGGCCTCAGGTGCTCGCGTAGCATCGCCGGGGTCTCCAGCAAGCCAAGCGTCTGCCCCATCGGGGCAGTATCCCAGACAATATGTTCGTAGGTCTGGGTTTGGCTCAGCTCCTTGATGTAGTCGACCATGAACTCGTCGTGCAGGCCAGGCAGTATCGAGGTAACGAACTCGGCAAACTCGTCGTAGTCAACCGCCACAAACGAGGAAAAGACCTCGTAGACCTCCGGGCCGAACTTCTTGTCCCACATCTGCTTTATCTCTTTCAGGCCAAGCTCGGCCAGGGACAGTCCTTCACTCACCCTGACTGGTTCTGCCCCACGAGCAACCTCGAAAATATGGGCAAGAGAGGGGGTGGGATCGGTCGAAATCACCAGGGTCGCTCCGCTGTTAGAGGCGCGATGGAGGGCGGTGGCTCCGGCACAGGTTGTCTTGCCGACTCCACCCTTACCGGCGAACATGGTAACCCATTTTCCATCAGAGGCATTACTTATGTCAAACATTTTTTGCTCCAGGCTATTTCAGGCTATCACTTTTATCCGGGAGCAGTCAAAGCATCCACTAGAAAGGCCACAACAATGGTATCAGTATTACCGCCAGAACCCAGAAAATGATATTCAGCGGCAAGCCGATGCGCGTGAAATCAGTAAAACGGTAACCACCTGGTGAATAGACCATGGTATTGGTCTGGTAACCCACGGGGGTGGCGAAGCTGGTTGAGGCAGCAAAGGTGATAGCAACCAAGAAAGGCCGAGGGTCAGCATTAATGGCACCAGCCAGCATGATAACAATCGGTGCAAGTATGGCGGCCGTGGCGTTATTGGACATCAGCTCCGTCAGTATGGCCGTGACGATATACGTTGCTGCCAGCAGAGGTAGCGGGCCCCATTCTAAGAGCGGTTGCAATACTGTATCTGCCAGCAAGAGGACCGCCCCGCTACTTTCCATGGCCACTCCCAGTGGAATGATACCACCGAGAAGGAAGATTATCTTCCAGTCGATAGCGTTGTACACCTCTTCGATGGTCAGGCAGCGTGTCAGCACCATACCTAAAGCCCCGATGCCGGCGGCAACCATAATTGGGACAATATTGAATGCGGCCAGCACCACCAGGGCCACCGTCAGTAATACGGCAGCAATTGCCCTGTCCTTCCGGAAATAGAGCTCTGTAAGCTCATTGGTAACGACGGCATGAGCCGAATTCATCAGCCGCACGACATCGTCTTTATGCCCCTGAAGCAGGAGGGTATCACCGCTACTCAGTTCAATATCGGCCAGTCGGTCTCTCAGAACATGCCCTCTCCGCTGCATCGCCAGAATCGAGGCTCGATAACGGCGGAAGAAGTCGGATGTGGCCAGGGTACGACCGATTAGATTAGAGCCTGGCGGAATCAGGACTTCAACAAGCTGCGTTTCATCGGAGCGGAGTTGCTGGTCACGCACCCTGACATTTTTAAGCAACTCAAGTCCATATTTTTGTTCCATGGCAACAATCCGCTCGATATGACCGTGAAGCAGGAGTAAATCGCCGGGCCTGATTCTGGTCCGAACAGGTCTGGAGACAGCTTTCCCCTCGCGAATCAGGTTGGAGAGCTCGATGCCGGTGTCACGAGACACCCTACCCTGCTCCCACGTTTTGCCAGCCAGCGGAGAATTACCCAGCACCTGGAGCTCAGCCAGGTAATCATCCAGCCGGTACTTGTCTACCTGCTCCGGCTCTCCTTTGCGTCTGGGCAACAACCACCGACTGGTGGCCAGCAGATAGAGAGTGCCGGCGACCACCATCACCAGTCCCAAGGGGGCAAACTCAAAGAAACCAAACGGTCTCAAATCCTGGCCGATGGCGATGCCGTTTACCAGCATATTCGTCGAGGTACCAACCAGAGTACAGACACCACCGAACTGGCTGGCATAAGAAAGTGGTATCAGCACCCTGGAGGCAGGAATCCGACGACTATGCGCCAGAACAACGACAATAGGGATGAAAATAGCCACTACAGCCGTATTAATCATAAATGCCGACAGGACAGCTACGACCAGACATATGACCAGTATCAGCCGCGTTTCTGTCCTGTCCATCAGCCGATCGAGGTGCCGGGCAAGCCACTGGACAAGCCCGGTTTTTACCAAGCCAGCGCTAACAACGAACATGGCGGCTATGGTAGCGGTAGCCTGATTGGCAAAACCAGTAAGCGCCTGCTGCGGGGTCAATACGCCGGTTACCAGCAGCGCCAAAAGGGCACATATAGCTATCAGCTCGATTCGCAACCTGCCGTGGATAAAGAGGGCCACGGTGATAGCAAGTATGACAAACGTTGTTATTATGCTAGCATCCGGCATAACTACTTTTCAGACATGCATTCCGCAATCTATATGACTGACCCGCTTAAAAGTCTTTGTCTAAACACGATAATACTACCACGTGCGGGTTGAAATTTATACCATTCGCCTACTCTGCTATAATTGGGGCATGAATCAACGGCTGGTACTTTTCGATGGTAATGCCCTGGTGCACCGTGCCTACCACGCCATGAAGGATACCAAGCCACTAACCACCAAGAGCGGCGAGGTAGTCAGCGGCGTCTATGTTTTTACCCTGATGCTCCTCAAGATACTGGATGACCTGAAGCCCACCCACTACGCCATCGCCTTTGATACCCCAGCGCCGACCTTCCGGCATGAGATGTTTACCGAGTATAAAGCACATCGCCCCCCCACCCCTGATGAGCTAATACAGCAGATGGACCGGGTCCGGCAACTGGTCGATGCCTTTAACATGCCCGCCTATGAGCTTGACGGCTATGAAGCTGATGATGTTCTCGGCAGCCTCAGTCGCCAGGCAGAGGAGCAGGGAGTTGAGACCATCATTGTCACCGGCGATGCCGATACGATGCAACTCGTCACGGAGCTGGTCAAGGTGCTCTACCCACGACCGAGAGGAACTTTCAGTGACGTTGACCTCTTTGATGAAGCTGCCGTGAGCGAGAAATATGGCGTCAGGCCGGAACATATCCCAGACTACAAGGCCCTGCTCGGTGACCCTTCGGACAATATTCCGGGTGTCCCGGGTATTGGTAAGAAGACGGCGGCCAAGCTCATCCGGGAGTTCGGCGGCATCGACGATATCTACAAGCACATCGACGAAGTTACCCCACCAAAGACGCAGGAAATCCTCCGGGAGAACGAGTCTACCGCCCGCCAGAGCCGGAAACTGGCCACCATCGTTACTGAAACGCCGGTAACCATCAATCTGGACGAGTGCCGTACGAGCAACTACAACCGCCGCCGCGTGACCGACCTCTTCCGTGAGCTTGAGTTCACCAGCCTGATTGGTAAACTGCCCGAGGGAGGTGAGGCCACCACCGAGCCAGCCGTACAGGTTGGTTCAGGGACACCTCCAAAGCGGGACTACCACACCGTCACCACCTCCGAGGGTCTTGATACGCTGCTGAAGCGGCTTTCAGCTGCCAAGGGCTTTGCCTTTGACCTTGAGACAACTGGATTGGATGTGATGAGAGACCGGCCTGTCGGTATATCAGTGTCACCGGCACCCGGCGAGGCCTATTACATACCCGTCGGTCATGTCGGCTGGGGGCAGGTGGAGCAGCTCCCGGTAGAGCAGGTCCTCGACCGGTTCAGGCCACTCTTCGAAGATACATCCCTTCCCAAGACTGCCCACAACGGCAAATTCGACATGATGATACTGGCCGAGAGCGGTGTTACCGTCAATAACCTGGTATCCGACACGATGATTGGCGCTCATCTGCTCAGCGAGAAGTCGCTGGGCCTCAAGGCCCTCGCCTTCCAGCGCCTCGGTGTTGAGATGACGCCGATAACCGACCTCATCGGCATGGGCGCCAGGCAAATCTCAATGTCCCAGGTACCGATTGAGCAGGCAGCGGAATACGCCTGCGCCGATGCCGATATTACCGGGCGACTGAACGAAGTCCTGCAACCGGAGCTACAGCAGGAAGGGCTGTGGCAGCTTTTCTCTGATGTCGAGATGCCACTGGTGCCGGTACTGATCCACATGGAAAGGAGCGGCATCGCTCTCGACACAAAGCTATTAACCGAGATGTCTCTGCGGCTGGGGGAGCAGCTGCTTGGGCTGGAGAAGGAGATATATAATAGTGTCGGGCACCAGTTCAACATCAACTCGCCCAAACAGCTGGGCTCCGTCCTCTTCGAGGAGTTGCAGCTGCCCGGGACAAAGAAAAAGGGTAGCTACTCCACGGCGGCATCGGTACTGGAAGAACTCCGTGAAGTCCATCCAGTAGCGGGCTTCATCCTCGATTACCGCCAGCTCTCCAAGTTGAAATCAACGTATATCGATGCCCTGCCCGAACTGGTCAATTCAAGAACGGGGCGAGTCCATACCAGTTTCAACCAGACAAGAACAGCCACCGGTCGCCTTTCATCAAGTGACCCGAACCTGCAAAACATCCCCATCCGGGGCGAGCAGGGGAAGCAGATAAGAGAGGCCTTCATTGCCCCTGTCGGTTCCTGTCTCTTTGGTGCCGATTACTCACAGATTGACCTCCGTGCTCTTGCTCACCTGTCACAGGACAAGAACCTGCTGGCTGCCTTCCAGCACGATGAAGATATCCATGCAGCCACGGCAGCCCAGCTCTTCGGTGTCAGCGCTGCTGATGTCACCCCCGACATGCGCCGCCTGGCGAAGACAGTCAACTTCGGCGTCATCTACGGTATGAGTGAGTACGGGCTGGAGCAGGCAACTGAGCTATCTCGCGAGGAGGCCGCCAAGTTCATCGAAGCCTATTTTGAGAAATATCCTGGGGTAACGCAGTACCTGGAGTCCACCAAGCAACAGGCGCGAGAAAAAGGCTACGTGCAGACACTGCTCGGCAGGAAACGTACTATTGCCGAGATAAACTCCTCCAACCGCCAGGTGAGAGAGGCGGCGGAACGCATGGCCATCAATATGCCGGTACAGGGCACGTCCGCAGACATAATCAAAGTGGCTATGGTCAACCTGTACCGGGAGATGAGCCAGCGTAACCTGAAGAGCAAGATGCTGCTCCAGGTACATGACGAGCTTGTTTTTGAGGTACCACAGGAGGAGCTTGCCGAGATGGGAGAACTCGTCCCCCACCTGATGTCCACTGCCCTAGAGCTCAGCGTTCCCCTGAAGGTAGATACCAAGACCGGCAGTAACTGGGGAGAAATGGAATAACCGCGGAATGTTGATGAGAAGACTGTACCTCGGTATCTACCTTTTTTTCTTCATTCTATTCGGAGTGCTGTGTTATCTGGCACACGAGTTCGCCACCTTTCATGGTGATGTTACCATCAGCCACCGGATACAGGGAATCGATTTCCCTTTTTTCAGCCTACTAATGGAAGCGGTCTCATACCTCGGACGTGCCGTTCCCGTCAGCATTACCATTACCCTGCTGGCCGCTGGCCTCCTGTTCTTTCGCCGCATACGCGAGGCCTTCTTTATCGTTGTCCTGCCAGCTATCGCCGGATTGGTCAACGAACTGACAAAGGCACTAGTCGACCGCCCCCGCCCCGTCGGCACCCTCGCCATTGGCGTGAACGGCTTCCCCAGCGGGCACACCACCTATGCCACAGTAATTTGCGGCTGCATTTTCTTCCTGGCACCACGGATGCTGAAGTGGCCGGTAGCTGTCTGGATAACACAGACTCTGAGTGTGCTGTTCATCGCCCTTATGGGGATTTCACGAATCTTCCTCGAAGCACACTGGCCCAGCGACGTCCTTGGTGGCCTTATTCTCGGTGGGCTGGTACTTGCTCCCGGCATTTTCATATATAAAAATTATATCGAAGGCGACCGAATTAAGTCAGAGGTGAGAAGTGCCCGAGCTTCCTGAAGTCGAGACTGTAAGGAACGAACTGCTCCCCTTCGTGGCTGGTCAGCGCATAACCGGCGTGACCCTAGCATGGGAGGGGATAGTCAAAGAGCCTCCAGTTGAGGAGTTCTGTTCCCGCATCATTGGGCAAAAGATAACCGCTATAACCAGGCGAGGTAAGTACCTCTTCTTCCACCTGGGTAATCAGGACTTCCTGGTCATCCACTTGAAAATGACCGGTTCGCTAATTGTCAGCCAGAAACCGCCGGAGCCATTAAAGTTCATCCGTGCTATCATTCACCTCGACAACGCTACCAGCATCTATTTCCGCGACCCGCGCAAGTTCGGTGTAATGCGGCTCGTTAAGGATACAGAAACTATCAGGGCCAAGCTCGGCCCGGAGCCGCTGGAAGAGGGCTTCACTACAAAATTGCTGGCGGAGCGACTGGCAAAACGCACCGCACCGATAAAGGCCGTACTATTGGACCAGAAGGCTGTTGCCGGAATTGGTAACATGTATGCCGACGAAGCCCTGCACGCTGCTGGAATCAACCCGTGGCGACCGGGCGGCAGCCTTACCCCATCAGAGATAAAGCGCCTCCACCGCGAACTCCGGCGGATACTGTGGGCAGCGATTGAGAACAAGGGCGCCAGCGTGGACACCTACTTCCGCCCCGATGGCTCTGAGGGCTCGGCCCACTACCAGTTCAAGGTGGCCCACGGCCTGGGGGGCAAGACCTGCACGACCTGCGGCGGCCCAATCGAGCGGGTGGTGGTGCGTAACCGTGGTACCTACTACTGCTCTAGGTGTCAGCCGCTCAAATAGTGTCCAGACTTACGCCTGCTTCAGAACCTGAACCTTCCACAGAAGGTCTGATATCACAGATTTCTGATACGCGGCATGAATATCGCTACGAAGACGAAGAACACCAGAGTGGCCACACCGAAGCTGCCAATTATCAACGGGGCACTATAAGCATCGATAAGCATCCCAATCGGCATTGCACCCAGTGGCATAAGACCGAAGGTGGTCATGAACAGGCCGGTGACCCGACCGCGCATCTCGGGTGGCGTAATTACCAGTATGAGAGCCTGGCTAAACGCCATAAAAGCAGTCCCGAATAATCCGGTGAATGCCAGGACCACCAGCGACGGAATGAAGGTATCGGGGCCAGCAACGGCACCAAAGAGTGCCAGCATCGCCCCAAAAGCCACCGCCGAACCGACGAGGACACGACCCTTGTACCGGTAATTACCCAACGAAGCAACCGTCAGAGCACCAACGACCGCACCCGCACCTTGTGCGGTACCCATCAGGCCCAGCCCGGTAGGTCCAACATGAAATACGTCCCTCTGAAACACCGGCAGAAAATTGACATAGGGCATTGCCAAGATAACCGGAATCATACTTATAATCAGCATCTGAAGGACAGTACGATCGCGGCGCAGGTAGCGTAGTCCATCCAATGCGTCCCGGGCCACAGAGGTTGAGACCGATGCCACAGCCTTACCCCTGATTGGAATCATGAAGAGGAACAAGACAAAAATAATATAAGCAAAGAACTTTATGTAATACGCCGGCCCCGTCCCGAAAGCACCAATGACCACACCAGCCACCGACGGGCCAATGATACGGGTCATACTCATTATCCCCGAATTCAACGCCAGGGCATTTATCAGGTTCTCATCACCGACAAGGTCAGGAACATACGACTGCTGTGACGGCATGGTAAAACCGGAAATGATTCCAATAGCCAGGGAGCTAACAACAATATGCCAGACTGCGATAAGCCCGGTGGAAATCATCACGCCGATAAATAGTGCGAAAAGACCAATCCCGAGTCGACCGGCCATCAACAGGTTCCGTTTCGGCAGGCGGTCGGCGGCAACGCCCCCGGCCAGAGAGCAGAATAGCATGGAAACACCAAGCGCGACACTAACATAGCCTATCGCCGTTGCCTGGTCAGTCAACTCATAGACCAGATAGTTCTGGGTGAATTGCTGCATCTGCAGCGCCGTAGTAGCGATCAGTGACCCGATGGCAAAGAGGCGGAAATTCCGGTTCTTCAGCGAAACAAAGGCGGCAAGCCAGTCCCTTCCCTTACCCGGGCGCCCCGGTGTTCCCCCAGCCACTCCCCTTGAAGTTGTTTCGTAGCCTGCCTCAATATCCTCACGCATGACGCCAGTAACCCTTTCTCAAGACACACTCCAAAGCAGGCACTTAACTAAATAGCCTCTGGCTCCTCCACAGTCTGGCAATACAGGAGAGGGGACTAATGTGCTCGGGCACTCTCCATCAATCATAACACAAACACCGGCTGGCCTTATAATCGACCATGTGATACAATTGAGCCAGATTGAACGTGCAAGGGAACGATTTACACCAATGACTGCTAAGAAAGCCCCAGACCTGGAAACATTTGTCAAGAACGTCAACAAGAAGGACAAGCGTAACGGTCTAAAGATACGCTTTGCTTTCGTCAAGCGTAAGAGAAGATAGAACCGCTATTATTAGTACCCCCCAGACTCATGCATACCACCCCCCACAAATAGTTTGTCGCTGACCTCCCGGGGTGACACTCGGCCACCAGAAACGACCATTTTCAGGGCGTCATCAACCGTCAGGTTGGTCCGGATTACCTGGTCTTCACTGAGTATCTGCAAGAAACCCGAGGTCGGATTGGGGGAGGTCGGTATAAAGATATTGAGCAGTTTCCTGCCGGACTCATCAGACGTTTCATTGGTGATAAAGCCGAGCGTTCTCGTACCTTTTCTGGGAAACTCGACCAGCACTACATCCATGAAACCAGTCTTGTCCGGTGCGGCGAAAGCCTGCATAATTTGCCGGATGCCATTATAGACATAGCGAACCATTGGCACCCTGTTTAGCAGGTTCTCACCATAGCGGAGCAGTCTCCTCCCCAGCATATTACTGACAATTACGCCGACAATGTAAATTATTAATACGGTTATCCCAAATCCGACACCGGGGATATCATGCCCGAAAATCCTCTCAATTACTGGTTGGAGGAGATTATCGATGCCATTGAAAATCCAGATAAATATCCATACGGTAAGTCCCAACGGCACAGTAACGAGAATACCTGCCAAGAAATGCGCTCTGAGCTTTCTGCCTACCCATCTTAAAGCAGCGATTATCCTTCCCTTCATTTCCCTTGCCCTCCTTGTCGCTCAAGCACTCAGTTACCTCGGATATTGACCCTATATTCTATGTTAACAATACTGGCAGTCCACCAGCAACAGACCAATAGAGCACTCACCAACCACAAGTATAGGAAGGTAGACCTCCGCTAATGGGCTGACCACTCGATATTCAGTCACAGGTCAGACCGACCGTTGGGGAAAAGGATGGCCAGCATGCTCAAAATCAGGCAGGTAGCTGTCCGACGACCCCATCTTCTGAACCCAACCATTCTCCAGCCCGAGACGTTCCACCAGTCCGACAACCTCCGAGTATTCATCCGCGGTCAGCCTTCGGGAGAGGGCAGGAATCCGCAAGGCCCGATGAGTGGGGTAGTACTGAGACATAATACTCACCGTAACCGTTGGGGAGACCTCATTGACCAGCCAGGTGAGTGATGCCTCACTGCCAGCCAGGCCGTTGGGGAGCACCAGATGGCGCACAATCAGCCCCCTCCGGGCCACTCCAGCGTCGTCCAGGACTAGCTCACCGACCTGCCGGTACATCTCTTGAATAGCAGCACGGGCATGCCTCACATAATCTGGTGCCCGGGAATATTTCTTCGCCCACCTGTCCGAACCATATCTAATGTCCGCCAGGTAGATATCTACTATCCCATCGAGCTCTCTCAGCGAACTGAGGGAATCATAGCTGCTGGTATTGTAGACCAGAGGCAGATGAAGCCCCAGTGGTACTGCCTCCAACACCGTCCGCACGAGCTGAGGAACAAAGTGTGATGGGGATACAAAGTTGATATTGTGGCAATCAAGTTCATCCTGAAGATACAAGATACGTTCTGCCAGGGTACGGAAATCCATTTCAGGGAACGGTCGCCTTGCTCGTGGCTGGCTTATCTGGTGGTTCTGGCAGTATACGCACCGCAGGTTGCAGTTACCAAAGAACACTGTCCCTGAGCCACGATTCCCTGAAATAGCTGGCTCCTCACCGTGGTGACTACAGACCGCCGCCACCACGGGCCGATAGCTGGTGCGGCAGAACCCCCACTCACCTTCAAGCCGGTCAATACGGCACTCCCGCGGGCAGATATCACACGAGGCCAACCGGCTCTCCAAGGCATCGGCACGGCACTTCAACTCACCAGAACGATAAAGGGTAATGTATCCCGGCTCCAACAACCGCCTCCTCCGTCTACATACACGCAAGCCCTGTCAACGCTACAATCTGTCCAACGCCCGGTCAATCCGTTCCAGGCAGGTCTCCCGACCAAGTACCGCCATTGTCTGGAACAGGGGTGGGGCGGCTGTCTGTCCGGTAACGGCTGTTCTCAGCGTCCCGAAAAGCTGTCCCGTCTTCAGTTCCATCTCCGCCGCCAGAGGTCTCAGCATCTCCTCCAGGGACTCGGCATCAAAGGCAGGTAATTCTGCCAGCCGCTGTCGGGCTACCCCCAAAGCATGACGGGTTGACTCCACCGTCATTCCCTTGGTAATCAAAAGCTCGGTATCATATTCGAGGCGGTCTACAAAGAAGAACCGGGTCAGCTCAGGCACGTCGGCCAGCGTTTTCACTCGCTCCTGAACGAGCGGCATAATCTGCTTGATGTAGTCAACCGACAACGGGGGCATCACCTCAGATGGCAGGTCTCGTTCCAAGAATTGCAGAGACCTCTGCAGAAAATCTTCTGGGGCCAGACTGCGAATATAAACCCCGTTCATCCAGTCCAGCTTCTCCGGGTTAAAGCTAGCCGCCGTCTTTTTGACACGTTCGAGGGTAAAGCTGGCAATAAGCTCCTGCCTTGTCATCAGCTCTGTCTTGTCATCCAGCGACCAGCCAAGCAGGGCCAGGAAATTCACCATCGCTTCTGGTAAATAGCCTTGCTTCCGAAACTCCCCTATTGATACGGCCCCGTGACGTTTGCTCAGCTTTGAACGGTCGGTTCCCGTGAGCCTCGGCAAGTGGGCAAACTGCGGCGGCTCATATCCGAGAGCTTTGTATAAGAGCACATGATGCGGGGTGGTAGAGATAAACTCCTCGCCCCGGATAACATGGCTTATCTCCATTTTATGGTCGTCGACGATGTTGGCCAGGTTATAGGTGGGGTAACCGTCAGACTTAAGTAACACCAGGTCGTCAAGGGTATTATTTTCAAATTTTACCTCACCCCAGACGACGTCACTGAATCTTGTCTGGCCTTCAAGCGGGACTTTGAAACGAACCACCGGGGTTATACCCTCGTTTTCTTTCTTCTTCCTCTCTTCCTCACTCAGCTCACGGCACTGGCGGTCGTAACCGGGTGGCTGCTTGCGCCTGAGCTGTTCAGCCCGTATCTCCTCAAGACGCTCTGGAGAGCAGTAGCAGTAATAGGCATCCCCCTGCTCCACCAGGCGCCGGGCTGCTTCCTCATAAAGCCCCAGGCGTTCCGACTGGACATACGGTCCGTAGTCTCCCCCGATATCCGGTCCTTCATCCCAGTCAAGTCCCAGCCACCTGAGGCTACCCATTAGCGCTTCAACCGCGCCTTCCACACGTCGGGCAACATCGGTGTCCTCAATACGGAGAATGAAGCTACCAGAATTATGACGGGCAAAAAGCCAAGCAAACAGGGCAGTCCGGATATTACCAACATGGGGGTCACCGGTGGGACTGGGGGCAAAACGCGTTCTAACGACTGGCCTCATAAGCCTTCTCACTTTTATATCTGGAGGCCCCGTCAGCAGCTGACCGCTTGCGAGGAACAGCAATTACAAAAGTATCGGCAATCTTATCGTGGAATCCCTGCCTTCTTATGTCCACAGGGATCCAGAAAAAGCCAGAAAGGACCAGCAAAATCGATATGATATAGCCAAGGAACCGCATAACAGCACCACCCCAGCCCATCCCGGCACCGTTGAAGTGGACTATTTTCAACCTCATAATCATCTTCCCCGGGGTCTGGCCACGCCACCTCCAGAAACAGATAAAGTAAGCAACAACTATCAGAAACAGGATACCGCTGCTCACCGCCCAGAGAGACGAACCCGAGCTCGCTACTGCATCCGGCAGGAGGGGATCAGTGGCCTCCTCACCCCAGAACCCAGCCCCACTGGCCAGCCCCCAGATACCGTTGTACAGCAAGCTAATACCGACAATAATCAGGGTATCAATAAGAAAGGCCCAAAACCTTATCCAGAAACCGGCATAGTCAACGGTATAACTTTCCTTACGCACCCGGGTAGCCATTAGCTGCATATCTATACTCCCTTATCTCTGGGCAGACCCTGAACTATTACGCCTAATTCTACCATCTCACCTGATAATATTCTAGCCAACCTAGCCACTCATATGACGAGTAACACTTCGACACATTCTTATCCAACCTCACCCCCATAATCTCCCTGTGTGAATGAGGTCGGGTATTGACAGGTTTTAATGACGCACGGGAGATACAGCCATTTAGATAGGTGTTGTTGATACCTTAGACTCAAATAGAACAATATTTGACCTCTGGGGGTCCTATTAATGGTTCGGTTTAGACCTCAATAGGAATAAACGCCATGATAACCTTAAGGTAGCCAGGGAGAATCACAAACGAAGAAGATAATAGTAGATGACTAAAGTAATCTTCGAGAGGCTCGGCTGCGGGGAAAGAGGTTTTACCCTGATTGAGCTGCTGGTGGCGGTTACCATTCTTGGAGCACTGGCGGGTGTGGCTATTCCGCATTTCGGGAAATTCATAGGGCATGGTGAAACTGAAGCTACGGAAACGGAATTGCACAATATCAAGACAGCGGTAACGGCACTAATGGCCGACCAGAATATTAACTTACTGGATGCTGGCGCATATCCCATAACCACAAGTGATATGGATGATATCACCCTCAATGGTGTCCCGCTAAGTGACTACATGACAGGTCTGAATGCCGACGGTACTGTTAAATCTGGTACCACTTATAGTTTTACACAAGAAGGTCAAGTATCAGTCCCGCAGTAGCTATTGCTTACTACTCCCCCATAAGGAGAAGTCACGGCATTAGTACCGCCCATCTATTTGAACTGGTTCAGCCGAACTCCTTGAGTGCTTTCTTAAGGTCAGATGGCAGAGCAGATTCAAATTCGACGTACTCCCCGGTGGAGGGGAGACGGAAACCGAGGCGATGTGAGTGGAGGAACTGCCGCGAGAGATGGGCCGATTTCACCCCATAGGTAGCATCACCGACCACCGGATGGCCGATTGCTGCCAGATGTACCCGAATCTGGTGCGTGCGGCCGGTCTCAGGTACAGCCTCAAGTAGAGTATAGTCGTCGATATACCTAACGACACGGTATCGGGTGCGGGCCGCCCGGCCCTGGTCTTCGGCAGCGACTGCCATGCGCTTGCGATTGCGCGTGTCACGCCCGATTGGGGCTTCAATAACACCGTGCTCAGGAGCGAGATGCCCCTTGACCAGTGCAAAATATACCTTGGTCACGTTGTGGGACTTGAACTGCCTTACGAGGTCGGCCCGGGCTGCTCGGTCCTTGGCTACCAGCATCACCCCGGAAGTATTCATGTCAAGTCGGTGAACGATGCCTGGTCGCAGCGGGTCGCCGGTATCGGGAGTAAAAGACAGATAGGCAAGAATGGCATTGACCAGCGTATGGCCCGGGTGTCCCGGCGCCGGGTGTACTGGCAGCCCAGCCGGCTTGTCAATCACCAGCACATCATCATCTTCATAGAGGATACCGAAAGGAATAGCTTCCGGCTCCGGACGGCTGGGGGTAGATGGGGGGATGATAACAGTGACCCGGTCACCGTGACTCAATTTCAGGCTCGCCCTGGCAACCATGCCGTTGACCCTGACCAGACCATCATTGATCAGCTTCTGAGCCTGAGTCCGTGTCAGTTCCGGACAGCTCCCGGCAACATAATGGTCAAGACGGACGCCCTGGCTACCCACAACAAAACTATGCTCTCTGGAACCAGCGATTGACATCACTCTTAACCTAGTCGGCCTTCTCAGGGGGAGTGCGCATTTCGGTAATAGTCAGACGGAGGAGGGAGTAGACAATAATGACAACACCAATTGTAACGACCGAATCAGCAATATTGAAGGCCGGCCAGACCCTAAAATCAATGAAATCAATGACGTAGCCCCATCTACACCGGTCAATGAGGTTACCTACCATGCCGCCCAGTATCATGCCGAAGGCTATGATGTTGAGCCGACTTACTAAGGCTGGAATACGGCGATAAATGACAAAGCCCATTACCAAGAGAACGACAATGCCGACAATCGCAGCAATTTTCAGGACAGAGGAGTGACCCTGAAAAATACCAAAGGCAGCCCCGGTGTTATGGACATGAACCAGCCGAAAGAATCCCAGCTGCCAGATAACCTCGCCCTCGTCGTACGACCTTACCAGTAAATTTTTGGTGAGTTGGTCAGCGGTTACTACCAGCAGAAAGGAGAGAGCGAGAACCCCTCCCCACCACCTAGCTAGGGGGGAATCTACCTTTCGCATTCTTCGTCTGAAGCGTTTTACAGTCCAGGCACAGTTTCGCGTACGGTAACGCCTCCAATCGTTCCCGGGCTATTGGCTTACCACACTCCTCGCACTTACCGTAGGTACCCTCTTCGAACTTCGCCAGGGCAGCCCTAACGTCGGCCAACTGCTCCCGCATCTGCTTCTCCAGAGCTAGCCTCCGCTCCAACTCAAGGCTCTCCGTAGCCTCCTCCTCCCGTTTGCCAAAAGGACTCCCCTCACGCCTCTCCTCAGAAGGATAAGCGACAGCCCGCAGTTGCTCCAGGTCATCAGTTAAACGCTTCTCTTCACTCTCAAGATGAGACCGAAGTGCATCATATTTCCCAGCCACTTTACCTCCTCCCGCCCGTCTCGTATGTCTGATGTAAGGCCGGTCGGACTATTTAGGAATTCAGGTTAGATAGATATTATACTCGAAGGTAGACCAGAGAGCAATAACAAATGTCAATACTGAGATAGAATTCATCTCTAGTGTATCCTACTTTATCCGGTTTGGCAACTATTCTATACGGGTATCGCAGTTGCGGCGTGTCACGATAGAGGGTAAAATCTGGAGAAGAAGGGCCCGTCTGGCCAGCCTTTTGGCCTGACAGGCTTGACGGGAGGATGCCCAGAGATGTCTGAAGAGCTAGGCAGGATAGAAAAACCCAGCGCAGAGCGGTTTCGGGGAGAGCGAAAGCTTTACCTCATACCACTGCTATACGCCGGAAAGGACGCTCCCCAGGAATACCTGGAGAGGTTCGAGTCTTACTGGCAGCAGGTGGAAGAGCAGATAGCTAACCAGGAATCGAAAATAGGGAAGGCCAAACGGGTCTATCACGAATTGATTGCCGTCGGAGGTGAGGAAGGGCTTAAAATCTTAGAGGAATTGAATCCCCCCGGCTACAGGATAACACGTGAACGGGCCGAGGCTGGTGCCTTGCTCGAGGCAACCGAAGAAGCGGAACTGTCTAACGAGTGCATGGACTGGGAGCGGTTCCTGCTGTTCGGGTTTCTGAGTCGTAGTGCAGCCGGAAAAGTCAGCGAACTGTACCGAGAATCTGCCCGGAAGCGATATGAGCATATTGCCAAACGGATAGACGAGACGCTGGAAGATAATGAAGTAGCCATACTCTTCATCAGAGAAGAGCACCAGGTGCAGTTCCCCCAGGACATCGAGGTGTTTATGGTAGCGCCACCGGCGCTGGATGCCATTCACCGCTGGTTGCGGGAACGCCCACAGCCTGAGGAACCGAAAGAGTCAGCAGAACCAGATAAACAAGAAGAACCAGATAAACAGGAGAAGATACAAGAGGGAAATTAAGAACACTCGTACTCAGACCGAGTCTAATCCCCGGCTTCTCTGAGAAAATCACCGACCTCTTTGGCCAGTTTCTCACCCTCACCTTCGGAGAGTCTCAGGCCACGCTCCAACTTACCGATGATACTATCAATTTCCGGCTGTGCTGCCCGTATGTGGTCAATCCTTTCATTCTGCAACCCCGCCTGCTCATCGAGGTCAGCAAGGTCAAACCCAAGGTTGAGTCGGTCGCTGAGGAAATCAAGCACCCCACGGTATGCCTCAGGGTCATCAGCCGAGACGAGGTAAAACGGGATTGGTATCCAGAGATTGGCCGAAGGGATACCTCTCCGCTTAGCAACCCACAGGAAGAAGGAGTTGAGAGTAGGTCTTCCTCCCGGAGGTGTTTCAAAGTCCGTTTCCCTGGTCAGGTCATATCGGCTTAACTCCATCTTCAACTCTGGCGAGCCCATCGTACTGAAAAACTGACGGCGAGCCGTGTGGGCACCCATGGCAATCATACTGCCAACAGTATAAATCTCCCTGACATGGCAGTAGTCCTGGGCAACATCCAATATCAGGCTGAGGAACTGATACCATTCATAGCTGGGTGGTGTACTCAGAAAGACCACCAGGTCCTTCTCAGGGCAGGCGTAGAAGCGACTCTCAGGAAAGAAGACAATATCATTGACAATGGCAACTCCATTGAGGGGGAAGAAATCGGCCGGTTCAATCTCGCAGAAGGCCTGCCCACCGAGCTTCCTGACCAGATAATCGGTTACCCTCCGCCCCAATCTGCCAGCATCCATCGTCCAGCCAACAACCATAGTAGGGGTATGCAACTCTGGCCGTGTCAAGAAGTGGACCTTTTCATTCATTGTCCCTTGTCTCCATCTTCCCGGTGGAAGAAATCATCAATGTGCTCTTTTATCCACTTCTCGTCTTCTTCGGTAATCATTCCCGGCTGGGCCTCCCGCCTCCGCTGGTCAATCCTGTCCCTGACCTCACTGGGAAACTGCCGGAAGACATTGTTAATAACACCCTCCATTTGAGCCGTCATATCGCTAAGAGCAGACATATCAACCTCAACTCCCAATATAGCGGCAAGCATCTCAAGAACAGACTGAGAAGCCTTGGGGTAGGGAAAGGGAACTCGCGAGAGGTAGTCCGGTATTTCACCCATCAGGCAGACACCCTCGAAACCGCGTTTCTTGGCGACGCCAATCAGCAGACCGTTGAGACCGGTAATATTCCCCACGTCTCCCCGTCCCTCAACCTCACTCATCAGGAGCGTATTGGCATAGCCCTTCATCTCAGCGAGCAGTCTTTTTTCGGTAGCCACCGCCCACACCCGCGATCTCAAACTATGGTGGGTGAGGGCAACAGCAGCGCCCGAGGTATAGATTCGGCGGCAACCGAACTTCTCCGCCACATCCAGAACCCGATTGGCCATTTCATAAGCCTTACCACCCTCGGCGTACATCCTGCCGTGACCAGACGGTTGTTCTTCCCCGATGAAAAGCAGCAGATCCCTATTGGCAAGCCTCTTGTAGTAAAACTTGCTCGTGGGAAACTCAAGGTCATGCAGGACACTGCCCCTGATAATGACTTTATTGGGATAGAAGTAGTCCCAGGGCTCGATTTCGCCGAGTTCTTCGGCCTCAATCTGCTGCCGGAGGGTGTCGACAGTGAGTACGCCGATATTGCCGATACCGGGCCAGCCGACAATCATGTCCGGCTGCTCCAGCTCAGGTTCACTGTGGAGAATTATACCCACGGCCCACCCCATCACGCTGTCTCACAAACATATTCTAATCTTAAACAAGTGGCAGGGCAAGTCAAATTTCGAAGGAAGAAATGCTTGGCCTATCCGTCTGCGGATTCCTGACCTGCAAACGGGATTCGGCTCTCACATGGTACATCTGTTTGGCAGAGCCCACAACCAGCGTAGCGACCGATGTAGCCCTCGCCGCGGGCACCCTCCATGAACGAGCGTTGAAATTCAAACAGCACCTGACGGCATCGCTCTTTGTCGTGACCCCGTTCGGTAATGGCACCGCCGGGGCACCGTTCGGTACACTTTTTACAGGAGCCGTCCCTATAAAAAAGACAATTGGTCTGATAGTCTGCGTAAGGCCGGGGCGTAGCCAGAAGCTCAATGTCCGTGACGATACTCAGGCAGCGCATGGCGATACCCTTGGGAGTGATGAGACCGTCGCTCAAGCTAAAGGTGCCAAGACCGGCCGCATATGCGACATGTCGCTGAGACCAGTTCGAGGCCAACTCCGGTAGAGCGTGTATCTGGAAGGACTCAGCCAGCTCGGGTGCAACTGCCTGGTGTCCCATTTCTTTGAGAAGCGATACGAGATAGCGGGACAGGTCGGTTATATAGTCCTGTCCCTGCCAACGCGTATGGTTCCAGCGCAGAGAGGGGCCTCCGGTCTCAAGGCGATTGCTCAGCTTGGTCTCCCGGCTGATAGGCAATACGATAGAAACCACGCTTACCGGACCCTGTGTAATTGGGAGAACATCACGAGGCATCTGATGAGATTCGGCGACGACCGACTTGAACTGTTCGAAGATGGGGTCATCGCCACTGGCAAAACCCACCAGCGGCTCTTCGAATATCGGAGAGTTAGCGAAGGATGGCAGCCGGTTCAACGGACTGGAGCTAACGTGCTCTTTAATAGCCGAACGGATAAATTGCGTTGGGTCGGCGTGAAAGCGTTCTCTGATGTCTTCCTGTGCCATCATTGGTATTTCACCTCTTCGTAGACGCCCTTATAGGGCTCATAGTCAATCCGGGACTCCCGTGTGCCACGCCTGTATTCACATTGTATGGATACCCGAGACTGGCTGTCAAGGAATTGTGCTCGTTCATGCGATTGGTGGACATGTTGATATCTTATTACCTATCTCACCCACAGTGTTGGATAGTGGAGGCCCCATCCCCTTAATCCCCTTCCCCAGAGGGGAAGGGGAATATTATAGAAAAGAGGGGCTAGCGCCCCTCTTAGACTCCCCTTTAATATCGGTAAGTGGTTGATACCTCTCCTTAACGTCCTCACAACAGCATTTGGGAGGTTACGCCCGTTAAGACTCCCCTTTAAGGTGTTTGGAATGCCTGTTTTCTGCAGAGGCTTCACTGTCCCTCAGTTCGCCTTATTACTCTACGGCCAGAACAAAGAATATCTCACCTGAAAGAAGGCACGCCTATAAGGTGCGAGTATGCTTGCATAAAAATTAGCCTTCTCACCGTTTTGGGGAGTCCAGAGGGGTGAAACCCCTTTGGAACGGGGGTACAAGGGGGTGTCCCCCTTGAAAAATACGCTTAACTTGTTTATTTGGGAGAAAGGAGTATCCCCCTTGATTCCCTTTTTCATGGATTAAGGACTGACCAGACACCATGCAACCGATTTTAACAGAACGTGGTAAAATAGAGGCAATTTGAAGGGGGGTACCTTGCTGGTCGAGCTAAGGGTCAGGGACATCGGCATCATTGAGGATATCAACTGGGGCCTGGGCCCGGGACTCAACGTTATTACCGGCGAGACCGGGGCGGGGAAGTCTCTGGTGATTGACGCCGTCGAGGCCCTGCTGGGGAGCAAACCGGACGACGAGATGATACGGCACGGGGCCGACGAGGCCCGCATCGAGGGTGTATTTACCCTGCCCCCCGACGAGAAACTGGCCACGCTGAGAGAAATACTGGCGGAAAAAGGACTGGCTGCCGATGAAGACACCCTGGTGGTCCATTGCGAGATGCGACGGCAGGGTCGCGGCACCATCCGGCTCAACGGTCAGGCAGTACCCCGGCGGCTACTCCAGCAAATCGGGCGCCTGCTGATTGATGTCCACGGCCAGAGTGAGCACCTCTCCCTGCTCGACCGTAAAAACCACCTCGACTTCCTCGATGCCTATACCCACACTATCGAACAGAGGCAGGCGTTTTCCACAATGGCGGCGGAGCTTAACCAGGCAGAGCAGGAACTGAAATCGCTCACGAAAGACGAGCAGGAACTGGCCCGCCGCGAGGAATACCTGCGCTATCAGGTCGATGAAATCGGCCGGGCGGAACTGCAGGAAGGAGAGGACGAAGAGTTAGAAAGGGAGCAAAAAGTGCTGGCCTCCGCCGAGAACCTCAAGCTATCTTCCTACGAGGTCTACCGGCAGCTCTATGACGATGATAGCTCCGGCAACCCCGCCTCGGTGCTGGACCGGCTACACGAAGCAGTGGCGATGATTAAAAAGATGGTGGAACTCGACCCCGACCTGAAACCGCATCTCGAATCGCTGGAAGAGAACCTGTACAGCCTCGAGGAGACCACTAAAGATATCCGTGCTTACAGCGACCGCCTCGAGCACGACCCGGCAAGGCTGGAAGAGGTGGCATCGAGACTGGAGCTTATCAGGGACCTCAAGCGGAAATACGGGCAGAGCATCGCCGAAATCCTGAATTACGAGAAAGAGGCCGTCACCGAACTGGAAGGTATCTCCCACTCCTCGGAACGGCGAGAGGAGCTGGAAGAGACCCGCACCCGCCTCAAGCAGGAGATGGGACAGCTTGCCGCCCAACTCACGGAGGCACGTACCAGGGCGACCACCCAACTGAAAAAGGGAGTGGAACAGGAGCTTCAGGAACTGAACATGCTGCAGGTGGAGTTCGAGGTATCCATATCCCAGACCCCCGACCCCGACGGCATCCCTTACCCGGACGGCCAGAGCTATGCCTTCAGCAGCGAAGGTGCCGATAATGTCGAGTTCCTTGCCTCGACCAATCCCGGCGAGCCTATCAAGCCCCTGGCCAGGATAGCCTCCACCGGCGAGACCTCGCGCTTCATGCTGGCCCTGAAAGGCGTGCTTTCCGAGGCGGACAATATTCCCGTGCTGGTCTTCGACGAGATTGATATCGGGGTGGGTGGGCGAAGTGCCGAGGTAATCGGTAAGAAGCTCTGGACGCTGGCCCGCCACCACCAGACGATATGCGTCACCCACCTCCCCCAGATAACCGCCTTCGCCGACGCCCACTACCGGGTAAACAAGGAGGTCTCCGGTGACCGAACCGTCAGCCGACTCGAGGTGCTGAAGGGCGACGCCCGCACCGAGGAAATGGCAGCCATGCTGGCCGGCTTGCAGATTACGGATACCTCTCTAAAGAATGCCCGCGAGCTGATGGAGAGGGCGGAGGGGTGGAAGGGAACCAGCAACTAGAATCTCTTTACTCGCTCTCGTCCTCATGCCGCGGCGGTGCGGAAGCGCCAGATGGCGATGCTGCCGAAGATGATGGTGAAGACCACCAGGGCGAGCATCGCTGGAGCAACGTCGGCGAAATCGGCCCCAAAGAGCATCAGCTTGTTGAAGCCTTCATTTGCCCAGCCGTGAGGGGTCACTTTAGCCAGCGACTGCATCCACTGAGGCGCGATGAAGAGCGGCCACCAGCAACCACCGAGCGGTGCCATTATCAGGGCAGCCAACGTCGCCAGCGAGTCGGCCCCCCGGTCGGTCTTTACCAGGGTAGCCAGCATCACGCCGAAGGCAGCCGAAACAATTACCATCAGGAAAGAGAGGATGATAACAGCCGCCGGGGCCAACCCGAGGTCAACGTTGAATACCAGAATTCCCACCGTCCAGAAGATGATTATCTGTATCAGTCCCTTGGCCGCCGTACCCGTGAAAATACCCCCGATAAGCGTAGACCGCCGCACCGAACTGGCCAGCAACCGCTCCAGGGTATGGTTCTGGCGCTCACGGACAATCGCCTGCGCCGACAGGGCAGCGGCAAAGAAAACGAACATCACCAGATATCCTGAGATTGTATAGTTGGACGGCTGCTCCGCCTCGACCTCCCCGGCCGTATTATCGCTGGTATACCCTATCAATGGCTCCCCGGTGATGACCTGACCTTCCAGCGATTCCAGGATATCCTGGGCCTGCTCCCCGGCCAGCTCGGTGATGGTGCCCCTGACCACATACTCAGCGCCAATCCAGGAACTAATCCCATCGGCCAGGCCGTACAGGGCCGCCCGGTAACTGACCGCTTCAGGGTCGGCCACCACCTCAATCTCAGCCTCTCTATACGTGAAAAGACTTTCGGTAAAATCCTCGGGGAAAGCAAGAAATCCGCCTAATTCCTTTTCCTCAACCTGACGGCGCAGCTCATCATAGTCGTCTACCTCGATAATCAGTGGTTCTCCAGGCCGGAGGCTGGACTCATCCGGAGTCACCATGGCAGCGATTATCTGGTGACTCAAGGCCGTTTCTGTTTCCTCCTCAAGGGTGACAAGGTGGAACACGAGACGGTCGTCCTCACCGCCGATGTCGGACAGGATGAAGTTGAACAGGACGACAAAGAGGAAAGGGAACAAGATAAAGAAGAACAGGGCCGCGCGGTCCCGGCTAAAGAGCTTCAGGTCCTTGAGGGCAATAAACCAGACCAGCCTCGGCTGTACCACCGTTTCTATCTCCCTCCCGGCATGACTTTAAATAGGTACCGACTCAGCAGCAGACCGACGACAATCACGCCCGCCAGTACGCCAATCTCAAGACCAATATCACCCAGCGAGCCCCCCTCGTTTATCAGAGTCCCCAGGGCATCGTTGGCATAGGTATTGACGGAAAACCGGCTGATTATCTCCATTACGGAGCCTTCCTCAATGGGAAAGAAGGTACCACCTATCATGACCATCGCCATCGTAAAAAAGACTCCCACCCACGAGGCCTGGTCCGGAGTGCGCACCGCCGAAGCAATAACGAGACCCAGCGCGCTGGCGGCACAGGTGAAAATAAGAGCAACCAGCAACGAACTGACAAAGGAGAGGGGGGTGAAAATCTGGAAAACTGCGTAAGAGAGCACCATCAGAATTACTGTCTGGATAAAACCACGGCTGATACCGGCGATGAACTTGCCCGCAAAAAGCTCCCCGACACTGAGTCGGGTCGTCAGCAGGCGCTCCAGCGTCCCCAGATGGCGCTCCTCCACGAGTGTACGGGCACTCAGGATTATGGCAAATAGGACGTACATGGTGATAATGCCGGGCAGGAATTGCTCAACCGGGTCCGGGCTACTGCCGATTGTGTCCTCGGTGACGGCCACGGTAGGATTTTCTCGTTCTTCAGCGAATAACCGCTCCACGGTGGTCTCAATCCGGCTAATCGTGGTATCAGTATCCACCAATGCCGCGATGACCTGTCCCTGCGCCTGGAGCTCCAGCGAGATGTCATTGGCGACGCTCCTTACCAGAGCAGCCACTATCTGTTGCTCTTGCCCCCCATTACCCCGCTGCTTGAAGAGCAGTTCTACCGGCTCTCCCGAAGCCAGCTTCTCCGAAAACCCCTCCGGTATTACGATAAACATCAGCAGGTCGGCCCGCTCCAGCTTTCCGTCAGCCTTATCAAGGGAGAGCAGGTCGATGTTAAGCTCATCAAAGGCTTCCAGTTGCTCGATGAAGGCCTCCGAGTAGACACCCCCGGGGTCCTCGTTAACAATGTGAGCGGTAGCGTGGAACTGTGTTAGCCCGCCGAAGACAAAGTACATCAGAGCGAAGGTCACCACCGGCAGGAGTAGGCTGAAGGCAAGGTCACTCTTGTCCTGTAGGTATATGCGGACCTGCAGCCAAGCAATCTGTAACGCTTTAGTCATATCGTTTTTAATCTAGTCCCTGAGGCTCCGACCGGTCATTTTCAGGAAGACATCTTCCAGAGTCACCTGGTCCGGTGAGCCAATCTGTGCCTTGAGCGCATGCGGGGTGTCCAGGGCAATTACCTGCCCACCATCCATAATAGCCACCCGGTCACATAAACGGTCGGCCTCCTCCATGTAGTGGGTGGTATGAAGTATCGTCATCCCCTTATCACGCAGTCCCTCGATGGTCTCGTAGATGTTGTTACGTGACTGCGGGTCAATACCGACGGTCGGCTCATCAAGGAAGAGGAGCTCGGGGTGTCCCATCAGGGCCACCGCCAGGTTAACACGCCGTTTCATGCCACCGGAGAACTTGTCTATCTTACCTTTGGCCCTTTCCTCCAGCCCCACCAGCTTCAGGTGGGCCATGGCCTGCTCACGGGCCTCCTGGCTGCTCATTCCCGCCATCCGACCGAAGAAGATGAGGTTATCAAGAGCACCAAGCTCCACATAGAGGGCCAGCTCCTGAGGGCAGACACCAATCAGGTTCCGCACTTCCTCAGCCTCGCGCCTTATCAAATGACCCCCGATGATAACATCACCCTGGTCCGGTTCCAGGACAGTCGACAGCATCCGTATCGTCGTCGTCTTACCAGCACCGTTCGGCCCCAGCAATCCGAAAATCTCACGCTTATGGATTGTGAAAGAAACACCGTTGACCGCCTTGTGCTCGTTAAAGCTCTTGTGAAGGTCCTGTGCTACCAGATAATCTACAGGCATCATCCTGCCCCCTGACGTCCCTGACGGGAACTATGCTGACCAACTGGGGGACATTATAAAACACGAGATTTCATTTAACAAGAGTACGTACTTGTTCATAGCTTCTTGTTCAGTGGGTGGCGGCCCCACTCCCCAATCTATCTTTTCCCACCCGCCACCCTCAAGGAAAAAGAGGGGCTCCGCCCCTCTTAAACTCCCTCTTCAAGCGGCTCTCTTTGGGAAATTTCATGGGGTGTTCCCTTTGATTTGCGTTTCCCCCGACAACAGGCGAGGGTTTGGGAACCCGAGACAAGTAGTGAATATACCGACTCGATGTGCGGCCGCAAATATTGAGAAACTGGTGGCATAGAGGATATAATTATGAGACTCTTGAAAACCATCGGAAGAATCACTACATTGGACGGACACATGCTTCAAGCTGTTACCAATAGAATGTCGTTATTTATAGAAAGCCATTAATATGACACAGATAATTGGTTTTAATAATGAGAGATATCTTAAAGAGCAGACAGCGGCTATTTTAGACCGGGTCGCAAAGTTTGGTAATAAACTCTACTTGGAGTTCGGCGGGAAGCTTTGTTTCGATTATCACGCTGCACGTGTCCTTCCCGGCTATGATCCTAATGTCAAAATGCGTCTGTTACAGATATTGAAAGACAAGATAGATATTATCATGTGCGTTCATGCTGGTGATATCGAAAAAAGAAGGGTAAGGGGTGACTTCGGGATTACCTATGATGATGCCACTTTAAAATTAGTCGATGATTTGAGGAAGTGGGACCTAGATGTCATAGCGGTGGTGATAACGCGCTTTGCCAATCAGCCATCTGCTGCTATCTTTAAGAATAAGCTAGAGCACAATGGTATCAAAGTCTATTTACATTATCCGATACAGGGATACCCTGCCAATGTAGATAATGTAGTTAGCGAAGAGGGCTTTGGTAAAAATGAGTATGTAGAAACGCGGAATCCGATTGTGGTAGTGACCGGTCCGGGGCCGGGTAGTGGAAAATTGTCTGTCTGCCTTTCACAGTTATATTTTGAAAATAAAGGTAACATACAAGCCGGTTATGCTAAATTTGAGACTTTTCCCATCTGGGATCTACCGCTTAAGCACCCTGTTAACATAGCCTATGAAGCAGCCACTGCTGATATAGGGGATTTCAATATGGTCGACCCCTTTCATTTGAATGCCTATGATGAGACCACTGTTAATTATAATCGTGATGTAGAGAGCTTTCCGCTATTAAAGCTCATTTTCAACAAGATCTTTTCTGCCGAGACAGCAACAGGCAAAGATGACGACTCTGCCAATGACTTGCTTAGATGGGCAAAACAACCACTCTATAATTCACCCACAGATATGGGGGTGAATCGGGCAAGCTTCGGTATTACCAGTGATGAGATAGTAAAGGAGGCTGCAAAGCAGGAATTAATCCGGCGCTATTTTAGATACAACGAAGAATATATGCTGGGAATAGAAAAAATAGAGACGGTAGACAGGGTTATGCGCCTGATGGAAGAGTTAAGTGTTAAGATCACAGACAGGATGGTGGTTGAGACAGCCAGAAAAGCTGCAGCCGAGGCAGAAGCACAGGCTAAAGGAAATGAGGGTATATATTGTGGCGCAGCGATTCAACTACATGACGGCAGAATCGTCACAGGAAAAAATTCACAACTCCTTCATGCTTCCTCTAGTCTGATATTGAATGCTACCAAAGTTCTGGCGAATATCCCGGATGAGATTCTACTGCTCTCTCCACATATCATTAATCAAATATCCAAATATAAAGAAATGGTTCTAGATTCAGAATCCACAAGTCTGGATCTTGAAGAGACGATGATTACCCTTTCAATAAGTGCTACCACTAATCCAACAGCAGAACTAGCTATGAAAAAGCTAGTAGACTTAAAAGGCTGCGAAATGCATATGACGCATATTCCAACTCCCGGAGATGACGTTGGACTAAAAAGACTGGGTGTGAACCTGACTACCGATGGCAAGTCATCTTCTAATCGCCTCTTTGTCACTTAACAAAATCTGGAGATATCCTGGTCCTTAGCCAGTTTCTGCCGGACATCGGCATACTGTGCCAGGGCCATCATCGCTCGGGCGCACTGCTCTGGGGTCTCGTAGGAGGGGATACCGGCCGCCTTCATAATATCTCCGATAGCACCACCACCAATGTGGCTGTGCCACGACAGTGTGACCACCGGTTTACCGTATTTCTTCGGGATGGCGGCTAATATCTCCGCCCCCCGGACAGCCATTTTGACCTCGTCACTATTGTCATCCCCGTGGAAATGAGGAGTATTGCAGATAATGCCGTCGATATAGTCAACCTGGGCGAGTGCATCAGCCACCTGCACCTCATCGAGCGGCCCACGCATTCCCCCGGCAAAATCCACCGGGTTCGATGGAACGGGAGCATGGGGAGGTAATGTCTCCTTGATTTTCATTCTTGTCTCATGGTCCAAGGCGGGAACCCGCAGCCCGAGAGACTCGCAGGTATCGGAGGTGACCACCCCCTGCCCACCACTGCCGATAATGGCGACACGATTACTCCGGGGTAGGGGCAGGCCGATTAGCGCCTCCGCCATGTCAAACGGGTGCGTTACCTCCGAAGTCCGGATGATACCCACCTGCCGGCACATGGCATCGACTATCTCGTCGGAGCCAGCTAAAGAGCTGGTGTGGGACATGGTTGCCCTTGCAGCCGCCTCAGTGCGACCGGCCTTGTACATAAGTATCGGCTTCCTCTTGATTGCCTCGCGGGCAACCTTGAAGAACCTGTCGCCGTCCTTGAACCCCTCCATATAGAGGACTATCGCTCCGGTATCATCATCCTCACCCAGGTACTCCACGTAGTCGGCAGCATTGAGGTCCGCCTGATTACCGATGCTGATAAACTTGCTCAGTCCGTAGCCCTTCCGCTCGGCGAACTCAGCCAGTAAACCGCCGAAGGTGCCGCTCTGGGACACAAAGGCAATCTTCCCCGGCTTAACGTCATCATGCAGGCACAGGTTTAGATTGACCGCAGAGCTATATATCCCCATACCATTAGGCCCGACGAACCTGACACCGCCCTCGCGGGCAATCCGCACCAGTTCATCCTGTAAGACCCGGCCCTCCTCGCTGGCCTCGGCGAAACCGGCGGTTATCATGACCACGCCCTTTATACCCTTGGCAGCACAATCAGCCATCGCCTGGGGTGACGCCGCCGCGGGGATAACAATAACCGCCATATCAACATCGTAAGGGATATCACGAACGCTCGGATAGCAGGTAAGCCCGTGGATTTCCTTCTCCCGTGGATTAACCGGGTATATCGCCCCGCGGTAGCCGTTCATCATCGCCGTCAGGAGAGTACGCCCTCCCCACTTAAATGGCTCCCGTGAAGCACCGATAATAGCCATCGATTTCGCTTTGAAAATAGGGTCTAGCTGCTTGACAATATCACTGGGCATGTCTCTCCGCTCCTTTGAAACAACAAAACACGGTAACTCCGCTTCGTATTGGATACAAATACTATAGCACGCCACGCCTGTAGAGACTATTTAATGGTCTGGCACGATACGCTGAGCTGTATGCTAGATAAGCCCTGCCTCCATGTCCTGCTTCATCAGACGTATCAGTTCGGTGTTGAGGCGGCGGTGGAGCTGTTTGGCACTATCACCCGGCCAGTCATAGAAGCCCTTGCCACTCTTCATCCCCAGCTCACCCCGCTCGACGTGCTCGGCGACCGGACCCCAGGCAGGTATGCCACGACCCTGAGCCGTCCGGTAACCAAAATCCAGCCCTATCAGGTCCATACGCTTGAAGTAGCCAGTGTAGGCCATCCGCCGACCAAATCCGAAAGATATCACGTCATCAATCAACTCCGGGTAGGGTATTCCCTGCTCTACCAGCGAACGTATCTCCCGCGCAATGGCCCCCTGGAGACGGTTCCCAACAAATCCTGGTAGCTCAATATCGATAACAACCACCCGTTTACGCATCCCCCGCAGCATTCGGGCCGCCTTTTCCACCAGTGTCCGGTCGGTCTTCTCACCACCCACCACCTCTACCAGGGGAACGAAATGCGGCGGCTGGAAGTAGTGTGTTGCCAGGACGCGCTCCGGGTGTCTGGTGGCTGAGGCAATATCGGTAACCCGCAGACCGGAGGTATTGGTCGCCAGGATAACCGGTGGGGGACAAATTTCGTCGAGCCGGGCAAACACTTCTTTCTTGATGTCGAGTACCTCCAGCACCGATTCATGGACGAAATCGGCACCGGTGGCTGCCTCGGCGATATCAGTGGTAGGGCGCAAACGACCGTAGGCGCCGTCCGCCTCCTCACCTGTAATAAGCTCCGTCTCCGCCATCAGGTCGAGCGCTTCCCGCGCCTGCTCCATCGCCTGCCGACTGGTCTCCTCACGGGTATTGTAGATACTGACTTCGTAACCGAACCGGGCAAACTCCACGGCTACACCACAGCCCATCAGCCCGGCACCAATAACGGCCACTCGCTCAATGCCTGCCTCTTTCATAACACCTCCTTACACTCTGCCCAGATACACCTCACTATAGTAGGGGGCTGGACATCTGTCAATGAACTCGGACTTTGGCCGCTCACACCCATGCTTTGCCATCGACGCAATGGGGATGATAGAATACGGCCTGATTCCCCGACAATATGTGGAGGCAGATAATGACCATGAGGATAATCGACCTGAGCGTGCCGATGGAACCTACTCCAGGAGCACAGGCAGTGGAACTCGTTCACCACACACACGAAGAAGGCAGTGCTGGCATGAAGAACGTCTTCGGCTGCACCGATGAAGATTTACCGCAGGGGCTGGGATGGGCAACGGACACACTGACCCTGGGTACCCATGCCGGAACCCACGTCGATGCCCCGTGGCACTACGCTCCCACATCCGAGGGTAAGAAGGCGCGGACGATTGACGAGATGCCCTTGGAGTGGTTCTACGGCGACGGCGTCGTCCTCGACATGCGACACAAGCCTATGGGCAGCGCCGTCACTATCGACGATTTTAAAGAAGTCCTGAAAAGGATTAACTATACGCTGAAACCGGGGGATATAGTCCTCGTCCAGACCGGGGCCGACCAGTACTGGGGCAAGCCGGAATATTTTGACGCCGGCTGCGGCATGACCCGGGAGTCCACCCTGTGGCTGATTGAGCAGGGTGTCCACGTCATGGGGACGGATGCCTGGGGCTGGGACCGCCCCTTCTGGGCAATCAGGGAGGAATTTCAAGAAAACAAGGACGGCCGTATAATCTGGGGTGCCCACTACGCTGGCATTGAGAAAGAGTACTGCCACATTGAGAAGCTGGCTAACCTGGATAAGCTGCCCAAGCCCTTCGGCTTCAAAGTGGCCTGCTTCCCGATAAAAATAACCGGCGGGAGCGCTGGCTGGGCGAGGGTGGTTGCCATAATTGAGTAGTGAGGAAAGACCGTGACCATACCCGAACTAGCCGAAATCATTAAACAATGGCAATTACCGGAAGGTGGAGCACTACTCGACAGGATCGAAAGGATGATTCAACCCGCTGTCATGGAGGGTAGATTCTTGGCCAGCCCGACGGCTACTGTCTGCGGCCTGCAGTACCACCTCGGCGGGGAGCAGGATACAGAAGAGCTGGCAGAACTGGCGGCCATTACGGCAGACGACCATGTTCTCGACGTCTGCTGCTATCTGGGTGGGCCGGCTATTCAGTTAGCCGAATCGTTCGGATGCCGGATTACCGGTATCGATTTGTTTGAAAGGTTTATCATTGCTGCCAGCCGGATTGCCGAGCTTGCCGGACTATCCGACCGTGCGGAATTTCGTATAGGGAACGCCACCAATTTGCCTTTCAGCGACGGGCAATTCACTGTTGTCTGGAGTCAATGTGCTCTGCACCATGATGAAGCCTGGTTAAGAGAGTTCCACCGGGTAACGGCACCAAGGGGCAGGCTCGCCATGACCTTCGATATCAGGCGGCAGAATCCGGACAAGCATAGCCCAAGGTGGTGCTTACAGGATATTGTTAGTCTTCTCCGGGACCTGGGATACTCGGTAGACCACGCCGAGGACATCACCGAAAGGGATATTGAGTTCGGATGGAAGGCTCTGGACCGCAAGCTATCGGAGAAAGAAGATGAATATGCCGCCGTCCTTGGAAAAGACTGGGTTCGCTATGCCCACGAGGAGTTCAACAGCGAGATAAAACGAATGCGTAAGGGGAGGTGGGGGAACGGACGTATCGTGGCTACCAAGCTATAGAAACCTGGAAAAATGATTATGAGTCACAACAAGACCAACATGTATGATATTGAACCACACATCGCCGAGATTTACGACCAAACCGATACCTACTCCGATGATGTGGAACTCATCCGGAAGCTGATTGGTAACCGCCGCCCCCTGCGGATTCTGGAGCCATTCTGCGGGACAGGGCGCATCCTCATCCCTCTGGCTGTCGACGGGCACGAAGTTGTCGGCCTTGATCAGGCAAAGGGAATGCTCGACCGTGCCAGCATGAAGATTAGAGAATTACCCGAACAGGTGCGAAATAGAATCAGCCTGCATGAGGCTGACGTGATAACAGATGAGTGGCCAATAAGCTTTGACCTGGTGGTGCTGGGGGGTAACTGTCTCTACGAATTAGCGACAGCCGAGGAGCAGGAAGAGTGTATCATTCGTGCCTTTGACTCTCTTAGGACTGGTGGCTATATCTATCTGGACAATAATCATATGGAAGGTACTCTTCACGAGACTTGGCAGCGATTAGATGTTGACGAGAAGGCATTCCCTGCCGGGACATGCAAAGATGGCACATGTATTCAGACACAAAGGAAAACGATATGGTTTGATATTAACCAGAGGCTGGTCAGATACCGACGATGTACGATAATAACCTTCGTTGATGGGAACGCTAAGAAACAGGAATATCTAATGCAGTGCCACCCTCCAAGTAAGGTCGAAGTGCAAACCTGGCTTGAGAAATCTGGCTTCACCGTAAAGCAGGTATATGGCGACCGCAGCGGAAACCCTTATAATGAGAAAGCGCCCCGAGCAATCTTCTGGGCCAAAAAGAAGTAATACAGAAGGGGGAATAGAGTATTATGAGCAATCCGAACGGACCATATCCAGGAAGGCAGCTATTCATCGGGCTAACAGCCGACAGCAGACCAGCCCTGGCTTATCTGGTCACCGGCCGCAGTCCGCAGAGCCGGGAGCGACTGGCCGTAGCGGTGGACAATAGCGTCAGAATCGACCCCATTGGGCAGCAAGAGCGTGTCCCGCTGCGTTTCCACTATCCGAGCGTGAAATTCGACAACGAGACAGGCGTGGCCGTTGTCAGCAACGGGATTCAGACTGAGGCTATATTTGAGACCTACCGACTCCTTCTGATTGCCGAGACAGCACCCACCGGGGACTACATGGAAAAAATACTGGACGGTGCCGGTTCTGAGCCGGACAGCCTGAATACGCCCCGGATTGCCGGTGTAATTACCAGCTATAGTGATGGTAAGCCGGTGTTCATCATAGGGATAGTGACAAAGGATGCACCGGCCAGAGCCTTCGAAATCAAGCCGGAACCGGGCATGCTGACAGGGATTTCAACATACAAAGGTTCGCTGGAGAGCCCGGAGGCGTTTGACCCCGGCTCTGAACTGCCCCAGCTGCAGTTTGACGAGAAGACAGCAAAAGACCTGGCCGAGTACTTATACGGGATATCGGAGGCTACCAATCAGGGAGACGACATCAGGGTGTGTGCCATAGGCGGTGTGCTATCCAGCGATGGCAACTGGAATCATCACATAATAAATAAGCACCAGATGAGGTAGGCTAAAGTTGACAGGTCTCCACCGAAAGCTTATTATCACCTTAGTAGCTACGAATACAAAAGATATCCTGCTCTTACAAAGGAGGAAACATGTCTGACGATATCGTTATCAAGGAAGGCTACATGTACGGGGGTTGGCGGGCTCCAGTCAATATCTGGCAGGGAGCACCCGGCTCCATCCACACCGATGACGTGGCTCAAAAAATTGGGATGCGGGGTGGCACAATACCAGGCACCATCCACCTCAACCTCTTTCCTCCGCTGCTTATCAAGCTCTTCGGGCAGCGCTGGTTCGAGAAGGGCTCGCTGAGCATCTACTACACATACGCTACCCTTGACCGGGAGGAGGTACGGGCAGTAATTGAGCTACCTCCAGAGGGGGCCGATAACGTGCAGTTGAGGGCCTGTGTGGAGATGCGTGACGGTCAAACCGTGGCCAAAGGCACAGTGGGCATCGGCGAGCCGGAGGAAGCCTCATACATCCGTAAAATCCCGCTGGAGAACTCACCTCCGGAGGAGATACGCATTCTGGCCAAGACGAAAGCAGGAACAGAACTTCCGCCACAGGAAAACGTGGTCTTCACCCAAGAGCAACTAAATAGGGCGCTGGAAACGATTACCGACCCCATCGATTGGTACAAAGGAAGCTCTCCCTGGGGGCCGTCAATACTGAACCCCAGCTCGATGTACGGTGCTCTGATGTTTAACCTGACTGGCGACCGTGATGGACCGTCAGTGGGATTCTTCGGGGCGACCGAACTGCGCAACGTCAACGGGCCGATAATGGCAGGAGTAACCTACCGGAAAACGGGTCGCATCGCATGCGTCGGCGTTAGCCCGAAGACCGAGTTTATCTGGATGGACTCGGAGCTATATGAAAAGGACAGTGGTAAGCCGGTCGCCGAGATGCGCCACATGAACCGCCTGATGAAAGCCTCCTCACCACTCTATCAGGAGGCCTGAGACCTGTCGGACAGAGGATGTACATGGGGACTATAAGCAAACGGTCCTGGTAAAATACCTTGTGATTAGAGGCTACCAGCTAAAACTGGTAGCCTCTATCTTGCCCGGCCACCAATTTCAGGGCCGATTCCTCAATTACTTTGACAGATGACACTAGGCATAGTAAAATCCCTTTTTCGGACAGCATCAATTGACGCTGCGAACTGTGACATACTTACTTGACCTGTCACCAAAATGATGCCATTATCTTATTGCAGGGGAATACATTAAAGTAGGTCGGCCTAAGGCTAAGGAAACGATAACGGCTTTAGAAAGATGTACGGAATGGCAGCAAAGGCAAAGAAAAACACATTCGAGCAGGTGCCAACGAGCAAGCAAGGTGACCAGGTACTTCGCAGGCGTAAAAGGTCGCGGAAGCTGCTGCGTAATCTTGCCCGAAGTATCATAAGGCTATTCAGAGGTATAACCGGCAAATAGCCTGGAATGAGCTGAATGTATATTATTGTCGCTGGTGCGGGAATCGTCGGCTTCCACGTCGCTTCCCTGCTGGCGGAAGCAAATCACGAGGTAACCGTAGTTGAGTCCTCCGAGGAGGTGGTGGAGAGTGTCCGCCGCCAACTCGACGTCAAAACGATAGTGGGGAACGCCGCCACTCCCAGAATCCTCCGAGAGGCAGAAGTCAACCGCGCTAACCTAATCATTGCCGTCACCAACAACGACGAGACCAATATGCTAATCTGCTTCCTCGCCAAGGAGCTAGGGGCAGTAATGACGGCTGCCAGGGTTCGCAATCCCGACTATTCAGGGTATTTCATCACCGCCGCCAGATCACCCTCAGCAGCACGTAAAGTCATCAGACCGAAGACGCTGGGCATAAACCTGATAATCAACCCTGAGGTAGAACTGGCCGACGCAATTATGGGAATGCTGTCAAGCCTCTACCCGACGCCCGGAGAAAACTTTGCCGACGGCCGTGTCCAGATAAGGGAGTTCAGAGTAGACCAGGGAGCGCTGGCTGACAAGTCACTGGCCGATATCTCCTTTCCGCAACCGGGAGTTGTTGCCGCTATTTCCCGCTCCGGGAAAACGTTCGTACCTGCCCCTGACGAAGTGATCCAAAAAGGTGACCACGTCTACCTAGTGGCACACCGTGAGTCCATGGACGAATTTCGCGAAATGTTTGCCCCACCCCAGCACCCAGTAAGGAACGTTGTCGTCTTCGGCGCGGGGCGCGTCGGCTTTCTGGTTGCCGAGGGTCTGGAGAAGCACGGCCTAACCATCAAGGTCATTGATGAGAACACTACTCGCTGCCAGGAAATTGCTGCCAGACTGGAACGGGCGACAGTGCTTCAGGGCGACGCCACCGACCCCGATTTCCTCATTGAGCAGGGCATACCGTCAGCCGACGCATTTATCGCTACCACCGAAAGTGATGAACTTAACATCCTCTGCAGCCTTCTTGCCAAAAACCTGGGCGTGTCCCGTACCATAATCACTGCCAACAAGCCAGGCTATGTATCTCTGGCAGAGGCGATTGGTGTGGATGTAGCCGTATCATCCTTGTTGCAGGTCGCCAGCAGAGTTACCCATTTCGTCCTCCACGGCGGTGCTATTTCAGCACCATTCATCGGAGGTAAGGACGTTCAGGCAATCGAGTTCGTCACTAGCGCCACAGCCAATATCGCACAGCGAAGCATTGCTGAGGTTGGTCTGCCAAAAGGGGTCATCGCTGGTGCGATTGCCCGTGATGACACGGTCACAATTCCCCCGAACGACAGCGTGATTCACCCCGGTGACCACGTCATCATCATCTCATCTCTATCAGCCACACCGGCTGTAGAGCGGCTTTTTAAGTAACAAGTAGATGAGAATAAAGGTTGTCTGTCATTACCTCGGACTACTAATAGTTATTCTCGGCTGCTTTATGCTCGTCCCACTGGTCCGGAGTCTCGTTGCGGGAGACTCTGCCTCCGCAGCATTTGCCATTGCCACAGCCATCACCGTCGGTCTGGGACTGTTGGCCTGGCGCCTAACACCGGTCGGTGAGGGCAGGCTGAACCGGCGGGAAGCAATTTTACTGGTCGCCGGGGGCTGGATACTGGCCTCCCTCTTCGGTACCATTCCCTTCGCACTGGCTGGGACTTTCCCCAACTATGTAGACGCTCTTTTTGAGTCAGTATCCGGCTTTACGACCACGGGGGCAACGGTGCTCACCTCCATCGAGACCCAGCCCCAGAGTATTCTCCTATGGCGCTCCATAACCCAGTGGCTGGGAGGAATGGGTATAATCACGCTCTTCGTTGCCCTGTTCCCGATACTGGGCATTGGTGCCGCCCACCTCGTGGAAGCCGAGATGCCGGGGCCAGAGGCCGGGCGACTGACACCCCGCATCCGCGATACAGCCAAAGCAGTTTGGTCACTATACGCAGGTTTTTCGGCCCTGGAACTCGTGGCGCTACTCATTGCCGGACTGCCCTTCTTTGATGCCCTGACGGTAACCTTAAGCACCATGCCTACCGGCGGTTTTACCGGTACTAATGAGAGCATCGCCGCTTTCGCCAGTCCAGCCGTTGAAGGTATCGTCATTTTCTTCATGGTGATAGCGGGAGTGAACTTCGGGCTGTTTTACTTCCTGTTTTGGAAACGCCAGCCGGGGCAACTTCTTAAAAACACGGAACTGAGAGTCTACCTCAGCCTCCTTCTTATAGCCGCCGTCCTCATCGCAATAGACCTGATGATAAACCTAGACATGGCAGCCGGAGAGGCCTTCAGGCAGAGCAGTTTCCAGTCCGTATCCATCATGACAACTACCGGGTTCGCCACGGCCAATTTTGATGTCTGGCCGATGTTCTCCCGGTCAGCTCTGCTAGTACTGATGCTAATCGGCGCCTCTGCCGGCTCCACAGGGGGAGCACTAAAGGTTATCCGGCTGGTGGTACTGATAAAATACACCTACAACCAGATCCTTCGTGCCTTCAACCCGAGAGCGGTTATTCCCCTTAGGCTGGGAAAGGCGATACTCCCCGACCCAAGCATTTCCCGGATAGTTGGCATGGTGGTCCTCTACTTCCTCACTATCTTCGGGGCCTTCCTGATAATGAGTGCTGTTGGAACAAATGTCCCGGGTTGGGACCAGCTTACGTCGCTTTCGTCAGTCGTCTCCTGCGTCGGAAATGTCGGTCCCGGCCTCAGTATAGTAGGGCCAGCAGCTAACTATGAGTTCATTCCTCCCGTAGGTAAGGGTGCTCTCATGGCCTGTATGCTGGTCGGCCGCCTTGAACTCTTCACCATGCTGATGCTCTTCACCCCCTCCTTCTGGAAGTGGCGGTAGCACAAAAAGCGCGGCACAAAAAATAAGCAATTATGATATTGTAGTTTATCCCCGACAGGATTATAATAATACTCGTTGTTCGAAGTGAGCGGAAACAGAGTCTATGGAATTCCATAATATTCTGGTGCCCGTAAATAGCTCCCCTGCTGATGAAGAGGCAATCACGCTAGCCTGCCGACTGGCTAAAAGGGACAAGGCCAAAATCATGGCCGTCTATATTATCCCGATAGACCGCACTCTCCCGCTAGATGCTGAACTCGAAGCTGAGGTCGAGAAGGCAGAGAGAGTCCTCGACCGCATGGAGAGCATCGGTGCCGGGGAGAGTTGCGCGGTCGAGACCGACCTGTTACAAGCACGTGATGCTGCCCCGGCCATCGTTGATGAGGCCATCCAGCGTGAGGCCGACCTCATTGTAATAGGAAGTGCCTATCAACGACGTTTTGGTCAGTTCAGCTTGGGCGACGTAATCCCCCATGTCCTGAAACATGCACCCTGCCGTGTTATACTATACCATCAATATACGCCTGATAAGGTAGAATAATGAAAGTGGTTATTATGGGATGCGGGCGGGTCGGTGCCCGCCTGGCTTCGCTACTAGAGCAGGACGGAAATGATGTCACTATTATTGATATTGATTCCTATAGCTTTCGGCGGCTATCCCCGGACTTTAAGGGAACGGCCCTGATAGGTAATGGCATTGACGAAGACGTGCTCAGGAGTGCCGGCATTGAGGAGGCAGGTGCCTTCGTGGCTCTCACACAGGGAGATAACCGGAATATCATGGCTAGTCAGATAGCCAAACATATCTTCAACGTACCCAGGGCAGTTTGCCGTATCTATGACCCCCTGCGCCGGGACATGTACGAGGAACTGGGCTTGGAGACGGTCAGCCCGACAACCGTATTTGCTCAAATACTCAGGGAGAAGCTGGAGTCCCAAGGAGAATAATCCATGTATGTCATCGTCGTTGGCGGCGGCAGGGTTGGCTATTACCTGGCCAAAGCGCTACTTGATGAAGGACATGAAGTCCTGATACTGGAGAAATCCGCTGCCGTCGCCACGGTCGTATCCGATGAACTGGGCAGCATCTGTGTGCGTGGTGACGGCTGTGAGTCGACCACGCTGGCTTCAGTAGGAACCAACCGGGCCGACATGCTGATTGCCGTGACGGGGGACGACGAGGACAATCTGGTTTCCTGCCAGGTGGCCAAGCACATGTTCGGCGTACCCCGTACCGTCGCCCGAATTAGAAATCCCAAAAATGAGGCTATCTTCAAGAAGCTGGGTATAGACGTCACTATAAACACCACCAACCTCATCCTCGAGAGCATCGAAGAAGAGGTCCCGACACACACTCTAATACACCTGCGCGATATCAGAGATAAGGGACTGGAAATAGTCGAGGTGAAAATACCTCCGGACGCACCGACCATCGGTAAACCTGTAAAGGAGCTATCATTACCGGAAGGTAGCGTACTGTCTCTTATTATCCGTAAAGCGCGCCGACCGATAGTCCCCTCCGGCGCCACCATTCTTCAAGCAGAAGACCAGATAATAGCGGTTACGGCGCACGAGTCCGAAGAAGCACTACGAGCCGCCCTCAGCGGCGAATGAATTTAGCGCCTGCCTGTTTGTAAGCTGGTTCAGACTCCAATGGCTATTTGACATGAGATCTCTTTCGAATTACAATGAACGCCTACACACGTCAATCGATGCCATAAGGACGAAAAGAAACTGACTCATATTTACCTACAACACAGACCGTCAGGAGCAGGAGGTCACCAATCACAGTGAGTAAATTCAATTGGTTCTGGACAGTGGTGATGGTCCTGCTGATAGCCGTTACAGTCGGTGGTGGCCTGGTTGTCTGGGCAAGGTACCAGGCAAGCCCTCCCCTGGAGATATCTTTACCCCAGAACGAAGAGAACCAGGGCGATATCTTTATCGGTGGTGCTGTCACAAACCCCGGATACTACCCCTACAGCGATAGTGACTCCCTCAAAGCTCTTATTCAAGCCGCCGGTGGCACTACTGATAACGCCGACCTCAACGAATTGCAGCTCTACATCCCAGAGACAGAATCAACGGAACAAGAAGATGGACCACAGAAGGTTAACATCAACCGGGCCGAGGCGTGGCTGCTTGACGCCCTACCACAGATAGGCCCGGCAAGAGCACAAGCAATCATCGACTACCGCCAGGAGAACGGCCCTTTTCGCAGCATCGATGAGATAACCAATGTAGAAGGCATCGGGCCCGCTACCTACGAGCAAATCAAGGGCCTGATTACGGTCGCCGACCAGTAACCGAGGTGGGCGCCAGTGTCACTGATTTATCTCAGTTGTGCCTAGATAGTCGGTATCTTCCTGGGTTCAATATATAATCTCCCCCTACCGCTTCTCCTCGTCGGGCTGGTTACCATACCGCTGCCCTTGATCATCCGTCGGCACCGGAAAGCTGCCACCCTGATAGCTCTGGGCACAGTGATTCTTTGCGGTGGCATCCTCCGCTTTCAGCCTGACCTGACACCAGCCGGTGCTGACTCTCTCCAGTTCTACAACGACCACGGCACTCTGGAAATCAAGGGGATAATAGACAGCGACCCAGAAGCCGGAGAGGAGACCACTCACCTGCGCTTCTCCGCCTGGCAGGTGAAGGTGGACGGGGAGTGGCGGGAGGTAACCGGAACCGCCCTGCTGTATGTCCGTCCCTACCCGACCTATAGCTACGGCGACGTCCTCCTGGTAAGCGGCGAGCTGCAGGAGCCGCCCAGTCTTGAGGGCTTCGACTATGCCGACTACCTCGCCCACCAGGATATCCACTCGACAATGCTTTACCCGAGAATAGAGATGCTGGACACCGGACAGGGCTTCCCCCCACTGGCCTGGCTCTACTCATTGAGACATCAGCTGTCCGAAACTATTGCAGAGGTCATGCCCGAACCGCAGGCATCGCTGGTCCAGGGGATAGTCCTGGGGATGCGCAGCAATATCCCCTCATCGCTGAAGACCAACTTCGCTATTAGCGGCACGGCTCACCTGCTGGCCATCTCCGGGCTTCACCTCAGTATCGTCGCCGGTATCCTGCTTGCTACCGGCAGCAGGCTCTTCGAGCGAATATACTATATCTACATCTGGCTGGCACTGGTGGCCATCTGGTTCTACGCTGCACTTACGGGTATGCGTCCGCCGGTCTTCCGGGCGTCTATCATGGTAAGTATTTTTCTGGCAGCGGAACTACTCGGCAGACAACGCAGCGTCATTACGGCGCTCACCTTCGCTGCCGCCGTAATGGTCGGTATCAGCCCTAACGTCCTTTGGGACGCCTCTTTCCAGCTGAGCTTCCTGGCAATGGTCGGCCTGGTGTTCGTTTCTCCGTGGTTGCAGGCGCAAGGCAAGAGAACCATCAATGCTACGCTGGGTGAGGGTAATGTCGCTGCCAGTACCGCCGGCTACGTTAGTGACACCTTCTGCATAACTTTGGGCATAATTATCGTCGTCTGGCCACTGATTGCCTATTACTTCGGCATCGTCTCACTGGTTGCCCCCCTAGCCACCCTCCTGGCACTCCCAGCACTACCCGGTATTATCATCACTGGCGCACTAACTGCCGTCGTGGGGATTGTCGCCCTACCTGTCGCCCAGGTGATTGGCTGGCTCGCCTGGCTGTTCTCTTCATACATGCTGGCGGTGGTCAATGGTCTGGCCACCTTCCCCCTGTCCTCACTCAACGTCGGTACGGTAGACGCCCGCTTGGTATGGGTCTATTATATTGCGGGAATAAGCATTATCTGGCTCTACCGCTACCGAACGAGGTTGCCTTCCGTGATTTCTCCGGTTACTAATTTCTTTACACGTCTACCGAAGAAATGGGTGCTACCGCCCCTAGTGGTAACAGCTGTCCTGTCAACTATCTTTGCCTTCAGTATGCCAGACAACCACCTCCACGTCAGCTTTCTCGATGTCGGTCAAGGGGATGCCATTCTTACCCAGACCCCCACCCATCAGGACATCCTGGTAGATGGTGGGCCCAACTCCCAGAATCTAAATCTGGAGTTAGGCAGGAAAATGCCCTTCTGGGACAGGACAATCGACCTGGTAGTGCTGACCCATCCCCACGCCGACCACATTACCGGCCTCCTCGACATCCTGCAGCGCTACCGCGTCAAACAGGTGCTCTTTACAGACCTGGACTATCAGTCACCCCTCTACGACGAGTGGCTCCGTCTCATTGAGGAGGAGGGTATTGAATACACCTTTGCGCAGGCCGGGCAGCAAATTGACCTGGGTACCGAGGGAGTAACCATCGAAGTGCTTAACCCGGCGAACCCGCTACCGGATAACGCCGATATTGACCTTGATGATATCGGTGTAGTACTTCGGGTATGTCTCGGCGATGTGAGTTTTTTACTTACTGCCGATGTATCTCAGGAGGTGGAATTAGAACTAATGAAGCGCCGGGCCAACCTGCCAAGCACCGTGCTCAAGGCAGGACATCACGGCTCCAGCACCTCCACCAGCCCGGGATTCCTCACCGCCGTTGACCCACACATAGTGGTGATATCGGTAGGTGCCGACAACACCTTCGGTCACCCTGACGAGGAGGTAATAGAGAGGCTGGAAGAAGAAATCGGCGGGGAGAATATCTACCGCACCGATGAACAAGGTACCATCGAGTTCATCACTGACGGCGAAAGGCTGTGGGTGAGGGTGGAAAGGTAAGCTGAACCGGTAATCCTACATTTTGAAACACCCTCATATCGTATGCCATACTTAATGCGTGTCTGATACCGATTTCCTCTCCATCCTGTTGATAGCTTTTGGCCTGTCGGCAGACTGCTTTGCCGTAGCCCTGAGCGCCAGCATTTCCCAAAAAACCTCGTCCTTCTGGCAGGTGTTCCGGGTGGCGCTGTCCTTCGGAATTTTCCAGGGGTTGATGCCGGTGCTGGGGTGGCTGGCAGGGCGGACAGTTGTCGACGTCATAGCAGACTATGACCACTGGCTGGCCTTTGGTCTGCTGGCCTTTGTAGGTGGCCGGATGCTCTGGGAATCGTTTCGTGACGGTGATAACAGACGCAGAGACACTGACATATCCAAGGGACTCCTACTCCTGACACTGTCAGTAGCCACCAGCATAGACGCCCTGGCGGTCGGTCTGTCTTTCGCCTTTCTAGAGACAAATATCGTGCTGGCCAGCTCCACAATCGGTGTCACCGCTTTCCTGGTCACGGCCGTAGCTTTTATGTTGGGGAGGAAAGTGGGTGGTGTCATCGGGAAACGGGCCGAGGTAGTTGGTGGGCTAATTCTAATAGGTATCGGCATAAAGATACTGTTAGAGCATATGCTGTAACGCCAGCATTTCCCCATATTGACAAGTCCCTCAAAGAGTACTAAAATCCGCCCATGAACGTCACGTCCGAATACGCTCACGGAGAGTGCGTTTCCGTGACAGTCTCGTCAATCTATAACAACGGCGGAAGCCCTGGGGTGTTTCTGCCGGAGGGGAGGTCGTAATGAAGAAGTATACTCATGCCTGGCTGGCCTTTATGGCCATCAAGAGACTGGAGAACGTAAAGCTCTCGGCCACCGACCGCAAATACGCCGACAGCCTTATCAACTGGTTCATGGACCACAGAGACGATGTAACGCAGGGTGCCTGGTATCCCGATGCGGTCATCATGGATATGGCCAACAGCCACGTGCTCAAGCTTACACCCTCAGTCGATGCCAAGAATAAGTTCAAAAAGCTCCCCACGACCTACCTGAACTACAAATACGGCAAGGCCTCACCTCTCAGGCAGCAGTCCTTCACTGTCGACAAAGACGACAACCTGCCCGACCGTTGTGAGTCAATCGCACATTCCGTTATCGACCACCTGAAGATGCAGGAAATGGAAGACAAAGGCTCTTCCGTATCTCCGACAGACAACCAGGTTGCGCTCCTGCTTTTCATGCTGAGTCACTACATCGCCGATGCGCACATGCCCTTCCACTGCGACAGCCGGAGGTTCTCTGAAGGAATTAACCTCCACGGTGACATAGAGGGCGAGTGGGAGGATGCCATCATGGACTGCTACCCACCCGACACAAGCAACGAGCGGTTCTATTACGACAGGTTCGGCTACCCCTTCAAGAACCCGAACAGTAACCCGTCACACCAATTCTTTCTTGACAAGGTAGATAATGAGCTAAGTGGTCGGAAGTTTATCATGTCGTGGGGGGCTAGTAACGGCAACCTGTGGGACTTCATGAGTGCCATCTGCCAGTACTCCTACCTCCTGTCCTACCGCTTCATCCCTCAGGGATACGACCACACTAACGTGACTGCGCAAAACTGGCGGCGGCCTCTTGGCTCGATATCAGTTGAGGACTTTGGTGTTGCCTCCATCTCCGATGCGATTGACTCGATTGCCCGCGCCTGGTTTAGGGTCTGGCGTAGGTATAAAAAATGGGAAAAGAAGCAAAGGACCAAGAAATAGCCCCCTACCATACTACTCGAACCAGCTTAAGTTCCTAAAGCGTCTCTTTTGTCCGGTTCCACAGGTAGGCGTACCTCTGGCGGTCGGACATGACGAGCCACCTTACCCGAAACAGAATCTCCCTGATGCCTTCAGTAATTGCTGCCCTCACGAATATCACCCCCACCTTATCTAAAAACTATAACGCTGTAACGTCCGAAAGGTTAGCAACAATGCAGAAACTCGCAAAACTAGTACGGATGTGCTATAATACCTGACGACGCTACAGCGGAGACAGGATATGGCCAGCCGAACCATCATGCATATCGACCTCGATGCCTTCTTCGTCTCGGTGGAGCAGGTACTGAACCCCGAGCTCCTGGGCAAGCCGGTGGTCGTCGGGGGACGGCCCGACCGGAGGGGGGTGGTGGCGGCTGCTTCCTACGAGGCCCGGGCCTCTGGACTGCACTCCGGCATGCCCCTGGCCACCGCTGTCCGCCTCTGCCCCCAGGCCATCTTCATCGAGGGTAGCTTCCCCCGCTACCGCGACGCCTCGAAGAAGTTCATGGCTATCCTGGCTGACTTCTCCCCTTTACTCGAGCCGATGGGGCTCGACGAGGCCTATCTGGACGTGACCGGCTTCGAGTCACTCCACGGCTCGATTCACCAGATGGCGCTGACCATCAAGCAGCGCGTTAAGGGCGAGCTGCATCTGAACGCATCTATCGGCGTCGCCAGCTGCAAGGTGATTGCCAAGGTCGCTTCCGACCTTTCCAAGCCGGACGGACTCATCGAAGTACCGCCGGGTGAGGAGCAGGCCTTCCTGGCACCCCTACCCATAGAAAAGCTGCCCGGAATCGGCAAAAAGACAAAACAAAAATTAAAGGGCCTGGGGATAAAGACCTTATCCCAACTATCCTTGATGCCACTGGAGGCCCTGAAAAGCCATTTTGGTGCGTTTGGTGAGATGCTGCACCAGTCCGCCAATGGTATTGACGACAGACCAGTATCGCCGCCGGCCGAGGCCAAGTCAATCAGCCGCGAGACCACCTTCGACAGGGACATTGGTGAGAGACCAATGCTGGAAGCTACTCTGCGTTACCTCGGGGAAAGGGTGGGGAGCGACCTGCGGCGGCGGGACAAGCAGACAAAGACGGTCACCCTCAAGCTGAGGTATGCTGATTTCACCACGATTACGCGCAGTCGCACTCTGCCGCAGGCCACTGATGCTGACCAGGTAATCTATGATACCGGGGCAGCCTTGCTGCGAGGAGCGCTGGCGACGGAGAAGCAACTGGTACGCCTCATCGGTATCGGGGTGTCAAACCTGGTGGAGCCGGGCCAGCAACTGACAATGCTGGACTCCCGCGACCGCCGACAGGAGCAACTGAACCGGGCAATCGACCGCATCCGCAACCGCTATGGCTTTACCGCTATCCAGACCTGGCGCACCCTGCGCCTCAGGGATATCTTTCGCCCAAGTGACGGCGGCGACTATACACCTCCAGACGCCAAGCCTTTCGAGGTAGGCACCGCGAAAAACAAGCACCTGTACATAGAGTCCCCAAATATGTTTTAATGTAAGAAATTATCATCTACCAGGGAGCAACTACATGGAACAAATAGAGCTACACGCCTCAAAACGAGATGTCCTCGGTAAGAAGGTCAGGTTCTTACGTCGTCAGGGCATCACGCCAGTGCACGTTTTCGGTCACGGAATAGAATCGCTGGCTTTACAGTGTGATACCGCCAATCTGCAACGGGTACTTGCCCGCAGCGGGCAGACGCGGATAATCAACCTAAAGATTGACGACGAAAAAAGCCCGAGAACAGTGATGGCCCGTGAAGTCCAGCAGGACATATTAAAGGGCAGCTTACTCCACGTGGACTTCTACCAGGTAAAAATGACCGAGGCAATAGAAGTCGATGTACCAATCGTCCTAGTCGGTGAGGCGCCAGCCTTGAAAAACAAGGAAAACATGCTGGCACAGGAACTCAATGAGTTGAGTATCGAGTGCCTCCCGGCCAATATCCCAAACAGCATAGAAGTGGACGTCACCTCCCTCACCGAACCCGATGATGCAATCCGTGTGCGTGATATTGTCCCCGGTGAAGGCGTTACTATCCTTAACGACCCGGAAGCTATGCTGGCCAGGATTACTGTACAACGGGAGATAATAGAGGAAGTGCCAGAAGCGGTTGAGGTCGCCGAAGAGGAAGCGGAGGCTGTCGAGGCCGAGGAGGAGGAAGCCAAGCGGTCCGAAGCCACGGATGCTACAGAAACTTCATGAATGAAGAATGGCTGCCCATATGCAACTGGTGCCGACATCTGCCCTCTCTTGTCTTTCCGCTATACTGTACCGTATAATAGCCCCGACCCAACAAGGGGATTCATAATGAACAAGAAGCGGTTTGCTATCGAGATGGGGATGGGCGTAGAGCAGCATGGACAGGACGTCACCAGAGCGGCCGCCAAGGCAGTTAAGGATGCCATCAGCCGGGTCAGCCTCGTTGGTTTGCTGGAAATGGTGGAACTGAGAGACCTTAACGAGATGTTCGTCGAGGTCCTCATCGCCTGTCCCCGTCCAGAAGAAGTAGATACCGACGAAGTCCTCCAGGCCCTCCCATTCGGCCAGAAGGAAATAATGCTGGTCGAGGGTGGCATGGTTCTCCATGGCCACCAGCTACCCATACTGGAAGACAGGTCGGATGAGATAATTATCGCCAATGCGGCCGTTACGGTATACATCGATACAGATAAAGCTGTGATAACAAGCTAAAGTAGTCTAACCAATAAAGAGGAGGCAATTAATGCCGTCATACGCCTATTTCCACAACCAGATGGTCCCCCTTGAGGAAGCCAATCTCAATGTCATGACCAACTTCATGCACTATGGCACCGGCGTATTTGAGGGTATCCGGGGCAACTGGAACAGCGGTCGCAGGCAAATATACCTGTTCCGCCTCAAGGAGCACTACCAGCGGATGCTTAATGGCTGTCACCTCCTTAATATCGAGTTGCCCCACACCCTGGACGACCTCTGCCGGATAACGGTTGAGGTGGTGGCCAAGTGCGGCTTCGAGGAAGATGTCTATGTCCGTCCCCTTGCCTATAAAAGCTCCGAGTCGCTGGGAGTCCGCCTCCATAACCTGGAAAGCGATTTTCTGGTCTTTGCCTTCCCCTGGGGGCCTTACCTCGATACTGACCGGGCGCGGTGCTGCGTCTCTTCCTGGCGGTTCCCCAATGAGGTGCCGCGCGCCAAGCTCACCGGTCTCTACGTGACCAACGCCGCCGCCAAGACAGAGGCAATCGAGAACGGGTTTGATGAAGGTATAATGCTGACGCCGGACGGTTATGTCGCCGAGGGCAGTGGCGAGAACCTCTTCCTTCTAATCAATGACAGGCTGGTGACGCCACCCGGCTCGGACGGCATACTTATTGGCATCACCCGGAACACCGTGATAACACTGGCACAGGAAGAGCTCGGTATTGAGACCGTAGAAAGGCACATTGACCGCGTCGAACTCTATACCGCCGACGAGTGCTTCCTAACAGGCACTGCCGCCCACATCACGCCGGTCTCAGAGATAGACCATCGCAGGATAGCCGACGGTGAAATCGGCAAGGTAACCGGCAAGCTGCAGAAGCTGTACAATGACATTATCCTGAACAACAACCGGAAATACTCCGACTGGTGCACACCGGTCTACAGGAAATAGGCTCATTAGTGGAGGCTTTTAGTGATAGCCAATAGTGAATTTGTCACGGGCATTATCGTTTTTCTTATAGGCTACTTTCTCGGTTCGATGCCGACCGCCTACATCGCCACCCGCCTCGCCAGTGGCAAGGACATCCGCGAAATCGGCGGGGGAAACGTCGGCGGTCTGAACACTTTCCGCGAGGTCGGTATAGCTCCCGCTGTCGCCGTGGGTATCGTTGACGTCAGCAAAGGAGCGGCGGCAGTGGCTATCGCTCACTGGGCATTACAGTTAGACCCGGTGTATGTATACCTAGCAGCCGGGGCATCCGTAGTCGGCCATAACTGGATGATATGGCTGAAGTTCAGTGGAGGGAAGGGGATGGGGGCCTCGATTGGTACCCTGGCAGTACTCATGCCCATCTATGATTACGCCATAGGTCTGGGAGTCCTGCTCGGCATTATTATCATACCCCTGGTGACTATCAGAAACGTCGCTCTGGCCATGGGTATTGGCCTGGCGGCCCTGCCCTTTATCGCCTGGTTAATGGGTACGCATTCGGGCATGTTTGTCATCTGGTCAGTCATAGTAGGACTCCTGGTCGTGGTAAAATTCCTCCCGACAGCCCTGGCCTCCATTTCTAAGTCCAGCAGTATCAAGGACTTTATCCGTGGCGATTAGGCAGTGGGTTGCGCCTGCAGGGACTTCAGCAAGCAAATGACCTGGCTGCATTCTTCCAGTGCCGTAGTGCAGTTAAAGGCATCCTCAAGTAGCTGACCAACAGCAAAGCAGCCATGCCCGTGCACCATGACGGCACGATGGTCTTTTAGAGCTTCCGCAATTGTCTCGGCCAGTCCTCCAGGTTTCACCGTCATCTTCCAGCCAAGTACCGGCACCTTGCCCACCGTAGAGAGGCTTTCAGCACAGTTGGGCACGATTTCTGTAGTAGCCATCGAGAGCGCAGTTGCGTGGGGTGGATGGGCGTGGACCACCGCTCGTGCTGGGGTCACCCGATAAATGGCCCGGTGCACTGCCAACTCTGTCGAGGCCAGTGGCGTCGAACGGTCATTTTTGTCTATCCCAGTTTCTATCAGATCATGTTCCTGCAAAGCCCCGAGCATACAGCCACGCCTGGTAATGATGATGTGGTTCCTTAACCTGATGCTCAGGTTACCGGTGTGAGAGGCAATGAGACCTCGGGTAAACAGGTCACGCCCTACTTGTTGAAACTGAGACAGCATCCCAAACCCTTCACTTGGTGGCCACTTCCATTAGTGCCAGAGGTAATTTACAACTAGTTAAAAGAAAATGTCAAACCGACACGCTATGAGTCAGGTGTCATTGGAAGGACCGAACCTAGCCAGCCAGGGCCTGATTCAACTTCTTCAGCAGGCGTGCCTTCCTTCTGGCAGCGTTATTTGGGTGAATCACGCCTTTCTCCGCCGCCTTATCAAGCGAACTGATAGCAACAGTCACTGCTTCACGAGCTTCCTCGAGTTCACCTGAGGCAATAAGCCGTCCCGCCTTGACCACATTTGTCCGACACAGGCTACGAATGGACCTGTTGTGCAGGCGGCGCTTTGCATCCTTTCGTACCTGCTTCTTGGCTGACTTGGTTATAGGCAATCTCTCCCTCCTCGGTCCCTTCAGTAAATATTTTCCTTATGGTACATAAGCCTACCTGGTATCCGTCTGTGGGGTAGACTTCGTGGTGACCCCCTCCGCTGTTCTAGCAACGCTGGTAACGCTTCTTACTCCTTCAATCTTTGCCAGCAGCCGACTGAGCTGTGCGAGGTCTCCTATCTCAAGCGTGAGGAATATTGAAACAGTCTGCTCCTCACCATTGGCAAGGTTGGCAGCAACGATATTGACCTTCTCCTCGGCAACCATCATGGTAACATCACGCATCAGTCCCACCCTGTCCCAGGCATCCACCCGAACCCTTACCGGATAGAGCACGTCGGCCTGTCCCCACTCAACCGAGACCATCCTCTCCTTCTCTTCCTCGTTAACAACGTTAACACAGTCGCGGCGGTGGACGGTCACACCCCGGCTCCGGGTAACATAGCCAATGATACTATCACCGGGCACAGGGTTGCAGCACCTGGCAAGCTGGGTAAGCATGTCACCCGCCCCCAGCACCTTTACTGTCGAGGTTACTTGCCTGAGAGGAACCTCTGCTTCTGCCTCTTTCGGTGTTTCTTCTTCGACAGTGGTCAGTTTCGAAGCAATCTGGTGGGTGGTTATCCCCCCATATCCAATAGCGTTGTAGAAATCATCGAGGTTGTCATGTTTGAATAACTCTGCCAGATGCTCACGCTCGCTAAACTTTATGCCAAGTTGCCTCATCAGCTTTTCCAAGAGCTCCCGACCGCGCTCTACGTTCTCGGTTCGCTCCCGCTTTGTGAACCATTGACGTATCTTCACCTTGGCATGAGATGTGTTGGTATAGCCCAAGTTTGAATTCAGCCAGTCACGGCTCGGCCCTCGGTCCCCCTTGGCCGACATTATCTGGACAACGTCACCATTTTTGAGTTGATAGTTAAGCGGCACCAGTCTACCGTTAACCTTGGCACCGACGCACTGGTGCCCAAGGTCAGTATGAATCTGGTAAGCAAAGTCAAGTGGGGTAGCACCCTTGGGCAGGTCCTTTATTTCTCCCTTGGGGGTATAGACAAAGACCTGGTCACTAAAGACGTCTGTCCTGACTGCTTCCACAAACTCCTCAGCCCCGCGTAGCTCTCGGTGCCACTCTATCAGTTGACGCAACTCTTTCACGCCCTCTTCAAAACCGGTATCGCGTTTCTCCCCCTCTTTATACCGCCAGTGAATCACTACACCGCGCTCGGCGAAATCATGCATATCATGGGTGCGAATTTGTATCTCAAGGCGTTCTTTACCTTGATACATTACGGAGGTATGCAATGACTGATAACCGTTCGGCTTGGGATTTCCGATGTAATCGTCAAACTGATCCGGCACAGGACGCCACAAAGAGTGGACGATACCCAGCGCGCCGTAGCAGTCTCCTACAGAACCTACCAGCACCCGGAGCGCCAGAAGGTCGTAGATATCATTGAAGTACTTGCCCATATCGGCGTAACGCTGCATCTTCTGGTATATACTGTAAAGGTGCTTGGGCCGGCCAGAGATCTCAGCTTTAATGCCAGCCTTCTCTAACTCCCGGTTCAATTCATTGGTTATCTCTGTAATGAGCTTCTCACGTGTATCACGCTTGTCTTCAACCAGGCCGGCAATCCGGTTGTATTCCTCCGGATTCAGATAACGGAAGCACTCATCCTCCAGCCTCCACTTCAACTCCCATATCCCCAGGCGGTGCGCCAGGGGAGCGTATATCTCCAGCGTCTCCCGCGAAATAGACTGCTGCTTTTCTTGCGGTAAATACTTCAGGGTAAGCATGTTATGCAGTCGGTCAGCCAGCTTGATGAAGACGACGCGGGGGTCCTCGGCCATGGCTACCAGCAGCTTTCGCAAGTTCTCCGCCTGACCTGCCGCCGGGGTAGTGCCTGCTCCCCAGCCAGCTTCCTCCGATGCCTGCCTAGAGAGTTTACCCAGCTTGGTGGTGCCGTCAACGAGCTTAGCCACCTCGGGGCCGAATTCGGCCTCAATATCAGAGATGGGTACATCACAGTTCTCCGTAACATCATGCAGGAGTGAGGCTGCCAGAGCGCTGGCATCCAGCTCCAAGTCAGCCAGAATCACGGCGGTCTGCAGCGGGTGCTCAATGTAAGGGTCACCCGACATCCGCATCTGCCCTTCATGTGCCCGGCTGGCAAATTCATAGGCCTTCTTCACAAAAGCCAGCCTTTCTGGCGGCAGATACTCCTTTGCCTTCCCCAGCAAATCCTCGAATACCACCGACTACTCCATAATGCTCGCTACACAGATAGTATAGCGTAAGAACATTACATATACAAAAGTCAACCCACCTTTACAAGTTCGGGGCTGATACGGTATTCTAGCTTAGAAACATCTGATGGGGTGAACCTTGTATCGAGCACCGCGCGGCACTCAGGATATCCTTCCCCCGGAGCAACCTTACTGGCGCTACGTTGAGCAGAAGGCAGCCGAGATATGCCGTCTCTACGGCTACGAGCGTATTGACCTGCCGATGTTTGAGGATGCCGGTCTCTTCACTCGTGGCGTCGGGGAAGGCACCGATATTGTGGAAAAGGAGATGTACGTCTTTGAGGACCGGGGCGGAAACAGCCTGGCACTGAGACCTGAGGCAGGCACTGCCTCAGTCTGTCGGGCTTACTTGGAGCACGGCCTTCATAACCGACCGCAACCGGTGAGACTGTTCTACCTCGGTCCTGCGTTCAGGTACGACCGGCCACAGGCAGGCAGGTACCGCCAGCACCACCAGTTCGGCTGCGAGGCCATCGGTGATGCTGACCCAGCCCTTGATGCCGAGGTTATTGACATGGCCTGGCAGTTCTTCGTCAGCCTTGGCCTGGGCCGCTTCAAGATAGTATTGAACAGCATCGGCTGCAAGAAGTGCCGCCCTGAGTATCTCTCCTCACTCAAGGAGCATTACAGCCCTCACACCGACGAGGTGTGCGACGATTGTAAGGTCCGGTTCCAGAAGAACCCCTTGCGGCTGCTGGACTGTAGGAGCCCTCAGTGCCAGCCGATAGCCGATGCGGCCCCGAAAAGTACCGACTATCTTTGCGCAGAGTGCACCGAACACTATAACGACGTAAAACGCTACCTAGGAAGTCTTGAAATCCCCTTTGAGGAAAACCACCGCCTCGTCCGCGGGCTTGACTACTACACGAGGACAGTGTTCGAGGTCCAACCCGAAGAAGGTGGGGCACAGAGCTCACTTGGTGGGGGTGGTCGCTATGATATGCTTATCGAGGAGCTTGGCGGTAAACCTGCGCCGGGAATCGGCTTTGCTACCGGTATCGAGCGCATCATCCTCGGCCTGCAAAAGGAGATTGTCCCGGTGCCATCAATATCCAGCCCGCAGCTTTTCATCGCCAATATGGGACACGAGGCCCGTGATGCTGCCCTGAAGCTGTCGACCACCCTGCGACGCAACGGCACCGCCGTGATAATGGCTACTGGCAGCCGCAGCCTCAAAGCCCAGCTCCGCCAGGCAAACAACCTCAACGTTCCAAGGGTAGCTATCATTGGCGAGGATGAGGTAAAAACGGGCACCGTGGTGCTGCGGGACATGACCACTTCACAGCAGGAAAGTATGCCGGTGGGCAAGCTGCTGGAGTTGTTCAAGTAGTCTGCCTCAGGCCTTCCGGGCAAAGATGAGCGGATGGCGTTCTTCAGATGCCTGGACCTCTTCCCTATAACCGTGTCCAACGACAGTGGTCTTCAGTAGCGTAAACCCGATCTCCTCTATAATTCTCTTATAGTCCTCGAGGCCGTAATTGCTCCAGTACATCGTGACTCCTAAGTAATCCTCTGTGTACGGAGCCTCGTTGAGATAAGACAATGTCGCCAGAAGGTACCCTCCCGGCTTCAGCCATCGGTATATCCGCCGCAGCAACTCAGGATGTTCCTCCCTGGGAAGATGGAAAATCGAGTAAAACGCGACGGCGGCATCAAGGTGTGACGGCGGTAACTCGACCGACATGATATCTCCCTTGATGAATGTCGCCTGCGGAACGTTCGCCCGGGCGCGGCTTATCATCTCACCTGAAATATCCACGCCCGTGACGGCGAAACGCTGCGATAGAGTCCTTGCGATGGGCACACCAGCCCCACAGCCAACATCGAGTATGGTTGCCCCATCCCGTAGCCGACTTGTCAGCAGAGTCAGCTCAGGGCCGGCTTCTCTCTGCCGTGACGTATCGTATTCAGCGGCACACGAATTATAACCCCGCTGAACGAGGTCTTTGTAGTTTACTTTTGAATCATCTGCAGGTTTCAAACTTCACCTCAAAAAGTTGATCTCGTTCCGATTCCCATGCGCCCAGGCAATCCTCTCATCAAGACGGCGAACCAGTGAGTAACAGACGGGTTGAAAATTCTTTAGCCAGAAGCGAGACCCAGGGATATTGGCCGATTCGAAGTCAACAGCACAGTTCTTATAACCAGCCGACCGCGCCCAATCAAGTGAGTGCTTGAGCAGTGCTGTACCGACACCACGATTACGCTCTTTTTCCTTCGTGAAGGCCATAGTAATCGCACAGGTGGACTCATCGGCGACAGGCAGCACGAAATTACGCTTACTCGACGGCACAATCCTCATGCCCCCAACGACCTCACTATCTTGATATGCCAGCCACCACACTATATCAGAATCCGAGAGTTGCTGCTTATAATACTCCACTCCCTCGTGGTCAAACAATGGGCGGAACGCTGGTGTCGTGGTGAGGTGTCGTCTGGTAGCCAAAGTCAGGGCTATCACCACCTCCAAGTCCTCCAGATTCGCACGACGAACCTCCACCCCCGCCATTGTTCCCTCAACCGGACCGACCTCACGCAAGGCGTCAATGTTTTCCAGTCCAAAACCCAGTGAGAACCAGGCATCCGCCACTTCGCGCTCGTGGGCAAAGAAAGTGACTACATGGGTGAAGTAGCCATTGGCAACCCAACGGGACGCCAGGTCAGCGTACATCAGCCGGTAGGTCCCCCACCTGTCAGATGATTCCGCGCCGTGCCCCCAATCAGGTATATAGGCAGTCCGGGCTTCCTGGTGCATGGTCATAAGACCGGTGGCAAAACCCACCAGCCGCCCTTCTTTAATCGCGGCCACACCAGTGGTCCTTTCCGAATTATCTTGCAATATCGGCACTATGGCCTCAGCCTCCTCGAATTTTGCAGGTAATAAGAAGTTGCCGAGCTCTCTCTCCGCCCAGTAGCGAGCGGCTACCAGAGCCGCTGCGGCTTCAACATAGTCCTCATTGAAGGGAACAATCTCTACTGAACTCATTACTTCCTCTCCTTCGTATTTCCCTTTCCCTGTTCAGGCATGAGTCGTCTTCTGGAACAGATACAGCGCCCAACCAAGCGTATCACGACCCCAGCGCAGGTAATTGGTCCGCCCGTGAGCGACGCGAGCCAGTATCTCCGGCACATCAGGGTCGTCCGGGCTCTCTTGGGCATACCTTGCTGCGGCATACCACTGCAGTGTCTCGTACCGGTCCCAATCGTCCTGGTTGCTGGCTATTGTGTACAGCGGCACCAGGCCTTCATCTTCGCCGATAAGAACGTTTTCATAGTGCGTGTCAAACATATCACGCGTGTGGCTCTCGGCAATCAGATACTCTTCATCCGGCTCTTTTAGCCAGAAAGGTTCACCGACGAGAACAAGACCACCCGGTTTTGTCATGGCCTTCAAAGCACGCAGAGTCCCCCGATATCCCTCGTAGATCCACTCGGCACCGATACACATGGCGAGGTCGAAGGACCTGTCTGGTCTGTAATCTGCTCCGTCCATATTGAGGATTTCGATTTGAGCACCGGGCACCCGTTCCTGTAGCTTCTGTTTTACGTCCGCTACGAAATATGGGGAAATGTCGACCCCGACGCCAGACACCTTGTATCGCTCCGCTAACCTTATCAGCATCTCCCCCTTGCCGCAGGCAATGTCGAGTACGACAGACCCTGAATTCAGTTTCAGGAGCCCGATTATTTCGTCAAGCTTCGCTGTACTCATCGGGTTGCAAACTACGTGGTACCTGTGAGTTACACTATAAAATTTCCACATATCCATCTTCCATTCCATGAATGAATCTCTCCCTTTCTTCCAGATTTGGTTACTATCGTTATCTCTATTGTTAACCACTTAATTTCTCCTTTATCCATCATGCGGTTCTATTTGATTATACCTCTGGTTTCTTCTTGACCACTTTGAAACCTTTTTCCACTTTGCCCTCTCCTCCAGGCGAGTCCTGCCTTCCTGGCGTGCCGCCAGATGCCGAAGCTCTTTCTCTAGCTTCCTGTAGCTCTGAAGACGGGCAATATCCAGGCTGCCCTGCCGGATTGCGGCTTTAACAGCACATCCTGGCTCGGAGTGATGTGTGCAGTCCCTGAAACGGCATTCGTATGTCAGCTGTTCTATGTCCTCAAACACGCTGCTTAGGCCAACTTCATCAGCCCACATCTGAATCTCCCGCAGGCCCGGGGTGTCAATGACGGCCCCACCTGCGGGAAGAAGGATTAATTCACGCCGGGAAGTGGTGTGCCTTCCCTTACCATCGCTCTCTCGAACCTCACCGACTTCCTGCCTTTCGATACCGAGTAGAGCGTTTATCAGGGCCGACTTGCCCACTCCAGAGGGGCCAAGAAAGACGGACGTCTTTCCTCTAGTCAGGTATATCTCCAGAGCGTCCAGCCCTAATCGCTCGGTAGCACTGACGGCGTGGACGGGTACGCTGAAAGCGATAGGCTCGACTTCCCGTATACGTGCATCAACATTAGGACAGAGGTCCACCTTGTTCAGAACGATTACCGGTGAAGCTCCGCTTTCCCAAGTGAGGGCGAGATAACGTTCGAGCCTTCTCAGGTTGAGTTTTCGGTTGCCATCCAATCCACTAACGAGGAAGGCCGTGTCCACGTTAGCAGCCAGTACCTGCTCGCGTGTCCGACCACCGGACCTCCGTGCCCGGTCATCAGATATCTTGCGCGAGAAGCAGGTCCTTCGGGGAAGAACTGCATATATCAAACCCTTTTGCTCACTGGTGTTGGGCCTGACAACCACCCAATCACCGACGGCTGGATACTGGCCGTCGGTCCTGGCCTGGTACCGTACCTTACCTGATATTTCTGCGGAGAGTTCACCATATTGAGTATATACCTGATATGAGTGTCTTTGCTCTGAAACCACTCTGGCCGGCACACACTCCGGTGCCTCCAGCAATTCGAACTGGTCCTTGAAGAAGGAATCCCATCCAAGCTCGGTAAGTTGATTTTTGTTCACACTCATTGTGTTGTTCCCTTTAGCGAAAAAGTGATTGCTGATAATCTTGGCGCGGACTTAGACCGAGGAAAGAAAAAGCCGCGGATGTATCACGCCCACGGCCGGTCTTTAGGAAAGAAAAGACCGTTCCCGGAAGAACGGCCGATTATGGAGAGCCAGTCAGAAAAGGTTACTCAGCCGGAAACCCACCGGGGCGCAATACAACACTGAATCGCACACTTGCTAACATCAACTACGCCCCCTTTCCGGTATTCTGTTGCCTGTTTCGACCTTTTTTCTACCGTGCGGATGTTACCACAGGTATTCATGGAAGTCAAGTGTGTCGGGGTATAAACAAACCATTTTGGCTACGGTTGGGCATCGATGAAGATTAGTTCCCAAGAACGAGCCTTCTGGATAACAGAATTGAACCACTCTACCCTAACACCTGAACTCAATAAGGTCTAAACTATAGATAGTCGATTCTATGTTTAGCGTAGGCGAATGCCTATTGCTGAACATAGGCTTGGGTACCGGAAAGCACGTCTAAAATGACTACATTAGATTTTTCAACAGTTAAGAAGGGTAGTCTAAGTCGAGGTGTAGTTCTATGACCGTCAAGATTGCAGACTTGCTGGTGACAGCACAGGAAATGTCCGCCTCAGATTTACATATAAACGTTAATAGACCGCCAATCGTACGGATCGACGGAAAATTAAAGAAATTGGACAACTACCCAGACATAGAACAGAAGGACCTTCAGGAAATACTCGAGGTAGTTACCAACCAAGAACAACTCAAAAGATTTCTGGAACAGAAGGAGTTGGACTTCAGCTACGAGGATGAACAGATAGGGCGATGTAGAGTTAACTCATGCATTCAAAAGGGGGTAATTAGTCTGGCGTTCCGTTTGCTTATGCGCGTGCTATCGCCCCTTAGCTCTCTTGGTCTGCCCGATATCTACGGAGAGCTAAGCCTACGGCCCAGAGGATTCATCCTGGTCACAGGTCCAACTGGTAGCGGTAAATCGACCTCTATGGCCGCAATGATTAGCCACATCAATAACAATCAAGAGCGACACATTCTTACTATAGAAGACCCTATTGAGTACATACATAAAGACAATAAATCTGTAATAATACAACGTAATGTTGGAGAAGATACTGACTCCTTTGCTAATGCGTTAAAACACGCCCTCAGACACGACCCGGATGTCATTGTTGTTGGAGAAATGCGTGATCTGACGACTATGGCTACAGCAATATCAGCCGCTGAAACTGGACATCTAGTTCTTGGCACATTACACACAATTGATGCTGCCGAAACCATTGACCGCATTGTAGACGTATTTCCGCCTGAGCATCACGGACAGATTAGACTTCAATTATCACAGGTTTTACTAGCGGTTCTATCTCAAACCCTAATACCGCGTCTGGGAGGAGGAAGGGCGGTAGCATGCGAGGTTATGGTGGGTACTCCAGCGATACGGCATACAATCCGTGATGGGCAAATCCACCAGTTGCAGAACAATATCCAAATGGGTCGAAAAGACGGCATGCAAACCCTGAACCAATCAATTTCTGCCCTTGTGGAAGCGGACGTCGTGTCATGGGAAGATGCCATGCAGCATAGCAATAACACAGCGGAATTGATGAACCTGGCTAAACATAGAGAGCCAGCAGTATTAAGTAAACCGTAACTATTTTTTAGTACCTCGTATTATCAATGGCCTATTTACTCCCTAGCATTTGACATGAAGGGCAGGTATAACATATGCCACCTTCAAAATGAGCCTTTCGCCACCTGGACTGCTACTTTTGAAGACATGACCAAAGTATGCCTCCCCAGCTTCACTTTCCAGCCCAAATATGCTATAATATGTTAATGTGTGACTCATCATGTATACTGACCTCGCCCAGTAGATTCCTCTCACCCCTTTTCTTTGGCTCTCATTTCCATACTCCTCTCCTCTTTTATCCCCAGCACTACCAGGGAGTTAGCTGCCCATGACCCCAAAGTCCTCACGTAAAACTCGGTCTATCGGCGGCAACGGTGACTATACTGCCAGCGATATCCAGGTGCTCGGTGCACGGGAGGCCATCCGCCGCCGTCCGGGTATGTATATCGGCAGCACCGATTCGCGCGGTCTGCACCACCTTATCTATGAGATAGTCTACAATAGCGTGGACGAGGCCATGGCCGGCTTCTGCGACAAGATAACCGTAACCATCCACCAGGACAACTCGGTGTCGGTGGAGGACAACGGCCGCGGCATTCCGGTAGACCTGCATCCCACCACCAAGAAGTCAGCCCTGGAGACGGTGATGACAGTACTTCATGCCGGGGCCAAGTTCGGTGGCAGGATTTATCAGGTGTCTGGAGGGCTGCACGGCGTCGGTGCCTCGGTGGTAAACGCCCTGTCTGCCTGGTGCGCCGTAGATGTCCGGCTTGACGGCAAGGTCTATCACATTGAGTTCAAGCAGGGTATTCCTCAAGGAGAGGTCACTGTTATTGGTGAGAGTGATGGCACCGGTACCACCACCACTTTCCTCGCCGATGAGGAGATTTTCGGCAATGCCAGATACGATTTCAATACCATTAAGGAACGTATCAGAGAGATTACCTACCTGAATAAGGGTCTGGAGATAACGCTCATAGATGAGCGGAGGGACAGCGTGCCGTTTACCTTCTACTTTGAGGGCGGTATTACCAGTTTCGTCCGCCATCTTAACCGGACACGGACACTGCGTCACCCCCAGCCTATCTATATCAGTAAATCAATTAACAGCACCATTGTTGAAGCAGCCCTGCAGTACAATGACGGCTTCAACGAGTCGACCTCCAGCTTCGCCAACTGCGTCAACACAATCGACGGCGGCTCACACCTTACCGGCTTCCGCTCAGCACTTACCCGCGCCCTCAATGACTACGCCCGGAAGAATAAGCTTGTCAAGGAGGACGACCCCAACCTGACGGGTGAGGACGTCAGGGAAGGACTGACGGCCGTCATCAGCGTCAAGATAACCGAGCCCCAGTTCGAGGGGCAGACCAAGGCCAAACTGGGCAACCCCGAGGTCAAAGGGCATGTCGAAAGCGTCGTTGGTGAAGGTCTGACCCTCTATTTTGAGGAACACCCTGAGGACGTCAGAAAGATTATCGATAAGTGTCTGCTATCGGCCAAGGCCCGGGAGGCAGCACGCCGGGCCCGCGACCTGATTGTCCGGAAAAACAGCCTGGACACCGGCACACTACCCGGGAAGCTGGCAGACTGCTCAGAAAAAGACCCCACACTCTGCGAAATATACCTGGTGGAGGGTCCCTCGGCTGGCGGCTCCGCCAAGGAAGGACGGGAACGGCGCTTCCAGGCAATACTGCCACTGAGAGGTAAGATACTCAACGTGGAAAAGGCCCCGCCGGACAAAATGCTGTCCAGCGAGGAAATCCGTGCCATCATCACTGCCCTCGGGGCAGGTATCGATGACGACTTTGACCTTAACAGGCTGCGCTACCACAAGGTCATCCTCATGGCCGATGCCGACGTTGACGGCTCACACATCCGTACCCTGCTGCTGACATTCTTCTTCCGCCACATGCCGGAGCTAATCAGAAACGGGCACCTGTTCATTGCTCAGCCACCCCTGTACCGCATCACGGCCTCGAAGGGCGGGCAGTGGATATATACCGAGGGTGAGAAAGAAGAAGCCCTCCAGGAGCTAAAGGGTTCCAAGCGGGTTAACGTCCAGCGTTATAAAGGTCTCGGTGAGATGAACTCAGGGCAGCTCTGGGAATCTACCATGGACCCGGCCACCCGCACCCTTTTACAGGTCACGATTGAGGATGCCGCCCGTGCTGACCAAACGTTCTCTACCCTGATGGGCGAGGAGGTCCTCCCCCGTAAGACCTTCATCCAGGCCCATGCCAAGAGCGTCAAGAACCTGGATATCTAATAGGGTACACCCTCTACACTACGCGCCTTATTTAGCAGAATACAGTCCATGCTCACGGATATACTGCTCTACGGCTTCGGGGACAAGACCGCTTATGGGAAGTCCGCTGGCAACCCGTTCCCTTATCTCAGAGGCGCTGACATCCACATCAGGCCTGTCAAGCAGGACTAAGCGCTCCGATAGCCCCTGCATTCTGGCTTCCAAAGACTCAAGGTCTGGGTGGGGATACCCCGGGCGGGGCACTGCTACCAGCCAACAGAGCTGGATAATCCGCTCCGGTGACTTCCAGTTCGGCAGGTCGGTCAGACTGTCCCAGCCTACAATAAAGTAGATTTTGTCCCCGGTAGTCAGTTGGGACGAGAGTTCCGTCAGAGTATCAAGGGTATACGATGGTCCCTCTCGCTCCACCTCGATGAGGGACAGCCGATAGTAGGGCTTACCAGTAATAGCAAGGCGCACCATCTCAACACGGTGTTCGGTTGGCAGAATCGAATTGCCCCCTTTGCGCCAGGGCTGGCCGGTGGGCACAAAGAGAATCTCATCGAGATTAAGTTGCGCCCTCACCTCCCCCGCTATAGCGAGGTGCCCATTGTGAATCGGGTCGAAGGTGCCTCCGAGTATGCCTGATTTCATCCAGCTACCACTCCCATTCGAGTTCACCGCAACGAACTTTATCACCGGGAACAGCCCCGGCTTTTTTAAGTGCCCGGTTAACACCCAGTCTATCAACCTGCTGGTTGATTTGCCAGCGTACTCCGGCATCAGCTACATCCGACCGGGCAATGATACGCTCCAGTGCCGGTGCTTCGACAACGAAGGCATCTCCTTCCTTACGCACAGTCACACGTGGGCCCCTTGGCTGCGGACGAAAAACCTTCTCCGGGACCTCTTTACGAGTATCGCCAACCTGCTTCAACATGTCCCAGGTACGCGTCATCAACTCTGGAATGCCCTCTCCAGTTACTGCCGATATCACCAGCGGGGTGATACCAACGCTCCGAAAGTTCTTTATTATCTCCGCCAGCCTGGCCTTTACCTCCGGCAGGTCAATCTTGTTCACCACCACAAGCTGAGGCCTCTGTGCCAAGGCAGCATCAAACAGACCAAGCTCAGTATTCACCCTAGTCATGTCGTCTGCCGGTGACGGTGTGCTGCCATCAACCACATGCAGAAAAATCCTGGTTCGCATGGCGTGGCACAGGAAATCATGACCCAACCCACGACCGAGATGAGCACCCTCAATCAACCCGGGAATCTCCGCAAGGACAAAGGTATCCAGCCCAACCTCTACCACACCAACCACCGGCGCTCGTGTCGTGAACGCATAATCGGCAATCTCAGGTTTGGCCGCTGAGGCAGTTGCTAAAAGTGTAGACTTACCTACGTTAGGATAGCCGATTATGCCGACATCAGCAATTAGCCGCAGCTCCAACAACAGTGTCTTTTCCTTACCAGGCTCCCCTTTCTGGGCAATCCGCGGGGCTTGATTGGTGGCTGAGGCAAAATGTACGTTACCTAGCCCACCTTTTCCACCTTCAGTGACCACCACACTCTGACCAACCTGTTCGAGGTCAGCAATAAGAACATCCTCACCTTGTTGCTCTTTGTCTGAGATAACCGCTCCTACAGGGACTCTCAGCACGAGATCCTTCCCACGCTTGCCGTGCTTTTTACTGCCTTGCCCATCATGACCGCGCTCTGCCTTATAAGTAATATCCCGTCGAAACCTCAGTAGATTGGTTATTGCCGCATCCGCCTCCATAACGACATTACCACCGTCACCACCGTCGCCACCATCGGGCCCTCCAAAGGGCACGAACTTCTCGTGGCGGAAACTAATAGCCCCATCACCACCATCACCAGCCTTGACTCTTATCTCAACTAAATCAAACAATTCACCACCAACTAGCAAGTTAAATGTGATGTCAAATAATCCTGAGCATATCTTCTACCGTCTTCAGTGTATGGGGCTAACTATTATTACTAATACTATCAGGTATTGGCCGAACTTTAAATTTGGGGGCTGGAGGAATTTGGGGGATGTATGTCCAGATAGGTGTGGTAAGGTTTATCAAAAGGGAGAGAGGTTTATTGAAAAATGCTAACGTACTGTCCAAATCTTCCAGCCGCTTTTGAATAGCTCAGTCCATGGCAGCATGGAGCTTTTGTTGAATGTTGAATACCTGGCGCCTCAGATGTGGGTCGTTATTGATACTGTTGGCAATCTTATCGTAAGCGTAGCTGATGGTTGCTGGACTGCGTCCGCCAAGTTCCCGGCCTATTTCAGATAATGAGCGGTCAGTCTCCTGCCTCATCAGGTACATGGTTACCTGTCGGGCGAGGACGGTTGCCTCGTCCCTTTTCCGACCTTTAAGGTCAGAAAGGGTTATCTGGAAGCTGGCGGCGGTTGCTTCGGCGATTAGAGCTGGTTGCAGCGGGGGCGGTTCATGGTTCTTACTGGCGATGTCTTCCAGGGCGCGGGCAGCGGATTCGGGTGTAATCGTTGTCTTCAACAGCTGTGAGTAGGCAACAACCCGGTTCAGGTAGCCCTCAAGCGCTCGTATGTTCTCCTTGATCTGGAGAGCGATGAATTCTAAGACATCGGGCGTGATATCTACTCCGTTCTGCTTGGCCTTGGCCTGTAGAATAGCTAGGCGTGTTTCGAAGTCGGGTGGCTGCAGGTCAGTAATTAGGCCCCATTCCAGGCGAGAGCGTAGCTGGGCCCGGATTTGAGGTATCTCGCGGGGCGGACGGTCGCTGGTAACGGCAATCTGTCGGTTGGCCGCATGAAGGGCGTTGAAGGTGTGGAAGAAGTTTTCTTTGGTACGCTCCTTGCCACTGAAGAACTGGACATCATCGACAAGGAGCATGTCAACGCTACGGTATTTTTTACGAAATTCCTCTGTCCTGCCCTCTCTGATGGCACTGACTACCTCGTTGGTGAACTGCTCGGCACTGACGTAGAGCGTGTTCAGTCCCCTGGTCATTGCCATATGTCCGATAGCGTGTAACAGGTGGGTCTTCCCCAAGCCGGCCGGCCCATGGATGTAGAGCGGATTGTAGGTCTCCCCCGGCTGCTCAGCCACCTTTAAGGCAGCGGCGTGGGCCATCTCATTTGACCTGCCGACGATAAAGGAATCGAACGTATACCTGGGATTGAACAAAGGCAGGTTTTTCTGTTGGGCTTTGGGACCCTCTTCTTCCGCACCTACATGGAAGTTGACCTTGACCTTACTCTGGGCAAGCCCAGTGAGCACCTTCTCAATCAGAGAGCGGAGGTTCTTCTCGAGGTATTCAGCCACGAAGGTGTTCGGTACGCCGACGACGAAATCACCATTGTTGTAGCTGAGACCAACGGTACTTCCCAACCAAGTCAGGTAGTTCGGCCTGTTAACTTCTATTTGTAACTCGCCTAGGGCGGTTTCCCATATTTGCTGTGCTGACCTAACGCTCATTTAATCGCAGCTTCTCAATCACTCAATCACAACGTTTTCAGGTTATGCGGAGAACACCCTAGGCGGGGTGTAAGGACTAGCATGTCGGGCTATAGGTTAGAGGAGAGACGCAATATCCAATAGCATAATGGGGGATATATCGGTTGGCAAGGCTTTTCAGGAAGGTTGCTGGTGGTTGGGCGAATTTATTTCCTCCCCCGTTCCCCCTTAAAAGGTCTGTCATACTTACTTTTTATCGCGATTTCTCCCTTGCAGGTACGAATGGTCAGTTGTCTATTTTTTATCCATTATTGCCTGGGATATCCTCATATACGGGCTTGGATTGTGTCATATAGAGACGGTGGTTTTGCCATCTGGCAGGTCACTGACTCGTCGAATAACCTGAGAGCACGGTTGTTGGGAGGTGGTTTTAATGCTACAATTCGTTACACGGAGGACTGCATTGCGGGTTGTTTTCATGGGAACTCCCGAGTTTGGCATTGCTGCCTTGGAGCAGCTTGTCAACAACGAGTACGAGGTGGCGGCTGTCTATACGCATCCTGACAGTGTCGCCGGGAGGGGACGCTCTCAAGCCCCACCCCCGGTGAAGAGGACCTCCCTGACGTATGGCCTGCCTGTCATGCAGCCGGTAAAGCTCGGGGTTACCGAGGTTATTGCTGAAATCGCCCGACTGCGGCCAGATATAATCGTTGTGGCTGCTTATGCGCAGAAACTGCCGAAGGCGGTTCTGGATATCCCCATATTCGGGTGTGTCAATATTCACCCCTCTCTGCTGCCGCAGCACCGGGGGGTCTCACCAGTACCAGCGGCGATACTGAGCGGCGATAGCTTTACCGGCGTCAGTGTCATGCTGATGGACGAGGGTTGGGACACCGGCCCGGTGCTGAGCCGGGCGCAGGTTCCCATCTTGAAGAGGGATACCACTGGTTCGCTCATGGGCAAGCTGTCGCTTATCGGTGCCCAGCTGCTTCTCGATGTGCTGCCGCAACTGGTAGGGGGAAAACGCGTCCCCCAGCCCCAGGACGAGGAGAACGCGACCTACAGCGGTCTTATCCGTAAAGAAGACGGAGAGATTGATTGGCATCAGTCGGCGGTGGACATCTGGCGGCAGGTACGGGCCTACCAACCGTGGCCCGGGTGCTATACCCGGTGGAGAGGTCGGCAGTTAAAAATTCTCGAGGCGGTGCCTCTGGATGAACATTCGACCGGTGAGGTGGGGCAGGTGGTGACACCGGGCAGGAGGGATGTGGCTTTCGTTGTCTCTAGCGGAGATGGAACGTTGGGTGTGCTGGAAGTGCAGCTTGAGGGAAAGAGGGCCATGCCTGCCGCTGAGTTCCTGAGGGGGCAGCGAGACTGGGCTGGCATGGTGCTGCCGTCGAAATAGAGGGTATAGGGAGAGCAATTTTGGCTGAAAACATAGATGAGTTTAAGACCCTGACGGATATTGTTGCTAAATTGCGGGCGCCTGACGGCTGCCCCTGGGACCGGCAGCAGACCCATCAGTCCTTGCGGGCAACCTTTCTACAGGAGTGCTACGAGGTGCTGGAGGCCCTGGATTCTGGAGACACAGTGGCGCTTTGTGAGGAACTGGGTGACCTGATGCTACACATTGTCCTCCAGGCGCAGATTGCCGCCGAGGACGGAGAGTTTACCATAGGAGACTCGCTACGTAGTATCAGCGAGAAGCTGGTTTTTCGGCATCCCCATGTCTTCGGCTCCACAGAGGTTGAGAGTGCCGAAGAGGTGACGCACAACTGGGCGCAGCTGAAGCAGGCGGAGAAAGGAATGGACGAATCAATGCTGGCCGGTGTGCCTAAAGAAATGCCGGCCCTGGGTTATAGCCAGGAGATACAGGATAGGGTGGCGAGGGTCGGCTTCGACTGGGAAGAGGATGAAGGGGTTATTGGTAAGCTGGCTAAGGAGGTCGATGAGTTCCGCAAGACGGAAAGCCACCAGCGTCGGGCGGAAGAGTTTGGCGACATGCTCTTTACTTTGGTCAATATTGCCCGCCGGCTGGACATAGACCTTGAAGTGGCCCTGCGGGAGGCCAACCAGCGTTTCTACCGACGCTTTGCTCACATGGAGGAAGCCTGCCGCCAGCGCGGTGTCAACATCGGGGACCTCTCCTTCGACGAGCAAAACGCCCTCTGGGAGGAGGCCAAGCGGGAGGTTGGGGAGTAGTGCTGTTTATTGCGTAATGACAGCTTAGTCTTCGAGGGGAGTCTAAGAGGGGCAGAGCTCCTCTTTTTTATTTTCCCCTTCCCCTTATTAAGGGGATGGGGCACCTCTAAAAAGAGATGAATATAGTGAACCAGTATGCTAATATAGGCTGTCTGGTGGGCATGAAAAGTGATTGTAATGGTCGGGGCGGGCGGACTCGAACCGCCGACCTCAGCGTCCCGAACACTGCGCGCTAACCTACTGCGCTACGCCCCGGCAATCCATATTATAGGTGGATTTGACCTGTTGAGCAAGGAAGACTGATGAAATACGTTGTTCTGATAATGGATGGTGCCGCCGGTCTGCCCCTGCCCGAGCATGGCGGCAAGACCAGTCTGGAGCTGGCGGAGACGCCTAACCTGGACGCGATGGCACCGGAAGGCACCCTGGGGCTGGTACGTACTGTGCCGGAGGGGATGGAGGCTTCCAGTGCATGCGCCTGCATGTCGCTAATCGGCTATGACCCGGTGCAGTACTATCAGGGCCGGGCTGCTATCGAGGCCACGAGCATGGGAATACCTATTGTTGAAGGGGAGGTCGTTTTCCGTTGCAACTTGGTAGCGGTTCGTGATGGCCGGATGTGGGACTACAGCGCCGGACACATTGGTAGTGACGATGCCCGGATGATTATTGAAGCGCTCAACGAGAAACTCGGTAGTGAGGAAGTGAGTTTCTATCCGGGGGTCAGCTACCGTCACATCTGTAAGCTGAAGGAACATGAGGAGACGCTCGGAGCGACCTGCACCCCGCCCCACGATATACCGGACAGGCCCATAGATGATTTTCTCCCCAAAGGCCCTGGTAATGACTTCTTAAAGAAGCTGATGCTGGCCTCACAGGAGGTGCTCCGCGAGCATCCGGTGAATGTGGCGCGGAGGGCAGCTGGTGAAGTCCCGGCCACGATGCTCTGGCTTTTCTGGGGGAGCAGCCAGCCGAGGGAGATGCCCACCTTCGGTCAGGTATACGGGCTGAAGGCGGCTATGACTTCGGGGGTTGACCTGCTTAAGGGTTTGGCACGCATGGCGGAAATTGACGTGCTGGACATTTCGGGCATGACCGATGGTCTGGACAATGACTACTCAGCCCAGGCAGCTGGTACCCTCAAGGCTCTTGACAACCACGACTTGGTGATTGTACATGTTGAGGCCCCGGATGAGGCCGCCCACTCCGGCTCGGTTACAGAAAAGGTAGACGCCATCCAGAAGATAGATAGGAGGATGATCGGTCAGCTTCGTGCCTGGAAGCAGGATGACCTGCGGCTGCTGGTCCTGCCCGACCACCCTACACCAATCGTTACCCGGACGCATAGCGGCGCCCCGGTGCCCTTTATGCTGTGGGGTAAAGGGTTTACCGGCAACGGGGCGAAGAGGTTCACCGAGGTGGAGGCAGGTAAAACAGGTTTGCTCATTGACCCCGGATATAATATTATGAATTGGCTGGTCAGGCGTGGTTTAGTTGGCTAACAGAGGTAAGAGAGAAGTGGCACTAGTTGTTCAGAAGTATGGTGGTTCATCGGTAGCGGATGCCGATAAAATCAAGAATGTCGCCCGGCGTATCGCCGCCACAAGAGACAAGGATAACGACGTTGTGGTGACCGTTTCTGCTATGGGAGACACCACCGACGATCTCCTGGAATTGGTTGCTCAGGTTACGTCACATCCCAGTCCGCGGGAAGTTGACGCTCTGCTATCCACCGGAGAACAGCAGTCTATGGCTTTGCTTACGATGGCCATCCAGCACATGGGATATCCGGCTATCAGCCTTACCGGTGTTCAGGCTGGAATAAAGACTGATACTGCTCACCGACGGGCCAGGATTCTCCAGATAGACCCAAAACGGATTCGCCGGGAACTGGAGAAGGATAATATCGTTATCGTTGCCGGTTTTCAGGGTATTTCCGAGGGTGAGGATATAACCACACTGGGGAGGGGGGGCTCAGATACCACTGCGGTGGCTCTGGCTGGTAGTCTCGAGGCGGAGGTCTGCCAGATATATACTGATGTCGAAGGCGTGTACACCGCTGACCCAAGGATTGTGCCTGAGGCCCGGCGGCTGGATGAGATTGGCTATGATGAGATGCTTGAGCTGGCTGTTCAGGGGGCCAAAGTGATGCATCCACGAGCGGTTGAAGTTGGGGAGTTGTTCAACATCCCTATTCTGGTAGCCTCCAGCTTCACCGATAGTCCCGGGACACTGATTCACGGAGGGGTATCAATGGAAGTACGTAATAAAGTAAGAGGAATTGCCCATGACCTTGATGTTGCCAAGGTAACGGTGGTAGGTGTTCCGGACCGTCCGGGTATTGCGGCGGCGATATTCGAACCCCTGGCAGCGGCCAATATCAGCGTCGATACCATTGTCCAGAACGCCAGCATCGACAATATCACCGACCTGACATTTACGGTATCGAGGGGACAGCTTGAGGAGGTAATGGAGGTAATCAAGCCAATTACCCAGGAAATTGGTGCCAGGGAGTGTGTTAGTGATGCCACTCTGGGGAAGGTTAGCATCGTTGGCACAGGGATGCAGAATATGCCCGGTTTCGCCGCCAGGATGTTCAGCGCCCTCAGTGAAAAGGGTATAAATATTCAGTTGATAGCGACGTCTGAGATAAGGATTACGTGCATCATTGATGAGGCTAAGGTCAAGGACGCGGTTCGTGCTCTGCACCGGGCTTTTGAACTGGATGTGGGAGATTAGGCTTATTTCAGGCAGAGTGGTTGGGCTCCGCTAAAATTCATCCTTCGGGGCTATTGACTTGTTGTCTCGTTTTCGCTAATGTATGTTGAAATTCTTGGGGTGGAGGAAGGATGATGTCGTACCAGGAAGCGGAATGGTCGAAGTTGAGACGGCAGTCAACCAAGCAAGCGATAGCTCTGGCTATGCAAGGGGGGTGGAGAGAAGCGATTGCCGTTAACCAGAGCATACTTGAGATGTTCCCCGAGGATGTAGAGGCCTTGAATCGCCTTGGCCGGGCATATCTGGAGCTGGGCGAATATAAGGAGGCGGAGGCAGCCTACCGCCGCAGTACGGAAATCGACCCTTACAATGCCATTGCCATGAAGAACCTACAGCGGCTGTCTTATCTCAGGGAAGTAGCTGGTGTGGCTGAGAGTGGCGCTGACCGACTTGAGCCGCAGGCCTTCATCGAGGAGGTAGGCAAGACGGGAGTTGTCCATCTGGTTGACCTCGCGCCTCCGGAGGTATTGGCCAGGGTGGTGGCCGGTGACAGAGTGCAGTTGCAGATTGAGGGTACCGGCCTGGTAGCGGAGAACAGTCGCGGTGACTACTTAGGCCGCGTCGAGCCTGAACAGGGACAACGACTTGCCAGATTGATGGCGGGGGGCAACCGGTATTCGGCAGCCATTGTCAGTTTGGCTGAGGGTACAGTCAGCGTTATCGTCAGGGAGGTGTATCGAGACCCCAGCCAGGCAGGGCGGCCTTCCTTCCCGTCCAAGGGGGTAGGTGTTCCCCGGCCTGATTTCGGTGAAAGGGCTATCAGGCGCGAACTGGCGGAGGAAATGAGTAGCGACCCCGGTTATACTGTAGTTGGTGGTGAGGAGGAGGAAGTACTCATTGACGAGTCTCCGGACGACGAATTTGAGGCTAGCGAAGAAGAATAGGAGAGTGTGCAGGAATGGTTCTGGGGAAGATTAAACCAGTCAGCATCGAAGAAGAGATGCGGAACTCGTATCTCGACTACGCGATGAGTGTTATCGTTCAGCGTGCCTTACCGGATGTTCGGGACGGGCTGAAGCCGGTGCAGCGCCGCATTCTTTATGCTATGGACGAGATGGGTATTACTTCAACTAGTGCCTATAAGAAGAGTGCCCGTATTGTTGGCGAGGTGCTGGGCAAATACCATCCGCACGGTGACAGTCCCGTCTATGATGCCATGGTGCGTATGGCGCAGGACTTCTCAATGCGGGCGGTGCTCATAGATGGGCAGGGCAATTTCGGTAGCATTGATAACGACCCACCAGCGGCAATGCGTTATACCGAGGCCCGGTTGACATCGATCGCTGAGCAGATGCTGGTTGATATCGACAAGAATACGGTCGATTTCACGCCAAACTTTGATGAAAGTCTTCAGGAGCCGCTAGTTTTACCGGCACGAGTGCCTAATCTGCTGGTCAACGGTAGTTCCGGAATTGCCGTTGGCATGGCGACTAACATTCCTCCCCACAACCTGGCTGAGGTGTGTGATGCCCTCATTTTTCTGATTGATAATCCCAGAGCTACGGTGGATGAGCTGACTGCCTTTATTAAGGGGCCTGACTTCCCCACCGGCGGGGTTATCCTCGGCGAAGAGGGGATCAAGAGTGCCTACGCCACCGGGCGTGGACGGATAGTGGTGCGGGCCAAGGCTTTCGTAGGGGATGCCGCCGAAGGCGGGCAGCGACAGATAGTAATTACGGAGCTACCCTTTCAGGTCAACAAGGCGGCGCTTATTGAGAAGATTGCCGACCTAGTCACTAACAAAAAAATCACCGGTATCAGTGAATTACGTGACGAATCTGACCGGCAGGGGATGCGTATCGTCATCCAATTGAAGCGAGATGCGCAGCCGCAGCTACTGCTTAACAGTCTGTATAAGTATACTGCCTTACAGTCTACCTTCGCCGCCAATATGCTGGCGCTGGTTGATGGTCAGCCCCGGGTGCTTAGCCTCAAGGAGGCGTTGCGGTACTTCATAGACTTCCGGCGCGAAGTTGTCACCCGCCGCTCCAGGTACGAGTTAAAGCAGGCCAGGGACCGGGCGCACATTCTGGAAGGGCTCAGGGTAGCCCTTGACAATATCGATAAGGTAATTGCTACTATCCGTAAATCACGGACTACTGAGATTGCCCGACAGAACCTGATGGAGGAATTCAAATTGACTCGCGTACAGGCGGACGCCATCCTTGAGATGCCGTTGCGCCGACTGGCCGGCATGGAGCGGAACAAGATACTCGATGAACTGGCCGAGGTGCTGAAGACCATCTCTTATCTGGAGGACCTGCTGTCCACTACGGCCAGGATTCTGGGCGTGGTAAAGCAGGAGTTGACTGAGCTGAAAGCTAAGTACGGTGACGAGCGGCGGACTGAGATAAGTATTGAAGGAGTGGCTGAGTTCAGCGAGGAAGACCTGATACCACACCAGAAGGTGGCGGTTATCCTCAGCAACCGTGGTTTTATTAAAAGGGTCCCGACCCGCGCCTACCGGACACAGCACCGTGGTGGTAAGGGTATCATTGGTATCACTACCCGTGAAGAGGATGCGGCCAGACTGCTTGCGGTGGCGGATACTCACGACAACCTCTTGTTGCTGACCAACCGCGGGCGGTGTTTCAGCCTGAAGTGCTATGAACTTCCAGCAGACAGCTCCCGGGTGGGTAAGGGTATGGCCGTAGTCAACCTCTTCTCTATTCCTGAGGATGAGAAGGTCGTCGATATTGTTGTTGTGCCAGAATTCATACCCGATACCTTTCTGGTGATGGCAACCCGTCTCGGTGAGGTAAAGAAGACATCACTGGACAAGTTCGCGGTGGTCCGTAGCAGTGGGCTGCTGTGTATGGATGTTGAGTCTAATGATGAGCTGCTAGCCGGCCGTCTGGCAACGGATCAGGATGATGTTATGCTGGTAACGAGGAAGGGGCAGTCCATCAGGTTTGCCGTATCCAGTATTAGAGCGAGTTCGCGTACCAGTGGTGGGGTGAGAGGTATCCGGCTCTCAACCGGCGACGAGGTGATTGGTGCGGGTACGGCATATACAAAGGCCTTCATGCTAGTAGTTACCAGTGAAGGCTTTGGTAAACTCACCCCGGTAACAGACTACCCGAAGCAGCATCGTGCTGGTGGCGGGGTCAGGACATTCAAGACGGTTGAGAAGACAGGAGAGCTGGTTAGTGCTCGGATAGTCATACCGTCCCAGGAGGTCATGTTCATTTCTTCTAAAGGAATCGTTACCCGGACGCCGGTGAAGGGCATCACAGTTCAGGGCAGGAGTACCCAGGGGGTGACGCTGATGCGACCTGCCGAAGGTGATGAGGTGGTCGCCGTTACCCAGATGGAAGTGGATTGACCAGCGGTTGACTTAGATACATACTACCCACTACCTCGCAAGACATACCCTCGTTGCCTAGCTGGGGCAGAACTACTGCTCTGTATTCCTTTTCAGAGGAGGATGGCACGTGGACATACAATGCCGCCCAATGAGAGTCAGTGATTACGGAGTCGTGGAGTCACAGCACTGGGCATCTGCCAACCAGGTGGCAGAGTATGCTGAACGCCAGGGCATTGCTTCGATGCTGGCATTCGTAGGCCAACAGTGCGTTGGTCAGCTATACTTGCAGGAGTATGACACTGAGTTCAGCGAGCCCGGAGGCTGGACCGGTGAACGGCCTTGGGCTGACTTCCAGATTGTGGAGCCTCTCGGTCTGGGTGGCCGGTTCCTGACACTCGGCTGCTATCACGTGGGAGGGATGCCCGATGGCTCCAGGGACAGGTCTCTCTGGGGGAAGGGAATCGGCACAACCCTCCTGAAGGCCGTAATCGAGTGGTATCGAGGCCAGACGGCTATTGGCGGGCTGATGTCCTGGGCTCTAGTTTCTGGCTGCGGGCAGCTCCTGCAATGGGCCGGTCAGATGCCGCATATTTTGTACCGGCAACACGGCTTTCGTGAGATTAAACGGATTGATGACCCCCGCTGGACCAAAGCCATCGCTGATATTGACCCGGAGGAAGCAAAGGAAGACCTGACGGTGCTGAGGGTTATGCTCCTCTCTGCTGACAGGCCGTCTCGCTGAGTTCCAGCCCACAGGCGTTGCAAGGACCCTCACGACAGTCCGGCGTCTGGACACCCTCCAGGGCACGCTGATACTCCCTCTTGAGGAAGTCGGCGGTAACACCAGTATCGATATGTCCCCAGGGGAGTAACTCGTCAAGTGAGCGCTGTCTTCGGGCATAGAAATCGATATCCAGGCTGGCATCCGCGAAGGCTCGTTGCCAGTTATCGAATTTAAAGTGCTCGTCCCAGGCATCAAAGACCGCCCCAAGCTCCCAGGCACGGTGGATGACCTGCCCCAACCGGCGGTCTCCCCGGGACATTGCCGCCTCGAGCAGGCTCGTTTCCGGGTCCTGCCACGATATTCTGGTGCCTTTGCGGCGCAGCCCTACCTTGAGCACTTCGTGCCTGGCGTTAAGCTCCTTCTCGCTTATCTGAGCTACCCACTGGAAGGGTGTGTGGGGTTTGGGTACGAATGTTGAGAGGTTGATTCGTAATTGAGGGGTTCGACCGGCAACACTTCTACCGAGGGAGCGGGTCTTGTCCACCAGATGGACAATCTCCTCGACGTCCTCCATAGTCTCCCCGGGCAGGCCGAGCATAAAGTAGAGCTTGAGACTGGTCCAGCCCCGGACGAAAATTTCGGCGAAGGTCTCCAGTATCTCGTCCTCGGTGATGTTTTTATTGATTATACGCCGCAATCTTTCGCTCCCTGCCTCCGGAGCAAAGGTGAGGCCGATTTTCTTGCGTCTTGATAGGGCTTCTATCAGCGGTGCATTGAAGGTGTTGATGTAGAGGCTCGGCAGCGACAGAGTGACGTTGTCGAGGCTGTCGGAAAGCTGCGTTACCACTTGGTCAATACCGGGGTAATCGCTCGTACTCAGCGAGACCAGAGAAATCTCACCGTAACCACAATCGTTGACCAGTTTCTCGGCGGCTTCCACCACGTCCGTCAGGGGACGTTCCCTCACTGGTCGGTAGATGATACCTGCCTGGCAGAAGCGGCAACCGCGGGTGCACCCCCGCTGAATCTCCACCGCTCCCCGGTCATGGGTAACCTCGATATTGGGGACTACTGGTCGGGTGACGGGAGGTGACAGCTTGGAAACCACCCGCTTGCGGATGGTGGGGCTGGCCTCCGGTGTAGTAGGGGTGATGCTCTTTATGATGCCATCCGGTTGATATTCAACCCGGTAGAAACTGGGTACGTAAACACCATCGATAGCAGCAACCTGGCGTAGCAGCTGTTCCCTGGTCTGTCCTGCCTGCCTCCCCTCCCGAAAGGCATCCAGCAGTTCCAGCACCACCTCTTCACCATCGCCGATGACAAAGAGGTCGATGAAGTCGGCCATTGGCTCCGGATTTAGGGCACAGCTACCGCCGGCGATGATAAGTGGGTGAGAGTCTTCCCTTTCCGTGGTTCGCAGTGGTATCCCTGCCAGACTAAGGATTTCGAGGACGTTGGTGTAGGTGAGCTCGTAGCCCAGGGAAAACCCGATGATGTCGAAGTCGGTGAGAGGTCGCCGCGACTCGAGACTGAAGAGGGGAATTCCGGCCGACCTCATTTCGGCGGCCATGTCCACCCACGGGGCAAAGACCCGCTCGGCGAGAACATTCGGCTGGTTATTGAGCAGTTCGTAGAGGATGGGCAGGGCCATGTTGGACATGCCGATTTCGTAAACATCTGGATAGGAGAGGACGATACGGATGGGGGTCTCGTCCCAGTCCTTGGTGATGCTGTTCCACTCACCGCCGGTATAGCGGGCGGGGCGGGTAACACGGTGGAGTATTTTATCGAGATTGGTCAATATCTTCCCCAACATGGGTTATTATACGTTAATTCAGGGGAAGCAGGCCAGCGGTCAGGTCGGATGTAATGTAAAAAGACTGGGGGTGGAGGTGATGACTGGAAGGGGGAAATTAGCACCTAGACGCCTGCGGTTCTGAGGTAGTGCAGAAACCAGAGAAGCTTTGTTTCTTCATCCTTGCTGATTTCGGAAAGCGAGTAACCGCCTGGGGCATGTTCGGTATCAACAGGATACAGGTCCCAGAACTCTACCTGGCCGGTGGCCAGCTTAAGATATATGGGCAATACGCCAAGGGCGCCTGCCAGCTGACGGACAAGCTTCGGGGACGGTTTACGGTCGCCTTCTTCAAGCATGGTGATATAAGAACGCTTGACGCCGACTTTCTCAGCGAGGTCACTGACAGTTAATTGCTGTGACTCGCGAAGCTGACGTAGAATCTCGCCGAAGCTCCCCGGAGCAGCTTGCTTTGAGCGTTTTTTCCCTCGTTGCATACATTTATAGTAACAATAAGTCGTGTAATATGTCAAGAAGCCCATTTGTATATATTGACAAATATGCAATATGGTGTTAGATTAGTCACAAAATGTGACACTAGAGTGTTTGGAGGTTGGTGAGAACGTAAGGAGCCATGATAAAGGGAGGAGTGTACAGATGGAGACCTGTCCCAAGTGTAATCATGATATCCTCGTATATGACCTTCACACCAAGTCAGCCAGATGCCTGTCAACGGAATGTCAATACATAGAACGAATGGATCACGAGCAGTACTCCAGGCGGTTTGAGGGAGAGGGAAAAACCCTGGCACACGAACTGTCTTTCGTCCGGAATTACGTAATTACTGCGATGTAATTAACCACGCTCTTTCCGCTTAGTCCTCGTCCAGCTTGGAGAGGTCGAACTTCATGCCGTCCCGCGCGGCGATTACCTTCACGCCGGTCTTTTCTGTTAGCTCCCGGGCTACCTCCCACGGCTTGGCCCGCCAGACGCCCATGCCGAAGTGAGTCAGGATAGCCGCCTTTGGTTTTATTTCATTGACGATGCGCTCGACATCGGGTACCGAGAGGTGGTCTATCGGCATGTTGGGGTGGCTTTCGGGGGTGCGGGGTTCCATGAAGACCAGGTTGATAAGCAGGAGTTCGCTGTTGCTGTAGTATCCCGGCAGACCGTCGAAGTAGTGGGTATCGGCGATATAGGAAAAGGTGTGGTGGGGTGTGGTGAAGGCCATGCCGTAGGTCTCCACCGGATGTATGTGTCGTACCGGGGTGGCGAAGGAGACATCTCCAATCGTGTAGGTCTTACCTGTTTCCAGTATCTCGATGGCATCGAGTCGCTCCCGCAGGTAATCGAGCAGTATCGGCTCGGTCTCGAAGGCGTCCGCGGGGGCAAACAAACGTCCGTGACTTTTGAACCCACCCTGGGTCATTGCCTCAACCATGATGTTAACGTCGGCGGCGTGGTCAAGGTGGCGGTGGGAGACGATGATGGCGCTGAGATTCTCCGTCTTGAGCTTACGCTTGGTGGTCTGGACGATACAGCCGGGCCCGGGGTCAATCAAAATCTCCGTGCCGCCGAGATTCAGCCATAGACCTCCCGACGCCAGAATCTGGGTGATTATCATGAATCGAGCGCCACCAGTACCGAGAAATGTTATAGTGTCATTTGCCTGTTTTTTGCCTTTCACGTTGGTCTTACTATAGCCGATGGCCGTAATTATTACAATGGTTTTGACCTTGCGGTGGAGGCCGATTACAATAGGGGTGTCGATTACCCGGTGAGGAGGTTGTTATGGAGCCGATTTGGGCGCCCTGGAGGATAGAGTATATCCGGATGGAAAAGCCAGCCGGGTGCATACTGTGCGAGAAGCCTGGAGAAGACAATGACGTGGTTAACTACATCCTGTACCGGGCAGAGAAGAACTTTATTATGTTAAATAGCTACCCCTATAATCCTGGACACTTGCTGATAGTCCCCTACCGCCATGTGGCCAGTATGGAGGAGTTGACTGCAGAGGAGCTTCACGAGCATATTGAAGTCGTCAGTCGCTGCATCGAGGTGCTGAGGGAGGTGTTTAACCCTGCTGGCTTTAATGTTGGTATGAACCTCGGCAGGGTGGCTGGGGCCGGCATTGACGACCACATTCACAGCCATATCGTACCGCGCTGGCAGGGGGACAACAACTTCATGCCGGTAGTTGCCGATACCCGCGTGGTCCCGCAGGCCCTTGAGGATACCTACAAGCAGCTTGAGGGCAGGTTCCGATGACACACTCGGTGTCGGAGCGGAAGATAAGATGTCCCGCCTGTGAAAAGCTCTACCCCATTAGCAAGCTCCGTGAGCACCAGCAGAGATGTCCGGAGATGGCACGGCTGGACCGCGAAATCCCGGAGCGTGGCAGGAACCTTCGCAAATGACCTGAAATCTAGTCCTTGATAATCTTGGCCGTTTCCAGTTCTCTGAGAAACTCATTCATTTCAATGGCTGTCATTGTCAGAGGCTCAAGGGTTCCTCTGGAGCCCAGCGCTGAGGAGACACGCGCTACCGCTTCGTTGCTGGGGGCTTCGAGCAGGTTCATGAAGTCGTAGGGACCCAGTAGCGCATATTGGGCCAGTATCTTGGCACCCATCGCCTCCACTTCCTTGTTCACCTCCTGGATTCGGCGAGGATTGTTCGTGATAGTCTTTCTCCCCTCGCTCGTAAGCTTGGTTAGCATGAGAAAATAAGGCATGTCTTTCACCTCCTATAGTGTCCTCCGCCTCCGTGACTTCGGACAATAACTATAGCATAATTTGGTGTCGCAATATAGCTATTTATTTTACTTTTTAATCATATCGGGTACTTTCTCTTACTGGAATTGTTAAGATTCATAATATCCCAAAGCCCAGAATAGCCTAGAGTGCTATTAGTCTCATTGAGGAAAAATTCGCAGGTCTACCGTTGGGTACCAGTAGTGAGTCCCTCCCCAGTCAGTCTCACTGATTACCCCCCAAGACAGGGTTTCACAGTTATTTAGTAAATAGAATTTCTCGGGATCCCAGGATTCCACACCCATGAATTCTGGCATAGGCCCGCCTATAACAGTTGCACATACAGAGACACTTTGCTCCCTGTATACTTTAAAAGTCCCACGTATAAAAGAAGTATCACCTTGACTATCAGTCGTCTTTTGCTCGCTCACTCGTTCTCCACCAGATTTGTCTATCTCGACATCGAGTAATGCATCCGTCCATGGAGCCTCGTAAAAATTATCGCTTACAGTGACATGAACCCTGGCTTCCACAATCACGTTTACGTAATTATCCTTTGAGTTTGAACAACCTGCCTTATCAGACTCGTCACACCCACCTGTGCCAATAAATAGCACCATTAATACTACCCCAATGACAACCAATTTCCTTTTCACTGTCGATTATAACCTCCTATTTCCGCAGAAACATGCGATTCGTACGTAGGACGCAAATAATACTATCGCATAAACTGTACGTAAAAATAAAGTACCCTTCCCCATGCATAATAGATAGTAACTGAAATCGTTCCCGCAGAATATGAGAATTTCGACTGTTTCATTCAATGTGGGGCGTAGTAGATAAACACGCCTCAGTCGATGCTTTGGTCCTGCTCAACCCTTGACCTGTACTGCCTGCCATCCTGGTCTACCACTGCTATACACCATTTGTGCTGCTTTATCAGTCCTGTTTGACTTGATTCGATAACAAAGGCAACCCAGCCGGTTACAGTCATTCCGCTTGTGACGGTGGATGGTAACTCCAGTATCTCATCGTTCGTGCAGACATCATACGTACGGCGGTCATCGAGTCTGATTCTGGCATTGCCTCGCCACGCTGTTCTGAGTTTATGTGGTGTGAGATTCAGGCTCTTATTTTCCCTAGCTGCCAGGAGAACTTGACTTACTGTCATATCGGCCTGAGATCTATTGAGTACAACGACATTGAGCCTCATCACTACACATCCAGCTGAATCCAATAGATATGACCAATCTACTATATAGGGTGCAAGTTTAGCCCGACTCTTTATAATCCTAGATGCTTCTGAAGCTACCAGCAGTCCAGTTCTGATATTTTCGTTAGCATCAATCAATGTTGTCCATCTCATACTACCGCTCCTCTGAAGACCTGCTAGCCTCCTTTTCTAATTAGGGTGTAAACCAGTTGACTACTGGATTTATTACTAACGACTGTACGTACCAACTAGTTCTGCCTCTGCAAGGATATAGCCTTCCATGGCAGCTAGCACCTGTTGCTTGGTAGCACCCTGATTAAGATTTAACATCGTATCAAGTGCATAGATTGTGAAGTAGTAAGAGCTAGTATGACCTTCTTGTGGATAACAACCGTAGTAAGTAGTCCTACCACCAGCAACTGTACCATGTGAAGCACCCTCTGGCAGATTAGAGCTTGCCCCCTCTTCCAGTGAAGTGACATCCGCAGGTATGTTAAAAACAATCCAATGATCACATGGTTCATCCCAACCGTAAGGATCATACATTACCAGAACAAAAGATACTGTACCATGTGGGACGCCAGTCCATTCTAACGGAGGAGACCTATTCCCACCCTCCTTAGAATATACCGAAGGCATCCGTTCGCCATCACTAAAAGCACTGCTTGTAAGCTCAAAGGGTGGGATAGGCTCGAAGTAAGCCATTACCGATTTGTCGGCATTCATGGTAATAGTGGTAGAGGCGGATTCGGGCTCAGCAACATCTCCCTCCCACCTGTCAAATTGGTAGCCTTCGTCAGCCTCTGCAACAAGGTTCACTACCACATCTTCATCGAAGGTATGAGAGCCCTCGGACGGATTTACTACTCTACCATTTTCTGAACTGCTAATAGTTAGAGTATAATACTCCTCCTCTTCCTCCTGTTCACCTGCAGGCTCTTCCTCCTCCTCTTCTTCCTCCTCTTCCTCACCTACATCTGCTGACAATGTGGTAAAAAACTCTATAGAACCCCAGCGATATTCACCTGACGTACTAGTACCCTCGTGAAATGTACTCGCATAAGCTTGGAAGTAGTATACAGTATCGGGGACAAGACCGGTGAGATTAGCAATAATGTCACTGTCATTTCTCACACGCCTAGATTCAGTAGTATTACTCTGACCTGTTGGAATATGACCAACCTTCATCAAAGCGTCCTCATCTGTCGCCCATAAGAAATAGACATGTGCATCAAAACCTGAGGACATATTTCTGAGTTGACCATGGAGAGTTGCCGAATCAGTTCCAATGTCGGTTGCCTCAAAAGTGTATACGGTTATATGTGGATTGCCGCACCGGCAGTTGCATCCATATGACAATACCGCAAGAATAATGCAACTAATGATTGCTATGCCTAAGACTATTATTCTTTTGAACATAGTACCTCGCTTTTATTAGACTCTAATGTAACTTCTGGGAGTTACGCTGTCAAATACCAGATACTGTAGTGATGAAGTGGGTATAGGGATTCCCCGATACGGCAAAAAAGAAAATAGGATGAAATCCCTCTCACAGAAAATCTGCAGCATTAGAACGATTTAGATTCTGAAGGTGGCGCCCCCAAGGGAATTCGAATCCCTGTCGGCAGCTTGAAAGGCTGCTGTCCTAGGCCTCTAGACGATGGGGGCACACTGATAAAGTATACCAAAGTAAACGTCGGGCAACAACGGGATGTCTACATTCTGCCTCTCTTGGCATCAATCCGAACTCACCCCACATTATGCTACAATACAATGAATATGAAGATGAATAACACGGTCGGCCATGATGAATCGGTCGAGTTGGAGACCAAAGGCTGGGTAAAGAGATGGCTGATTCCGCTAGTAATGCTACTGCTGGTGGTCGTCATCACCGCCGTCCTGTTTGTTTACCGGGATGACGTCTCACAGCTCGAAGAGTATGGCTATCTCGGTGCCTTCCTTATCAGCCTGGTAGCCAATGCTACCATTATTCTGCCGATGCCAGGCCAGCTGCTGATTTTTGCCCTCGGGGCCAGTTTTAACCCGTTGCTGGTCGGGCTGGCCAGCGGTTTCGGGGGGGCGCTCGGTGAGATGACGGGTTATGTCGCTGGTGCTAGCGGCCGAGGAGTGCTACAGAATAGTCGGACCTATCTCAACGCCGTAAGCTGGTTGAAGAAGTGGGGGGTGTTCGTCATTTTCCTGTTTACGGCAACTCCCCTACCGGTGGACTTGATAGGTATCGCTGCTGGAGCACTTCGCTACCCGGTGTGGAAGTTCCTGCTGGTGTGCACTCTCGGTAAAGTAATACTGTACACTGGCATGGCATACATGGGGGCGTGGGGTTGGGATACTGTTGTCAGCCAGCACTGGGATACGGGGACGATGTGGATAGTCGTCGCGGCAGGCGTTTCAGTACTGGTCTTGTTAGGGCTGGCGCTATTCTTTGAACGTTGGACGTGGCGTCGTGGCCGCTGATGTCTACCCGTTACCTAACTTCCCTGACCTTGAGCACCAGTAGCGACCCCACGATGAAGCAGAGGAGGCAGGCGAGCAGCATCACAGAGTAGCCCATGTTGGGCTCTACGTTATTATTGAAGAAGTCAATCACTGGTCCGATGAGGCGTGCCAGTGCCGACCCGGCGGCCATTGCCAGGTTGGTCAGTCCCAGATACTTTGCCTCTTCCCCCTCGACGGCCAGGTCGGTAGCCATAGCCCAGCTTGTGCTTAAACAGGCGCCACTCGCAAGCCCGATGAAGGCGCCAGAGATCAGCACCTGCGTGTAGCTATCTGATAGATAGAGCAATACAATTCCTGCAGCCCCGACAAGTCCGGCAGTGATTATTATGGGCTTTCTCCCGATGCGGTCTGAGAGTCGCCCGGCGAAATAGACCACGGCAATCAGTGCAGCACCAACGACTATCAGCAGGTTGGTGGCGGCGGAGGCCGGATTTTCGACGCCGGTAACGTCTGTGAGGTAGTACAGGGCGAACGTCTGCAGGATTACACCCGGGATACCGAGCAGGCCGCGAGATACTAAGAACCAGATAAAGCTGCGGTGCTGCTTGACATAGGTCAGGAATCTTTTTAGCAGGTTCACCAGCAGGGTAGCAAGCGAGCCACCGGATTTGGCCCCTTCTCTGGCAGTCGGCGAAACGACTACTCGCCTACCTGTCCCCGGCTGTTCTCTAACTGTTATCAGAGTGACCAGTGCCGTAATCAAAAAGACGGTTCCGAGCGTTCCCAGAGTTAGCCACAACCAGTAGCCCCCTTCACCCGGCGTATACTGGTCCATGAAGTAGGCGGCCAGTCTGGCCAGGCTTACGCCCCCGACCATCTCCAGCAGGCTTTTTACCCCGGATGCCAGTCCTCGCTTCTCTGTCGGCACCAGGTCTGGAATAAAGCCCTGGTAGGGCCCCTGGGCGGTGTTGCTGGAGACCTGCATCAGGCAGTAGCAAACAAACACGGCGGCGTAGCTCTCCCAGAGACCTATGCCGGGGAGAAATAGCAGTAGTGCCAGGCTGCCGACCAGGATAAATGGACGCCGCCGGCCCCAGGAGAAGCGAGAGCGGTCGCTGATGGCGCCCACAATCGGCTGTACCACCATTGCCAGCACCAGTCCAGCGAAGGTAAGGTACCCCAGGTAGCTGTTTTTCTGGGATTCTGGAACGAAATCCAGTAGTCGCAGTTGCAGGACGACGGTGTGCAGGCTGGCCCACAGGGCGCTCAGCCCGAATCCGAGAATAGTGACCTTGACGTAGTCAATCGGGGCGAAGCCCGGGGAGGCGGGTACGGCATTATTATTTCCTGTATGGTTTTCCATGCTATTGTGTCAAGCATAGCAGAGGCGGCTATAACGGGCAATCTTTAGGCAGCTTGATTACGCTTTATCGATGAGGTATACTGCCGAAATGCTCAACATCGGACGCCGTGTCGTGGTCTATGGAACCACCGGGTCAGGCAAGACCACCGTGGCGGCACGTATCGCCCAATGCCTCGGAGTCCCCCACATCGAGCTGGATGCCATCTTCTGGCTGCCGGACTGGACTGAAAAGCCTCGGGAGGAGTTTCGGGCTGAGGTCGGTGCCTTGTTAGAGGGTTGCCAGGATGGCTGGGTTTGCGACGGCAATTACAGTGCGCTGAGGGGGCTCACTCTACCCCAGACAGATGCAGTTGTCTGGTTACGGCTGCCTTTCTGGGTAACCTTCTGGCGTTTGCTGAAGCGGACGATAAGCCGGGCGTGGACCAAGGAGACTCTGTGGGGAACGAACCGAGAATCTTTGTGGCAGGCCTTCTTCAGCCGGGACTCCCTTCTGTTTTACGCGATAAGAAGTAGACGTCGGCACCGCAGGGGCATCAATCAGAGTCTCAGTGAAATACCTCACCAGGCAAAGGTCTATGAATTGTACTCTACCAGGGAGGTAGAAGAGTTTCTGACCAGCCTGCACTCTGAGTGGGACTGACTGTATCCTTACCTAGCGGAACTCAATGCGGGTAACGGCTTCTCGTTCCCGGATGATATGCTCGATTTCCTTCTTTGTTTTGTAGTCGGTAATCACCTCCACCTCGGATACTGGCAGGCCTTCTTCATTCTTCCGGTACTGCCACTTCAGGATATAGCCGGGTACCATGGCGTAGTAGCTGCTACCTGGGGTGCAGGTAATCTCCTGGCAGGCCGTCTCGACGACCACCTGCCCGATAACGTAGAGGATTTCACGTCCGTGAAATGGGAGCCTCAGTTCTTTCTCCGGCGTATAGTAACCGGCAAAAGCGGGCACGTCTTTCTCGAGCGGCAGGTGCGTATATTCCAGCACGTTCGCTCTGGACATCTTTGTCGGTGTGGATTTCTCTCTCACCTTCATGGTTTCATCTTAACAGAAGTACTTAGGAACCTCAAGGTAGTGTGATTGTCAGCATGACTGGTCTAATTCCACCTTCTCTGTTTTTACTCGTAATTGTCTAGTGGTGGAGGCCCCATCCCCTTTATCCCCTTCCCCAGATGGGGAAGGGGAGGATTAATTTAAGAGGGCACAGCCCTCTTGAACTCCCTTTCTGTAGCCCTCTTGTCTTGAGGGTGGAAGGAGACAGATCTCGGTACCTTCTAGGGTCTAAGGTGCAAACAGCCCTCTGGTAGAGAAATGCCCTCGCACCGTTTTGGGGAGTCAAAGAGGGGTGGAACCCCTCTTTACGGGGGATACCAAGGGGGTGTCCCCCTTGGAAGATATATATAACCGTTTCGGTCGGGAGAAAGGAGGTTGTCAGAATCAGTGTCACCAATCTACCTGGGTTGGCTCAAGAGTGCGGGCAGCTACGGATATACCGCTGGTGCCTGGAGGCCGGTTACCTCGGGCAGACCGAGCATGAGGTTCATGTTCTGGACACCTCCCCCGGCAGCCCCCTTAACAAGATTGTCGAGGCAGCTGATGATAACGAGCCTGCCTGTGTCCGGGGCAACGGTGGGGTAGATGAGGCACATATTGCTTCCCCAGGTGTGTTTGGTGTGGGGGGGTGCCTCTGCTATCCGGACGAAGGTCTCGTTCTTATAGAAGTCCTGGAAAAGCTGGCGCAGCTCTTCTCGGCCCTTCTCATTGGCCGGAATCTTGCCGGGAGACAGGGTAGCGTAGCAGGTGGTCAGGATGCCGCGCGTCATCGGTGTCAGGTGCGGGATGAAGGTTACCGAGAGAGGCTGCTGGGGACGGAGTTGTTCTAGCTCCTGCGTTATCTCGGGCAGGTGGCGGTGTCCCTCCAGAGCGTAGGCACTAATGTCCTCGTTGACCTCCGAGTAATGAGTACCCAGGGTCAGCGTCCGCCCGGCCCCAGAAGTCCCCGACTTACTGTCCACGATGACCTCCGGCTCTATCAGGCCTGCCTTGACTACCGGTGCCAGGGCCAGAATAGCGCCGGTGGGGTAGCAGCCAGGGATGGACACTAACTGGGCAGACGTAATCTCGAGTCGATGAAGCTCTGGCAGACCATAGACCGCCTCCTTGAGCAGTTCAGGTGCCGGGTGGGTGACGTTGTAGCGGTGCTCGTATTCAGCAGCGTCCTTCAGGCGGAAATCGGCACTGGCATCGATGACCTTGATGCCATGCTGGAAGAGGGGTACCACCACAGCGGCACTCTCCTTGTGAGGCATCGCCGAGAAGGCAAGGTCGACCTCCCCCAGTTCGGGCTCAATTGTCAGGTCGATGCTTGCTAGATGTGGGAAGACTGCACCCAGCTTCTGCCCGGCGGCGCTCCGCCCCGTAACCGAGGTCAGTTCCACCTCCGGGTGCTGGTGCAGCAGCCGTGCTAGTTCAACACCGACGTAGCCGGTAACATTGATGATGCCAACTTTGGTTTTTCCCATTATGTCAACTCACTGTTGCCTTGGCATATTCAAAGCCCTTTTCAAAGGCATTCAGGTTTAAGTCTTCGGTTCCTTCGGGGACGGAGGCAAGTATTGATTTCTTCACGGCATCCGCTGACAGTACATCCGTGGCGGCAGTAAGGAATCCCAGCATCACCACGTTGGTTACGGTTACCCTGCCCAGCTCTTCGGCAAGGCGGTTCGCCGGTACCTTCAGCACATGGTGGCCTCCCGTGTCTGAAGGCGTAACCAGGTCTTCGTCGATAATAACCAGTGTATCATCGGAGATGCCGGGGAAGTACTTATCATAGGCAGCCTGTGACATTATCACCAGCACCGAGGGCGTATCGATGTAGGGATAGTGCACCGGTTCCTCAGAGATGATAACATCCGCCCGGCAGGCACCCCCGCGGGCTTCTGGGCCGTAGTCCTGGGTGAAGACCGCGTTAACACGCTCATAAACAGCGGCTGCCTGCCCGATGATGTAACCAGCCAGGATGATACCCTGTCCGCCGAAACCACAGAGCCTTATCTCGTGCTTATCCGCCATTTTCTCCATCCCTGGGGCCGGGCAGGTATGGGCGCTCAATGTCGATAAACTTGCCGGTCACTATCTGCCCGTTGGTGCCTGCTCCCACCTCGTTCGGATTGGCGCCGTGCCTGACAACACTGTTACTGCGGTAGTACCGCATCTGGTCAAGTCCGGTTGGCAAGCGGTTCATCCGGCCATAATAGGTGGGGCAGGGGGAGATTATCTCAACGAAGCTGAACCCTTTTTTCAACAAGGCCTCTATGATGGACTTTTCCATCTGGTGTATCTGGGCGGCTGTCCATCGGGCAACGTAGGTAGCGCCACTGGCAGCTGCCAGTGCCGACATATTGAACGGGTTTTCGATGTTGCCGGCGCGTGATGTCGTCGACCGTGCTGTCTCGGGAGTCGTCGGTCCGAACTGCCCTCCCGTCATCCCGTAGTTGAAATTATTGACGCACAATACGGTCATATCTATATTTCGGCGTCCGGCGTGGATGAGGTGGTTTCCGCCGATTGCTGCTAAGTCACCATCACCACTGAAGACGACCACCTTTAGTTCCGGCTTGGCCAGCTTCAGTCCGGTGGCGAAGGCTATCGCCCTTCCGTGAGTAGTGTGAAAGGAGTCAAGCTTGATGTATCCTGCTACCCGGCCAGTACAACCGATACCGGAGACTACGGCTACCTTGTCTGGCGTAAGTCCTGACTTTAGCAAACCCCTGAGAAAGGCGCCGAGAATGGTCCCAAGGCCACAGCCGGGGCACCAGATGTGAGGCAGCCGGTCCACTCTGAGGTAGTCCTCCAGGGGGTGCTTCTCCCTGGCTTCATCGGTTACTGCTAGCACGTTCATTTTATCACCTGCCTGATAGCCTCGAGTATCGTCGCCGGGTTATGTACGTCACCCCCCATATGGGGCACCAGGGCTAACCTGGCCATTCCAGCGACGCTCCGCTCTACCTCGAGAGAAATCTGGCCGTAGTTTATTTCTGGAACAACAAAGGCCTTAACCTGCCTGGCGAGACTCTTTATCTTGTCCTCAGGAAATGGCCATACTGTAATCAGCCGGAGCAAACCCACTCGAGTTCCCTCCCGCCTGGCACGCTCCACGGCAATCGTGGCTACCCGCGCCGTAATCCCGTAAGCACAGACGACCACCTCGGCATCGTCCGTACCATCCTCTTCCAGTTCGATAATCTCGTCGCGATGCCGCTCTACCTTCTCCACCAGGCGCCGTACCAGTTTGTCCTGTGCCTCGGGATCCATTGCCGGATACCCTCGTTCGTCATGTGTTAGTCCGGTGACGTGAAACCGGTAGCCCTCACCAGTGTTGGCCATAGGTGGGATAAGGTCTTCATCGGGCATGTATGGCCAGTATTCCCCCGGTGGGACGTCGGGGCGGCGCCGCGTTACGAGGTGTATCTTATCAAGCGGGGGTATCACTACTTTCTCATACATATGTCCCACGGCTCCATCCATCATCACCAGCACCGGCAGGCGGAATCTTTCCGCCAGATTGAAAGCTTTTATCATCAGGTCAAACACTTCCTGCACGGAGTCAGGGGAGATGGCGATGATACTGTAGCAGCCGTGGCTGCCCCAGCGTGCCTGCATCATGTCTCCCTGCCCAACCATTGTCGGCAGTCCGGTTGATGGCCCGGCACGCTGTACGTTCACTACGACGCAGGGGGTCTCAAGCATGACACCGAGGCCGATGTTCTCCATCATCAGACTGAACCCTGGGCCTGAGGTAGCCGTCATTGCCTTAGCATCACCCCATGAGGCCCCGAGGACGGCGGCCATAGACCCGAGCTCGTCTTCCATCTGGACATAAGTACCACCGACCTCCGGCAGGCGGTCCGACATCCGTTCCGCAATCTCGGTAGCCGGGGTAATGGGGTAGCCGGCGAAGAAGCGACAGCCGGCGCTGATAGCCCCCTCGGAGCAGGCCTCGTCACCGCTCATGAAGTGTTCCCCCTCCAGGTGTTCCCTGTCAGACACTACCCTTCTCCCTTTTCGGGCTCCTCGTCGGCCGTGACAACGTGAATGGCAAATTCGGGGCATACCATGCTGCACATTTCACAACCAATACAATTACCGTTATCGTCCATACGGACAATGTGGTACCCTTTGCTGTTGGTCTCGTCGCTTTCGTAAAGTAGGTGTTGCGGGCAAAACTCAATGCAGAAACGGCAGCCCTTGCACCATTCTGTCATCACAAAGACTTGGTTCTGTTTGGATTTTATCACGCTGTTGCTCAATAGTCCCTGTGGATTCCCAATATATGATGATGGCGGGGAGAACAAGACTAGAATAGCACAGCAGGCTGCGGATTATCAAACTAGTACACCTCGGCTGCGGCAGGGCTAGAGAAATCTGTCGCATGGCCGTACTCCTCGCAATGACATAGGCCTCTCTCAGTTGTGGCCTTTTCGATGTTGGTGATATAATTTCAGGCAGGTATTTCTTAAGATGGCAGGGGGCAGAGCCTGTGGCTGTTCCCCCTTCATTTTTAGCACCGGGTTTGAGGTTAGGCAGACGGATAATCTTTATCAACAGGCACTGGACTACATCTACAGCTTCATCGACCACGAGAGGCAACCCGGTCCGCGCACGCGGGCTACTTATGACCTGCGGCGCATGGACGAGCTGCTGGGGAGGCTGGACAATCCCCACCTGAAGGCCCGCACTGTCCATATCGCCGGTTCCAAGGGGAAGGGGAGTGTCGCCGCGATGGTGGCCTCTGCCCTGACCGCCGCTGGATATACCACCGGACTCTTCACCTCGCCGCATCTACACATATTAAACGAGCGTATGCGGGTGGACTGGGAAATGATATCCAATGAGGAGCTGGTTGCTCTGGTGGACGAAATTCGTCCTGAGATTGAGGCTGTAAACGAAGCAGCTACCTATGGTCAGCTGACGACCTTCGAAATACTGACGGCGCTGGGGTTCACTCACTTTGCCCAAAAGAGTGTCGATTATCAGGTAATAGAGGTAGGGCTGGGTGGCCGACTCGATGCCACCAACGTTGTCCATCCCGAGGTCTGTGTCATCACCTCAATCAGCCTTGAGCATACCGAGGTTCTGGGCAATACCCTGACTGAGATTGCTGTGGAGAAGGCCGGGATTATCAAGGATGGCATACCTGTGATAACTTCTCCTCAGGTTGAAGAAGTAGACCGCATCTTTGAGGAGGCGTGCCGTGCCCACAAGGCGGAGCTAATCAGGATAGGTCGGGACGTTACTTGGCACAATCCCCGTTATGAATTGGAGAGGCAGTTCCTGCAGGTCAAGGGACGGCTGGATAGCTACGCGCTCTGGATATCATTGCTGGGGCAATACCAGTTCGACAACGCTGCGGTAGCAGTAGCCGCACTGGAGGTATTGGCAGAGCGTAGTCCGAAAATCACAGTAGAGGGTATCCAGAACGGACTGGCGAGGGTGCAATGGGAAGGCCGACTCCAGATTCTTAGTCACAAACCCCTTATCGTGGTTGATGGCGCTCATAATGTTGATTCTGTCCGAAGGCTGAGGCAGTCACTGAAGCAGTACTTTGATTTTGACCATGCTATTTTGATTGTTGGACTCTCCGCGGATAAAGACCTCAGCGGAGTGGTCTCGGAGCTGGTACCTTTCTTTGACCGGGTAATTGTCACCCGCTCAGTCCATCCCCGAGCAATGGCGACTGCCCCGATAGTGGCTGAGTTCGCCCGACACGGTGTGGAGGCCGCGGAAACGGATGATATATCGATTGCCCTACCACTCGCCCTGGGCTGGGCTGGAGACAGGGACCTGATTTGTGTTACCGGCTCGCTCTTTGTGGTGGCTGGAGCAATTGAGCAGGCGGCACTGTTGAGCTTGCCGGCTTGAGTTTTGACCATCCTGCGTACAGCCGTATATTGAGATTAAGGGCCTTCTTACCCTGGGGGTGGGACCAGGGATTATTTGTTTTTGCAGAGTAAAGAGCATTGGAGCAAGTAGGAACTAGCGGGCAGACTGGGGGTAGGGGAATGGACGGTAGGTACGGTGGAGGGCCGGGTACCTTCGGCAGGGACTGGACTCAGGGCAGCATCGCAGGCAACGTGTTGAGGTTGTCATGGCCAATGGTCATCACCAGTACCCTGATGATGTTAGGTCCCACCATTGACATGATATGGGTGGGGAAGCTCGGTTCGGCCTCGGTGGCTGGGGTCGGTGTGGCCGGTATCGCCGTCCAGCTTACCATGGGGGCCATGATGGGCCTGACCATGGGGATGAGAGCCCTGATTGCCCGCTTTGTCGGTGCCAGAGACCCGAACAGCGCCAATCTGGTGGCGCAGCAAGGATTCGTTGTCAGTGGCGGGTTTGCCCTGCTGGTGGCACTGGTGGGCATCTTCTTCGCGGAGCCGATACTCGGGATATTCGGGCTTGACCCTGATGTCATGACGGAAGGTGTCGCCTACCTGAGAATCCAGTTTGTCGGCATGGCGGCGGTATCGTTCCGCTTCATGGTTGAGGGTGTCATGCAGGCCTCCGGTGATGCCATTACCCCGATGGTGACCGCCACGATATACCGGCTGGTCCACGTGACGCTTTCCCCATTTTTCATTTTCGGGCTGTGGATATTTCCGGAGCTCGGTGTTACAGGGGCCGCTGTGACCAGCATCATCTCGTACAGTCTTGGTGTTGCCCTGGGACTCTGGTTTCTTGGTAGCGGCCGGGCGATGGTGTTTATCGGTCGGGGCGGACTGGATGAAGCCGGGCGTCGGACGGGGTCGCGTTTCCTCTGGTGGATTCCCCGGAGTCAACCCTCGCGGTTGCGGCTCAGTTTCCGGAATTTCCGCTTTGACACCGGCATTATCTGGCGTATCATCAAGATTGGCGCGCCGGCCATGGTCTCCGGGATGCAGCGCACCGCCAGCCAGTTCGTCCTGATGCTCTTCGTCAGTCCTTTCGGCACCTTCGCCGTGGCGGCCCATTCAATCGTGCAGCGTGTTGAGATGGTGCTCTTCATACCGGGTATGGCCTTCGGCCAGGCGGCCGGTGTGCTGGCCGGACAGAACCTCGGTGCACAGAAACCAGACCGGGCGGAGCGGAGCGCCTGGATAGCACTGATGATGTCCGAAGGTTTCCTGGTATCAAGTGCACTGATACTGCTGCTCATACCTGCACAGGTAGTAGGTATCTTTAATGCTGAACAAGGCCTGCTGGATATTGCTGTGACCTACGTGAGAATTGCCGTAACCGGTTACGTGGTCATGGGTTTTACCTCCACACTGATGAACGTATTGTCCGGTGCCGGTGATACTGTCCCTCCGATGATTTTCAGCCTGATAACCGCCTGGGTGGTGCAGGTGCCGCTGGCATTTTTCCTGCCAAAGGTGGGTGACCTGGGGGTGTTCGGGGTACGCTGGGCGATGTCGGCCGGATTTATGGTGAGTGCAGTCTTATATCTTATCTATTTCCGTATCGGAAGATGGAAGCGGAAGCAAGTTTGACTGCGGAGAGAGATGGAAGAGAACGAAGAGAACTTGGATTTAGATGCTGAATCATACGGTGGCAGACGTGGTGCATTCGGCCGTGACTGGACCAAGGGCAGCATCCTGAAGAACCTCCTCTCTTTAGGATGGCCAATGTCCGTTAGCGCTGTCCTGATGATGATAGGCCCGACGATTGACCTGGTATGGGTGGGTATGCTGGGGGAGGCATCGCTTGCCGGTGTGGGTGTAGCCGGTACCGCCGTGATGGTGGTGAACTCGGCGCGGATGGGACTGACCACTGGTACCAGAGCAATGGTTGCCCGCTTTGTTGGTGCCGGTAACATTGAGGGTGCCAACCACGTGGCACAGCAGGCCTTTGTTATCAGTGCTGCCTTCTCAATTTTCATGGCCGCCATCGGTATCATCCTGGCTGAACCAATAATGCGTATTCTCGGAGTAGAAGAGGATGTTGTTACCGAGGGGGCGGCCTATATGCGCATAATGTTTGTCGGTTCGGTGGCGATGTCCTTCAGGATGATGAGTGAAAGTATCATGCAGGCCTCAGGCGATGCCATGACACCGATGCTGGCTTCGGTGGCTTTCCGGATACTTCATGTGGTACTCTGCCCCTTCCTTGTTCTGGGGTGGTGGATATTCCCCCGCATGGGAGTCAGTGGTGCCGCCCTGACCAATGTTGTCTCTCAGGGTCTGGGAGCTGCGATTGGGTTCTGGGCCCTTTTTTCCGGTAACTCAGCCGGGTTTAACCGAACCCGGTGGCAGCAATCGATTAGGGACAGTAATCTGGGGATTATCGGTAAAGCATTCGGATTCCTTGCCATCTGGCGACTCTTCCGAACGGGCCCCTCGCGCCTGCGGATGAGTCTAAGAGGCTTCAGTTTCGACCGGAGCATGATATGGCGGATCGTCCGGATCGGTATCCCGGCTTCCGTTACCGGAATCGAGCGGAGCTTTGCCAACGTACTTCTGGTTCGCTTTGTATCGCCGTTTGGTACCACGGCTGTTACCGCCCACACTCTGATTCAGCGGGTGGGGATGTTCTTCCATATGCCAGGCCAGGGGCTCGGCCAGGCAGCCGGTGTGCTCGCTGGCCAGAACCTGGGAGCACGGCAACCGGAACGTGCTGAGAGGACGGGCTGGATTGCAGTAGGCCTGTTTTCGGTTTTAATGGTAGTTTCCTCGGTAATTGTGTTTGTGTGGGCCGAAGAGATAATCGGCATCTTTAGCTCTGATCCGGCCACGAGAGCGCTGGGTGGTGATTTCCTCCGGATTGAAATTGTGAGCTTCATGTTTTTTGGCCTGGTGCAGGTGCTAGTTCAGTGCCTGAATGGTGTCGGTGATACCCTCATCCCAATGCTGACCACGCTACTCACAATGTGGCTGGTACAGGTGCCTATGGCGTACTTCATACCGAAATATACCCCAATCGGCGTCTACGGGGTGCGCTGGGGGGTAGTGACCGCTATCATACTGAGGGCTGTTACATACGCAATATATTTTAAGTCCGGCAGGTGGAAGCGTAAGAGAGTCTAGCCAGCGACAGCAATTTCTATCATCAGATTTGGCAGGTGGAAGTTTAAAAGGTTATAATCAGTTTTGGTTGCATGCGGAAGATTTCCGAACATATCCTGTGAGGTGATACTGTGCCCACCTACGAGTACGAGTGTAATGTATGCCACTACCGCTTTGACAAGCGTCAGGGATTTAATGATGCCCCACTGGCGGAATGCCCGAAGTGCCAGGGCACCAGTCGGCGGGTCTTCTATCCAGCGCCAATCATCTTCAAGGGGAGCGGTTTTTATGTGACCGACAGCCGCAGCCGTAGAGATGATGGTGAGCGTGAATATAGTGCTGAGTCCGATTCCAGCGGAGAAAAGTCGCCTGCCAGTGAAGGGGCAAAGGAGACCGGGAGTGAAGGCACTACTGCAGCGGGTTAGCCATGCCTCGGTCAGTGTTGAGGGGGAGGTGGTCGGCAGTATCGGGCGGGGACTGGTGGTCTTCGTCGGAGTGGCTGCCGGGGACACCGAGGAGGATGTCGAGTGGCTGGTGCAGAAGATGGTAGGTCTGCGCATCTTTTCAGATGAAGACGGGAAATTCAATCTATCCGCACTGGACGTTAAAGGAGAATTGCTCCTTGTCAGTCAATTTACATTGCTCGCCAGTACCCGCAAAGGGCGCCGCCCCAGCTTCACCGATGCCGCTCCACCCGACCTGGCTGAGGAGCTATTCCAGCGTTACCTGGAGCGGTCTAGCGCCGCCGGGCTCCGGGTGGCTACCGGACGCTTCCAGCAGTCAATGCAGGTTGAGATACACAATGATGGCCCGGTGACCATTATGCTGGACAGTCGGGACAGGCATCTCCCCAGGAACGCATAACCGGGTTAAGTTCGTTTTAATAGGGAAAGTAAAGGAGGTTAATCGTATGGGTAAGCTTGATGGAAAGGTGGCAATCGTTACCGGCGCCAGTCGTGGTATCGGTAAGGCGACCGCAATCCTACTCGCTGCCGAGGGGGCTAAAGTGGCCTGTGCGGCACGCACCATGGGTGAGGGTGACCACATGTTGGAGGGCTCACTGGCAACTACGGTATCGGAAATCGAGGCCGCCGGTAATACAGCAATAGCGGTACCGACCGATATCTCCAAAGAGGAGAGCTGTCGTGACCTGGTAGCCAAGACCAAGGAGACCTTTGGTCCGGTCGATGTTCTCGTTAACAACGCCGCCCTGACCTACTTCATTCCGGTCAAGGACTACCCGGTACGCCGGTGGCTGCGTTCATTTGCCGTCAACTTCCACGGTGCTTTCATCCTCAGCCAGGCGGTATTACAGGATATGGTTGAGCGGCATAGCGGGGCTATCGTTAACGTGTCTTCCGGGGCAGCTATCGGGCCGGGGCGTGGTCCATATAAAGAATCCGCCGGTGGAGAGCGCGGTGGTACCTGCTACGGTGCCGAGAAGGCAGCCCTGGAGCGGTTTACCCAGGGGCTCGCCCAGGAAGTATATCAATACGGTGTATCGGTCGCTTGCGTCTCCCCTTCACTGGTTGTGCCGACACCCGGCACCGTATACCATAAGCTCGTCAGTGGTATGGACGACCCGCGGGGTGAGCCACCCGAGATGATGGCCAGAGCAATCCTTCTTCTGGCTTCCGAGCCTCTGGATAAGGTGACAGGACGAGTCACCTATAGCCAGCAGATACTCAAGGAGTTCGGCTGGATTGAAGAGGCGAGGGGCGCCGGCGTTGATCGTGCCGGAAGCGGCTACAGCCAGATATAGAACCGGGGTGTGCAGAACAAGGTGACGTATCGTAAGGATGGTTCGTGAAAATCTACTGCAATTAGTTGTAAATGCAAGTGCTTGCATTTATATTTCTGTTCTACTATAATGTACCTATCTGAACGTGATTTCTGGGTTTGCTGGACAGCTCCATGAAGAAAGATAAAGATATATCTGAGATGAAGCTTAGACCTGTTGGCATAGTAAAAAGCGACGTAAGAGAACCGAGTTTGGTTGTCAAGTCTGGAGACCTGGACAGGCGGGGAGTACTGGGTGATGTAAGGAAGTCTCAGAGTCGAATATCGCAAATCCTTATCTATGATGACTACGCTGGTATTCTCGATGGCATAGAAGACTTCTCCCACATCCTGGTTCTTTATTGGGCCCATCTTACTTCATTGGAGGGTCGTTCTCTGATTAAGGTTCATCCCATGGGCAGGAAGGATATGCCAGAGGTAGGTATTTTTGCCACGTGTAGTCCTGCCCGCCCAAACCCTATCTGTGTAGCGGCGGTGCCATTGCTCGAGCACAAAGGGAATACTCTTAAAGTGAGGGGCTTGGATGCTGTCGACGGAAGCCCCTTGATTGATATCAAGCCCTACACCCCCAGGTCCTACAGTGTCAGCGAAGCAGAGGTCGCCGGTTGGATGAGACGAATAGTCAAGGAGCTTACTGAGGCGGCGGACCAGGGGTAATTGACATTGATGCAGAATGTTTCAGCAAAAAGGTGAGGTTAAGTGAACCAGTCCGGGCATATAGCCGATTTATTAGGTAAGCAGGGCTATCGACTGACGCCTCAGCGGCTGATGGTAGTGTCAGCGATTGAGAACAGCGATGACCACATCAGTGCCGAGGAAATTTATTCTCAGGTGGTGGCCAGGTATCCCAATGTCAATATCTCCACCGTCTACCGTACCCTGGAACTGCTGAAGCGTCTCAGTCTGGTGACTGAGACTGACTTGGAAGGGGGTCGGGTGCGCTACCATCCGGCGGACAAGGGGCACCATCATCATCTCGTCTGCCAGGAATGTGGCGCCATTATTGACCTCGATGAGTCGCTTCTGGAACCGCTTCAGGACGCTCTCCTTCGGGAGCACAATTTCATTGCCGACCTGAGGCATCTGGCCATTCATGGTCGCTGTGTTAGATGTGGGCGGTAGTTATTTCCACCTTCACATACGAATGAAGAGTTAATGGAGGTTTCTATTGGGTAATGATGACCTGGTTAAGCTCAAGACCCTGCTTGGCTACTGGATAGAACACAACCAGGAACACGGCCAGGAGTTCCGGGAGTGGGCGGACAAGGTGACCGGACTGGGTGATGCTGGTGAAGACCTGCGTCAGGCTGCTGAAGAGATGGATAAAGCCAGCCAGCTTTTGTCGCGGGCCCGGGAGAAACTGGAGAAAGTGGAGGCCTGAAATGTGCCTGTCGAAGGTGTATTTTGAGCGGGGTGGCAGGAAAGAGGTCTTTCTTGAAGAGGTTGCCTCTGTTACTGTCGATGATGGGAAGCTCCGGTTAAAGACCCTCTTTGGGGAGCAGAAAGAGATTAACGCCCGAATTAAAGAGATTGACCTGCTGGCCCACAATATCTTACTGGCAGACTCCGGGGTAAATAGCACTTGACTGGAGGACAATCTTCATGACTGACTGAATATATATTTTTGGTAGTTTATTGCATCTATTTGCAATTGCAACTTATTGCATGTATTATATAGGGGGTAACAATTATGAAAAAGCTAAGCATTCTGGTCGCCAGTATCATGATTATTGCTATGGTTGTTTCTTCGCTTGTCGGTGGCTGTACGTCAACAGACACCGATAAGCTGATAGTCGTTACCAGTACGTCCCTGCTATCTCAGATAGTGGAGCGGGTCGGTGGTGACTTGGTTGATGTGACCAATATTATTCCACCATCGCAGTGTCCGGGCCATTTCGAAGTAAAAGTCAGTGACATTGAGAAACTGGCCAATGCCAAAATCTTTTTCATGCATGGTTGGCAGGGTGAGATGTTTACTCAGGAGCTGATTGAATCAGCTGACAACCCTGACCTCACTGTAGTTGTGGTCAATATAGCGGGTAACTGGATGACGCCACCGGTACAGGTTGAGGCAATAGATGAAATTACCCCATGGATAATCCATGCTGATATTGACAATGCTGCGGCTTATCAGCAGGCGGCCGAGGATATGAAGGACACAATCGAGGCCAAGGGCGAGGAGGTACAGGACAGACTGGCCGGGGAAGACCTTGCCAGTATCAATGTGATGTGTGCTGAGCAGCAGGCTGGCTTTGTCAGCTGGGTTGGCTTCAATATCGTGGCTACCTTTGGTCGACCTGACACTCTCACACCTCAGGTAATTCAGGACCTAGTCGACCAGGGTAGAGAGGCAGATGTTACCCTGATTATTGATAACCTGCAGAGTGGGGCGGATGCCGGGCAGCCGCTTGCCTTAGACATCGGCTGTGACCGGATAATACTCTCTAATTTTCCCGGCGGCTTTGATGACACCGAGACCTGGGAAAAGGCAATTGATAAGAATATTGACATAATATTGGAAGTGATAGCGCCGTAAAGGAAAAATATGGCCGACACCGTGATTTCTATTAAGGATGCCGTGGTCTCCTACCGCGAGGATGTTGCCCTGCGGGGAGTGTCGCTCGACGTGATTGCCGGGGAGTTTGTTGGCATCATAGGGCCAAATGGCGCTGGTAAAACTACCCTGCTCACCGTGGTAAATGGGATGGGGAAACTGCTCAGCGGCCGGGTAACAGTCCTCGGAGACTCCCTGCGATCAGGGAACGGCCGTTCTCTCAGAAAGAGGGTTGGCTACGTGGCCCAGGTCGATAATATAGACCCGCGTATGCCGATGGATGTCCGTGAAGTGGTGATGATAGGTCGCTTCGGTGTCCTCGGCCTGTTTAGGAGGCCAGGTAAGAGCGACTGGCAAATCGTGGACGAGATGCTGGAGCTGGTGGGTATGACCCATCTCGCCCGGCGCCCTATCGGGCACCTGTCTGGTGGCGAGCAGCAGCGGGTGGCTATTGCCCGCTGCTTGGTCCAGGAACCGGAGCTATTTCTGCTCGATGAACCGACAGCCTCGCTGGACTGGAAGGCGCAGTCCGAGATACTGGAACTGGTAAAGGAAATCCATAATTCACGGAAGCTGACTACCCTGTTTGTCACCCACGATCTCGATGCCCTGCCGCACACCTGCGACCGTGTCGTGCTGATGAAGGACGGGCTGATTGTGGATGACGGCCCACCGGACCAACTTATCTCCACCAGTAGTCTAAGCCAGCTCTATGATTTACCCGAATCGGTGGTTGAGGCACGGCGACCCCATATGCACGTCAAGGAGTAGTAGACTTGGACTTTTCTATCTTCGGTTACCAGTTTATGCAGAACGCCATCCTTTCCGCCTTTCTCGGTGGTATTGCCTGCGCTACCGTGGGTGTTTTTGTGGTGTTAATGCATATGCCTTTTATCGGCGTGACCATGTCACACGCTGCCTTTGCCGGGGCACTGCTCGGCCTGTGGGTGGGCTTCGACCCTCTGATAGGAGCCTTCGCCTTTAGCCTCGTCGCTGCAGCCATTGTCGGTCCCCTGGCCGACCGTGGTGAACTCAGTCCGGATACCTCGCTGGGGATTATCTTCTCGCTGATGCTGGGGGTTGCCTTTCTCTTTCTTGGGCTGATGCCCGGTACCAAATCCAGCGCTCTCGAACTGCTCTGGGGGAGTATCCTCACCAATACCAGAGGTGACATCATCCTGCTGGCGGTGGTGGCTGTGGTAGTCGTCGGGCTGGTGGTAATCTTCTTCAAGGAGATTCAGGCAACCGTTTTCAATCGTAATATCGCCCTGTCGGTCGGCCTGCCGGCGACAATCATTCTTTATGGAGTCCTCTTTCTTACCGGAGCCACGGTGACGGCCTCGTTACGTTCCATCGGCGGACTTCTCATATTCAGCCTGATTCTGAATCCGGCAGCAGCCGCCTACCAGCTTACCTACAGCATGAAGTGGATGTTTATCCTCTCGGCAATTTTCGGGGTCCTTTCCGGGTGGGTTGGCCTGCTGGTTTCCTACCTGCTAGATGTTCCCAGCGGTGCCACCATTGTGATTACCTCGTCCGTAATCTTTATAATTGCCACGGTGTTCTCGCCTAAACGGAAGGTCAGGCACTGGAAGGAGGAGTCCCTTGCGGATGAGTAGTGTCATGCTCCGTGCCTTCTTCAACGGGAGGGCTGATATCTGGGACGAGACCGTAGCTGAAAAAGACGTCACCAAGCTGGCGGAGATGGCAAGACGCCTGGAGCTTGAACCGGGTGCGACGTTGCTCGATGTCGGCACCGGCACCGGGGTCTTCTTACCCTATATGCTTGATGTTATCGGTGGCGATGGCAGGGTAGTTGCCGTTGATGTCGCTGACCAGATGCTGCTCCGGGCAAAGAACAAGGGTTTTAAGGGTAATATCAGCTATCTCTATGCCGATATCATGAACCTTCCTCTGGGTGGTGAAATCTTTGATGCCGTGGTCTGCTATTCCAGCTTTCCCCACTTCCAGGACAAGTCGCAGGCACTGCGCGAAGCGTACCGGGTCGTCAGACGCAGCGGCCGGTTGCTAATCTGCCATACGTCAAGCCGGGCGCACATAAACGAGATTCACGGGCAGATTGAGATTGTAAAGCATGATACGATTCCAGATACCGACGAAATGAAATCTATGCTATCGGCGGCTGGATTTGCTGACATTGTCATTGAGGATGGCGGCGATAGCTATCTGGCACACGCCCGGAAGCCGCAGTAGCATCGCCTTTTCTAAGGTATCTGTAGTGTCTCTGGCTCAAGCTCGAGGCTGATATCAAGTGCCTCCGCCGAGTGGGTTAGTGCCCCTATCGAAATTATATTAACGCCTGTCTTGGCCACGGCACGTACATTTTCCAGGTTTACTCCCCCCGAGGCCTCTGTCTTGACCTCGCCCGGTATCTGGCTGACAGCGCGGCGCATCTCCTCCGGGCTCATGTTGTCCAGCATGATGATGTCTGCACCTGCCTCGGCCGCCTCTTTGGCCTCTTCGACACTGATAACCTCTACTTCCACCTTCATGCCCTCGGGGGCATTCTGCCTAGCCTTGGCTATTATATCCTTCAGGTTTTTACCAAGGGCACGCGACGCTGCCAGGTGATTGTCCTTTATCAGGATTCCGTCACCGAGGTGGAGGCGGACCGGATGGTTTTCGCCACCTCCCATACGTACCGCATGCTTTTCCATTATCCTGAGTCCGGGGGTAGTCTTGCGGGTGTCAACTATCATCACGGGCAGTCCTTTAACCCGGGAAACATAGCGGGCCGTCAGTGTGGCAATACCGCTCAGCCGTTGCAGGAAGTTGAGCATCACCCGCTCCGCCTTGAGGATACTGATGACCCTGCCGGAGACGGTGGCGATTCTGTCTCCCGGCTTGATTGTGCTTCCGTCAGGGATGAGTACCGTAACTCTGAGTGACGGGTCAACCCTGAGAAATACCCTGCTGGCTACCTCTGTACCTGCCAGGATACCCTTGGCCTTGGCCTGTATGATGGCCGTCCCCAAGAGTGTTGCCGGAATCAGTGCCTCACTGGTGACATCTCCCCGGCTGGTGTCTTCAGTCAGGGCAAGGTCTATAATGCGGTCAATCTGCTCTTCTGTCATTATTACTGCCCATTGGTAAATACTAAATGATGCAACCAGTCCGGTGAGCTCTGCGGGAAGTCAATGCGAAAGTGAGCACCACGGCTCTCTTCGCGGAGAAGGGCGGCCTCGGTCATCAATCGGCCGGCCATTATCAGGTTTTTCAATTCGTAAGAGGGGCGATCGGTGGGTGCTGGCAGGACCTCCTGCCAGGTAGCCAGGGTTTCTGCTGCTGCCGTGAGCGATTCTCTATTACGCACAATGCCCACCTTGTCCCAGAGGAGTGTCTGCACGTCGGTTACCCTGGGTGGTGAAATTGTTTTACCGGCTGACCACTGGCTTAGTCGGTGATGGGCTTCCTGACGCTGTCCTTTGTCTAGTGCTTTTCCTGTCTTTCCTGGTCTAGTTCTCTCGATAATACGCTTGCTGAAAACAAGCACCTCCAGCATCGAGTTCGAGGCTAGCCGGTTGGCCCCGTGGACGCCGGTACAGGCCACCTCACCGGTAGCGAAGAGTCCTGCCACGTTGGTCTCACCCCAGGTATTGACCTTGATGCCTCCCATCATGTAGTGGGCAGCCGGTGCCACCGGCGCTGGTGTTTGGGTAATATCCAGACCGTGGTCAAGACAGAAGCGGTAGATGTGGGGAAACCGGGCCAGGGTCAGTTGTCTTGGTAGATGGGTGACGTCGATAAAAACATGGTCGGAGTCTGTATTTTCCATTTCCTGCAGTATGCTTCGGGCGACTACGTCCCTTGGTGCCAGTTCCCTGTCTGGGGTATAGTCCTGCATGAAACGGCGTCCATTCACGTTGCGCAGTATGCCTCCCTCACCCCTGACAGCTTCTGAGATGAGGAACGGGGCTACACCCGGCAGACGCAGGGCGGTGGGGTGGAACTGGAAGAACTCCATATCCGTAATCTCGGCGCCAGCTTTAAAGGCGAGGGCAATGCCATCACCGGTGGCAATATCAGAGTTGGTGTTGAAACAGAACAGTTGCCCAGCCCCGCCGGTGGCCATGATTAATGCCCTGCTTTCAAACTCCTCGACTGAACCGGTATGGCAGTCGAGGGTCCTTACGCCACTGGCCCTGCCTTTGTCTACCAGAACATCAGTGGCGAGGCAGTTCTCCAGCACGCGGATTCCTGAGGAGCGTACCCGATTGCTCAGTGTAACCTCAATATGCTCGCCGGTGGCATCGCCCCCGGCGTGGAGGATGCGTGCTCTGCTGTGGGCTGCTTCCGTGGTGAGGGCAATCTGCCCGTCAACGGTGTCAAAGGGGACACCCAGGTCTACGAGGTCAGAAATGCGGTTTGGGGCCTCAGTGGCGAGGATGCGCACCGCTTCTTCGTCACACAGTCCATCACCAGCGGCAATGGTGTCCTGAAAGTGGAGTTCCGGGGAGTCGTTCTGGCCGATGGGGGCGGCAATGCCTCCCTGGGCATGTTTCGTGTTGCAGTCATCAATGTTGCCTTTGGTGATGATGAGGACGCTCCCTTGCTCCCGGGCAAGCAGTGAGGTATAAAGCCCGGCAATCCCGCTGCCGACTAGGATATAGTCGTAATAGCTCAATATATCAGACCCCCTGACGGTGTCTTCTTTAGCCGATTCTCGGCTCTTCCTCGTACTGTTTTGCGATAACGCTGCCCTTGCTGATTCTAATCGTTGTGCCTGACTCGACCTTCAGGACGACGCTATCTTCACTGACAGACTCGACTTCGCCATAAATACCTCCAGCGGTGACTACTTTATCACCCCTGTGCAGCTGCTCGATGAAGTCCTGGTGCTCCCTTTGTCTCTTGCGTTGCGGCCTAATCATGACGAAGTACATCATGGCGAAAAGCAGTACAATAAAGATAAGCATCGGCCAGATGCTGTTGATGAAACTGCCGCTGTCAGACTCTTCTCCATCCGTTCCGGTATCCACCGGATAACACCCGGCGAGAAGAGTCGTAACGGCGATTAGTCCCACCAGCACCATCAGAAACCACTGTTTTTTCCTCACCAGATTTTGCCTCCTTGCTGTGGTTCACTCTCTGTTCAATCTACCCTGTAACGACCAGGGACTGGTTCGCTCTATACTGATTGATAGCAGTTGTCCCCGGCAGTCATCTTCGCTATTGAAGAATACCAGTTTATCACTCCTGGTCCTCCCCTGCCACTTTCCACCCTTCCTGCCCTCGACGAGGACCTCCACGGTTTGACCAAGGAGTCTGGCGTTGATTTCGGTGGCGATACCCTCCTGGAGTTGCTCTATCCTGTCGAGTCGTTGCTTCTTCTCGGCAGCACGGATATTATCCTCAAGCTCCCGGGCAGCCGCCGTGCCCGCCCTAGGAGAGTAGGCGGCAACATGTACCGTATCAAACTGTAGCCCGGCAAGCAGGTTATAGGTCTCCTGGAACTGTGGCTCTGTTTCCGAGGGGAAGCCGACGATGACATCGGTGCTCAGGGCAACCCCTGGTATCTGCCGCCGTATCTCCTCAACAAGCCCGCGGTAGTCTTCAACGGTGTAACCCCGCTTCATCGCTTTCAGGATTTGGTTGTTGCCGGACTGCACCGGCAGGCTTAGCTGCTCGCAGACCTTATCGAGGTTAGCCATTGCTTTGATGAGTCGTTGACTCATGTCCTTGGGGTGATTGGTCAGGAAACGGATCCTTGCCAGCCCGTCAACAGCATTCAGTTCAGCCAGCAGGTCAGCCAGGTCAGGCTTATCGGGCAGGTCATGCCCGTATGAGTCGACATTCTGTCCTAACAGGGTGACTTCTAAGGTGCCATGCTGGACCCGCTCCTGCACCTCGCACGTTATGTCATCTATCGACCGGCTCTTTTCTCTACCCCGGCGATAAGGGACGATGCAGTAGCTGCAGAAATTGTCGCAGCCCTGGATTATGGGGACATAGGCGGTGGGTTCTGTGTTGGTGGGGGTCAGGCGACTCCATTCGCCCTCCTCCAGCCAGTCAGGGCGCTCTCCCGGTCCGAAGAAGTAGTCGACGTGAGGGAAGCCCTTCTTGAGATGGTCTATGTTAGAGTCAACCCAGCAGCCAGTCACGGCCAGGGTGAGCTCGGGACGCTGCCTCTTAAGTGACTTCAGGGCGTGGAGCTTGTTTATGACGCGGTTCTCGGCGCTCTGGCGTACGACGCAGCTATTGAGCACGATGATATCCGCCTCATCGGCGGTTGCCGTTACCTCATAGCCCTGCTGCTCAAAGAGGCTGCTGAGCCGCTCCGATTCGGCCTTATTCATCTGACAGCCGATTGTCCAGATATGGTATCGGGGCACTTTCTCCTGTCCTGCAAGCTAATATGCCCCTTATATGAGGGGCATGGCTTTTATGGTTGTGCTATGGCGGAGGGAGTGGGATTCGAACCCACGAGCCCGGTTTCCCAGGCTAAGCGCTTAGCAGGCGCCCGCACTAGACCAACTATGCGATCCCTCCAGCAACTGGTTACTTAACATATTTTACTACTTTGCACTGAAAGATGCCATTGGCCCTACGCTACCATCGCCTTGACGACAATGTCAACTGTCTTGTGCTATCATTGCGGGGATGGAAGTAAATGTTCTCGTTGACGAGGAATTCGAGGGTGAGCTCGAAGCTGGCTGGCTGCAGGGTGTTGCTGAGCAGGTGCTTGCCGCCGAAAGCGCTGCTCCTGAGACCGAACTCGGACTGGTAATCACCGGCCAGGAGAGGATTCAGGAGCTTAACCTGGTCCACCTCGGCATTGATGAGCCGACCGATGTCCTCGCCTTTCCCATGACCCCCGAAGAAGATTCGGGTATGCCCGAGTTCGTTACACCCCCTGACGGTTCTGTCCACCTCGGCGAGGTGATTATCTCTTTTCCCCAGGCCTTTATTCAGGCCGAGGAGCACATGCACCCGGTTAGAAAGGAAGTAGCCCTACTCATTATCCACGGCGTTCTTCATCTCCTTGGCTATGACCATGATGCGCCGGAACGGGAGCAACAGATGAGGACCAGAGAGGCGGAAATCCTGGAGCTAATCGAGGAGCAAGGCTGGTGAGGTTACTCGGTATCGCCGGCAGCCCGAGACGTGGTGGCAACACCGATCTGCTGCTGGAGGAGTTGATGAAGGGTGCCGCCAGCCAGGAGGCGGAGACGAAGACCGTCGAGCTGAGGGGTCTTAAATTCGAGACCTGCCGTCACTGTGATGGCTGCCTCAAGACAGGCAATTGTGTGTTGAAGGATGACATGCAGGATATCTACCGGGAGCTTGAGCAGTCTGACTATATCGTAGTGGCGTCTCCGGTGCAGTTCGTCGGGCCGACTGCCCACCTTAAGGCAATGATTGACCGCTGCCAGTGCCTCTGGGCGCGCAAATACGTGCTTAAGATCCCACCCTTGGGCGACGAGCGGGTAAGAAAGGGGTTCTTTATCTCAGTCGGTGGGACGAGGCTAAAAGAAATGTTCGAGCCTTCACTGGCGGTGGTGAAGACCTGGTTCCACATTCTGAACATCGAGTATGCCGGGGAGTTGCTCTTCAAGGGTATTGACGAAAAAGGGGCGATCAAAGAACACCCCGATGCCCTCGAGCAGGCATTCGAGGCAGGCAAGAGGTTAGTACAGGAGTAGCCGCTGGGAAATGAACAGTAGAGCGATAAATATCAACTATAAAGGTGCACGGCCCGCTATAACCGGCCCGATATCGGTCACAGAGGACTCGTACCCGTTTAATGTAGCCAGCCGGCAGTACGTCCCGATTGAAATGGCTTCGTATGGGTATGTCGAAGAGGAGTTGTTTATCAGTGGCCTCGCCAATGTCTACCAATGGTATGACAGCGGTACCATTCCCGCTACGGTCAGAACGCCTGACGTTCCGTACACCACCCGTTTCTTGTTACGCCGTCCGGCAGAGCCGCGAAATTTCAGTGGCAATGTGATTGTAGAGATATTCAATTGGGCCAGGAATTATGATAACCCCTGGGGTGGCTGGGCGGAATCATACGAATACTTATTGGCTCATGGCGATGCCTGGGTTGGCATTACCATCAGGCCAGCCAATGTGGTAGGGTTGAAGAATTTTAATCCGGAGAGGTATGCCTCTCTATCGTTTGCCAACCCCCTGCCGCCCGATGAGAGGCCTCCAGATTCGGGTGCGTATCCCGGTCCCTCCTCTCCATTGACTGAAAATGGGCTAATCTGGGACATCATCAGTCACGTGGGCGCAATCATGAGGAGCAATGATTCTGCCAGCCCGATGGCCGGATACAGAGTCGAGTATGTCTATGCGGCGGGTGCCACCGGTGGCGACCTCTCGGCGTATGTCAGCGCCATTCATCCACTGGCTGTGCTCGATAATGGCAGGCCTATCTATGACGGTTATCTCATCAAATGCACCGGCGTTCCCGGTGCTATAAACCAGAGCGAGCCCAGAATGCCGCCCGATGACCCTCGATGCCAGTTATATATTGATGTCCCGGTAATCCGCGTGATGACCCAGGGTGACATTTTGGGTAGAGGCTTTCATCCAGACTGGTCGTGGGTGTATCGGCAGCCGGACAGCGACGAACCGGGAAAGCAGTTTCGACTGTACGAGGTCGCCGGTTCCTATATTGGTATCCAGTATTCCCTTCTCTCTAATCCGTGTGAGGAGGACGTGGCCGCCGCCAAAGGAATCTGGACGGGGCCTTTTGCGGTGCCGGAGCATGAATTCCCGCTGCAGTATATCATGAATGGTGCTTTTGCCAACCTCGACCGGTGGGTGCGGGAAGGGGTACCACCACCACGGGCCGAGAGACTCGCCACCACTGGCAAGTATCCGGACGTAGCCTTTGAACTCGATGAGTTTGGTAACATTAAGGGAGGTGTCCGCACTCCATATGTCGATGTGCCTGTGGCAACCTATACCTGGAACGGCAGAGTTATCCCCTTTGATGACGCACTACTTAAGAAGCTATACCCAAGCCGCGAATATTATGTTAATCAGATCATCAAGCACACCGGTTCCCTCCTGAGAGACCGCTGGGTGACTGAGGTTGATGGGGAGAAAATCAAGAGGCAAGCTGAACAGACCCGCGTCCCGTGATGACCAGCGATAAAAAGCACTATTTCAAGCATTTCTAGTAGTGGTCTCCCAATAGTTGACAGGACGCTGATTTTGCGCTATTATCTCGTGGCAATATACATACCGAACGTTAGGTATGCTTGTTCTTGGTGTATTTAAAATGAGGTGAAACAATTGAGCACAACCAGCCCTACCCTTGAGAAGAACAAGAGAGAAAAAACGGCTGCTGAGCGAAAAAAACAGATTTTTGATGCGGCGATTCACCTTTTTCTGGAGAAAGGCGTGGCGAATACATCAATGCGTGAGATGGCTGTGGCAGTCGGTATGACCACAGGGGGGTTATATCACTATGTGAAATCGAAAGACGAGATTGTCCGTATGGTCACCCGAAATGCCATATATGCCCATGAATCAGTTAAAGCCCTCAGGAAGAGTCTCGGTGACGTCAGCCCAACCAAAGCGCTTCGTGTCTGTACCAAATACTGGCTTACGGTAGAGAAGACCGCATTGGAGCAGACTGTTTTCCTTGACCGTGAAAGGGTACACATGGGATTTGATTCACAGCAGGCATATTCGGAATCAGTGCAGAGCCTTATTCACTTTTTTGAAGATTTGCTTAACGACGGAATAAAAACAGGAGAATTCGAAATAGATAATGTTAGCCTGGTGGCTTTTAACATATACATGTCGCGGATCCAATTCGCTACGAAATGGTGGCTTCTTAAGGACCTGTTTACAGCTGAGGAATATGCCGCACAGCAGACAAATTCAATATTGAAACAGATACTTGTTGATAGGAGCAGAATAAATCAGGGGGGTGATACGACGACAAATCATGACAAACTATAGGAATGTTAATAAAACAAATAGGAGGAAGCATGATTAGGACACCAGAGCAATATGTCGAGAGCCTGAGAGACGGTAGAGTAATCTACCAGGATGGTGAGAAAATTGAGGACGTACCATCACGATATCCACGCTCCGTGGAACGGGCTGCTTCAGAGTTTTGGGTAGCCACGCATTCTGATTACGTGGACCTGTTTACTATGGTGGAGGATGGCGAGCGGATTCCTTTCTCTTTTAAGGTACCCGAAACTCCCGAGGATTTGCAGAGGCGCAGAGATATCCTTCATACGTTAGGCCAATTGGGAGCCGGGGGTTCCCGGTTGACCGGTATTGATGGCCTGAATGGCGTAGCCTATGGTGCTTCTAAGGTGGACGCAGCCATGGGGACCCATTACGCTGACAACATGGCCCAATACCGGGCGTGGTGTAAGAAGAACGACCCCAGCATTTGTGCCGCCGTAAGTGATCCCAAGGGTAACCGGAGATTACACGCTGAAGACCCGAGGCAGGCTCACAAAGACTTCTACGTCAGGATAGTTGACCGGAACAACGAAGGAATAATTATAACCGGTTGTAAGCTACACATCAGTCAGTCCGTTCTTGCTAACGAATTGATGCTACTCCCCTCTCGTAACCACAATGAGACGGGCGCCGATTACGCTGTTGCCTGCGCTGTACCTTGTAATGCTAAGGGAGTGACCTTCCTGGCAACTGCAGGGGCAATCGGTGGGGGACACCCCATGATAATCTTCGACGAGGTTTTTGTGCCCTGGGAGAGGGTGTTCCTGGCTGGCGAATGGCAGTTTACCAGAGAGGTGGCCACCTCGTTTGCGCGCTACCACCGTCTCACTGCCGCCACCTATAAATCTACCCAGCTCGATGCGCTGGCCGGATTGGCCATGCTGATGGCAGAATATAACGGCCTGACGCATGCCACTCGTATCCAGGACATGCTGGCCTGGTTCGCTATGTATGCCACTGTTACCGAGGCCCTGGGTAGGGCTGCGGCTCTAACTGGCTCGGTTGACCCCGAGACTGGCCAGGCACGACCGAACCCGGTCTATACCAATTGTGCCAAATTCTGGTTTGCCTCCCAGTGGCATGAAGCCATGAAGTACCTGCAGGATATAACCGGAGGGATTGCCGCCACCATGCCTTCCATGAAAGACTGGGAGAATCCCGAGGTTCGCCCCTACCTTGAGAAGTATCTGCAGGGCGATGCCAACTATTCAGCCGAGGAGAGAATACGGGCCATTAATGAGGTAATCCGAGAAGGTTCTACTTTTAACGGAGTCCTTTCTATTCATGCCGAAGGCTCTCTGGCAACCCAGAAGATGGTACTGTATCAGCAGGCTGACTGGGAGCGGTTCAAGGCTGCTGCCAGGTACGGCATGGGGATTCCAACAGACCATCCTGATTTTAAGGATAGGCTCCCGGTTGGACAATCCCCCTGGAAGATGCCTGAATCACTACTCAAGCCCCAATAGTTTAAAGTCAGGATTTGTCGAATCTGCAGCTGGGGGGGTGACATATTCACCCCCCCTAGCTCTGCTTAAGTCTCGGATGCGATACTCGTGACTGGCGTGGTAGACTGGTTATGGAACGGAATTCCCAAAATTTTTAAAACACGGAGGGTATGATACGTATTCTGGCGCTGCACCAAGGTCATTACGGCGAAAGGATAGTCGAGCACATTAAGAAAGCGGCACCCGAGGACTGGGTACTCGATATTATCGTTCCACCGCGCGTTTTGCCTGCTATCATAGATGACCCCGAGGATTTTCTGCCCTCAGAGATACCGCAGGCCGACCTCCTTCTGGCCCTGAGCGAGTCTCCAGAGACGGCCCAGCTCGTGCCTGCCATTGCCAGGCTTTCCGGGGTTCAGGCGGTTATTATGCCCGTCGATAACTCGGCATGGCTGCCCCTCGGCTTGAAAAACCAGCTGCAGCGGGAGCTTGCCGGGCTGGGGATTACCTCCGTTTTCCCTAAAACGTTCTGCACTTTGACTGAGAATACCACCGGCTATGGTGACGACCTTGAAACGTATGACAGCGAGTGCATTGCTGCCTTCGCTAAATACTTTGGCTGGCCCAGGCTCAAGATAGAGGTCGATGAGGCGGGTGACAGAATAATGCGGGTCGAAGTGGAGCGGAGTGCTCCCTGCGGCTCCACCCACTATGTTGCCGAGAAGCTGGTCGGTGTTCCCCTAGAGGAAGCAGTACCGCAGGCGGGGCTGCATGCCCATCACTTCCCCTGCCTGGCGTCCATGCAGATGGAACCTACGGGCGATACGCTGATGCATATCTCAGGGTATGTGGTAAACGATGAGGTAGAACGAGAGCTCAGGCGATTACGCGGGTTATAGGAATCTCTACACCCCCGGATTCCCTTCAGGACAAGCCAATTCGCATTGGCGACAATATTTCACCAAGATGGTCTCTGTGTTCTGTACTTTATCTTTATCCATACCGCCTGTAGTCTTGTTATTAGCTGGCTGTCCAAGTTTCCAGTCGGCGTACATCTGTACCATGCATCTTGACCTTCTGTAGAATGCATCTCGAGCAGGAGGATTTAATACTTCAATTTCCTTTGGCAAAGACACCGCACCGTTGAAAGCCTCCTGCGGGCACGCCCTCCGACAATACTCCATGCAGTCTTTAAATGGGTCGTAATCTATCGTCCCTGTGGTTTCAAGTTCTGCTTCGAGCAACATCCCTCGAAGGCGTACACGCGGCCCATATTCTGGGGTAATAAGTAGATTGTTTTTTCCAATGCAGCCCAGGCCTGCCAGTACCGCTGCATCTTTGAAATATATCCCACCTTCCTCAGTAGAGTAAGACAGCGGATGCGTGTTAATACCTTCAGTTCTTTCTATCCATGCTGATAATTCTTTGTTAATCGTAATCAGCATCTTGTTGCCGGGTGAATTCCCACGAAAAGTCGATGTTTTCCTGGAATGGGACCAATCAAGCTCAGGCTTGGCTTTCGGATGGGCAACGGCGATAATTAATGCGGTTCTTGCACCTGTAGGCCATTGAACCTGTTGTGGGTCATCACTTCCAGAATCTCCGCCTATTCCATCAATTTTCCTACCGACAGTTGACAGTAAATAATGAGATGGGGAATCTTTTAAAGGTTCAATGCTAGCAATACCGACTAGGTCTGCCCCTAGTTCTTTGGCTTTTTCTATAATCCTTTCTTCTAAACGACTTGCCATTCTATATCTCCTTGTGCCTCAATGCCCTCTCAAGTAAGGGCTATAACGTTAATGATATATTGTTGCACCTGACACCGTGGCTACATGTAGGAGAGGTATGGTGCTTAAGCCTATAATCTGTCAGGTCTCAATATATATCAAGTATGTTGCTGAAGGAATGACAGTGCTAGTTCTAGGGCCTCTGGAAATCTAGTGACTCCATGCTCAGCCCCTTGAAAAGCTTTGTATTCTACATTTGGGATTAGTCTGGTCATATCAAGGGAGCCTTGAGGCGGGAAGACACTGTCTTCGGTACCATAGAGGACCAGTGTAGGAGGTTTTATGTCTTGCAGTCGAGGGGTAGCATCCCAGTCCACGTATGCTGAATAGTTACGGAGTTCGCCAGCATATTTAGCGATTCTCTCTTCGCGTGGTATGGTACGGAGTTGTGCTCTGGTTCGTTCCATAACCGCTTCACGTTGCCTCTCTTCTTCCTCCGTACCTGCTGGTCTCCCGACAAATAGGTTCAGTCCCACAGTCCCTCCGGTAGCTCTGGCTTCATAAGCTGCCTCGGCCCCCTTTTCATTAAGCACTTTGATGCGTTCCCTGAGCTTATTTTTGAGTTCTTCATCCAGCGATAGCCATGGTGCTGAATCAGTAATAACCAGGGAGGCTGCTGCTTCGGGGTAGTACAGCCCAAAGGCAAGTGTTATCTGACCACCCGCTGATGTACCCCAGATGTGAGCACGTTCATATCCCAGATGTCTTAGCAGCTCTCGTATATCCCTGGCAAGATTCTGCATGGTAAAGCCCTCTTCTGGGTAACTTGAACGCCCGGCAGCACGACGGTCATAAGTAACTATCTGGAAATACTTAGCAAAATCTTCCGCCCATGTCGGGGTCTCGGGTTGAAGACCTGTGCCCATACCACCGAAGCCACCGTGAACGTAAACAAGCGGAAAACCTTCACCTCTTGTTTCGTAATACATTGTGAAGCCATTAATGTTTGCCGTCGGCATTATGCCTCCTTATCTTGGACTGGAAGAGTCACGCCCCCAGTATCTCCTTGTGCCTGAGCGCCCTCTCCAGTGAGGGCTGCATCTTCATCTCGCGGAACTCGTTGATGGCGAAGTCCAGGTGCTCTAGGGCCTCTGACTTTTCATCCTGGTAGTGCTCCAGTAACAGCTCGGCGAGCTGGAGGCGGGTGAGTGCCAGCTCCGGACGGAACCTCATCTCCGTGCAGGCCCTGATGGCTTCTTGGTAGTGGCTACAGGCTTCCTCTGGATTCTCTGTATGGCACTTTGGGCACTTCACAACTCACTCGTAAGCACAGGCTCGGTGCCCACAGTCTACGTGTAAACTAAAGTGATGTCAAGTGATGTCCGGCTTACTTCTTGTCCCCTGGAATTGTCTTCAGTGTCTCCTCCATGCGTTTGGTCACTTCTCTGGCCCCCCTCTCCACCGCCTCCCCCAGGTATTTTTTGAAGTCGATAAACTTGCCCACGCCCTCTATCACCATATCCGGCACCTTGGAGTCCTTGAGAATGAAGCTGTAAAGCTCCTCGCCCATCTTCTTGCCCATCTCTTCCCCGGGTACACTGCTGACCAGTTTCGATATTGCCATGACCAGCTGCTTGTGGTCCTCCCTTAGCGCCTTGAGGTCAGCAGTGAGGGCGGTCTTCTCCGCGTCGAGTTTTCCGGTCTTGGTATCCAGGCTGGATATCTGCGCTTTCAGCTCCTTCAGCTCCTCGCTATGCTTCTGGTTCAAAGCAGACTTCTCCGCTTCCAGTCTTTCAATTTTCGTTTCCAGCCTGGTAATCTGTGCCTGTAACTTCTCCAGCTCACTGTTGTGCTCTTTTTTCTGCTCTGCGAGCTGCGCCTCATAGCCTTCCTTCAGTTGCTTCTTTTCTTCGTCAGCAGCCTGTATCTGCGCTCTCAGCCCATCGATATCGGCCAGGCTCTCAGCCAGCGCCTTCTGGTCAATCTTGGCTGCCTCCTTGTCCTCTCCAATTAGTGTGGTCAGCTTCTCCATGAAGGCGTTGGAATCGGTCCTCAGGGACTTATACTCGTCGCCCAGTATCCCGATTACCCTCCCCATGAGTTCATCGTACCTGATATTTGCCCGGTCGCGGTCTTCCTCCAGTGACATTATGTACGACCTCAGGTCACCCACCTTGCCACCGTACTGCCGGTTTAGCTGATCGTATATAGCCAGGGCCACCCTCTTGGCAACTGCTTCACCGTAGCCCCTGATGTCGCTCCCGCGGGGACCAAGTACCTTGTTAATCAGCTTGTTTTCTACCTGGATACGTTTGTCATAGTCTTTCAGTCCGGCATCCACCACCGGGTCCAGTCCCGCACTGTTATAAAGCTGCTCGGCTACCTGTGTTTCTTCCAGGCTCATATCCTCGAATTTAACGATGCTGGTGTTTTGTTCCTCGATGTCTTCTTGCTCTTCGAAATCTGACGTCTTTTCTTCCATCTCTCGTCCCCCCTTTCGCTAAGACGGACTTCTTCGGATGTGGATGTATCATACATTTTGTTGGTAAATAAATCAAAGGCCGTCATTACTTTCCGCATCTGGCGGTCGGTCGGCGTCGTTTCATATTCCCTTCCCCAGTGAATGGAAACAACCACAACGTGTGCCCTCTCTTTGGCGAGTTGTATGTCTTGCGTAAGGTTATCCTTGGTCAGCACAGCAATACCCGGTTCGTCCGATGTAGCCGTGTAGTCCTTCCGGTTGGCGTCCCTGACGTCGCTGTAGGCTAAAAAAGCGAGTCTCACTCCATTTCGCTCGATGATTTTCGGTTCCCTTGCTTTGTCTTCATTTTCCCCGGCGCCGACGTATTCAATCCCGTTCTCGCTGAGATGGGAAAAGGTAAAGTGCATGCCAGACACTCCCTGGTTGCCGAAATGGTTATTGGCCAGAGAAACGATGTCGAAACCGGCGTATATCAGGCCCTCAATAGTTTCGGGGGAGGCTCCGAATACCATTTCCCCTTCAATTGGCGGCCCTTCTTCGTAGAAGGGGCTTTCCAGATTACAGAAAGTGATATCTGCTTCTGCTAATATCTCGGCTGTTTGAAGGAAAGGTGCTCTAGGGTCGCCTGTAGTCCTGATTTTCTCACCTACCATTCTCGATAGCATCACGTCTCCAACGGCGACCAGTAAATTTTCAGTTGGTGGAGCGGCTTCGAGCTCATCTGATTCGGAACCTGCGCCAGTGACCTGTCCTGTGCAGGAAACAAGGGAGGACACGCTGAAAGCCGCCAGAAATAAAGCGGTAGAGATGAGGAGGCGTTTGAATAACTTTTTCTCAAGTGCCCGCATCATCACAATGGCCGTTGGCAATATTATGTCATATATTCTACTTGAGAAGGGCGGTTCCTCGATAGATTAGGACATCTGTTTGGGATATTCAACTAATAGCCGGGTCAGCCGGGGCTTTGGGGGGTTGAACGAGGCAGAGACACACCGAAGAGACGACAATGAGAATTGCGAACACGGTGAAAGCGGTAGTATAGCTGCCAGTGGTATCGTATACCCAGCCGGCATAGGTGGGGGCTAAAAATGAAAACGGTCCTTGAAAGGCCCTGAGCACGCCGAATATTGAGCCGAAGGACTTCCGCCCGAAGTAACGCGCCAGCGTTACAGTTAAAAGTGGCGTGCTTGCTCCGCTGCTCAAGCCACGTAGAATGAGAAATACATACACCGAGGGAATAGTCCGGTACACCAGGAAGGAACCAATCCCTACAGCCTGTAGCACTAGGGCGATTGCCATCAGAAATGGCAGACGTCTCTTGCTGATGTGGTCTGCCAGGAAACCTCCGAAGAACCTTGATGGTATCGTGAAGAATATCTGCATTGCCATCATGGCGCCAGCGGCAGTCTCGCTTATTCCGATATCCGTCAGAAAGGGGAAGGTGTGTATACCAATGCCTCCAACGACTATCGTGTTGATTACAAAGGCTATGACCAGCAACCAGAAGGCACGGGTCTTCCATGCCTGCTTGAATGTGAATTCTGTCTCTTCAAAGCTGGCGGCATATTCGGCACCTCTGGCTATCATGTCATCCGTGTTGGATGTCAGGCCTGAATCAACCTGTGCTCCATCGGGAAGTAGCCCGTAGTACTCCGGCCCCTTCGATTTCACGAAGATAAGCACGAAGGGAGCAGAGGCTAACAGCACCAGTCCCCATATCAGGCAGGTCGTCCGCCAGTCGGATACACCTACCAGCCAGGTGACAATCGGTACTACCGCCACCCCACCGACACCGATAAGGGCAAACTTGATACCCTGGGCAAGACCCCTTCTGCGTATGAACCAGTTTATTACTGTTTTATCGACGGTAACAGTCAGGCTCAGGTTCAAACCGCTGCCTATCAGGAATCCCCAGACCAGGAAGTAGGCCCAGACTGAGTTAACGAAGTTCATCAGAATCAGGGCGAAGCCAGTGAGACAGATGCCGACAAAGATGACCCATTTCGGCCCGAACTTATCGGCCAGCCAACCGGCAGGTGCAGACTCAAGACCGCCTTCCAGTCTGCCGATACCAGTACCGATGGAGGTAACGGCCCGGCTTAGCTTAAGCTCAGCGGCGAGGTCTTTGAAGAATACTGAAAAACCATGCCCGTAGAAGCCATGCCCTATACCAGAAAGGACTCCGGTAAATACGACTGTCCACCAGCCAAAGTATATTTTACGGAGAGATTTTACTCTATTAATCAATCCGTTCCCCTTGACAGTCAGCTGGTGTGGCTGGGAGAGGGCATGGTAAGTGTTATCACCATGCCAACAAGAGTAAGGGCACTGAAACTCAACCAGGCGCCCTGATAGCTGCCCCAGGTGTCATATATCAATCCGGCCAGCGGGGCACCAGCCAAGTTCCCCAGCATCATTACGCCAGAAGTAGAGCCTAGAATCGTGCCAAAACTACCCCTGCCGAAGTATTCCCGCAGTACGGTTATTCTTGAAGTGACGCTGAATCCCCACCCCAGGCTGAAAGTAATGATAAAAGGCACAATCAGCCACATCATTTCCGCTGTGACCTGGCTGAAGAAGAGTAGCCCTGCCGTCATCAGGGCAAAGCTGGCGGCAAAAATTTGTCTCCTACCCAACCTATCGCTGAGCCAGCCACTGCTAAGACGACCGCCGATACTGGTGACCGGTAGAACAAGGGCTACCATGCTTGAGGTAGACCTGGCGATACTGAGGCTGCTGAGATAGGGCATCATGTGTGTTACTATCGAGCCTACCACGAAGGCATGGCACAAGGAGCCGATTGCCACGTGCCAGAATGCCCTGCCACTCAATGCTTGTTTGGCCGATATACTGATCTCCATGCTTGCCGGCTCTATGTAGACCTCCCCCGGCTCCGGAACGCTAATTGCCGCACCATCGGGGTGATAGCCGTAATGCTCGGGCTTGTGCCGGATCAGTAGTGACAGCGGTAGAAGTATGACCAGTATACCGAGGCCGACAATAAGCATAGCCGCCCGCCACTGAAATGCGTCAACCAGGCTGGTAACCACGGGAATAAGGATACCACCGAGACCAAAACCACTGGCAACAATACCCGTAGCCAATCCGGCCTTCATGCGAAACCAGTTGTTCACCGCTGTCAGAAGTACGGTTCCTGTGCACGAACTCATACCAGTCGCCAGCAAAGCAAAGGCCCCATAGAAAGTGCCAATAGAGGAGACGCGACTCAGTAGTAAAAAGCCCAGGCTCATTAGAATACCACCAGCAAAGACCAGTCTTCTGGGTCCTATGCGGTCAACGAGCAGTCCCATGAGAGGTGCCAGGAGGCCCATTTCCAGGCCGCGGAGTGAAGAGGCGAGCGAAACCTGGGCATAGCTCCAGCCGAACTCGTCGGCGATTGGTTCAAAAACAGCGGTGAATCCGAAGTGAACAACCCCACCCGTATAGAGAATGATGAGTACGCAGGCACCCACAAGATACCAACCATAGAACACTCTTGGGTGTTTCCGTTTGATATCTTGTGCAGCGCCGTGACCTGATTCCGGTGGACCTGGGTTTATATTTTTAGGCACAGTAAGCTGTGAAGATAAAAGAGTTGCTGATGCTTCTCAATCTTATCACCAGTATGGACTGTGTGCAAATCTGTTTGCTCCTTATTGCCCGTAGCCTGGTTCGGTGGTATTATTTGGCATATAAATTTTATGCCGCTCCCGATAGGGATATGGTTAAATAAATAAGCGGAGAGAGAAATTACTAAATATACCGGCGATAATGTGGAGAAAGAAGCCGCCAGGATAGTAGCCACGCTGATGGCTGCCAGTGCCAGGACGGCACCCAAAACCAAAGGCGAAGACTCTATCAAGACTCTCATCCTTGATGGAGACGACGTCGAAGGACTCGCGGCCGGTATGGAGCGAAAGGCTGAGAAGATGCCACCCCATACAGCCGAAATGCTCAGAACAAATGCTGATAGTGTTAGAGTGTCCAGCTGTGTTTTGCTTATTGGCGTTACTGGTGAGCCCAAGAGGCTTGAGCGTCCACTCGACTGTGGTGCTTGTGGATACGATAATTGTGAGAGTCTGGCCAGAGCGGCGAAGCGGACGAAAGATTTCACCGGCCCAGTCTGTATATTTCAGGCTCTGGACCTGGGTATAGCTCTGGCCTCCGCAGTAAAAATAGCCAGCGAGCTTAATATTGATAATCGGATGATGTATAGCATCGGAGTGGCTGCCAAAGAAATGAAATTGCTGGATGCCGACGTGATTATTGGTATCCCACTATCCGTAACCGGTAAAAACCCTTATTCTGCGCGAAGATAGACCAATACCCAGCCGGTAAGATTCTTAGCGTTCCTCCATAGTGGTTACTCCTGAGACGTTTCGAAATTGTGTAACCTTTTTATCGTTACTGGCCACTATATAGTAAAGGCTTCATAGCAGGTGCACCTGTGGAAGAGAGAACAGATATCGAACTTATTGAGCTGGCGCGCCAGGGCGACAAAGATGCATTCGGTCTACTCCTGCAGCGATATCAGATGATTGCCCGGCGGTTCGCGATGAGATTAGTCGCAAACGAAGATTTCGCACAGCAATTGGCGCAAGAGGCAATGCTCCAGGCCTATCTCTCGCTTGACCATCTGCGGGACGCAGCGCGGTTCAAGGGTTGGCTCTGTGGCATTGTACTGAATATTTACCGAAGTCGTCTTCGGGCTCGAAGAGTCACCTTTTTCTCTTTAGAGGCGATGACAGGCGGCCTGCAATTTGATGCCGTACCCCTTTCGGGGATAACTGTTACTCCGGAGAGGATTACCGAGGAGCGTGAACTACATCAGACTATACTGGGTGTCATCAATACGCTCGAACCCAAAGACCGGGATGCTACACTTTTGTTTTATTACGAGGAGTTGAGCTTGCAAGAGATTGCGGTACTTTCAGGCGTTTCAGTGGGCGCCGTCAAGGTACGGCTTCACCGCGCTCGCCAGCGATTGAAGACCAACTTGCTATCGCAGTATCCAGAGATTATACCACGTGGACAGAGGAGGAAGACTATGATAAAGGTTACCATCGCCGATGTGGTCAAACGGGAGCAAACTGACGACCAGGGACGTTCACACACGCTCCACATCATCGTGCTGCAAGATGAAGCCGGTAAACGGGCACTGCCGATCTGGGTAGGGTCTTTCGAAGGTTCGTCCATCGCAATGGGATTAGGTGACTTCTCCACGCAGCGACCGATGACGTATAGTTTTTTCGTCAGTCTCCTTCAAGCAATCAATGCTCAGGTGGAGCAGGTGCGGGTCGAGATGCTTAAAGGAAATACCTTCTACGCCGTTGTAAAGATACGTTGTGGTAGGACCGTGAGGGAGGTGGACGCGCGTCCGAGCGATGCGCTTGGGCTCGCTGTGCTCACCGGCAGTCCGGTCTTCGTTGCCGAAGACGTTCTGCAAGTCGCTGGGGTGGACATCCCGTCGGCAGCCAAGGCAACACCGGCGCGTAGTGGGGTGGAAAGTATCCTCAGAGAAATCGGAGAAATTCAGCGCCAGGAGCAAGAGCAACTCAGCCACGCACGCACGCAGGAGGAAATCACAAGAGCGAAGGAAGAGTTGATTGCGGCCATTTTCAGCAGCTAAAGAGACCCAGCGCAAGCCTCTCGTGGCCTGGGGAGGCAACTATTTATTTCTGAAGACCCTCGACCTTTTTCCTCACTTCCGCCTGACTCATTCCCTCAACCGCAAGGTCTTCATTCAAAAACCACGGGTATCCAGCGAGAACAGTCTGGGACCTATACAAAGAAGCGTGGAATCGTCTCGTTCCAATGAGCTGAAAGAAAGGTTCGTGATCAATCTCCACTTGAAGCTCAATATCCACGTTGAAGTCTGAAACAGTACTCTTTATAGTAGCGTGACTGGCAACGTCTACTTTCTCACGCTGGTGTAAGATTGCATATTTTGCATGACCTTTCATATATGCCTGGTCGGGGCGCTTATCTGAGGCTGCCATTTCCACATACGAGTCACTAGTCAGGGAATAAGAGTCTTCTAGCAACTGCGTTGAATACCCGCTCTTTAGTGTTACGGTTGTGAGACCGCTTATGATGTCTTTGCCGACCTGCCAGCTTGGCTGTTCTCCCTGATACTTCGCGTAAGACTGCAATTGAGCAGGAGATTGAAAAGTCACTCCGGGTAAGGAAGTGTGCGGATGCTCGACCAGAGGCAAGACAACACAGGAGGGATTGCTAGAGCCCCGGAGGATGGTATTGGTTGCAGGCTGGGGCGAAGGCCAGATGGTCGGAAAATCTGAAGAAGAGATAGCCACCCGGATACGGTGTGCGGGCTGGAATACCCACGAGGTCACCTTCATCGGAACTTCCAGTTCATAGATTTCACCTGGCGTAAGTGGCTGGGGCTTGCCGTGGGAGTGACGATGGGTTGCATTGAGCACACCCCGACTGACCAGCCGTGTGGAACCATCCGGCGCTACATCGCTGATCTTAGCGATGAAATAGGAGATTTCGGCAGTTGAAGAGACGTAGAGGAGTACCTTTGGCCAGCCGAGTATCTCCACGGGCTCAGTTAGCGGCTCTGAGGTATAGGTGCACGAACGGGCGTCGTCGATTCCCTGATCCCAGGAAAGGCCGTGGGGCCGCGTACCGGGGCACCAGAAACCACCCGCCAATCCGACAGTGGCCTGGTATTGGTAGGTATCAACTCCCCCTCCCGTCTCGGGCGTTGTGCAGAGTCGCTCATGATTCCCCAGATAAAATGTCTTCTCAGACACGCTATCAGGCGGCCAAGCGTCTATGAAATGCCAGTGGCCAGGCATATAGCGTAGAAAAGGATGGGGGGGAGCGCCTTCCTGGATATACAAAGCGGTTCGCGGTTCCTGCATGATGCCGGTATCCTCCCCTCGTAGCCAATAAGCCCACCACCGTGCTATCTCATGGAGATAATCGATGGGTGGCCCGGGGTAACCCCTGTCCGGTCTAACGTGGCTCCAGGGGCCTATCAGCGCTTTATTGGGGACATTTGGATTCTGCATCATGCGGGCGGTTGCGTTTGTGTATCCATCTGCCCAGCCACCAATCTGGTAGACGGGGCACTTGATTCTTCGGTACTCAACCTTGAGGGAACCCTGGGGCCAGTATTCATCCTCAGTCTGATGTCGGAGCCATTCGATTATCCAGGGCGGGTTCCCTTCGAGACGCTGCTGCCATATACTGGTTCGGTCGGTATTCGTGCTTTCTGGATGAGGGGGGAGTGTGTTCATGGCGATCATCGAGAGGGGATAAATGAGCAGGTCAAGGCCCATCATACAGCCACCAAAGTAATGCACGTCATCATTATAGCGGTCATCGGTAGCGGCATGAGGTACAATGGCTTTTAATGCTGGCGGATTGTGCATAGCTACCTGGATGCTGTTGAAACCACCGTAAGAGGTGCCCCACATGCCGACATTGCCATTGCACCAGGGTTGCTGGTTCAACCATGCAATAACTTCACAGGCATCCTTCTGCTCCTGAGGAGTGTATTCATCATGGATAATTCCTTGAGATTTGCCAGTGCCACGAATATCAACCAGAGCATCGACAAAGCCACGCTCGGCAAAGTAGTAATGCGGGGCCGCCATTCCGATTGAAATGTCGTCTTTGCGATAGGGTGTATATTTCTAATATGGCCGGAAATCTGCCATCACCCTCTGGCATCAGCAGGTTGGCTGAAAGCGATACACCGTCGGACATCGGGATATGCACATCATTTATCTGTCGGACAGGGTATCTTGCCGACAATAGATCACTCTGCATATACTGGCCCTCCGGCGGTATTTAACGGACTTTTCCCCATATCATCTATCTGGTAGTGTATATCGTTAACAATATTATGTCTAGATTGTCTAACCATAATATTCACGCCAGCAAATTCTCGATCCGTTCCCTGGTCTCCTCTTGAGTCAATCCTTCGACAGTAATTACCTTCGTGCGGCTGGTAGCGCCCTTGTCGATTGACAGGTTGGACTTGCTCACTCCGAGAATATCACTGAGGAAAGCTATTAGTGCCTGGTTGGCCTTACCCTTCACCGGTGGCGCTGCGATTCGTAGATACAGGACGTCGTCCTCGAAGCGGACTACCTCGTTTCGCTTAGCATTAGGCTGGACCCGGACGGTGATTTTGGCAGTTTTTTCTACGGACATTTTCCCCCTACCAGCCGAAGAGACGACGGGCGTTCTCGGTTGTTTCCCGGGCGAGTGCCTCGAAGGAAACGCCTCTGATCTGGGCCAGCTCCTCGGCGGTGTATCGCACGTAGGACGGCTCGTTGCGTCGGCCGCGGTAACGCTGCGGTGCCAGGTAGGGGCAGTCGGTCTCGACCATCAACCTGTCTGGCGGGATGCTCCTGATAGTGTCATGGGCGTTGCTGTTGGCGGGGTAGGTAATATAGCCGCCGAGGGAAAGGTAGAAGCCCATCTCCAAATACTGTCGGGCGGTCTCGGTGTCACCCGTGAAGCAGTGGATGACGCCTGGAGGCTGCCGCTCGGGATGCCGGGATGTCCAGTCGTGCAGGACGTTAATAATCTCTTCGTGTGCCTCGCGGCAGTGGATAACTACCGGAAGGTTTATTTGGGCTGCCAGGTCGAGCTGCCATTGCAGAACCCTGAACTGGCTGTCACGGGGAGAGTAGTTCCGGTAGAAGTCCAGCCCGATTTCACCGATGGCGACTACTTTAGGGTGTTCCGCCAGCCGGGCAATGGCGCTGATGTCTGCCTCGGTGGTGGTGCTGGCGGCGTGGGGGTGAATACCGATTGCTACGAGGATATCTTGGTACCGTTCTGCCAGTTCGATTGAATGCTGGCCTGACTCAATGCCGGTACCGACGGTGATAATCGTGCCGATGCCGGTGTCATGTGCCCGGGCAATCACCTCGTCACGGTCGGCGTCAAATTCACCTGCATCCAGGTGAGCGTGGGTATCTACCAGTGCATTGGTGGGCTCTGTAGTCATATAGAACTCGGTATCTGTGGTTTTAAAAGTATATACTCATATGCGCAATTGCGCAGTTACGCCCTCGCTACTCCGACAAGCTCGGTGATGTCCCCTACTCCCTCGTCTCGCATGAACTGCTCGATTCCCTCGAGGACATCGAGGGCTGCCCGTGGGCTGGTGAGGTTAGCGGTGCCCACCTGGATGGCGCTGGCACCAGCCATTATGAACTCAAGGGCATCCTCGGCGGTGCTAATACCGCCACAGCCGATGACGGGCACGCTGACGGCCCCGGCTACTTGGTATACCATGTGCAGAGCTACCGGCTTTATAGCCGGACCGGACAGACCGCCGTATACGTTGCCTAGGATGGGTCGGCGCGTCTTCACATCTATCGCTATGCCCTTAAGTGTGTTTATCAGAGAGATTGCATCGGCACCGGCTTCAGCCACAGCTACAGCCACAGCGGCAATGTCACCGGTATTTGGGGTGAGCTTGACGAGGACGGGCAGAGAGGTTGCTTTTTTAACAGCGGCAGTGACAGTGGCGGCGGTGTCAGGATTGGCACCGAACTCAGCACCACCGGCACTGATATTGGGACAGCTGATATTCACTTCAAGGCCGCTGATTCCAGCCACTCCGTTCAGTCGTTCAGCTAACCGGGCGTAATCATCAATCTTCTCACCAGCGATATTAACGAGGACCGGCACTCGCCAGCCTGCCCAGATGGGGGCCTTTTCGGCTATCAGGGCATCGACGCCGATGTTCTGCAGTCCGATGGAATTGAGGATGCCGCTGGCGGTCTCTGCAATTCGAGGCTGGGGGTTACCTTCTTTTGGTTCAAGGGTGGTTCCTTTGCAGATGATTGCTCCCAGCCTCTGGATGTCAAACAGTTCCTGGTACTCGATACCGTAGCCGAAGGTGCCGGAGGCAGTCATCACCGGGTTGTCGAGCAACAGACCTTTGGTATTCCCCGGGGCAAGCTGGACTGATAAATTCAAAGTGACTCCTTATCAGGGGCCTGCGTGTCAGGACTATTGTACGTGGACTGAGTGCTCAGGTCAATGCCTTGAGGGAAATGGCGCAAGTGAGTATTGACGTATTTGCGCAATTACGTTACAATAATCCAGAATCTGATCGAGGGGAAATCAGCCTCATGGCCGTTATCTGTATCGTTAACCAGAAAGGCGGGGTCGGCAAGACGACCACGGCGGCGGCGCTGGCCCAGGGTCTCAGTGAGCACGGCAAGCGGGTGCTTCTGGTCGACTGGGACCCACAGGGCAGCCTTACTATCAGCGTGGGACAAGACCCGGAGCGTCTGGAGCGTACCGGGTACGATGCCCTGGCGAGCATCATCAGAGGTGACGGCGGCCTCACGGTACGTGATGTTATTATTCACACCACCAACCCGATTATTGATTTAGTGCCGGCCAATATAGAGCTGTCGCAGGCTGAACTCGACTTGGTGGGGGCATTCACCCGGGAGATGATGCTTAGGGAAATGCTCCAGCCGGTGCGTTTCCATTACGATTTTATTCTGATTGATTGCCTGCCCAGCCTTGGTTTGATGACAATCAATGCCCTGGCCGCGGCCGACCGCGTGATTATTCCCCTGCAGGCTGATTTCCTGGCGATGAAAGGGGTTGGTTTGTTATTCAACACGATTGTCCGGGTGAAAGATAAGCTGAACCCGACCCTTGAGGTTTCCGGGATATTGCTGACCATGACCAGCTCCCGTACCCTGCACAGCCGTGAGGTCAGTGAGGTTACCCGGAGGGCTTTTGGTAAGACCGTGAAAGTCTTTGAGGCTACGATTCCTACAAGTGTCCGTTTCAAAGAAGCGCCGGCAGCTGGAGAGTCAATCCTGACATACGCCCCGAAGTCGGACGGCGCCAACGCCTATAGACTGCTGGTAGAAGAGGTGATGAAATGAAGAGAGTTCGCATTACTGAGGAGCTTGCCTATGGGAGTGCCCTGGACCGTCTCACCGGCTCGGAACAGCCGGCGCGGACTCCACCGGAAAGGGAAGAGGCGGTCCCTGAGGCGGAGACGAGCCGGATAAAGCTCTCCGTTTTCCTAAACCGTGGTGAGGACGCATACCTGGAATCCCTGGCATCTACGGCCAAGTTCAGTGGCGGCAGGAAGCTTAGCAAGACCAAACTTATTGAGGCGATGGTGCGAGCTTTCCGGACAAGCGGACTGGATGTGCGGGGCGTCAGGACAGATGAAGAGCTCCTTAATAGAGCAGTTGCGCAATTACGTAAATGAGTAATCAACTTGATACACCGGGTCTGACACTGGCTGTCGTTGGCCGGGTCCGCTTGGTCAATACCCCTGAGAGCCCCCAGAATTGATTTTTTGGCCCCTTTTATCTAGCGGGAGTCTTCCGGGTATCACCCAGACAATTATTGGCATCTCCGCAACACAGTCTGCTTAAGCGAAAGTAGAAATTGGCCTGCGTAGTATCTACGGAGTTACTGTCGGCTATTTAACCTTCTTCGACGGGTATGTTCCCCTTCGTGAACAGCAGCGGGAAGACGATATCACTCAGGCAGCACGGTAGCCACACGGCCAGGAAAAGGAATACGAAGATAGGCAGGAACTGAATCCACTCCACCGTTTCACCGAGTGCCATTATAGTGTGAAAAAGCGATGCCCAAGTGCTGATGAGTACGTGTCCGGCGTGCGGGAACAACGTGTGAGAGCTCCAGAGACCGATGGCGATACCGAGTAGCGCCGCCGGGTTTACTATCTGCCACTCCTCGATGAAGCCTATGTGAGCTTCGGCATGAGGAAGGTCGAGGAGCAGTTCTCCGATGAAGGGGACCACGGAGTCGCTCAGGGTAGCAACACCGATTGAACCGAGGTAACCTACCAGCACTGCCGGCAGGAGCCGACCACGTGTATATTTGCGATACATGGCGGTGGTGACGCCGGCGCTGAGTACCACGTGGAGTGGATGCAGAACGTAAAAAACCGTCTCCGAGGCCTGGCTTACTGAAGGAAGGGCACCGACGGCCACGATGATGACGATACCTATAATTCCGGTAACTGCGCCAAGACCGGTGAATGGAATGTGGTGTCTTAGTTCGGTGGCAATACGTCTGAGCATATCTCTTGTCCTATACCGATGACGCCTGAGCTTTCTGACAAAGTTCGCAGAGGCCGGTAAACTCGAGCAGGTGTTCGTCTATACGGAAGCCGTTCTCACGGCTGAGCTTTCCCTCGAGTTTAGCGACATCACGTTCAATAAGACGGGGGCTGGCAAAGTCGACAACCTTGCCGCAGCCGGAGCAGACCAGGTGGTGGTGGTGTTCTGATGTTCCTGCAGTATAGCTGGGGCAGTTATCAGCGGTGCGGAGTTCGCAGATGAGGTTCAGTTCTGTCAGTAGTTTGAGGGTCCGGTAGACGGTTACCAGCCCAATGCCGGGGTGGTCCTGTCTGACCTTTTCGAACATGGCCGCCGGAGTAAGGTGGTCCTGGCTGGAGGTGATGACATCAATCACCGCGCGCCGCTGGAGAGTAAGCTTGTGACCGTGCCGCTTCAGGGCGGTGATGATACTTTTATATGAAGGCCTCATATCACCGTCTAAATGAAAAATATTATCATTTACACTCTAGCGAAACTAGAAGGAGTTGTCAATAGGTGCTGTTAGTGACAGCGCCCGCATGAATCGCACTATGCGTAATTGCGCAAATACTCTTTTGAGGAATTGTTTATGACTAGATCACCTCGTGAGTGCTGCTTGCTTTTCCCTCCTAATTCCTAACAACTAGTGTTGCCGAACACTCGTAAAGCGAGTAGAATTAATATGGTCAATCCAGTAAGAGGTGAGTCAGATGAGTAAGTCTATGAAGGTAACTATCATTGGAGCTGGTAATGTCGGGTCGGCCTGTGCTCAGCGGTTGGCTGAGCGTAACATTGCTGATATCGCACTGGTTGACATAGTGGAGGGGCTACCCCAGGGAAAGGCGCTAGACATTCTGCAATCGGGGCCGGTTATCGGCTTTGGCTCGCGTATTATTGGTACGAACGGCTATGAAGAAACGGCTGGCTCTGATGTGGTAGTAATAACGTCCGGTTCGGCCCGGAAGCCGGGGATGACGCGTGATGACTTGCTGATGACCAACATGAAGATTGTCGGCGAGGTTACAGAAAAGGTAGTTGGTAAGTCTCCTGATTGTACTATCATCGTCGCTACCAATCCGGTTGATGCCATGGTCTATCTGGCTCGTCATGTGAGCAAATTCCCTCGGGAGAGAGTTATTGGTCTGTCCGGGATCCTTGATTCTGCCAGACTGAGCACCTTCGTGGCTGCTGAGCTAAATGTGGCCACGGCGGCAGTGGATGCCTATGTCCTCGGTGAACACGGTAAAAATATGGTGGTTCTTCCCAGATTGACTACCGTTAACGGTGTGCCGGTAACGGAGCTCCTGCCGGCAGAAACGGTGAGCAGGTTGGTAGAGCGTACCGTCGGTGGTGGGGCGGAGATTGTCGGGCTGCTCAAGACTGGTAGTGCCTTCTACGCACCCTCGGCGGCGATTACCCAGATGGTGGAATCCATTCTTCTCGACAGGAAGAGCACACTTTGCTGCGCTGTCAGTCTTGACGGAGAGTATGGTCTCAAGGATACGGTTATCAGCGTCCCGGTCAAACTGGGCCGAAGTGGAATCGAAGAGGTAGTCGAGCTTGAACTGACCTCCGAGGAGAGACAGGCCTTGGCCGACGCGGCGAAGGTGGTACAGGAGCTAATCGGGGTTATGCAGCTGAACTAAGCCTTGCGCGTGAACTAGTGAGTGTTTACGTAATTGCGCAACTGAGCAACAGCGTAAGGAAGTCAGTTTACTCTTGCCGAGATGATAAAGGGAGAGTCTTTGAGGGGTGCAGCCTCTCTAAAGAATAGTCTTCCCCCTCCCTTAACTAAGGGAGGGGTACCGAGGGCGAGGGTTCGCTTGTAAATTGAGAGAGATAGAAGCCGGCAAAATCACCGAAACAATTGCCCGACTTTGCCACGAGGCCAACTATGAGCTTGGCGAAGATGTTGTGGCTGCCCTGAAAAAGGCAGAACAGTCCGAAGAGTCGCCATTGGGCCGCGCCGTCCTCAGGGAATTGCTTGAGAACGCACAGATTGCACGAGAAGGCCTCTTTCCGCTCTGTCAGGACTGTGGAACCGCTGTTATTTTTCTTGAGGCCGGACAGGACGCTCATGTCGTCGACGGTGATTTGCATGCGGCCGTTGAGGAAGGAGTGCGGCAGGGCTACACAGATGCCTACCTGCGTAAGTCCATGGTGAGGCAGCCTTTTTCTGCTAGGGTAAACACGGGTGACAATACCCCCGTGGTGCTCCATACCGATATAGTGCCGGGTGACCGGTTCAGGATTATGGTCATGTCCAAGGGCGGCGGGGCGGAGAACATGAGTCGACTGGCCATGCTCAAGCCGGCCCAGGGCAGGGAGGGCATCATCGAGGCGGTGGTCACAGCGGTTGATGAGGCGGGGGGTATGCCCTGTCCGCCTTTGATAATTGGAGTAGGTATCGGTGGTACCGCTGAGATGACGATGCTGCTTGCCAAGAGGTCGCTGCTGCGGCTGGTTGGACAGCCGAGTCCTGACCCCGAAGTGGCTGAGCTTGAGCGGGATATATTAGAGCGTGTCAATGACCTCGGTATCGGTCCGATGGGTCTTGGCGGCCGGACGACTGCCCTGGCAGTACATGCTGAAGTGATGGCGGCCCATATTGCCAGCATGCCGCTCGCGGTCAATCTGCAGTGCCACAGTGCCCGGCACCGGGAAGCCATTTTGTAGATTATTCCAATTCGACGTGGGGGAAACATGCGCAGACCAGCTGGTGTGATCTTTGACCTGGGTGATACAGTTCTGCATCTGGAATCAATCAATATGATATCCGCCAATAAGAGGCTGCTGGAATTCGCTGAGGGCAATACCGACCTGACTGCTGAAGATGTCCAACTCTTCGCCGAAGAGCTCAGTCGTGAAGCCTTACAGGTGCGAGAGGATTCAATGGTTGAGTACAGTATTCAGAGTTTCCAGAGACTACTATATGGGAATCTGGGTATTTCCTTTACCATCGGCCCATATGAGATGGAAAGGGAGTTCTGGAATGCTGCCATAAAATATTTACCCTGCGAAGGGATTCATGATGTGCTGGACCTGCTGGATAAGCACCGGATAAAAACGGGCATTCTCAGTAACTCGGGCTTCACTGGAACTGTCCTACTTGAGGAACTGAAAAAGCATAACCTGGCCCACCGGTTCTCTTTCCTGATATCGAGTATCGATTACGTGTTCCGGAAACCCCACAAGCGCCTTTTCCAGATTACCGTCAGGAAGATGGGCCTCGAACCGCAGGATATCTGGTTTGTCGGGGATAAGCTGGAGTATGATATCAGGGGGGCAATCGATTCGGGATTGTATCCCGTCTGGTATAACCCGGAGAACAAATCGGGCGAAATAGATGGTGAATACCTGGAAGTTAGGAGCTGGTACGAGTTTCAGGGGAGGATTGAAGAACTCTACGGTCGCTGATTGCGCTTGGTTAGTGATACTATTAGAGTTTGCCTGAATAGAGACTTTTTGGACGAGGCGAGAATGATGCAAGATGCACTTAACATAAAGTCACCAATCGAGCCTGATGTAATCGATAAGCTGACAGCAGGGACGCGGGTGCTGCTTTCGGGTGTTATCTACACCGCCCGTGACGCCGCCCACAAGAGGATTGTCGAGTCTCTGGACAGCGGTGAGGAGTTGCTCTTCGACCCGCGAGGGCAGACTATCTACTATGCCGGGCCTTCACCAGCACGGCCGGGTCAGGTGACTGGCTCAATTGGGCCCACCACCAGTGGCCGTATGGATGCCTATACTCCACGGCTGCTGGCTTATGGTCTTCGTGCTATGATTGGGAAGGGCAACCGTTCTGAGGCGGTGAGGGAGGCGCTCGTGCAATACAAAGGGGTATACCTGGTTGTCGTCGGCGGCGCCGCCGCCCTGATAGCACGCTCAATCAAACAGGCAGAGGTGGTCGCCTATGAAGACCTCGGTCCCGAGGCCATCAGGCGACTGATTGTCGAGGGCTTTCCGGCTATCGTGGCTAATGATGCTCACGGCGGAGACGTATTTGAGCAGGGCAAGGCCGAGTACCGCCGGGGGAGGTAGAAATGGACTGCATTTTCTGTAAGATTGCTGCCGGAGAGACACCGGCTGATATTATTCACACCGACGAAGAGGTAATCGCCTTCCGTGACATCAATCCCCAGGCGCCGGTGCACGTGGTTATTATCCCCGGAGAGCATATTGCCACCCTAGCCGAGCTCCCGGAGGAGAAGGCGATGCTGGTGGGGCACATGGTAGACGTGGCCAATCGACTCGCCCGTAGCGAAGGTATCTCCGAGAGCGGCTACCGGGTGGTGATTAACTGCGGTCAGCAGGGGGGGCAACTGGTGCAACACCTCCACATGCACCTGCTCGGGGGACGCCAGATGGCCGGTTCGCTCGGCTAGGTCAGGAGCACAAGTGTGGCGGGTAAAATGGAGCGAGAGGTCGCCGATTCACTGAAGCGGTTCTTCTCTGCCCAGAAAGACCTCAGTGAGATTGGCGTTATCAAGTCGCGGGACTACATCGGCGACATTGGCCGCTATGTCTGCACGCTGGTCTACGGCCTGAAGGTGCCCAAGGGGAGAAAGCCTGCCGGCTACGACGGCAAAATCGGTAAGTCCAGTGTTGCCGTCAGGCTGAATAACTGCCCGGTGGGTACTCCGGTACGCTTGGCTGAGCCGTTTGATTTCGACGAGTTGATTGTGGTGTTGGGGCCGAATTGCTTCCTGAGACCGGAGGGGGTGGCCAGCGACTTTATCTTCTATCGGTTCACGCCTGAGGAAGTGCGGCAGCGGTTCAAAAAGACGAAGAGCGGCTACGTGGGTGGTGGGGGTGTCTTCGACCGGACCTATGATAAAGTCCTGAATATTACTACAGGCTAGACTTGACCCGTCTGAATTAACCTTATTACCTTCTTGTCGATCTCATCGATGTAGCCGATGTCGGTTTCCCCGTCCCAGAACGTTATCTGCGATATCTCCTCGTTCTCGCGGAAGGGGACGGGGGAGGGTAGTTCGCCCGAGAACAGCGTGCCGTAGTAGATACCATGATGGATACCCAAATAGATACGGTTATCTGGCGGAGCGTGGTACTTCAGGACCGCCCTGAAGTCCAGGTGCTCGGCTCTCTGGCCAGTCTCCTCTAATAGCTCACGGACGGCGCAATCACGGGCACTTTCGGCGCCTTCGATGTGGCCGCCGGGCAGTTCCCAGGTCTGTCTTTCACGGTGGTGAACCAGCAGAAAATTGTTCTCGTGCCTGATAGCCATAAAGGTAATGAGCAGCGGCTTGTAGATGTCCGATGCAAGTTCGCTCTCTGGTATCTGGCTGTATTTGAGGAGCTCGATGCCGTGCCGGTTAACTGCTATTGCCATCTGCCTGTTTACAACCCGTAGACCTGTCTCGGTGCCAGGTATTCCGGAAATCTGTCCAGAAGCGCCTTTCGGATAACATAGCAGAGGTGGCAAGCGTCCACGTATCTGTCTTCGTGTTCGACCTCGTACTCTGTCGCTAGGAGGGCCGGGCCACCTTCTACCAGGAGTCGGCAGATTGGATGTGAATCATAATCATACGCTTTTACTAGTTCGGACAATGGGGTCTGCCACATGTTGCCCATGCTCAGTCCCTGGCACAGATGGACATTACCGTACGGGTCAATATGGACCCTCCTGGGCTCTCTCAGTTCCTCGTGAGGGCACTCTGTGAACTCCTGCCACGGTCTTGTCGGCAGACCTTCAAGCAGCTTATCAACCGCCCTGCCTCTCAGCATGGTACTGCCGCCGACGACAGGCTCTCCCCGCTCCTGTTCACTGCCTTCACTTATCTCAACGCTGGGCCTGTCGATGGAAATCACGCCAGTAGGCATACCCAGTCTCTTCGCCGCTGCCAGAACATGACTGGCCGGGCCTTCCTTATCATCCTCAGAGTGAAACAAATCATCGCTCAGGCTGAGGTCGGCGATCCCCATCTCACACAGAGGCCTGAGCCAGAGCTCGGCGTCCCTATCGCCCGTTGCCCAGTATGAGTTGGTGACTATGCCTACTTCAAGGCCCCGCTCGCGGGCGATTCTGATACCCTCGAACATGAGTGGATAGAAGAGGAACGCTTCCCCACCCTCGAAATACACCCGCTTTACCGTCTCTATCCTGGCCAGCTCATTAAAGACGCTTTCAATCTGCTCCAAGGTGAAAGTGCCCTTTGCCTGCGGGCTGCTGTAAACGAAGCAGTGGTCACATTCAAAGCCACACGTATAGGTCAGAAGAAAGTGGACTCCAGTCAACATTTTTCTCTCCCGCCAGTTCTTATTTCTAGATGGCCGTTGAAAAACGACCATATCTACAATCCCTGATTGCCGGTTTTCCGGTGCTCAAGATACATGTGTAGTCCGGCGATGCTCTTGGCGTCCTCGATTTTACCGGAGGCGAGCAGACTTGTAATCTCTTTCACTGGCACGCGGACGAGACTGATGCTAGCTGTGTCCTCGGCGTAGAGCTGGCTTGGCGTGAGTTCAGTGGCTAGATAGAGGTGAAGGTACTCGGTGCAATAGCCCGGTGTCGAGTAGAAACCACCCAGCCTCTCTACCTTCCCCGGCAGGTACCCCGTCTCCTCCTGCATCTCACGGCGGACAGTCTCCTCCGGGTCCTCGCCAGAGTCGATACTACCGGCCGGTATTTCGAGTAGCTCTTTATCAGCCGCCTTGCGGTACTGCTTCACCAGCAAGACTCTATCGTCGCCGTCAACTGCCACAATCGCCACACAGTCACGGTGTAAGGCTATTACCTCACGTCTCCGTTGTCCATCAGCTGTTTCTACAGTATCTTCTCTTAAAGTGACTACCCGGCCTTCATAGATAATACGCGACGAAATAGTTTTTTCTTCGGCCAAATACAACCTCCGCTACTGAGGGGTTACTCTTTTGCTGCCGACTCCTCGAGTTTAATGATGAGGGCTACCTCATCACAGTCCGGGAACTTGGGGCAACGGTAGCACTCCGTCCAGACCTTACGCGGCAGCTCCATCTTGTCCAGCTCGGCAAAGCCGAACTTCTGGAAGAAGGTGGGCTTGTAAGTCAGGCAGAAGACGGTGGTAAGTCCGAGTCCTCGCGCTTCCTTAAGGCAGGCGTCCACCAGCCGGGAACCGGTACCCTGTCTCTGGGCATCCTCAGCGACTGCTACCGATTTTACCTCGGCCAGGTCGGACCACATGACGTGCAGGGCAGCGCAGCCGGTTACCTCCCCACCCTGCCTGACGACGAAGTAGTCACGGATATTCTCGTATATCTCACTGAGCGACCTGGGTAGCATCTCGTCCTTATCGGCGAAATAGTTTATCAGGCGGTGCATTTCCTCGGCATCGCTGATGGTGGCTTTTTCTACGATTAATTCCATAGTTATCCCTGCTTCCCCTTGAGACGTTGCTCCAGGGAGCCCCAGAGTGAGGTGTCGGGGTGAATCCTGAGAAAACGGACGGTGTTTTCACTACGTTTTACGGTAACGATAGCGTCACTCGATAGTGGTGTACTGATGTGTCCGTCAACCGTCAGCATTGCAGAGTGGAGGGTACTACTGACGCGCAACTCTATTGCTGACGTCGGCGGCAACACTAGCTTGTAGCTGGCGCTGAGGTGAGGCGCTATCGGCAACAATAGCATTTCCTTTGCCTGCGGGTGTAATATCGGGCCACCAGCCGCTAGCGAGTAACCGGTGCTACCGGTAGCGGTCGATACAATGACGCCGTCCGCCTTGTAGGTGGTAAGTGGCTTGCCATCGATGATTGCCTCCACGTAGATAACACGGGCAACTTCCCCGTGGGCAATGACGAAGTCGTTCAGGGCATAAAATTTTCGTGGCTCGGGTGATTCACTGGTAGCCGGGAGTTCGGCTTCGAGTATTGACCGCTCGTCGAACCAGCCTTCTCCATCTAACAGGGAGGCGAGTTTCTCTCGAGCTTCATCGACACTGAGTTCGGTCATAAAGCCGAGGTTGCCCAGGTTGATGCCCGTAATCGGCACCGACCGCGGTAGAATTGCCTGTGCGGCGCGGAGTATTGTACCGTCACCACCGATACTGAGTACCAGGTCGGTATCGTCCACCTGGGCCCTGGCAGATTCTCCTTCCCAGGCGGAACAGAGCCAGGTGGAGATGCCCCTGGTGTTAAGGGATTCTCCCAGTTCTCTGGCCAGGTTACCGGCGGCCTCATTCAGGGGGTGAAAGATAATGCCAACCTTTTTCATAGTCGTACCACGTAATTTCAGTAGTGAGAGTATTCACTGGTGAGGCTAAATGCAGTGTAGCATCGGTGTCGTAGGGTGTCAAATCTAGTCGCTGCTTCTCATTTCGGGCTACATCTCACCTTTGACTTTAACCCCATTTGGCGCTAATCTATCAGGCAGAGGAGCGGACAAGGCACATAAGGGGGTAGATGCCAGCGATGGAAGGAAGAATAGTATATTTTAACAGTCCGGGAGAGGTGAACACCGACGAGACCCTGCGTATCGCCAGAAAGCGTGCTGAGGAACTGGGGATAAAGACGGTCGTGTTAGCCACCACAGTTGGGGGTACGGCAGCGAAGAGTGTTGATGTCTTCGAGGGGATGAGGATAATTGCCGTCACTCACTTTACCGGCATGAAAGAGCCCAACTTTCAGGAGCTGACCGACGAGAACCGTAAGAAGTTCGAGAGTAAGGGTGGTATTGTCCTGACGACGACACACGCCTTTACCGGCATCGGCGGCGCCATGCGTAAGAAGTTCAACATGTATCTCCTGGGGGATGTGATTGCCAACACACTACGAATATTCGGGCAGGGAATGAAGGTGGTCTGCGAGATTACCCTGATGGCGGCGGATGCTGGCCTGGTGCAGACCGGTGAGGATGTCATTGCCATCGCCGGTAGCGGCCGGGGAGCCGATACGGCCGTGGTCCTCAAACCGGTCAACACCAATAACTTCTTCGACCTGAAGATAAGGGAGATTCTCTGCAAACCTCATTTCTAGTCTAGGACGCCAAGGGGGACACCCCATGAATTATCGAGTGCTGTGATGAGGGATGTTTAAGAAGGGTGAAAAACTTCTTCTAATCTCTTCCCCCTCCCCTTTGAAGGAGAGGGGGATACAGGGGGAGAGGTAGTCGTGACCTTAAGAGAAGGCCAGGAAGGTTACAGGTAAATGGGCTATCAGGAACATAAACATAGTGCTATAAAGAGTGTGAACTGCGCTGTTATCATCATCTCCGACAGCCGCACGGAGCAGGATGATGAGTCGGGTAAGCTCATCAAGCAGCGGCTGGCCGATAACGGACACCACGTGCTCTCCTATGGCATTCTGAAGAACGATGCCGACGCTATCCGGGCAAAGATGCAGGGACTCGTAGGGCAGGAGGGGCTTCAGGTCATTATTACCAGTGGTGGCACCGGGGTGAGTCACCGCGACGTCACCGTGGACACTATCGAACCGATGCTGGAAAAGCGCCTTGAAGGCTTTGGAGAGCTTTTCCGGTACCTGAGCTACCAGGAGATAGGCACCGGCAGCATCCTTAGCCGGGCGGTGGCCGGTATCATCAGAGGCAAGGTCATGCTCTGCTTCCCTGGCTCTCTCAACGCGGCCACGTTAGCAATGGACAAGATAATCCTGCCGGAGATTGGGCATCTGGTCAGGGAAGCAAGGCGGTAGGGCTATCGTCCCCTCTGCAAGTACAATCGGTGTGCAAAATCCCGAAATCCGTGTTTCCCCCAGAAAGAGTAGCCCACCTGATTTCTGGCGGCCACTGTTAGCTCAATCATATATATATCTTGTGAGGCGAACCACTCGAATATTCTGTCCAGCATCTGCTCTCCGATGCCCTTCCTCCGGTAGTCGGCTGTGATTACCATAGTGTCGATATATCCGTACGTCTCACGCTCCACCCATATCTGTGCGTACTTGTTCACCTGCGAAATTGAGAAGCCAATTGCCCGGTTCTTGTCCAGAGCGACCAGGACGAGTGTATCTTCTCCTCCCATTAGCTATCTGAGGTGCTGCTCAAAGCCGATGTACGCATCTTCTCTCATAGGTAAGCGTGGGTCGATGTCCTTGTGGTGGTCCATGAACTCTCTCCAGAGTTCCACTATATCGGGGATGTGGGACTCGGTTGCCTCTACTATCTCTATCGACACAACCTATTCCTCTTTGCGACGGTACGTCCCGCTCTTGCCGCCGGTCTTACTCTCCAGGTATATCTCGCTGAGCGTCATGCCTTTGTCAACAGCCTTGCACATGTCGTAGATAGTCAGGGCACTCACTGAGGCAGCCACCAACGCCTCCATCTCCACTCCGGTCTTGCCGGTGCTCTTGGCACAGGCGGTAATTTCTATGCAGTCATTACCAGAAAAGTCGAAGTCTACGCTGACATCATCGAGCAGGAGCGTATGGCAGAGCGGTATCAGGTCGGGAGTTTTTTTGGCGGCGGTGATGCCGGCCAGCCGCGCTACTGCCAGGACATCACCCTTTTTTATCTCGTTGGCCTTGACCAGCTTCAGGGTTTCCGGTTTCATTGTTATCCTGCCCTTGGCAACAGCTTCACGTACAGTATCCGCCTTCTGGCTGACATCAACCATACGTGCTTCGCCCTCCGGGTTAACATGACTGAGCTCGGTCATTGTCCGCCTCCTCGCGCAACTGGCTGCAGGAACTTATATAGGGCAAGTATATCAAATCATAGCGGAAGCGTCATCCGTTCTTTTTGGCTATAATGATGGCATGGAAGAACCACGTACCGACGAAGATGTGCCAGAAAGAATTGAAATTCCTTGCTTCCGCTGCGGGGTCTGCTGTATGGAGTACTCGCCGAGGGTGACTGCGGCGGAGGCCGAGCACATTGCTGACTCTTTAGGAGTCTCTCTCGAAAACTTTTTGGAGAGGTACGTCGATGATTCCTGGTTTGAGCCGGGATTCTATCTCATTGATAATCAAGACGGGGCCTGCATTTTCCTGGCTGATACCGAAGACAGCCGGGTGTTCTCTTGCCTCATTCATCCGGTCAGGCCCGAGGTCTGTCGGGAGTGGCAACCAGGCCTCGAGCGCAAGGAATGCCTGGAAGGGCTTGAGAAGTGTTGGGGGCTGTCCGTGGACTCATCGGGGCAACTCCAGGGATCTGAAGCGAAAATCCAGGAGTTTCAGTCGGCTCTCAAATCAGGAAAGTCTCTGTAACTCGGGACTATCTATCCGACCAGCCTTTACCTTTCAACAGGCCGCGTGCATAGGCCGCCTGGCTGACGTGCTGAAGGCCTTCGTTGATAACACCGATTAAACGCGCCTCAACCGGTCGGGTCATGCCCAGCGTCGGGCTGTGTGATTCCCGTTCGAGTTCGGTCTCTGAGAGCCTGCTGTTGATATAGTTTTGTATACGCTCGACTACCGCCCGGTGGTATTCCAAGATAGTTGCGCTGTCTGGTGAGCGAAAGGCGGCAGCCTCTTTCGGGCTGTGTTTAACCCCCGTCTCACTGGGGTCGGGGGCGCGATTGAACTTGAGGTACCACTTATCTTTTATCCAGAGCTGCTCCTCCCCCGCAATCTCCGACATGTTTCTGTCGTGGCTGCGTGTCAGGTGCCAGGCGAGCCAGCCGATGCTGTTGCTGTCGGGAGACGGTTGCCGATTGAGGTCATCAGTGGATAGTCCCTCCAGTACCCTCTCCAGCTCCTGGGATATTCGTACAAAAAGGTCGGTGACAAATTGCTGCCATTCCATGACTGCCTCCTGTGGGGGTGGAATTGTAATTTCACATACTAACAGAACATCGTCGGTTTGCCAACTGATAGCAGCTTGACACCCTGTAGGCAAGGTCTTAACATGGCTATCATACCTGTATGGGAAAACAGTAAGGGGAAGGAGTCTTCATCATGGAGTACAAACATATAATCTATCGACCGGGAAAGGTGGCCCGCATAATACTCAACCGACCGCGCTACTACAACGCCCAGAGTAGGCTGATGCGTGAGGAGATGGACGATGCTTTTGCCCGGGCGGCTGAGGATGACGAGGTAGGTGCTATTGTTCTGTCCGGTGAGGGGAAACACTTCTCCAGCGGACATGACTTGGGAACGCCGGAGGAGCTCGCCGAGCGCGAGGAGCGCGGTTTTCCGGCGACCCCGTACGGTCGTTATTTGCGTAATCGCGCTACCTGCATGGAGAACAGCTTGCGGTGGCGTAATGTACTCAAGCCGACCATCGCCATGGTGCATGGTAATTGTATTTTTGGTGGGATAATATTCGCCTCTGCCATGGATGTAATCTTTGCTGCGGAGGACGCCCTGTTCTTGCCCTCACTGTTGCAGTATTTCTCGGTGCCGTGGGATATCGGGCCGCGCCGGACCAAGGAGATATTATTCGAACACCGATTTATGACTGCCTGGGAGGCCTGTCGCTACGGTCTGGTCAACCGGGTCTTCCCTGCGGAGAAGCTTGAAGAAGAGACACTGGCCTACGCCGGGCGTGTGGCTGACAACTACTTCACTAACCCATCAGGCCTGCGCATGGTCAAGTTTGCTGTCAACCATATGCAGGATGCCATGGGGTTCACCACGGAGATTGAAGCTGCCTATGAGAGCCAGTTTCTCTTTCTTGAGTTTCGGGACAGAGAGCGGCTCCGTGATGAGAAGGGTGGCATTGCCCGCGCTAAAATCGCTCAGGAGAACCTGGAAGCAAACCGACCCTGGCTTGAGTCGTTACGTCCCTAACCACCAATCTGCCGCATCTGCCGCTTTTCGGGGGTGCCGTTCTCACCGAGGTGGTGCTGTTGCTGCTTGCGGGTTGCCGCTTCCTGTATCAGGCGTTCCAGTTCGGTGATGTCGGCACCACGGCGCAGCGGCCCCTTCAGGTCTATCTCGTCGTCATCGAGGAGGCACGGTCGGAGATGCCCGTCGGCGGTGAGGCGAAAACGGTTGCACTCGGCACAGAAACACTCAGTCACCGCCCCGATAAAGCCCAGCGTCCCGGGGGCGTCCGGCAGCTTGTAGTATCTGGCTGGGCCATTGCCGGACGTCGGCAGGTGAGGTTCGAGCTTGCCGAGAGAGGCCTCGATAGATGACATAATGTCCTTAATGGCTACCGTGCCATTGGCCCCGTTCCCGTTGACGAAAGGCATGTGCTCTATGAACCTGACATGCCAGCCGTCGGTGAGAGTCTTCCGGGCAAAGTCGAGTACCTCGTCGTCGTTTAAGTCTTTCAGTACCACCATGTTTATCTTTACCGGATTGAGTCCTGCCTTCCTGGCTGCCTCTATGCCTTCGAGCACGTCCTTAATTCGGTCACTGCCGGTGATACGCTCGAACCTGTCTGGTTTCAGAGAGTCCAGGCTGACGTTGACCCGGCTGAGGCCGGCAGTCTTGAGCCCATCAGCGTGCCGGGCAAGCTGTGTCCCGTTGGTAGTCAGCGATACCTCGTCAATGCCGTCGGTCTGGGCCAGCATCTCGACCAGCCGATATAAGTCCATTCGCATCAAGGCCTCGCCGCCGGTAAGACGGAGCTTCTTAACGCCCAGTCCAGCCGCCGCCTTTACTATCTGGTGAATCTCCTCGTAGCGTAGTATGTAATCATGGCTCAATGTAGGGTCAAACCGGTCGGTGCAGTAGATGCAGCGCAGGTCGCAGCGGTCGGTAACCGAGATACGCATGTAGTTGATGCGCCGGCTGAAAGAATCAACCAGGTCTGTCATGTTTCCATCTCCATCTTATCATAAACACCGCAGTCTTTCTTTATTGTGGCCATCTTAGCCCCGCCTTATTACATGAACAGCCGTCGCCTTGAAAGAGGCGTAGACCTTTTTCCCCTTTTCCAGAGGCATCTCTTCGACGGAACGCCTGGTTACCAGGGCAACGAGCCGGAAACCACAGTCGATTTCAACGCGGGCGACCGGTCCTGTGAAGGTTAACCGGGTAATATCGCCAGTGAACGTATTTCTGGCGCTGCTGGAGAGGCGGGACAGGGCCAGGATCACTTCCTCGGAGCGGATGCAGGCGTGGATTTGCTCCCCTACGGCGCAGTCCGACACTGCCTCAATAACGCTGTCATCGGTGCCGATAGTGACCACGTTGTCTTCACTGGATACGACCACCCCATTGATGATGTTCTCAATTCCGACGAATTTTGCCATCTCGCGATTCCGCGGGGAGTTAAGTGCCTCATGCCAGCCCCCCGTCTGCACAATTTCGCCATTAAGCAGCATGCCTACCCTGTCAGCCAGTCGTTGTCCCTGGGACATGTCGTGGGTGGCCATCACGATGGTCGTGCGATACTGTTGAATGATATCGGTTATCAGTTCCTCAATCTTAGCTGTCGAGACAGGGTCGAGATTGGCGGTGGGTTCATCAAGCAACAGCACCTCCGGTTCAGTGGCTATCGCTCGGGCAATGGCCACCCTCTGCATTTCGCCTCCGGAGAGCATCCGGGCGTTTCGCTTATGGAAGTCAACCATGCCAATCATGTCCAGGATATCGTCGACCCGAGTGTGGACATTTTCCCGACTAACTCCTCGCCACTTGAGGCCGTAAGCGATGTTGTCATATACGCTGGCGTTGAACACCACCGGCTTCTGGAGGACGAAGGCCATGCGGCGTCGTGTATCCAGCCGTTGTCGGTCCGATTCGGTGACATCAGTGCCATTAAAGTAGACCTTGCCCTGACTTGGCTTATCAATCAGGTCGAGCAGCCGCAGTAGCGTCGTCTTGCCCGAGCCGGTCGGACCGATGAGGGCAAAGACCTCACCCTGCTCTATTCTGAGGTTGATGTCCCTCAGGACATCCCGCCCATTGAGCCTCTGTCCCAGGTCTGTGGTCTCAATTATCGGTTTGTTGTTGGACACTTTTACCTCTGCTGTAGTCTGTTAAGGACGATACTAACCACCAGGGCGATGAATAACAGGATTATGCCCAGGGCTATTGATAGCTCCAGTTCTCCTTTGGATGTTTCCAGCGAAATCGCCGTTGTGAGGGTTCTGGTAAAGCCCCTGATGTTACCCCCCACCATCAACGATAGCCCCACCTCTGATATTGCCCTGCCGAACCCCATTATCACCGCGCCCAGCATAGCAAAGCGTGCTTCTTTTATGACTAGGGCTGCCGTCTGGAACCTGTTAGCTCCCAGGGAAATTGCCGTATCGGTCAGAGTCACGTCCACGCCGCGCAGTGCAGAAATGGTGAGACCCATCATTATCGGTAGTACTAGCAATACCTGCCCGATGATGATTGCTGCCGGTGTGAACAGGAGTCCGAGATTGCCCAGTGGACCGGCACGGGAAATAAACACGAAGACAAAAAGGCCGACAACAACGGTCGGTACACTGTAGAGGGTCTGTATGATGTTGACGAGTAGCCTTTTGCCACGGAAGCTATTGAAGTGTATCACACTGCCTAAAGGTATGGCGATAAGGGTGGCGATGGCACAGGAAGATGCTGCCAGTGCCAGCGACCTCCCGGCTATCTGCATCACTTCAGGGTCAAGCGATACAATCAGTTCTATTGCTTTGGTCAAACCGTCCCAGAGCGCTTCCAGTTTGCTTCTCTACTTATAAATGTATTTGTTTTTTCTTGAAGATAATCCCCTCCTCTTTGCTAAAGAGGAAGGGGAGTCATGTCCGAAGGGGCAAGGAGCTAGATGCCCCTTCGGACTTCTCCCAGTGGGTGGGGGTACTCTAGTTTTGGATTTTGTCTTATACTATCCCGGCTCGTTACCGGCACAGGGGGTGAAAAGATGCATACCGTACTCTTCAACGCCGTAGTCACCGATTAGCTCCTGTATTTCCTCTGATGTGAGGAAATCTATCAGGTTATTGGCCATATCTATATTGGTGCTTGACACACTTTCTGGACTTATGGCAATCACCGAGTAAACATTTAACAGGATGCCGCCCTCGTCTACAATCGGTACCAGCTCCAGATCACTCTTGAAGGCTAGGTAGGTTCCCATGTCAGTGAGGGTGTAGGCTTCTAGCTCGTGGGCCATCGTCAGGGTTGGCCCCATGCCAATTCCGGCCTCGACGTACCACGTACCAGCGTTCCTTACGTCCTCGTAGTCATAGCCGGCGGCTGCCCAGATGGCCTTCTCCTTACTGTGTGTCCCGGAATCATCGCCCCGGGAGACAAAGCTGGCACTGCCGTCCTCCATCAGCTTCTGGAAGGCTGCCTCAGGAGTGAGGCCTTTGATTCCAGCCGGGTCATCCTCCGGACCGACGATGAGGAAGTAGTTATAGGCAAAGGGTACCCGTTCCACGCCATAGCCATCGGCGACAAACTGCAGCTCGCGTGACTTGGAGTGGACGGTAATGACGTCTACATCTCCCCGCTGCCCCCATTCCAGTGCTTTACCGGTACCGGCATACAGCACGTCCAGCTCAACATTGTACTCTTCCTCAAACATGGGCTCCAGATATCCCCATAGACCGGTGTCGTATAGGCTGGTAGTGGTGGCCACCTGCAGTCTTTCCTGTGCTTTCAGGGGGGCTCCCGTTGCTTCCTCTGCTCCCTCGCAGGCTGTGAGTGCTCCCAGGGAGCCCACGACCAGCAGTAAAACGGCTAGGGTGCTGATAGTTATCTTCATTCGGCTGATATTAGTATGCACGACGAAATATCCTTTCTAAGTTTGGTAGTTTCGGTGTAAATTACCGCCTCCGTGCCTCTAGTAGTCATATCAGGTGGGGTGACTCAGGCTGCAATAGAGACGGCGATAGGCTGGAGAAAGATGATGGTGAATGTGGGAGTGCGCACGCACCTCTAGATTCATAGCAGCTCTCCTTTCCAAACACGGGAGGTGGGAGGGTTTCCCCTCACGCCCTATCGTTTGCCTCTCATAGGCGGGTGCCCTTAGAGACGGCAACTCGGAGATCCGTATTGAATTATTAATAGACCATGTTCAGTATAGCCTGATGATAGCAGCGATGTCAATCGGCATCGTCAGCCGTTTCTTTACCCTCCGATAACTGTTCGACCGGGGTCTCTGCCGCAATCCTCAGTTTGTCTTCGAACCTGGCGAGCTTTCTACCGGCGTCGTCATACTTGGTGGCGGCATGACGGATGTGACCTCCCAGGGTGTCGTAGTCTTCCTGGAATCCCTCGAACTCACCCTGTAGCCTAGACAGGTGCCGCAGTATCTCACTGGCGGTGTGCTCGATGTGCAGTCCTTTCAGACCCAGGATGATGACCTGAAGGTAGGCGTAGAAGCTGTTGGGGGAGACCGGGATTACCCTTTTCTGGAGGGCGTAGGAGTATACCTCGCTGCCTTCGGCACCGTCTCGTAGTATTGTCTCGTAGTAGACGTTTTCGGCGGGGATATACATCAGGGCGAAGTCGAAGGTGCCCTCGTCAGGCAGGATGTATTTGGTGACGTTGTCAATGTGCTTTTTCACAGTACGAGTGAACTGCCGCCGCCGCGACTCCCGCTCTCGGTCGGACTCAGCCGCCAGCACCCGCTGGAAGTCTTCCAGCGGGAACTTGGAGTCGATGGGCACCAGGTTATCGCCAATCTGGGTAACGGCATCGACTGCCTCGCCGCTCTGGAAGCGGTGCTGAAGCCTGTAGTTCTGGTGGGGCAGGATATCATCGAGCAATCTTTCCAGCATAAGCTCCCCGAGACCGCCGCGGAACTTGGGGGCGCGCAATACCTCCTGAAGGCTGGCGATGTCTCGACTGACCGCCTCAATCTGTCTGGTGCCTTCTTCCAGCTTGCCCAGGCTCCTGTTGACCTCCCCGAAGACCCCCAGACTCCCCTCGAGCCTCTCCCCGACGGCCTTCGAAAGAGTGTCACTCTGGTCACGCTACCTTTTCTCCTGCCAGAGCTGGTTCCAGATTAAAAAGAGGATTACTATCGCCAGTAGAATGATGATAAATATCTCCATGGTGGCCTTCAGAAAGGCTTAATAGTGCAAGTTTATTGACAACTATTATACACCCCTGGGCAAGCAGTACAAGGTGGACATGGCTGTTCCTCTCCGGCCTCAGATACCAAGGGGGACACCCCCTTGTACCCCCGTTCCAAAGGGGTTCCACCCCTCTGGACACCCCAAAACGGTGTGGGGTCAGTTCTTTGGCAGGGGTCGTTCGCACCTTGAAAGGTACCTGCTGATAACTCCGAGGCTGGAGGATAGTCCCTGGAAAAAGGGGGAGTTTAAGAGTGGCTTCGCCCCTCTTTCTTATGAAGGAGAGGGGTTCACCCTGAAGGGTTCTCCCTGAAGGGGATACAGGCCCGCCTGCCATAGTCCCAGAGGGATGGCCTGCTTGCGCTAAAGCTTCAGCGAAGGCAAGCGGGCAGGGGGTGAGGATGGGACAAAGATTCCCCTGCAAGGGAGCTATTGAGGTGGTAATCCGCCTGCGGTATAATTACCTATCTCACCGCAAATGCCCGATACCAAAGCAATTATAGGAGTTTGAAACATTACGACAACGGAGGAGATGAAAGTGGCTGAATTGAAGTATCAGAAATACATCCTGACCGATTTAATACTCCCGGAGGAGACTCAGAAGCGTCTTCCAGAGTATAGCAAAAGGGCGACACGCGTTTTGTGGTTAGAAGACTTTATTATCAAGGGAGCTCCCGGCATAATATGCTCCTGGTACTGGAAAGCTTCTGGGATGGAAGGTACGCCGGCTCATACACATGATTTTGATGAGGTCGTCGGCTTTATCGGTAGTGACCCGCAGAACCCTAGGGATTTATGCGGTGAGGTAGAGTTCTGGCTGGAAGACGAGAAATACATCCTGACAAATAGCTGCTTTATCTTTGCCCCCAAGGGGCTGAGACACTGCCCATTGCGAGTTCTGAGAGTTGATAGACCAATATTATTCCTCGCTTTGAGTATGAGTAATAAATACTATAAAATTTTCGATGCCCCGCAGGGGTGATATGGCGAAAATAGAATATTCGCACACAGATGAACAGGGTCTGGACTTGGTAGCCGGCTTATGGCAGAAGCAGCTTGAGTACCATAAGGCGCTCTCTCAGCACTTTTCCGGGCGTTTGGGCAGCATGACCTTTGACCTGAGAAAGAAGGGATTGCTTGAGAAGTCTAGGGAAGGCGCTATACGTATAGACCTCGCCAGAGATACGGACACTGGGGAGCTTGTGGGGTACTGTATCAGTACCATCAACGGAGATAGGCAGGGTGAGATAGAATCTATATACATTGAGCCTGACTACCGTGGGTTAGATATCGGTGATAACCTGATGAAGAAGGCTCTGCACTGGATGGACGAATACCCGGCGACCAGAAAGGTGCTGGCAGTTGGCGCCGGTAACGAAGAAGTGTTTGCATTTTACAGCCGGTACAACTTCTATCCCAGGACTACTATTCTTGAGCAAATCGATGGTGGGGAGAGGGACTAGACCCAATATGTACAGGTGTGACTTCTTAGCTCTTTTCCTCTTTTCTTGAATCATGAACATTCGGGGTGAATATCATGGCAAAAGAAGAGAAATCCACTAATAGTGTACTCGACTGGCTGCTGGAACCTGATGATATCGGCGTGAGGTATCTTGCCCTGCGCGACCTCGTTGAAGCTGACACTGGTGAGCTTGCTATCGCTAAAAAACAGGCTCATACCAGCGGCCCGATTGCTGAAGTCCTCTCTAAAATGGATAAAGAGGGGTTCTGGGTAAAGCCGGGGGCTGGATATTCCCCTATGTATACCAGCACCGTGTGGGCCGTGGTTTTACTGGCGCAACTTGGCGCTGCTATAGATATGGATAGGCGTATCGCTGCAGCCTGCGACTATATCCTCGACCATAGCCTGACAAAATATGGCCAGTTCACCGCGAACGGAGCGCCTTCAGGGACTCTGGATTGTTTGCAGGGCAACCTTTGCTATTCTCTTCTTGACCTTGGTTGCACTGATTCGCGGCTGGATAGAGCTTACGAATATATGGCACGGAGCGTAACCGGAGAAGGCATTGCCCCTGTGACGGATAAGAAAGCGAAAATCCGCTATTATGCGGCTAAATGCGGGCCGGTCTTTGCCTGCAATGGGACCTCTGGAGAATCCTGCGCCTGGGGAGCAGTGAAGGTAATGCTCGCCTTCGGTAAGCTACCCGTGGAGAAAAGGACACCCCTGATGAATAATGCAATAAAAACGGGGGTGGACTTTCTTTTCAGCAAGGACCCCGCCCAGGCTGATTATCCCCTCGGTAAAAGCCCGAAGCCTACCGGCAAGCCAAGTGCCAACTGGTGGAAATTCGGCTTCCCCAATTTCATGGTTTCTGACATCCTGCAAAACGCCGAAGTGCTGGCACGTCTCGGTTATGGCAAGGACCCGCGGCTGGCAAATGCCATGAAAATAATCAATGATAAACAGGATAGTGATAGCCGCTGGCCGATGGAATACAGCTATACCGGCAAAACATGGGGAGATTTCGGTCCCAAAAAGCAGCCGAATAAATGGGTAACTCTACGCGCCCTCCGTGTTTTAAGTATGGTCGAACAGTACTAGGGAGGCATCTTATAATTCATCTGCCTTTTTTAATATTGCCTGCGTAAACAATCCCGTATGACGGACATCTGCATTTGGAGATGTGAATATACACAGGTTTATGCAGGTTTCACGTAGGAAGTCTGTAGCTAGGAACCGAACATTTTGGCGGCGGACTCGGCTGCCTTTATGATGGGGTCGGCAAAGATAAACAGCGCCAATACACCGAGAGAGGTGAGTGTCAGGGCCACGCGCAGCGCTCCGGAAGAGGGCACTTTCTCTGCAGATGCCGGTTCACCGAGCCACATCACCTTAACGACGCGCAAATAGTAGAAGGCGGATATTACGCTATTGAGCACGGCGATGATGACCAGCCAGAGCAGCTCGTTCTGTACTGCTCCGCTAAAGATGTAGAACTTAGCCATGAACCCCGCTGCCGGAGGCATACCTATCAGCGATACCAGACAGACGGTCAGTGCCAGGGCCAGCAGTGGTGACCGCTTGAACATACCAGAGAAGTCCTGGATGAGGTCGCTGTCAATCTTGTTGGTGATGGCGATGATGGCGATAAAGGCCCCCAGGTTGGCCACCGCATAGCTCAGCAGGAAGAAGAGAATGGTGCTCTGACCGATGGTCTCACCGACTGACGCTACACCCATAGCTGCCAGCCCCACCATCAGATAGCCTGCCTGGGCGATGCTCGAGTAACCGAACATGCGCTTGATGTTGGTCTGTGGCAGCGCCGAGACATTCCCCACCGTCATACCGATGGCCGCCAGTACCGCAAAGACGATACCCCAGTCCAGACTGAGCCAGTTGGGGAGGCCGAAGGCAGTACTGAAAATCCGGAGAATGACAGCGAACCCGGCTGCCTTGCTGCCTACCGACAGATAGGCGGTTATTGGGGTCGGGGCACCTTCGTAGACATCGGGTACCCACATCTGGAACGGGACGGCGGCAATCTTGAAGCCGAAACCGGCTATCAGTAGGACGATACCGAGAATGAGGGCCGGATTATCAATGACACCCTGCACCCCCAGGGTCTGGACCTGCTGAGCTATTTCACCCAGTTGAGTTGTGCCGGTGGTGCCGAAGACGAGCGCCATCCCGTAGAGGAGCACCGCTGAGGCAGTGGCACCCAGCAGCAGGTACTTCATCGAAGATTCACTTGATTTGGGGTCTTTGAGGAAACCGGCCAGGACGTAGAGGGAGATGCTTGCCAGTTCCAGGGAGACATAGATGGTGATAAGCTCAGTGGCGGTTGCCATCAACATCATTCCCAGCGCCGACAGCACCAGCAAGGCATGATACTCGCCCCGGAAGCGTGTGAATTTCGATACATAATCGACCGAGGAGAGGATAACCAGGGCGGCAATCCCGAGGAAGAGCAGCTTGAAGAAGAGAGCGAAGTTGTCCACCGCCAGTGTGTTGTTGAAGATGGTTCGCGAAGGGTCTCCATACATGGCGATGGTAAATCCGGCGGACACCGCCAGACCGATTACACTGACAATCGCCAGCAGCCCCTTCCGCTGGGCGAACAGATCCAGCAGGATTACGGCCACAGCCGTCGCTGCTAAGCTAATTTCCGGTGCTAACAAATCAAGATTCAAATCCTACTCCTATGCTAGCCACCTATCAAACTCGCTATCGGCGAAACGCCGAGCTGAATAACATCAGTCAGGATAAACGGACAAATGCCCACCAGCAGAATCAGGACGACAAAGGCGAACATATATACTTTCTCCAGTTTGTCCGCATCTTTGACTCCGTTATACTGCTCCAGCACTGGGCCGTAGAATGTCCGCTGGAGCATCCACAGGATATAGCCGGCGGCCAGGACCACACCAACTGCCGCCAGCAGGGTATAGGCCTCGACACCTTCGACGATGGTGCTGGAAAAGGCGCCGGTGAATGTGATGAACTCGGCGGCAAAGCCACTGGTCAATGGCAGCCCCAGTGAGCCCAGTCCGGCAATCGAGAAGACAATGGCAATAACCGGCATCTGCCGGGCCAGGCCTCCTAGCTTTCTCAGGTCGCGTTCTTCGACGTTGTGCATCGTCAGACCGGCCATGGCAAATAACAATCCTGTAAGTAAGCCATGGCTGACCATTTGCAGACCGGCACCGGTAAGGCTTACCTCTCCCAGTGCAAAAACACCCAGCAGCACGAAACCCATGTGACTAACACTGCTGTAGGCAATCATCCGTTTCAGGTCGGTCTGGCGCAGTGTGACAGCGGCTCCATAGAGTACGCTGATCACGGCCAGGGCCAGTAACAGCGGCGCAAAATCTTGGGCAACGTTCGGTAGAATACTTACGCAGATGCGAATCATCCCGTAGCCACCCATCTTGATGAGCGCCCCGGCCAGCATGACGCTACCGGCGGTCGGGGCATCGGTATGGGCATCCGGCAGCCAGGTGTGCAGCGGGAAGACCGGCAGCTTAACGGCGAAGCCGATAATGAGCAGCCAGAATATGACCGCTGCCGGCATGATGGATTGCACAATGACGCCACTACGATTTGCGATATCCACCATACTGAGACTATGTGGTTCGGTGGTGAAGTAGAGGCTGAGGATACCGGCCAGCATGAAGGCGCTACCGAACAACGTGTAGAGAACGTACTTGATTGATGAGTACTCGCGGCGTCCTGTCCCCCATATCGAGATGAGGAAGTACATCGGGATGACCTCTATCTCCCAGAAGATGAAGAAGAGCAGCAGGTCGAGTGAGCAGAAGACACCGAGGATACTCGCTTCCAGCAGGAGCAGCCAGGCGAAGTACTCGCGGACTCTCTCATGAATCTTCCATGAGATGAGGACTACTATGAAGCCGAGAAAGGCGGTCAGCAGCACCAGCGGCAGGCTTAAGCCATCGACCCCCAGGTGGAAGTTTGCGTTTATTGCCTGAATCCAGGACGCCTTCAGTTCGTACTGGATGCCACCTATTGACTGGTCAAAACCGGCGAAAACAATGACCGCCAGTATCAAAGAGACCAGGGTAAAGAGAGCAGCGATATACCTGATAAGCCTCTCGGAGAGACCAGGTATAAACGCAATCAGTATTGTTCCTGCCACCGGCAGCAGGATTATGGCTAGTAGCCAACCAGAATCCAAGTCTCTTAACTCCTATCCGGCTCTTATTATTTTTCAATCAAACGGGGGCAGGGCCCCGTATATCCCTTAATTACTAGCTAACGATAAAGAGAACAATGGCAATCACCGCTGCCCCCAGCCCGATGAACAGCCCGTAGAGCTGGAGCTGCCCTGTCTGCAACCGCCGGATAATGTTACCACTGCCGAAGGTACCTTCGGCCACACCGTTCACCACGCTGTCAACGCCGTTGGCATCCACTTCCTGGAATCCGGCGAAGATTCCGCCGAGCAGGGCTTTCTTTACGATGATGTTTTCATAAAGCTCATCGAACCAGTACTTGTTTATCAGGGCGTTGTAAAGCATTTTGAAGCGAGCGCCGATTTTCTCTGCCGAAATCCGCTTCGAGCCATACATCAGGTAGGCAAGCCCGATACCGGCTAACGCCAGCAGCAACGATATGATAGGCCAGGGTGAACTAGCAAAGATATCAAAGAAACCGGCGGCATGGGGATGGTGCTCGCCCATGAACTCGGCGAAGTTGCCGCCAAGACTCCACCAGCCGACCCCCACCGCCAGGACGGCGAGGAATACCAGTGGCAGTACCATCACCTTCGACGACTCGTGCGGATGCCTGTATTCTTCCGATTCACCACCACGGTACTCACCGTGGAAGGTCATAAATATTACGCGGAACATGTAGAAGGCCGTCATAAACACCGTTATCATCGCCAGGATAAACAGCAGTGTATTACCGTCGAGAGCAGTGATTAAAATCTCGTCCTTGCTCCAGAAACCGGCCAGCGGCCAGATACCGGCCAGACTCAGCGCACCCATGAGGAAGGTGATATACGTCCAGGGCATGGCCTTGCGCAGGCCACCCATGAGCCGCATGTCGAACGTACCGGTGGCGTGATTGACGCTACCGGCGCCAAGAAACAGTAACGACTTGAAGAAGGCATGGGTAAAGAGATGGAAGATACCGATGGCGACGGCAGCCTTGGCGGCTTCAACGGTAACGTGTCCCTCGTGGTTGAGTACGATGCCAGCTGCTCCTAGAGCCAGCATCATATAGCCGAGCTGGCTGATGGTAGAGTAAGCCAGCACCCGCTTGATGTCGTTCATTACCAGCCCCATCGAGGCGGCGAATATCGCCGTAAAACCTCCGATAGTAGCCACCAGGGTAACGGCCTCGATTGAGTGTGCGAATATCGGGAAAATACGGGCCACCAAGAAGACACCGGCGGAGACCATCGTTGCCGAATGGATGAGGGCACTGACGGGTGTTGGGCCTTCCATAGCGTCCGGTAGCCAGACATGCAGCGGGAACTGGGCTGATTTGCCCATTGCGCCGGAGAAGATGCCGATAGCTGCCCAGGTCAGTATTCCACCAGTGAGCAGACCAGTAGCTGCCATATCGCTGAGCTGGGCCGTGTCGAACGTCCCGGTGTTAGTGTATAGCACCAGGATGGCTGCCAGGAAGCCGAAGTCACCGAAGCGGGTCACGATAAAGGCCTTCTTGGCGGCGTTGGCCGCCGATGGCCTGTGGAACCAGTACCCGATGAGGAGGTAGGAGCACAGCCCCACCATCTCCCAGAAGACGAACATCAGCAGGAGGTTGTCGGCGATTATCAGGCCGAGCATTGAGGCGGTGAACAGTGACATCCAGGCATAATAACGGGTATAGGTATCACCATCGTGATGGACGAAGTGCTCCATGTAGCCCAGCGAGTATATCTGTACCATCAGGCTGACAACCGAGACCACCACCACCATCACGGCCGTCAGGGCGTCCATGATAATGCCCGTCTTGATGGTGAAGTCCCCGATAGTTACCCAGATAATATCGGGCACGTGTATTTCATGATTTGGCGCACCCAGGACTTCGGCCAGCGTCCAGATAGACAGTATTACCGAGCCGGTGATGGCCATGATAGTAATGTATCCTGCCACCGGCGAATCACGCCTAGTTAATGGCTTGACCAGCACTGATATCAGCACGAAGGAGATTACTGGCAGCAGGAAGATTAGCCAGAAGCCTTGGCTCGACATTACAGTTTCCTCAGTACCTCTTCAATCACGTGTCTTTTATCTTCGGGGACCAGGATGCGATAGGTTGTCAGTTCTTGCCCGATGGGCAGACCGGACTCCGGCATGATGCGGGTGGGTATTCCCTCTCCTTCGAAGAACTCCTTCCACATTTCTGCCATCATCAGGTTTGGTGTTTTCTTAATCTCTACCCACATGGTCCCTTACCGCTTCATCGAGTCTATATCCGTGGGGTCAACCGTGCCTTTACGCCTGTATATCGCCATTATTATTGCCAGGCCTACGGCTGCTTCGGCAGCTGCCACGGCCATAATGAAAATCGCAAAGACGTGCCCTGTTAGCATTTCGGGCGCGACATAACGGGAGAAGGCGACCAGTGCGATATTGACTGCGTTGAGCATAATCTCGATGCACAGTAATATGGCGATGGTGTTGCGCTTGGACAGTGCCCCGTACAGGCCGATGGCGAACAGGACAGCCGAGAGCACGAGGTAATGTTCCAGACCTACTGACATACTTTACTTCTCCCTCACCAGAACAATGGCTCCGATGATGGCCGCCAGCAGCAGGACGGCGGCAATCTCTACCGTCAGGATATAGCCGTTTTCACCAAAGAGCCTGCCTGCCAGTGTGGCAGTTGTCGGCTCCACCGGCGCTCCTGCCGAAACTCCCCACGGGGTGTTGAACACAGCAAAAATGGTCGTTCCAATAAATAGCAGGGCTACCAGAAGGGCCGGAAAGCGCAGCTTGTTGGACAGGCTGCCGCGCTGAACATCCCGCGTGAGCATTATGCCCAGGATGAGCAGTATTGAAATAGCACCAACGTAGACCAGAATCTGTACGGCCGCCAGAAAATCGGCGCTCAGAGTAACATAGAGGCCGGCCACCATGATAAAACACAGCACCAGGGCAAGCGCTGCTCGGAAGACGTCACGCAGCAGCACCACCGCCAGTGCGGCGGCGACACTGACGATGGCCAGCAGCCAAAAGGCGAAATCCAGTGCCATCGCTCTGTTACTCCTTCCGGTTTATTAACAGTTCCTGTTCAGGCAGGTCTTTATCAACCTCAGGGCGGAAATAGGCACTTGCCTGTTTGTTCTCTATCAGCATATCGTCCCGGGAAAGCACCAGCTCACTGCGCCGGTACTTAGCCAGTTCGAAGGCATAGGCCATGAATAGGGCATCATAGGGGCAGGCCTCGACACATAGGCCACACGAGATACAGTAGCCGGTGTCTACCTCAAATACTTCGACGTTATAGTTGTTTTCCTCACCCACGGAGGTCACGATATGGATAACCCCTTGTGGACAGGTCTTGGCGCAGGTGGCACAGCCGGTGCATTTTTCTTTGTTCCAGACCAACTCATTGCCACGGGTGCGGCGGGACACCGTCAATTTCTGTTCCGGGTACTGCGTGGTTATCCGGCGCCGCAGCAGGTTCCTCATGGTTACTGTCATGCCCTTGGCAATGCCAATGCCATATCGCTCAAACTTCAACTCTGCCCCATCCTAACTTGAAGAGTTTGCTTCCCAGCAGTACCAGTACAACCGTAATAGCCCAGTTAATTGGTATTACGTAGAGCGGGAGGGCATCCGGCCAGGCCAGTACCTGTATCGCCGTTATAATCAGGTTTACCAGCGCCAGCGGGAACATAAACTTCCAGGCCAGTGCCATCAGCTGGTCTATCCGGACACGCGGCAATGTCGCCCTGGTCCATATCATGATGAAGTCTACGATGAATATCTTTATCAATAACCATAGCCAAGGTGGCAGCCCCGGTCCCTGCCAGCCGCCGAGGAATAGGGTGGCGATTAAGGTGGACATGACCACCATTTCGCCGAACTCTCCCAGGAAAAACATGGCCCACTTTATGCCTGAATACTCGGTGTGGAAACCGGCCACAAGCTCGGAGTCTGCCTCCATCAGGTCAAATGGACTGCGGTTTATTTCGGCACAGCCACCAACGAAGAGGAGGAGGAAGCCGAGGGGTTGCAGCACGATAAAGGGCACACGCTCCTGTGCTATTACGATGTCGTTTAGCGATAACGAACCGGCCAGCACAACGACACCGGCCAGGGCTAAAACCACCGGAATCTCATAGCTGACCACGGCGGCTATCATGCGCATCGCACCCAGCATCGAATATTTGTTACCGGAGCTCCAGCCGGCCATAAAGACGCCGATGGTAGAAATCGAACCGATAGCGATAACGAAAAGGATACCTACGTTCAGGTCTGCTAGCAGGGCGCCGTTCTGGAAGGGGACGACGGCGAAAACGGCGATTACCGGGGCGAAGTTTACTATCGGGGCCAGCCAGAAGATGAGTATATCGGCGTTTGTCGGGTTTACCCCCTCCTTGAGTAACAGCTTGAGGGCGGCAGCGATGTTCTGGAAGAATCCGAAAGGTCCGGTCCGGTTGGGACCTATTCGTGCTGCAAACCAGGCGATAATCCGGCGCTCCAGATAGATGAAGATGATGACCATTACCAGGATAAATACTATGAGGATGACGGTGAATACCAGCCAGTGCCACCACTCATTGCCCGGCCAGTCCGGGGCTACGGGTGCGAGGTGGCGCAAAGCGTCAACCGTGATATTCGGGCCTACCATTACCTGTCAACCTCACCCATAGTAATAGCGAAGCTGCCGAAGATAAGTATCAGGTCCTGTATCTTCCAGCCCACAATCATATCTTTAAGTGCTGTCAAGTTCATCAGGCTTGGTGCCCGGATGTGGCACCGGTACGGGGCAATAGAGCCATCGGAGACCACATGAAAACCTACCTCTCCCGTGGCTCCTTCGACATGAGCATAGGCCTCACCCGCCGGTGGCCGTACCAGTTGCGGCACATCGCTCCTGACCTCTCCGGGAGGTATTTGCTCAACCGCCTGCTCAATAATACGCAGACTCTGCCGCATTTCCTCGACCCTCACCCGGTAGCGGTCGTAGCAGTCACCCTGGATACCGGTAGGGATATCGAATTCGAAGCGGTCATATACGGAGTAGGGGTCTGCCTTGCGTATGTCCCATTTGACCCCGCAACCACGGAGCACCGGTCCACTGGCCCCGATGTTGATTGCCGTTTCTCGCGGCAGAATACCCACACCCTTGGCGCGGGCCAGTAAAATCTCATTTTCCTTGAGAAGCCAATCATACTCATCGATACGTGTGCGCATGTGGGGGATGAATTTGCGCAGGGCTGGCAGAAATTCATCAGGGAGGTCCTGGCTGACACCGCCGATGCGCATGTAGCTGTAGAGAAGGCGCTGGCCACAGAGCATATCAAAGAGATCCACAATATTCTCACGCTCGCGGTACATGTATAGGAACGGGGTGAAATAGGCGCCGGCATCGTTCAAGAAGGAGCCGACCGACACCAGGTGGGCAGCGATACGCTGCATTTCGGAGGTGATAACCCGGATGTATTCGGCCCGCTCAGGCACGGAAATACCGGCCAGTTTCTCTACGGCGAGGACATAGGCAAGGTTGTTTGTTATCGAAGCCACATAGTCGAGGCGGTCCGTCAGCGGGATAACGCCGCCGTATGTGCGCTCCTCGGCGAGCTTTTCAATGCCACGGTGCAGGTAGCCGAAGACCGGTTCGAGGTCGACGACGACCTCCCCGTCGAGCGTAGCCCTCATGCGGAAAACGCCATGAGTGCTCGGATGTACCGGCCCAATGTTGAGGACAAACGGCTCGGTTCTCAGCTGCATTTACAGGTAGTCCTTCCGTAGCGGATGTCCCTGGAACTCTGGCCAGAGGACGATTCGTTTCATATTAGGATGACCTTCAAAAGTGATTCCCATGAGGTCGTAAATTTCTCGCTCCTGATGGTCAGCGCTACGCCACAGGCTGACCAGCGAGGGTAGTGAGGGGTTTTCCCGGGAGCAGCGGGCTTTTAATGTCAGGCTATGGTTGTGCTCCATAGAGACGAACAGGTAGACGACCTCGAAATACTGGTAGTAATCGACCGCCGTGATTGTGGTCAGGTAGTCGAAATCAAGCCCGGCGGTATTCTTCAAAAAGGCAGCCACATCCGGTAAAAACTCACCCTTGATAACAATAGCAGTATCAGTTACCTCACTGATGGCACCGGGCAAGCTTTCGTTTATTTGCTTGGCAATTTCTGAAGCTAAGAGGGCGGTAGTCATTTTTTCCTACTATCAGTCCGCAGCTATTGTATCTTCTCCAGTTCAGTCTCGGGGAATGCCATGTCATAACCCGTCTTGTCAGCCCGCATGATGACGTAACCCAGCGGGTCCTCTTTCACCTCGGTAATCTGCCCCTCCCAGTTGGCTATCTTGTATCCCCCGGGCCAGCCCGGCCTGTCCAGGACTCTGACCCTGTCACCTACGTTGAATTTCGTCACTGGTCTAACTCCTCATCCTAGTTTCAGCGACGTTACTCGCCGTTATTTTGAGGTTGGCCACCCCTGCTGAAATTGTATCTTCTGCCAATCTTTGCCTGCAGCATCTGTATACCATGCAGCAGTGCTTCCGGACGCGGTGGACAACCGGGTACGTAGACGTCGACCGGAATAATGCGGTTGTATCCGGGGACTACGTTATACGACGAACGAAAGATGCCACCACTGATGCCACATGCACCCATGGCGATAACCCACTTTGGCTCGGCCATCTGGTTGTATATCCGCCTCACATTGGGTGCCATTTTCCACGTCAGTGTGCCGGCAGTAATCATCAGGTCGGCCTGGCGTGGCGAAGCCCGTAGGACTTCCATGCCAAAGCGCCCCATGTCAAAGCGGGGACCCATCACGGAAATAAACTCGAAGGCGCAGCACGCCGGGAAGCAGATAACCGGCCATATAGAGGAACGTCGTCCCCAGTTAATTATCCAGTCCAGCTTGGTCAGCAGGACACTCTGGCTCAACTCCTCGTCCAGCCAGCTGTCAGGGTCAGGGATTGGCTCTTTACTGGCTGCTTTCAGGTCCTCAATAACCTGTCCTTCAACCAGGTCAAGTTCCGCATCCGAATATAATCGTTCCCTGCCGCTGCTTACTTCCATTCTAGAACCTTCTTCTGCCACGCATAAAGATAGGCAACCAGAATAATGACAATGAAAATGATTGCCCCGGCAAGACCAAAAGTCCCCAGTTCCCTCAGCTTAGCGGCCCATGGATAGAGGAAGACCGCCAGAATATCCAGGGCGAGGAATATCAGGGCATAGAAGTAGTATCGGAAGTTGAACTGCACCCACGTTTTACCAATCGTCTCCATGCCGCATTCGAAGGAAGCATTCTTAATGGGATTGGGGTTGTGGGGTACCAGTTTAAGGAACCTGAGAACTACCGGGATGATAACTAATAAACAGCTAAAGGCAATGGCAGCAATTATGAAAAGTCCAACGAAGCCGAAGTCTGCTAGCAACTAATGCCTCCCTGGTCACAAACCAGAAAAAAGTATACCACACACAATTTAGTAAAGGCAAGGACTATTCTGGTAACAACCTGTCTGATTCAGCTGCCCCTCTTGATAAATCGGCAGACTAAGGGTATAGTGTTGATTGACTTGGGCCTGCTTAGAGCATGCGGCCTGTTTTTCCATGGGGATTGGAAGCAAGATGATGGGACTCGATTTAAACAAAAAGGTCAGGAAGGAATCGCTTGATAATTTGACCGAATCCGGTGCAATGCCGCTCTTAATCCGGACGAGTGAGATTCTCAGCGAGTCCGGAGTTCGGGGATATGTCGTTGGTGGTCTCGTGCGTGATACGTTGCTTGGCAGGGCTACGCCTGATATCGATATTGCTGTCAATGCCGATGCGCTTGAGATTGCCCGCCGGTTAGCTGATGCCCTCAGTGGCAAATACGTCCTGCTGGACGAGACCTTCGGGGTAGCCAGGGTAATCGCTGCTGAGGAAAAAATGACTGGAAAACCGTGGCAACTCGATTTCTCTTCTTATGAAGGTGACATCGAGCAAGACCTGGCGCGGCGTGATTTCACGGTAGACGCGCTGGCAATCGATATAGACCAATTGGTTAAGGACTCCCGGAGCGTGTGGCTGATTGACCCTTTCAATGGATGTGGGGACCTTGACCAGAAGTTAGTCCGGAGTGTCAGCGAGGGGGTGTTTGGGGCAGACGCCGTCCGTCTGTTGAGAGCGGTGCGGCTTGCCGCCGAGCTTGGTTTTACCATTGACGGTGACACTGAAATGCAGATTCGCCGGTGCGCTCACCTCGTTACCGGTGTCGCCGGTGAGCGGGTCAGGGAGGAGATGCTCCGTCTCCTCGTTTTGCCTGGCAGTGGACGTTTTGTTGCCTACCTAGATAAGCTATGTCTGCTGACAGCCGTGTTGCCGGAACTGGCTGTGTTAAAGGGTGTTGAGCAACCCAAGGAGCACTTCTGGGATGTCTTTGACCATTCTCTGCAGACAGTGATAGCCGTTGATTTTCTCCTCCGGCGGGGAGATTGGGAGCATGCCGACGGTGAGTTAATGGCGACTGTCCCCTGGTCAGATGAGCTTGCCCGGCATTTTGAGCAGGAGGTCAGCAGTGGTGGTGCCGGAGGGGCGCTCCTCAGGCTGGCGGCACTGCTGCATGACGTCGCCAAGCCGCAGACAAAGACGATTGAGCCCGACGGGCGGATGCGTTTCCTGGGACATGCCCAGGAGGGGGCGTCACTGACGGTTGCTATCCTGGAGAGATTGAGATTCAGCACGAAAGAAATCAGGCTGGTCGAGACCATGGTGAGGTACCACCTCCGCCCGATGCAGATGAGCCAGGAGGGGCTGCCTAGCCACCGGGCGATTTACCGTTACTTCCGTGACGCTGGAGAGGCTGGTATAGATACTCTCTTTTTGAGCATGGCTGACCACCTGGCAACCAGAGGCCCGCAGCTAGACCGGGCGGGCTGGCAGGAGCATACCCGCATCGTCGATTACGTCCTCAAGCAGTACTACGAACAGCAAAAGCAGGTCCGCCCTGTGAAGCTGGTTGACGGGCATGACCTGATTAATATCTTCGGGCTCAGTCCTGGCCCTGGCCTCGGAGGGCTCCTTGAGGCGGTGCGTGAGGCACAGGCTGTCGGGGAGATAACCAGCCGTGAGGAGGCGCTGGAGTACGTCCGTAAACATCTGGCAACTGAGGAAGACGCATGATTAGAAGGGCCAACTGGTTTCTTATTGGTATAGTTGCCATCTTTGCCTTCGCCCTGTGGGTGCTGTTGCCGCTCGATAGTGACCGGTTCGGGCGGCAGGGAATACAGTTTGGGCTTGACCTGGAAGGCGGCGTACGCCTGGTCTATCAAGCAGACCTGTCATCGGTTGAACCGGGTACCGAGGACCAGATTATGGATGGCGTTATTGAGGTGATTGCCAATCGGATAAACCCGCTGGGCGTCACCGAACCGAACATCGAACGGCGCGGTGGTGACCAGATAGTGGTTGAGTTACCCAACCTCAGCGTCACCGACGTCCAGAAGGAACGTATCGGGCGTACGGCGCTGCTCGAATTTCGTGAGTATAAAGAAATCGTTATTGGTGGTGAAGAGGAGCCGATAGGCGAGGAGGAAGAGGAGGAAGAACCCGCGGGCGAGCAGGAGGAGGAAGAAGAGGAAGAGCCCAACGGTGACGGCACCGATATAGAGACGATAGAGTTGTGGGTTCCAGCTACCGGTATTATCGATGGCGAAGAGAAGGTGCTAAACAGCAGCTACTTCAAGAGTAATACCTACGTGACTACCGGCCAGATGGGTGGGATAGTACTGCATTTCGAATGGAACGAGGAGGGTGCCATTCTTTCTGAGCAGATTACCGGCCGGCTTATCGGAGAGCCGCTGGGTATCTTTGAGGGTTCGGGTAGCGATGCTCAAGCCTTGCTTGGCGAAGACGGGCAACCTATTGCTCCAATAGTCAATGACGTGATTACAGATGCGGGTATTATTACGGGACTGAGTCTCAAGGATGCTACCGACCTCTCCAATCAGCTCAACGCCGGGCGGCTGCCTGTACCGCTGGAGAACATCGGAGAGATCGATATCGACCCTACTCTTGGTGAGGATTTTGTTGACCTCAGCCTGAAGGCGGGCATTATCGGCATTGCGCTGGTGATGTTTTTCATGATTGCCTATTACCGCTTGCCGGGACTATTGGCCGGCCTGGCGCTGGTTTTTTACGGCGTACTGGTGCTGGCCATTTTCAAGCTGGTGCCGGTCACCCTGACACTGGCCGGTATTGGTGGTTTCGTCCTGTCGCTGGGTATGGCGGTGGATGCCAACGTGCTCATCTTCGAGCGGATGAAGGAGGAGTTGAGGAGAGGGCGGACACTCGGCGCCGCCGCCGAGGCCGGTTTCAACCGTGCCTGGACGGCTATTCGCGATAGCAATATCACTACTATCATTGTTTGTATTATTCTCATCATAGTAGGAGATCAAATGGCCTTCGGCGGGTCGGTTCAGGGTTTCGGTCTGACACTTCTCATTGGCGTGGTGGTCAGCATGCTTACGGCTATTATTGTCACCCGGACATTCCTGCGCCTGCTGGTCGGTACCGACCTGGCAAGGCAACCACGCCTCTTCAGCCTGTATTCAGGGAGGAAAGATGTTTGATATCGTCGGCAAGAGAATATGGTTCTTTGCTATCTCCCTGGTCCTGATTCTGGCCAGTGTTATTGCCCTAGCAGTGCTGGGACTCAAGCCCGGGATTGATTTCAGCAGTGGCTCGATAATAACGCTGAGCTTTGAAGAAACTGTTACTCCTGAAGAGGTGGAGGGCGAGTTGCTCAGTCTGGGTTATGCCGGTCAGGTCGAAGAGTCGCAGGGCAAAATCATCATCCACACTGTAGAATTAAGCACTACGGAGAAAACCAAGCTGGAGGAAGGCCTGGAGGCGAGTCTTGGGCCGGTCGAGGAAAAGGGTTTTGAGACTGTAGCGCCGGTGATAGCTGAGGAAACGGCCAAGATCGCTGCTATCGCCGTGGGCGTGGCTGCTGTCGCGATATTAATATATATAACCTGGGCATTCCGCCGCATGCCGAGGCCCTTCCGCTATGGCACCTGTGCCGTAATTGCGCTGGTGCATGATGTGCTGGTGGTGCTGGGAATATTCGCTATCCTCGGTAGCTTCATGAATTGGGAAGTCAACCTGATGTTTATCACCGGGATTCTGGCTGTTATCGGCTACAGTGTGAACAATACCGTGGTGGTCTTTGACCGGATACGGGAGAACCTGCGTCAGGGGATAAGCGCTGATTTTGAAGTTGTGGTCAACAGCAGTCTGGTGGATACTCTGGGTCGGTCGCTGAACACCAGCCTGACGACCCTGGCGGTGGTAATAGCCCTGGTGCTATTTGTTGGCGTGTCAATTCAGAATTTCGCTGTTGTCCTGCTCATCGGTGTTGTCGCCGGGACCTACAGCTCACTATTTGTGGCACCTCAGTTGCTGGTGGTCTGGGAGCAGAGAAAGTGGTCCGGCTTCGTTCGACGTCCGTCTCCGGCTGCTGGGGGAGTCCGGAGGGGGTAGTGGCTGTATGTTCTCAACGAGGACCGGTGCTGCCCGACTGGCCTTAATCGCCGTCATTGTCTTGATTATCGTCAAGGTAGTGGTGGCGTGGATTACCGGTAGTCTCAGTATCACCGCTCAGGCGATGGACAGTTTCCTTGACCTGTTTGGTATCACTATTACCCTTGTTGCCGTTCGTATGGCAGCGATGCCGGCCGATGAAGGGCACCCTTTCGGGCACGGTAAAGTGGAGGGTATCGCTGCCATTGGGCAGGCGGTGCTGATTCTGACGGCGGCTGGCTTAATAGTCTATTCCGCGATTGTCCGTATTATCGGTGGTGCTGTGGTAGAGATGACCGAGGCCGGAATCGGCGTGATGCTGTTCTCCGTGGTGGTCAGTTTATTCCTTGCCCGTTACCTGCATCGGGTGTCACAGGCAACCGGTTCGCTGGCACTGGAAGCGTCCGCCCGTAATATCACCGCTGACGTTTACTCCGCAGCCGGTGTTCTGGTGGCGATGGCGGTGATACGCATCACTGAGTGGTATATTGTCGACCCCATCATTGCCCTCGGAGTGGCCGCTTTGATACTGAAAGCTGCTTACGATGTCATCCAGCGGGCGGTTACTGAATTAACCGACGCCCGTTTGCCTGAAGAGGAGCAAGGGATTCTGGTTGATTGCATTAATGAGCATCGTGGCCAGCTGGCTGGTTTCCATGCCGTCCGCGGTCGTAAGGTAGGTAACCAGCGTTTCATCGACCTGCATCTGGTAATGCCCAAGAACGCCAGTGTTGAAGAGGCCCACGACATGTGCGACCATCTGGAGAAAGACATCGAAGACCAGCTGAGTAATACCAGCATTACCATCCACGTTGAGCCCTGCCGGGTTGATTGTCGCGATTGCCAGGTGCTCAATTGCAGCCTGCGCCAGGAGTGAGCTAGACCGCCTGCTGTATACCGGAGACGATGAACCACACACCGAATCCCGCCAGAATCAGGCTGCAAATAATAAAGAGCCATTCCTGGAACCGCTTGTCCCAGAGTGACTGGGTCCTGTATATCAGCACGGAAACCAGTGAGAGCCAGACCAGATCACATGACCAGTGGACGAGGATGAGGGCGGTCAGCCCGCCGCCACCATAGTCGTCTATCCGCTCAATAAGCATGAGGCCGACAGTTGCCCACCAGAGCAGGAAGAAGGGATTGAGCCCGCTGGTGATGATACCTGCGATAGTGGCGTTATAGGACAGGTCTTTCTCTCCGTGGACTACCTCAGAGCGGGCACGGAACATGCTGAAACCCAACCAGATAATGATGCCGCCGCCTAGCAGACTCAATACCAACTGCACGGTGGCGTTCTCGAAGAACCGGGCAAAGCCGAAGTATATCAGCAGTATCAAAGGTACTTCTATCACGGCATGACCGAGTGCTATCTTGGCTCCCGTCCAGGGGCTGCGGTAGCTCTTAGCCACGGTGACAGCGAACATCGGTCCCGGCATCATCACGCCGGATAGGGAGATTACGACGACACTTAGCAGAACCGGTAGCATAAGTAATACCTCTGAAGGGATTTTATCATACCTGCTTGTGGGCGTCTCTTTGGGCTAAGGTGTGGGTTGAGTTACTCTCTCGTATTCACTATACTTTCAGAGTAAGATAGTCTGGTGTGGGGAGAGAAGTATGGCGCTGGACCTGAGCAAGATTGTTACCCAGGTGGCCGCTATGGTGGCCAGGCTGAGGGCTGACAGCCGGGAGAGACAGGAGCACCTTGAATATGCCCTGAAAGTGCTCAAGCTCCAGGATGACATTGAACGACTTCGGGAGAAAATCGGTGCCAGCCGGACGACCTGGCTGGTGGCCGGTCTGGTGGATGGCCTCAACCAGCGCTATTCAGTACCGTCGGTTCCGACAGATTTCACCGTCATCGCCAGTGATGGTTCCCACATTGATGTCGACCGGCACCGCTCGACACGGTGCTACCTGATAAATATCGGCTCAGTCACTTTCCGCTACGGAACCAAACCCGGCGCTGTCCTTGATAGTCTACCCTATCTCTACGCCGGTGACGAAGACTTGGTGATTGCAGCACCGGGGCAGCGGGGTCGTGAACAACCGATAGAGGGTACTCTGCTGGGTATCAAGCGTAGCGTCGATGAGTGCCGTCACCTGGTGGAGCTGGCATCAGCATTGCCGGTAGATAATCCTACTCTGGCGCTGCTTGATGGCTCGCTGATTCTCTGGAACCTGGAGGCCTACGCCGATTTCGTTGCCGAAGAGCTGCTTGATAAGGGTTTCTTGGCGTGTCTTGAGGAGATGAGAAGGCTCAGCCAGACTAAGAGGCTCGCTCTCGCCAGCTACATCAGCTTCCCCCGCAGTACCGACGTCGTCAATACGCTGCGCGTGGCTGTTTGCCCCAAGGAGATAGTTGACAGCGACCGTTGCCCGGCGTGCGAAACACGAGAATGCGATGCCCTCGCCGGGGTGCGTGACCGAGGATTATTTGCCAGTCTGCTCGAGCCCGGGGAGCGCTCCTCACTTTTTATCAGTTCCTCCAAAGTCCAGCAACGCTACGGATTCCACCAGGTCCACTTCTTCTATCTGAAGCTGGACGACGAGGTTGCCAGGGTTGAGATACCGCAGTGGGTGGCTGCCGATGAGGACCTGCTCAGCCTTACTCATACCCTTGTCCTTGACCAGTGTCTGCGAGGACATGGTTATCCCATAGCCCTGAGTGAGGCCCACGAAAAGGCGGTCGTCACCGGGGCAGATGCTGAGAATTTCTGGCGACTGGTAGAGGAGTCAATGGTAGAGGAACATCTACCTGTTGTTGGCTCAGCCAAGAACCGAAGCAAGCGGACGAGGTGGGTTTAAGTATTTTTATAATTTCACCCCGTGAAAATGAATAATTCGGGAAAAGGGGACTAAAGTGAGAAGATTATTAGTGATAATTCTAGTAATTGGTGTTAGTCTACTCAGTGCTTGTGGCGGAACATCACAAGTGTCTGATTCCACGCTGGGTTCTGAGGAGATTGAAGCATCTGACAATAGTGTCACGATTGTTATCGACAAGATAGAAAGAGCCAGCGTTATGCCTGCCGACATAGTTGAAGACCTTTCGACTACAACGCCTTACCAGACACCTGCACTTGCTACGGGTTGCGACTTTTTCTGTATTTATCTGACCATTACTCGTATCGAGGACATACACATGATTGACGCGTTCGGTTATGGTGAGGGAGAAACGGCCTTAATTAATGCCGCAGCCCAGAAATATGAGCTTATCATTGCCAACCTGACGGGGATTGTATTCACTGACCCGCATGATATAACAAGCCCCTGCGAGATGGCGGAGGATGCCACCGCGTTTTGGGTTTTCGAAGTCCCTGAAGATGAGGACCCAGCAAGGTTTGAATTCATCTATACGTATAAAACAGAGATTGAAGAAGAAACCGAAAGCGGTGGTCAAATAGATATTATTTTTCAAGACTAGGGAGAAGAAGGGGTAGGATTACCGATTTTCTGGTACATGCATTGACCAGGCGGAATTGCAGTTGTAGAATACCGAGACAACCATAGGACATCGCCTTCGGGGGAAGGAGGGGAACATGGCAGCGGGTGATATTTGTGGGGACCTGAAGACCTGTGAGCTGTTCGACTCACTGGATGAGGGGGAGGTGCAGGTGATTACTTACCTGCTCGGAGATAGTTGCTGTATGGAACTTTACCAGGCGGGCGACCACGTTTTTGACCAGGGAGAGTTGAGCTCCAATCTCTATGTTATTGTCAGTGGTCAGGTGGTCCTGCAGCGGACGGTCAATCTTGGGGACAAGACGGCCACCCGGCCCTTGGGACTTTTAAGTAAGGGTAGAGCTATGGGCTGGTCGGCGCTGCTCTACGGCCCCCGTTACGCCACCGCCTCGGCTGTCTGTCGGCAGCCGAGTGAACTGATTGTCATTGAGGGAGCTGTACTCAGAGCAGCGCTCGAGAAAGAGCCTGTAATCGGCTTCAAGGTGATGGACAAGCTCGCCTGCCTGCTTGGCGACCGGCTCCGTGCCGCCTACAACACCATGGAGGGACATCTGTAGTAAAGATGACGTCTATGAAACGCAACATAACGATTGAATACCTGCAGCAGTACATTAAATCTTAGGATTTCAAACCCGAATTGAAAGAAGGCTACTTTATGAAGCTCGTGGAGGAAGTGGGGGAGCTCGCAGAAGTAATAAGGAAAAACCAAAGATACCAAGGTGACCCCAATAAGGCTATCAAAGGTACAATTGAAGAAGAGCTTTATGACGTCTTGTACTATGTAATAGCACTGGCAAATGCATTCGATGTCGACTTGGAAGAGTGCTGCCGGTTGAAGGAAGAGATAAATAAAGAACGAACAGACCATTGAAGTCTCTTTTTTGCTATGTGTATGTGTAGGGAAGAATTATTGCGTACCGGCTTTATGTGGTATACAAAAGGGGAGCCAAAGAGGGGTGGAGCCCCTCTTACATAAGTCATTCCCCTTCCCCTCCTAGGGGAAGGGGATAAAGCGGGTTCTCAGGAAAATCGAAGATTTTTCCTGGGTGCTTAAAGAGGATAGGGTCGTTGGGCTACTAACTGTGGCTGGAAGGAGCTAAGAATGGGAACCAAAGGGCGCAAGAACATCAAGAAACCAAAGCAGCAGAAGGACAAAAAGGACAAGAAGAAATAGGGTCCAATAATGCCTGAGTTATCGGACAGGGTCGGCGAGGTAATCGAGGCCAGCACCACGGAATTCGTCACCGAGTGCTATGAACTCTACGAGTTGCCGCCGCTGGGCAGCCTGGTGAGTGTTGGAGAAGCGTCTGCGGAGACGTTTGGTATTATTTATCATGCTACCACCGCCAGCGTCGAACCGGGACGGCGTCCCATTGCCCGTGGTAAGGACGAGACCTCCGAAGAAGAAATTTATAAATCAAGCCCGCAGCTTGAGAAGTTATTGCGCAGCGAATTCGGCGCTCTGGTGGTTGGTCATAGCAACGGTGAGACTGTCTATCAATACCTGCCGCCGAAGCCAGCCCATATCCACAGCTTTGTTTACCTATGCCCATCAGAGCGGGTGAAAGAGTTCAGCCGGTCGTTCGATTTTCTCAACCTCCTGCTGAATACCTCGCTACCCGTCTCTGTAGAAGAGCTTGTTGCCGCCACTCTACGTCAGATGAGCCGGGCGCATGAAGATAAACAGGCTTTTCTGAAGGCGGCGGGTCGCGAGCTGGCGGTGCTCCTCAGCAGCGAGTTCAATCGGCTCAGGGCGATTTTGGGGAGGATTACGCCTGCGTGACGGCTGAATCATGGGCGAATGACAGCCGAGAGAAATGCCCTTTTTGTGACATTGAGCTCATATAACAAATCCAAGTATTTGATGCTAGAACTACGGGATGATATCCATACCTTTCCAGGCATCAAGTTCCTCACGGGCTGGGTCATACGCCAAACGGCATGGCACATCCAGTATCATGGTGGCCCGTTTCTCCAGGGTATACGGCTCCCATTCCGGAATTCCTGGATGGCTGGGATTATTGGTGTGAGCGAAGGCAAGCCATGCACCACTCACGGAATCGACCAGTTGAGGTTTATCAGGGCGCTCGCCTGTTAATGGCATACTTTCTGTAGTATCGAAAACAAATGGAATTTCAAGAGCATGGCTTGCTTTGAAAAGATAACCTTTATAATCGGACTCCCAGGTGAACAGGTACATAAATACAGGGGCTCTCCCGGCTGCTATCTTGCTTTCAACCAACCTGATACAACCCAGTCGCCGGTCTTCACTCACAATTCCGATAAAAAGGTCCCACGGTGTGGCATTGGGACGAGTTTTTCGGTATGCGTTTAGTATGCTCTCGTACTTATCACCCAGTCTCGCTGATAATCGCTCAACCAGTTCCTCTTCTGTCAGCCGACGACGTCTCGGGTCTCCTGCCACCATTAGCGCTATTTCATCCCTATTAGTGCCAATAATAATGGGTACGTCATTTAGATACGGGGATGCTTGCGGAATAAATGGATTTGCCGGCAGGTAACGGCCATCTACAACCGGCGTGAAACTCATTATGCTACCGGCCGCCATAGCCTCGCGACGGACTTGAGTATGAAGTGGCATTGCCATTACCGCTTCGAGCAACTGCTGGGCTGGCAGATTTTGTAGTGTTTCTATTTCATTTGTCTTGATTTCCAGTTTTTCCAACAGACGCTCCGCTACCTCTGTAGCGGTAGCGCTTTCCATGCCGCGTAAAGCCGGGCTGCTCTGGATGATACCTTTGTGGAATAATCCTTCAGCCGAGGGCATGGTTAATAACAGGCTTACTTTTCTGCCACCACCCGATTCGCCGAAGATGGTCACATTATCTGGGTCACCGCCGAATGCCTCAATATTATCGTGGACCCATTGTAGGGCCAGTACTATATCCAGCATGCCTGCCATTCCCGAACCGGCGTATTTCTCACCAGCGATATCGGCAAGGTGCAAAAACCCGAAGACATTCAGGCGGTGGTTAATGGTAAGTACAACTACATCACCGCGTTTGGCGAGATTTGTACCGTTATATATTGCAGACGAGCCTGAACCAGCCGCAAATCCACCACCATGCAACCATACCATCACCGGACGTTTTTTACCGTCCTTGATACCCGACGTCCATACATTCAACACCAGACAATCTTCGTCATAGACTATAACTTGAGCATTGCCGAGGGTTGGGTCTCCGGTAGACTGTCTCGCCTGTGGACAGCTCGGGCCGAACTCAAGAGCTTCACGCACACCGGCCCATGGTTCCGGCGGTATTGGAGGCAGGAAACGACGATTACCGCTGGTCGGAGCACCATAAGGGATACCCTTAAAGACCAAGACGTCTCTATCTCTAACACCGCGTACTTTTCCCGCTCCAGTTTCAGCAATGATTTCTTCTATAATTACTCCTGACTAAAAACGTAGTCTTTGAACTCAATATATATCTGCTGCTAGGTTAATTATTTATTCACCATTTTGCTCATGTCAAGAAGCGTCCCGAGACAGAGGTAAATCAACGTGTGGATTTTCACACCACTTTCCATTTAGCTATCTAATATCTATATTATAAAGGGCTGCCGGATTTTACGCATAAAATCCCACCCTTATGCAACGTGGTTAATAACAAACGTTATCAACGCTGCAGAATGTCTTGACAAATACTGGCCATAGAATAGACAATTGCGACGGAGGAGTGGACTAATATGCAACAGAGAGGAACTAGGATGAATCGCCTTAGGAAGGCTCTGGAGGAAGTACGAAGCGATCCGCAGCTTGCTTCGAAGCAATTAAACGGGCCCTCTCCTATAGGCCCTTTGTCAAAGTATATATCTGAAAGCCAAACAGCGCCAATCCCTGATGAGATTCGGGAGCTATCCAAGCGGCACATTCTGGATACCCTGGCATCTATTGTAGCCTGCTCGAAATTAAAACCAGCACAGCTTGCCCGAGATTTCGCCTTGTTCAACAGTGGGCAGACTCACACCGCACACCTGCTTGGGACCAACATGAAGACAACCCTGTTAGATGCGATTTTCGCCAATGCTCTGACCGCCCACGGAGCTGAGATTAACGATTTTTGTCCTTCGGCGTTTGTGCAACCTGGTCCACCCATTGTTGCCACGGTGATGGGTATTGGTGAGACCTTCGCTGCTTCTGGTGAGCAGTTGCTTCGAGCAGTTGTTGTCGGGTATGAGATTTCGTGCCGCTTGCCAAAAGCTCTCGGTATTCGTAACCTGCAAGACTTCGGGCTATCATCACACGGGGTCGGACCTACTTTCGGCTCTGCGGCAGCAGCGGCGTCGCTTCTAAAAATCCCTGAGGACAGAATCGGGGAAATATTTGCGTACTGCGTGCAGCAGGCATCCGGGTCCTACGAGTGGTTGCGTGACATTGACCATCTGGAGAAGGCCTTTTTGTTTGGTGGAATGCCAGCCAGAAACGGCACCTATGCTGCATTACTCGTCCACCACGGATTTACCGGTGTCAGAGACCCCTTCGAATCAAACCCGGGATGGCTAATAAGCTGCATGTTCCTTGGCCCAGAATCGGACCTGGATAAGCAGAGATTAGTACATAAACTTGGCGAGGAGTTCGAACTGCCGCTGGTAGGGTACAAGCGCTATCCCGTCGGTGGGCCTCTTCAGGCTGGAGTGGAGGGGTTGCTAACGCTCATCGAGACGGTAAATTGGAATGATATTGTAAAGATAGATATAAAGATGCCCGGGGGTAGGGTGAGTTCTTTCTCGGATGCCCCGATGCCTGCCATAAACCTGAGATATCTGTTGGCCGTCATTCTGGAGGACGGTGAGTTGACCTTCGAGATGGCCGAATCTCGCGAACGGATGGCCACTGATTCTATCAGGCAGAAAATGGAAACTGTTACCCTGATCCACGACCCTGAACAAGAGAGGGAGCCTAGGGTGGAATCAGCCCTTGTGGAAGTGACACTGCGAAGTGGTGAGAAGAAGCAAATCTTCGTTGAGCATGTGCTTGGCTTCCCCCATTATCCCATGGGTCGTGAGGACGTTCATTCCAAAGCGATGGGTCTATTAGTGCCAATTCTTGGAATGGAGCAGTCTAGTACTCTGACAGATATGGTATGGAACCTGGAGCAGGTTGACGATATTCGCGTGCTCATTCCTTTGTTGATTCCCCCTAAGTAACTGGAGTGAGTTTTACCAGATATATATTGCTACGGAGGTAAATACATGTTTCCAAAAGAATATGATGTTTCCAGGAAAGTCGTTTTGATCACCGGTGCCGGGCGTGGTATTGGCAGAGGAATTGCAGAGGTGTTGGCAGAGGCGGGAGCTGAAATAGCATTAAATGCTCTTACCGACCGATATGTAAAAAACACAGCAAGAGAAATTGCTACGGCCAGCGGAAGTAATGTTGTTCCAATGTTAGCTGACGTGACCAAGACTCAAGAAGTAAATCAACTCATTGAAAGGGTCCTGAATGAGTTCGGTCGTCTGGATGTACTGGTAAATTGCTTGGGTGATGCAATCAGGCAGCCACTTGTGACATTTGCGGACGATGCTATCATTCCCATCTCGGACGAAGATTTGAAAAAAATAATCGATATTAATCTAACTGGCACCATCCTATGCACGAGAGCGGTAGGTGAGTATTTCATCAAGCAACGTAGGGGTAAAATTATTAATATCTCATCGGTTACCGCGGGAAAAGGCGGTGGAGACCTTGTTTTGTACACGCTGGCGAAGGCTGCGATAATCGGCTTTACCCGCACCCAGGCGCTGGAATGGGCGCCTTATAACATTCAGATTAACTCAATTGCGCCCGGACTTTTCCCGGATACACATACCTATGGAGACAGGGCCAAGCTACCTGAGTCCGTCCTGAGAAGGATACCTTTGGGCAGGGCTGGGTTGGTGCGGGAGGTTGGTCTGCTGGCGTTGTACTTAGCTTCACCAGCCTCTGACTATATGACTGGACAAGCGATATTCCTAGATGGTGGACTTAGTCTGTAATTGCTATTAGTACATGCAATAAGGCTGCGATAGTAGTGCAGGAGTTGCTTGTTTCGCATAATCACACTTGACGAATACTACTGAGGGCCGCCATCACCAAACAAGAATGATGTCCCATACGAATCGCTGTTAAACTTGCTCACAACCGTAAAAACGGCTATCCTTTGGTATCGGTTTTTAGTCCGTGCTCAATGGGGGGATATCAGGTAGTCATGGAAGCTAATAACCCACTGCAATACTACGCTACTCACAGCGTTATGACCAACCCCGGAGAATACCGGCATCTTTTCGATGGGTTGCCTGCTGATATTCCTTCACTTTGTGGGATTGTTCAGGGGCTGATACTCCATGCTCACTGGGCGGAGCGGTACGGCATGCAACTCTTAGAAGAGCGCCAGGAGCAGGAGACCAACCTGCGTAAAATAACGCGGCAACTGGCAAGAATAATGGAACTGGATGGCGGTCCTCTGATTGCAGCGCGCCCGCTTGAGAAACGCATCATCGGTACCTGCCGTGATTTCTCAATATTCCTGACGGCATTCCTGCAGCACCAGGGCGTGCCTGCCCGCGCCCGCTGTGGCTTCGGTACGTATTTTATGCCGGGCAAGAGTGAAGACCACTGGACCTGTCAGTACTGGAACACCGACGAAGCAAGGTGGGTGTCGGTTGATGCCCAGATTGACCAGTTTCAGCAAAACGCCCTTAATATAGGCTTTGACACGCACGATATGCCTGAAGGCAAGTTCCTGTCTGCCGGTCAGGCGTGGCAGTTGTGCCGTGCCGGGCAAGTTGACCCTCAAATCTTTGGGATTTTCGATATGCACGGTATGTGGTTTATCGCTGGAAATCTGGTGCGTGACCTGCTCTCGCTGAACAAGATTGAGCTTCTTCCCTGGGACGTGTGGGGCATGATGTCCGAGTTCAAACAGGAGAAACTCTCTCAGGAATACATGGAGGAGATGGACCATGTTGCTGCACTTACCCTGGCAGGCAACGAGGCCTTTCCTGAGATACGTGCTCTCTACGAGAATGAAGAGAGACTACGCCCGGCGTTGGATTGGGAGCCATGAGCGGTTTTGAGCTTAATGATTACCGGCCGTTTACCGATGGCGAGATTGAGGTTGTTGTCAGGGAGAGGTATCCTGGTGATGAGCAGAGAGGGCTAGTACCGGAATACCGTTTCGCCATCCGTTTGCTAGGCAATCCTGAATCAATCGGTATTGTCAGTCTGCGCGTCGGGAATACCAGGCATCTGGTTATGTACGCTGGTCATATCGGATACAGAATTGAAAAAGATTACCGGGGTCATCGATACGCGGCCAGGGCCTGTAATCTCATCAGGCAGGTTGCCCTCGACCAAGGATTTAAGACGCTCTGGATAACGTGTAACCCGGACAACTGGCCGTCACGCCGCACCTGCGAGATTCTGGGATGTGAATTTATCGAAATCGTCGACCTACCGGAAGATACTGATATGTATCAGGAGGGTGAAAGGCGGAAGTGCCGGTACAGGTGGGATTTGGAATGAGTATTAATCTTATGAGTAAGTTTAAGGGAGTAGGCAGGTGAGATTATATCACGTCAGTGACCAGCCAGGTATTAAGCTTTTCGAGCCCCGCCCTGCCCCCCATATTGGTACCGGCGTAGAGGATGATGTCGTCTGGGCGGTTGACGAAGGGCATTTGCACAACTACCTCCTGCCACGGGACTGTCCCAGGGTTACCTTCTACGCCACTGAGCAGAGCGACCCGGCTGATGTGGAGAGACTTATCGGGCCGGGTAGTGCCCGCTATGTGGTTGCCATCGAAAGCCACTGGCTGCCGGAAATACAGCGACAGCGTCTTTACAAATATGAGCTTGACCCGAGTGACTTTACCGTGTTTGATGAGGGGGCTGGTTACTATATCTCGCGTCGGGCGGCAACGCCACTTTCTGAGGCTAAGATCGATGATATTCTCGGGGCACTGCTGGAATACAATGTTGAGCTGCGTATTATGGCATCGCTCTGGCAGCTGCGTGAGTCGGTTATTCATTCCACCCTTCAGTTCTCGATTATTCGTATGAGAAATGCCCGGCCACCTCAGGAGGGCATCGAGGCATTTTATCCTTTGCCGTAGATTGATACGGTTTGGGAGGATACAGAACATGAGTGAAGAAACAGTTAAGCCACTCGGTATTGTTGTCTCAGGCTCGGTGGATAAGGGGGTCGAGGTCAGGCTGGACAGCTCGGCCTCGGTCGAAGAGATGGTGGTCGGTCGCTACGTCACCATTGAGGGCCGGCAACGTCGCTTCTTTGGCATGATTACCGACATCAGTCTGGGGGTTACCGACCCGCAGCTTACTATTAATCCCCCCGATGCCACCGACCCCTTCCTCTCCGAGGTACTCAACGGCACGGCTACCTATGGAACAGTCCATGTCCTGCCGATGCTGACCATCGGCGGCGATGTTGCCAGCATGATTGAGGGGCCGCAGCCGGTGAAGACTGTCCCCAGTCACTTCTCCACTGTCAGCCTGGCCTCGGATGCTGATATGAACCTGGTCTTTGGCGAGGAGGACGCCAACCGCTTCTTCATTGGGAATCCCCTGGATATGGAGACCAAGCTCTGTCTCGACCTGCCGGAGTTCGTTAAGCGCTCCAACGGTATCTTCGGTAAGAGCGGCACCGGCAAGACCTTCCTTACCCGCATTCTGCTCATCGGTATGTTGCAGAAGAGCCAGGCGGTCAACCTCATTTTTGATATGCATAATGAGTACGGCTGGGAGGGGAGCAGCGAGGAGGGGCGACGCAAAGTCAAGGCCCTGAAGCAACTCTTCCCGGAGAAGGTAGCAGTCTTTACCCTTGACCCGGAGAACTCAAAACGTCGCGGGGTCAGTACTGACTTCGTGGTGAAGATAGACTATGACGAAATCGAGCCGGAGGATATGGTATTGCTCCGCCAGACCCTGAATATCACTGACCTGGCGGTGGAGGCCTCCTACCAGCTGCGACGTCGCTTCGGGAGGCAGTGGATCCAGCGCACCCTGGATGTGGAGGACTCAGAGGACACGCAGGAATTGCTCAAGGTGCTGAATATCCATGAAAGTACCTTGCAGAGTCTGCGGCGCGGGTTGCAGACAATTGGCCGCTTGTCTTTTATTGAGCCGCATGCACCGGTCGATGCCGTTAACAGCCTGCTGGGCTATCTCGATAAGGGCATGAACGTCGTGCTGGAGTTTGGCCGCTACCGGGATATCACTGCCTATGTGCTGGTGGCCAACATGCTCGCCCGGCGTATCTATGCCCGCTATCAGGAGCGGATGGAGCGCTCCATGAGTGAGGACATCGCCCCACCCAACCCGCTGGTGATAACCATCGAAGAGGCCCACAAGTTCCTCAATCCCGAGGTGGCCAGTCGGGCCATCTTCGGCACGATTGCCCGCGAGATGCGTAAATACAACGTCAGCTTGCTGGTCATTGACCAGAGGCCAAGCGGTATCGACGAAGAGGTGATGTCGCAGCTCGGCACCAAGATAACCTGCCTGCTCGATAACGAGAAGGACATCGACAGCGTGCTGGCCGGTGTCTCGGGTAAAAAGGAGCTGAAATCGGTCTTGGCGAGGCTGGCGCCGAAGCAGCAGGCCCTCATCTTCGGTCATGCCGTGCCGATGCCCGTGCCTGTCAGGACGAGGGAGTACGGTTCGGCGGAGTCTTACCAAGGCTTCGTTGGTGAAGCAGGAACCAGCCGGCAGGCGAAAAAGGACATCGAGGAGCTCTGGGACTAATCCAGGCCCACTTTCGCTGGAGGGGAAAAGGTGATGTCTGAAGATACTCTCTATCAGGACTACGATTTGTTCGCCTGGGCCTATAACAAACACTGGGGGGACATGTTCACAGGAGCTTCATTGTACATGCTGGAGAAGCTGGTTCTGCCACATTTACCTGCCAACGCCAGGATTCTGGACCTCTGCTGTGGTACGGGACAACTGATAAAGACATTAGCAGGGCGTGGGTATCGGATAACGGGACTAGATGGCTCTGCAGAAATGCTGCGATTTGCCCGTGAAAATGCCCCTGATGCCGAATTCGTTCACGAAGACGCTCGTTACTTTAAACTACCGCCAGTCTATCATGCCGCTATCTCTGCGTTTGATAGCCTTAATCACATCATGACCTTGGAAGAACTTACCTCGGCTTTTTGTAACGTGTATGCCGCGTTGACGGAAGGCGGAATTTTTCTCTTTGACCTTAACACGGAAGTACAGCACAGGACACACTGGGATGGTTCGGTACAGAGTATTGTTGAGGATGATAATGTTTGCGTAACTCGAATGAGTTATGATGCCGAAGAGCAAACCGCCCGATTTGATGCCACCATTTTCCGTTTGCAGGAAGGGGCGTGGCAGCGTGCCGATTTTACGTTAATTGAGAAGCCTTATTCAGAAGCGGAAATCCGACCTGCCTTACAGGTTGCCGGTTTTGTGGAGATTGATACTCACGCCTTGGACCGGGAGAGGGGGTTGGTAGAGGTAACAGCGGAATCCGGCAGGGTGTTCTTCATTTGTCGTAAAGCTGGTGGTGAGGGGTAATAACGGCGGCTATCCTAGCTTAGGAGGGAACTTGCCCGTAGGCTTTGAACAAATTGCACTGGTTGGCGAGAAAGTCAGACTTCGCCCGATTCGTGAGGGCGATGCCCCGGATGCCTATCGCCTCGTTGATGATGAAGCTGTGCTGGCTAATCTGGCCTGGGACGGCCCGACCGATGAGGCGGAGATAGCCGGTACATATCGACGTTGGGTAGCTGAGATGAAGGCCGGCGAAGCTTGTCACCTGGCTATTGAGAGCGCTGATAAAGCAGGACTGATTGGCTGTATTGATGTCCGGTTTCCCCGACACCCCCAGCAGGCAGATATCGGCTACTGGTTAGGTGTTCCTTACTGGAACAAGGGGTATATGACTGAAGCTGTCCGGCTCGTCTGTTACCTTTCCTTTAGGCACCTTGATGCCGCCAGGGCTTATGCCACCGTTTTTGTTGGTAATAACGGCAGCCGTAGGGTACTTGAGAAGAACGGCTTTTCGGTGGACGGCACCCTGAGATCTCATGTCTTCAAGCGTGGACAGTTCGTTGACTCCTGGTTTCTAACACTGCTACGCTCAGAGTGGGATGCCAGTCAGGGAGGGTTCTCTCCCAGATACGAAGATATCGTGGTCGCTAAGGGGGAATAATGCCTCGCGGTAGAGGTCATCTGGAAACACCCTCACTCCTGACCGAGACAAGGCAGCTGCTGCGTCGTTATGGCCTCCATGCCAGGAAAAAGCTGGGACAGCACTTCCTCATTGACCGTGAGGTGCTGGAGACCGTTATGGGTGCTGCTGGGCTAACTTCCGGTGATATTGTTATCGAGGTTGGCCCCGGCCTTGGTGTCCTTACCAGGGAGCTGGCCGGGCAGGCTGGCCGGGTTATTACTGTTGAGCTTGATGACCGACTGGCTGCCGCTTTGAAAGAGGCCCTGTCTTCATTACATAATGTCACAGTAGTCAATGAAGATATACTAAAACTCGACCCGGCAGTCCTGCTTAAAGAGTCAGGTAGTCAAGGTAAATATAAGGTCGTGGCCAATTTGCCCTACTATATCACCTCGCCGGTGATGCGACATTTCCTCGAGGCATCAGTCAGACCGCAGACCATGGTCGTCATGGTGCAGAGGGAGGTTGCTGAGGCTATCGCCGCTCAACCTGGCCGGATGAGTCTCCTTAGTGTTAGTGTGCAGTTTTACGGGCAGCCAACAATAGTCGGACATGTACCGGCTGAGTCGTTTTATCCGGTGCCGGAGGTCGATTCGGCGGTGCTCAAGATAGACATCTACCCTGAGCCGAAGGTGATGATTGGCGACGTGGATGACTTCTTTGGAGTTGTGCGTGCTGGGTTCAGCGCTGCCCGCAAGCAACTGTTAAACTCACTGGCACAGGGGTTAGGGTTATCCCGAGATGAGGTACTACCCTTGCTGGCGAAGGCGGGTATCGAGTCGAGGCGGCGAGCTGAGACCCTGTCGCTTGAGGAGTGGGCAGGGCTTTGGGAAGCGTTTACCGAAGCCGGGGGAGCAAAATGCTGACAATTCATGCACCGGCCAAGCTGAATCTGACATTAGAGGTACTGGGCAAAGGGGCTGACGGCTACCACGAAATTCGTAGCGTTGTCCAGGCAATAGACATGTGCGACACTCTTCGTTTTCAGGAGAATAGCCAGACCGTGTTCCTCTCCAGTATGCCGGGGTGGATAGTGGAGGAAAGCCTGGTATCAAAGGCAACCACTCTCCTGAGAGATGTCACCGGATGCATCACCGGGGCAAGTATCGAGGTCGACAAACGTATTCCCCTGCTTTCCGGCCTTGGTGGTGACAGCAGTGATGCCGCTGCTGTTCTGCTCGGATTAAATCGGCTATGGGAGTTGGATCTGTCTCAGGAAAAACTGCTCGGCCTGGCTCCGGAATTGGGTTCGGACGTAGCCTTTTTCCTCCACGGCGGCACTGCCCTGATGGAGGGCAGGGGTGATGTCGTAATCCCATTGCCTCCCCTGTCGGAGACCTGGATTGTTCTGGCAGTACCGGCAGTCCCCCGTGAGCCAGGGAAAACAGCACGGGCTTATGCCGGATTGAAGGAGAGCGACTATACCGACGGCCGGTACGCCAATAGAGTGACGGATGTACTCAGGACTGGTGGCAGACTAGAACCTGCAATGCTGTTCAACGTCTTTGAACGCACTATTTTCAATAGTCATCCGGGGATATCCGAGTGCCGACAAAAGATGATGACGGCCGATGCCGATAACATCCACCTGGCCGGCTCAGGACCTGCCCTGTTTACCCTGGCAGGTGATGGGGCAATGGCTGAGGGGTTGTATAGTCGTTTACGGCAACAGGGCATGGAGATCTATCTGGTAAAAACGCTGGCCACACGAGATCAACTAGACTAAACTAACCAGACCTATTATGATGATAGTAAAGAGTAGGTGTAGGAGGGGATAATATGACCGGAACAGATGATAACCTGCAGGAGGCCTTTGCCGGAGAGAGCCAGGCCAACCGACGCTATACATTCTTCGCTGACAAAGCCGATAAGGAAGGCTATCCCCAGATAGCCAGACTGTTTCGGGCAGCCGCCGAGGCGGAAACGGTACACGCCCGCAATCATTTTAACGCCATGGATGGCGTTGGCTCTACCAAGGCCAATCTGAATGCCGGGATTATCGGGGAGCATCAGGAGTTTACGGGGATGTATCCCCAATTTATTGAACAGGCTAGGGTTGACCAGTACCAGCGGGCTGAGGTCTCGTTCGACTGGGCAAACAAGGTAGAGGAGATTCACCACGACCTGTTTCAGGCAGCGTTGAAAGCTCTGGATTCCGACGAGACGATGAAGGACGAGCCTTATTTCGTCTGCCAGAGCTGCGGGAATACCGTGGAAGGTGAAGCCCCGGAGACGTGCCCTATCTGCGGTGCACCGAGAAGTGCTTTCAAGCGGGTGGACTAAGAATTAAGGTCAACTGATCCAAGTGGTCTTTTGCTGGTCTACTCCAGTTGCCCGTGCCCGTGAGTGAACAAATACTCTTCTACCACGACCCTTGCGGCGTCCTCAGTGAGGACTTTGGTCTGCTCCAGAAGCTCATCAATTTCCTCTTCGGGGACAAGTATTATCCCCAGGTGGCGTATCGGTGCGCTCGAAAGTGAAGCCAGCAGGCCTCCTATCACGGGAATACGCTTCGTCCTTGCTATTTGCTCCAGTCGGGTGAGTACGTAATCGGCATTCACACCAATCCGCCGGTCGATCGGGCGGAACTCGTAGACCTCCTCATTTCCTGAAACAGGGAAGGTGAGTGTCAGCTTGAAGTCCTCGATATCACCTTCACTTTCATCATCACTACCATCGCCACAGGGTACAGAATAGACAATATAGCCTGTCTTAGTCTCGCCGGCAGACAACTCTGTTGTCCATATCTGGTCGGCGAGCGAGTCAAGCATGGTGGGCTCATATGTCTCGTCGTCGGCTTCGAGCTTGAGCTGGTCCGTCCATTGGCGCTGGGAATCCTGCTGGTTGAGCAGGTTCTCAACTGTGTACTTGATAACGAGAAAGACCTCACCCTCAGGTGGGGTATCCGACTCTATCTGGTCTGTCAGTTGCGTGATGTCAAGTAGGAACGCGTGAGCCTCGTCACTGGTACGGTCACCGTGCGCCAGCCCCGAGGTACAGCCGGTTAGGGCCGCAAGCATGATGAGCAGAGCCACTAAAAGTATACGTTTCATATTGCCTTTCTCAGTCCTTGAGTTTAATCAGACCTGCGGTAGTATTCTTGAAGCCACATTTTTCATAGAATTCACTTAGATATGCCTCATAATCGACGTGCATCCATTCCAGCCCGGCTTCACGCGCTAGGTTTTCTGCCCTGCGGACAAGCTCCAGGCCAATCCCTTGGCGCTGCATATCTTGGTGGACGGTGGTGTCCAGCAGGAAAGCGTGCTGTCCGCCGTCCCAGGCGACATTAACAAAGCCAACCAGCCGGTTACGCTGGTAGGCACATACATAACCCAGGCTCCGCTTGAGGGTGGGAGTAAAATCCCACGTGTTGTGATTGAGCCAAGCGTTAGCGAACAGGTCATTTAAATCTTGATTGGTAACCGGAGGACTAATCCGGTACTCGACATGTGGTTCTACCATTGCTTTTTGACTTTTCACTAAAGAAATCGTATTTGTCCTGACGCCGATTGTCAAGTCAGGTGTCCTTCCGCAGCCATTCCCTGACCAGCTTTTCCTCACCTGCCCGGTTGGTCACTTCTCCATCCATTCTGGCAGCTCGCAGTCGGGTCAGGATGTCGCTGATGCGAGGACCGGGCGCGAGCCCCGTGCTTTTTAGGTCTTCACCGGTCAGGGCTGGTTTGATATAGCGGAGTCGCGCGAGGTACTGACGGATGTTGCGGCTGGTCTCCGGGGAGTCGACTGCCAGTGAAACCGCTGTAATTGCTGCCGGCGAATAGCTGTGGAGTAGGTCGTAGATGTGGCTTGGTTTGATGTCGGGAGCAGCCAGCGATGCTATCTCGGATTTCAGCTCACAGGTACCCCGTAGTGTCTGTGACAGTGACTTGGGTAACTTTAGGCGTGCTATCATCTGCTCTACCTGTTCAGCGGTCAGGGTGTAGGTCAGTAATGGTAGGTATAGGCTGGCTGGTGGTGGAGTGGGAGAGCTGACCTGACGGGCCTGCTCGAATCTCTCTGACAGCCAGTTGTTGCCCTTCAGGCCAGGCTGTAGTCTGGGCAGCACTTGCAACTCATCGGCTCGCAGGAAGACTTTTTCCGGGTACGGCTCTCTCAGGATAAGCTCAAGTTCGTGCCGTATCCGGTCGCCACTGATGGTATCGAGCATGGCTATGTCCCGGTTGAGCAACTCCAGCGTTGCCGGCTCAAGCCGAAAGCCGAGCCGTTGCTCGTAGCGGAGGGCGCGCCAGATGCGAGTAGCGTCGTCAGCGAAGCTTTTGTCGTGGAGCACATGGATAAGGCCCTGTTCGAGGTCCTCCCGACCGCCGTAGGGGTCAATCAGGTCACCATAGCGGCCGGGGCTGAGTTGAACAGCCATGGCGTTAATGGTAAAGTCACGGCGGAAGAGGTCATCAGCTAATGAGCCGGGTTTCACTTTGGGCAGTGCGCCGGGTCGGTCATATGTCTCGGAGCGGATGGCGGCAAGGTCGATACGCCACTCCTTCCAGCGGAGGTTTGCCGTCTTGAATCGTGTGTGCACAGTGAGTCTTCCCTGGGTGGTGTTGGCCAGCAACTGTGCCGGAGCTATTGCGTCACCATCTACTGCCAGGTCGAGGTCAAAGGTCTCTCGTTCCAGCAGCAGGTCGCGGACGGCCCCACCGATGAGGTAAAGGTGTTGGTCTTGATGGGAAGCAATGGCCCCGATTGCCTCTATCAATCTCACCAGTTCTGCCGGCAGTCGCTCGTTAATCTTACCAGTTAGATTTATATTCTCGGACATTTTCCCTTGATACGGATAAGTGCCGCCCGCATTATAACACAGGGCTCTGATGAGTTCATTTCAGTTGAATGTTGAGCATAAAGCTGGTATGATTTACCAAGCAATGTCGGGTGACTCGGCAGGGTCACCCGACAATTCTATTTAGTTGAGACAAATGGAACCAGAGAAACAGGGTGAACTTCAAGAAACAACCGAGCGTCTGGGCACGGAGCGACTGGGCAAGTTGCTCCTACGGCTGGGCACGCCCAGCGTCATCTCTATGGTGACCATCTCCCTCTATCACCTGGCTGACACCTTCTGGCTGGGCCAGGTCAGCTACCAGGCTATTGCTGCTGTAACGGTCACCTTCCCGTTTTACATACTGGTAATCTCCATTGGCGTTGGCACAGGCGTTGGTGCCAATGCTCTGGCCTCCCGGCGTTTTGGCGAGAGGGATATTGAGGCGACCAACCAAGTGGCCGGACAGGTATTCCCGCTGGTCGCCGTCTTTGGGGCACTGTTTGTCCTGACCAGCACCATCTTTGCCAGGTCAATCGCCGACCTCCTCGGTGCTGGGGAGGACATTATTGATATGGTGGCCGATTACCTGTTCTTCTTCGGTCTGGGAACACCCTTCATTCTCTTTCGGCTAATAACACGCAATGTATTCCAGGCTTCCGGAGATGCTGTGAAACCGATGATTTTCACCATCGTCGGTGCTGTCGCCAATGCTGCTCTGGACCCGTTTTTTATCTTCGGTTGGGGGCCGTTCCCGGAGATGGGGGTCGGCGGGGCTGCCTTGGCCACGTCTATTTCCGGTGGACTCGGTGCGTTACTCAGCTTTTACTATTTGGTAGGGCGGAAATCCGTCTACCGGCTGAAGCTGCACCATCTCAAGCCTGATCTAGCAATCATTGCACAAATCTACCGTGTAGGTCTGCCGTCGATTCTGATGCAACTGACGGAGACCATCATCTTCACGTTGTTCATGCGGATTGTCGGCGAGTTCGGGTCGGTGGCACAAGCCGCCCTGGGAATTGCGATACGCATTTCTGACTTCGCCTTCATGCCCATCATCGGGGTCGGGCATGGTCTGCTACCGATTGTCGGTTATTGTTTCGGGGCGCGTCTCTGGGAGCGGTTGTGGGCGGCTGTCAAACTGGCTTCTCTTGCCCTGGCCGTAATGCTGGGTGTTGCCACCGTGTTTCTGGAAATCTTCGCTCCACAGTTAATTTCCATTTTTAATGATGACCCTGAGCTGCTTGAGATTGCCGTACCGGGTATGCGCATTTTCCTGTCTACCCTGATCCTGATTGGTCCGGCTATCATGTTTATTACTACCTTCCAGGGACTGTCTAAAGGCTGGACGGCCATCTTCCTTTCGTTGGCGCGCCAGCTGATATTTTTCGTCCCAGCACTATACATCCTGCCGGATTTCCTGGGACTCGATGGTGTCTGGTTGTCTATTCCGATATCGGATGGCTCTGGTGCTATTGTCGCTGGACTTTGGCTTTACCGCGAATATCGCCACCAGAAGCGCAGTGGTATCTGGGAAGCACCGCCGGTCGTGGAGACTATCCCTGAGTCTGTCCCCCGGGGCCGGGCCACCCTTGATTGACGGCGGATACTTAATCAGGTAGCATTAGGCCTGATGTAATCCGGCGGACACACTTCACGGAAACCGGCATATGGCTATTATCGTTACCAGTAATCTATCCAAGAAATTCAAAGACCTGCTGGCGGTTGATAACGTCAGCCTTGAGGTCGAGGAGGGAGAGTGCTTTGGCCTGCTCGGCCCGAACGGTGCGGGCAAGACCTCCCTCATCCGCATGATAACCGCTGTTTCTCCACCGCTCAGCGGTAGTATTGAGGTAGCTGGCATGGATCTGGCGAGTCACCCGCGTCAGGTCAAGGCTATCCTGGGGATAGTGCCGCAGATAGACAACCTGGACGAAGACCTGACGGTGCTCCAGAACCTGACCACCTTTGCCCGCTACTTTGGCATTCCTAAGACGGTTGCTCACACTCGTGGCTGTGAGCTGTTGCAACTGTTTCATTTGGAGGAAAAGAGCAGTGGCCGTATCAAGGAGCTGTCCGGCGGCATGAGGCGTCTTCTCTTGATTGCCAGGGGGCTGGTCAACCAGCCCCGGATTGCTATTCTCGATGAACCGACCGTTGGTCTTGACCCGCAGACTAGGCATCTGGTATGGCAGCAATTGACCGAACTAAAGGAACAGGGGGTTACCCGGCTTCTGTGCACACAGAACATGGAGGAGGCAGCGGTTCTCTGTGACCGTGTGGCTGTTATGCACCGGGGGCGGATATTGAGCCTGGATAGCCCGCAGGTACTCATCACCCGGCATGTTGGTGAAACGGTGCTGGAGGTAGCCGTTACCTCGGCGAACCGGGCAAAGGTTGTCCGGGAGCTCAGTACACACGGGATAGACTTCCTGGACGTGGGTAATACTGTCAAGGTACTGGGTGTCAATCGTGAGCAATTACCGGCTACGCTCCTTGGTACCGCCGAGGAGTTGAGGTTAAGACCGGCGACACTGGAGGACGTGTTCTTCCGCCTGACCGGGAAGACTTTGGAGGAGGATGAAGAGGAATGAGGATGTTCTCTTGGCGCTCCTTCAGGATGTGGCAGCGTAACCGTGATGTCTTCTTGCGACTCTGGCACTCGGAGGCGCCGGGTACGATAGTCGAACCGCTTATTATTCTGGTGGCCATGGGTCTGGGTCTCGGTGCCTACGTTACTCTTACTGACAATCAGGACTATATCGAGTTCATCGTCCCTGGTATTGTCTGCAGCTATGCCATGTTCAGCGTTTTCGGCGAGTGCACCTACGGTACCTTTTTCCGTATGGAGGAGCGTAAGACCTTCGACGCCATTATCGCTACCCCGCTGAATGTCGAGGATGTAATCGCTGGGGAGATATTCTGGGGGGCGACCCGCTCGTTGATGACCGGCAGTGTTATCCTGGTGGTAGCCCTCGCCTTTCAGCAGGTAGATTCATGGTGGACATTGTTGGTGCCGTTCCTCTCTTTTTATCACGGGGTGATGTTCGCTTCGATTGCCGTCTTCTTTACTTCAGTGGCGCCATCGTTTTATACTTTCAACCACGTTTTTACCCTATTTGTTACGCCGATGTTCTTTCTCAGCGGCGTCTTCTTCCCATTGTCGGATTTCCCTCAAGTGGTGCAGAACCTCAGCTGGATTGCCCCGTTGACACCGGTCGTTCACCTGACCAGAGCTTTGTTCGAGGGTGAGTTCCACCTGATTCATTTGGTTGTAGCCGGTTACATACTGCTGGTAACAATTGTCTTTTTCGCACTGGCACTGTTCATAATGCGACGGCGGCTCACCGTTTGATTGGGCCTTTTATTATCTTTGCTTTTTACTGGTTGGTTTCCCTATAATTGTGCCGTATGAAACTGGTCGCAGTTGTTGGCATGGTCGGCTCTGGAAAATCGGAAGTATCCCGACTTTTTAAGGAGGCCGGCTTTACACGGATAAGGTTCGGCGATGTCACTGATGATGAGCTGAGGAAACGTGGCCAGGAGTTAAACGAGGAAAACGAGCGCCGTGTCCGTGAGTTGCTCCGGCAGGAGCGTGGCATGGCTGTCTATGCTGAACTGAACCTGCCCCGGATCGATGCCGCCCTGACGAGCTCGGATGTGGTGGTTGACGGACTTTACTCCTGGGAGGAGTATACTTTTTTAAAGGACCATTACGGTGATAGCCTGTGTCTGGTAGCCGTCTGGTCGTCCCCTGCGACACGCTATTCCCGGCTAGGTAGTAGACGCAATCGGCCACTGACACCAAAGGAGGCGGCCGGACGCGACCAGGTGGAGATTGAGAACCTGCACAAGGGTGGCCCAATCGCCGTCGCCGATTATCTCATCGTTAACGAGTCTTCTATGGAAGACCTGAGAAAGCAGACCGAACAGACTATCGCCAGGATACGGTGAACTTTGGAAAGGCTGAGTTTTGATGACTATTGCCTCAAGATAGCCTCGGTGGTGGCTGAGCGCTCCACCTGCCGTCGACACCATATGGGGGCCGTCGCCGTCAGGGACAAGCATATCCTGACCACCGGCTATAACGGCGCCGCCGCCGGTCTAAAGGACTGCCTCGAGCTGGGTTGTCTTCGTGACGAGCAGGGGATTCCCTCTGGTGAGAGGCACGAGATATGCCGGGCGATTCATGCCGAGCAGAACGTTATCATCCAGGCAGCCCTGCATGGGGTTAGCCTTGAAGGTTGTACCATCTACTGCACGCACACGCCTTGTGTCCTCTGCGCCAAGATGTTGATAAATGCCCGAATAAGACGATTTGTGACCTTCGGCAACTATAGCGATGATGCTTTCAAGGAGCTATTCCGCGAAGCCGGCATCGAGGTGGAGATACGGGAGCGGCCATCACCTGAGATAACCTTTCTGGACTAAGACTGGCTGACTTACCGGTCGTTTGGGTGTAGCGGCTGGCAAACATGACAAGCCCTGTTAATGGAGAAGTGATAAAGCGTGCTATGGAGAAGAATCAGGTATATCGGGGGATTGTCAAGACGGGGCGTGGTGCGGGAGTCGCCGAGATGTCATCTCCTGATGTTCTGGAGAGATTTAAACTGCTACTTGGGATTCCTGTAATTCCAGGCACATTGAATGTCGACCTTGACCAGCCCTTTGATTTATCCTTACTGGACTACGTTAACTTTGCCGGGATAGGTTTCAGCATAGACCTTGCGAAACAGGGCATAGATTATGACGGCGAGCTCGGTATGCATTATAGCCGGGTAATCGTCGCTGACACGTATCCTGCCGGTATTGTTTTCTTCACATGGGTCGATGACCCTTACACCGATGCCGAACTGGTCAGTCCCTATCATCTGAGAAGCGTTCTTAATCTACAGGACGGGGACACAGTTGAGTTCAGGCTGGTGGATACCGAACAGGGTTAGTCGCAGCGCTGGACTATCGGTCGATGTTTTCCCCCTGGTAGGTTCCGGAGTAGCCCTCTGTCTCGCCTGTTAATCGCATGAAGACAATCTGTGCGATAGCGACGTCTTTCTGGAGGCGGAACCCACGGGGGTTGAATACCACCATCATGGCCCGTGAGCGGCCCGAGTATCCGGCATCCCAGACAGCGCCGTACACGGTGACGCCGCTGCGCAACAGGCTGGAGCGGGGCTGGGCCAGCGCCATGATGTTGTTCGGAAGGTTAACAATCTCATTGTAGGTGATGATGTAGGGGCCGGGCATCAGTTCAAGGAAGCCCAGGCCATCGAATACCAGCGGGGCGAGGTCGGAGACTAATCTCTGGCTATTATCGACCGTAATACTGCCCGCCGTCTGGGGCATAGCCACTTCACGGATGGTCAGGTCGAAGCCGTTGGGCTGTAGCTGGGCATCAAGGTCACGGTAGCCTTCAATCAGCGGCGGCTCGTTTTCCAGTAATTGGAGGATATCCTGCTTGGATAGAACGGCAGTCATGTCAACCAAGTATAGCCCCCACTCTGAGCGGGCTGTCAAGGTTTAAGAGTTCACACGAAGTCTAGCCACGCTGGGCAAGCTGTTCTTTGAGGTAATTAATTGCTTCTACCGGGGAGGGGTCTACGCGGTACAGGATTGCCAGGTAATAGCTGACGTAGTCGCCGAAAAGCACCAGGCTTAGCATCTGGCTCAGGTGAGAAGTACCCTCTCCATCCACAAACTCGTACTGGACTCCGGCACGCTTAAGAAGCTCACAGGTGACTTCGTAGCGCCGCTGTATTGGTTGCGCCAGTAAAGGTGACCGCAGCAATACTACCACGATTTTCTCCGCCAGCTCCGGCGGGAACTGGTAACCCACCACGGCGTTGTGGTTAAGCTCGGGAAAGACCTCATGGAAAGCCCAGGCTTTGCTGTTTTCGTTAAGCTGCGTTTTCCAGCGGCGGGCCACCTCGCTGAGCAGGCCAGCCCCGTATATTACCGTCAGGTGGCCGTGCAACCTCTCGGCCAGTTTTCGCGCCGGGTTCTTTGACGCTGGCCGTGTCTCGTCTATTTTAATTGATAGCTTCTGAAGGACAGCCAATGCTTCATCTACATCGGCTGACTTGTCGCCGACCACGCCGAGTTTCTGCATGAAGCAGAGGATAGGCAGGAAGCTGAAGGCAAGGGCGGCGCGGGGTTGGGAGCGGTAGGTGAAGGTGAGGACAGGGATACCATTCTCGTCGGCTATACTCTTCAACTTGCCGCCGGTGGTAATGGCCAGTTTCTTAGCCCCGGTCTCCAGAGCCTGGTTGAAGGCGGACAGTGTCTCTTCGGTGTTCCCCGAATAGCTTGAGGCAATCACTAGTGTCTTGTCATCAACGAAGGCAGGCAGTTCGTAACCACGGTTAACGATAATCGGTAGCTTGGATTCTGGTACTGCCAGACTGCTGACCAGGTCACCACCGATGGCCGAGCCACCCATGCCGATGATGAGCACTTTGTTTATGTCGGAATATTCTTTAGGCAAGGTGAAATCCTTAGCCATCTGCCAGGCCTGCTGGCATTGCCAGGGCACCTCGTGGATTCGACCAAGCATGTCTTCCGGGTCGAGCTTCTTGAGATTGCTACTGTCTGTTTCCGTCATGGTAAGGTCATAATACCATAAACAAGCAGAGCCTGTTATTTTTTAGCACCTGCTTTGTTTTCTTCATCTTCTTTGATATCTTCCACTATTCTGTACACCTTTACGGCGTCGTCGGTAGTCTCAGCTTTCTCTATAGCTTTCAGCTTGGCTCGTGAGTCGACGAACGCCTCGAGGGATTTGCTACCGAAGTAAAACGTGATGATAGCACCTAGCTCCAGCAGTATCCACTTTTTGTCCTCGACGACCACGTAGTCTGCCCCCTTCAGCAGGACCATGGTGGCGATAGCACTGAATGATAGGGCAAGGAAGGTACGCATGGCGCCTTTGGGTAGCCCCATCGTTTCCTTTTTTTCGAGTGGATTAGCAATGCCCTTTTTCCAGTCCCGATATCGGAAGCCGAAGTAAAGAAAGAGTCTTATTATCCAGGCCAGTCCTGCGATTGCCACGACCACCACAATAGCCGTGGGTAAAAAGGTGTTTGTCAGGAAATCTCCCATTATTATTCTGTGCCCTCCTTTGCCCCGTGATACTGGTGCCGTTAGCGGGGGACTCATGAATGTGCGTGTGGGGTCATATTATATCCCCATATGTATCCGTGTCAAGATAGTACGACTAATGTTACTGAAAAATAAGGGTTTGTCAGGATACCCCTAGGTGGTAAACCATCCGTAGAGGGTCGGCAGACACGCTGGTAGAGATTCGATATCGTCCAGCACCTCGTACTGCATATCGCCGCATATCGTCCTGAGATAGTCGTGTCCTTCCCGGTCGAAGGTAAGACATAGCGACGTTATCCCCTTCTGCCTGGCCTCCAGCAATGCCATCTTCGTATCATGGATAGCATATTCTTTCTCAAGCCCTTCCCTTCCATAGTTGTGGTCTTCAGGTCGACCGTCGCTGATGAGGAAGAGGAACTTGCCCTTGGACTCCTGCTGCTCCAGCTTCCATGTGGCGTGGCGGATGGCCGGTCCCATTCTGGTTCCCCGCTGTGGAATAATGCTATCAATCCGGCTCTTCACCCGGTCCGAGAAGTCTTCCTCAAGGTCCTTTATCATGTAAAGCTCCACGTTTTCTCGCCCGTGACTGGAGAAACCGTAGATTCCGTAGTTGTCGCCGATGGCCTCCAATGCCCTTATCAGCAGAACGATGCTCTCCTTCTCGAGATCGATGATTCGTTTGAACTCTCTTGGCCTGAGTTTACCCTTATGGTCGGACTGTAGCCACTCGAAGTAAGTCCGGTAGTCGCTGGCAAATACAGGATTGATGGAGTCTCTCTGCAGTCGATTGATGTATTCGACTGTTGAGGAACTCATGTCCAGAAGGAAAGCCACCGAAACATCCCGCTCTACCTTATTCCTCCGCCAGTAAATTTTAGCATCCGAGCCGTGCCCGGCTTTCTTTCCGATAACGAAGTCCACCAACGCATCAAGGTCGAAGTCCTCACCGTCATGCAGTCGTTTCACCTTACGGCGGGCCCGAGGATTCAGTTGTTCAAACCGCCCTCTGATTTCAGCAACCAACCGAGCATACTCATCGAGGGTAGCCTCGAAAAAGTCGGTATTACCCTCTTCCAGTGGCATCTCCCGTACCCGACACCACCTTAATCGATAATCACTGGCCCGGAAGTCCCACTCGTCATACAGATAAGAGCGAGGGCTATCGACTGCAAGGGATTCACCTTCGATACTGTCGTCCTCCTGCTCTGGTTGAGCCTCACTCAATAGAGTATCCTGCTCACTCAATGCGTTCATACCGAAGACATGAGTTTCTTCCGGATCATCGGTTGCAGCTGCCAGCTCGCCGATATCAAGAATGTCATCCAGCATAGCAGTATCTGTCGACGCCGGCCACGGTGAATGCGCATATTCTGTCTCCGTCCCGTCAACACCAGTCGCCTCCGCCTCCTTGGTTTCATAAACAGGCTCCAGCCTGAAAATGCCCCGGTACTCTACCCTGGCAGGACTGAAGTGTGGTGAATTATCAGTAGCCTCCCACTCTAGCTCTCTCAGCACTGCGTCGATATCACTGGACGTGAAGAGCCCGTCGCTGCTGTTAAGCTCGATTGCCTCCCACCGGTCAATCCGAGAACGACTCGCGGGTATCCTGCTGGCCAGTTGATAAAGGCGTATCATAACTTCGGTGCTATCGTCTATGCTGGCTTCCGATGACATCACGCGACCCAAAATCCTGCTGGCAAGCTGCAGAGGTGTACGCAGTACCGCCGGGACCAGCCATTTCCCCGAACTTTCCAGACTGAGCCGGACCATAATCTCAAGGAAAGCCTCTCTGAGTGAGTGTGAGGTGATGGGGGGTCTTATACTCATTGCTTCGGCCTGAATCCTGCTGTAATCCTGCCTAATGCCCCGGTACCTCTGTTTGGTGGCGAAGTCAATGCGGCCGTCCTCCACAATAGTGAATATATCGGTGGCCAGACTGCTGTTGTCGAAGAGATTCAGAAATTTCAACAGGTCCGTTTCAGTATCATCGCTCTCGACCGGGCGGTGTGAAAGACCCAGGTCACGGCAGAGAGAGGTGGCTTTATCAATCCTGAATTCATAACTGCCGAATTCAAAGTGCCCTATCTGATGAGTGGTCATTACCTTATACCACGTGAAGTTCTCGGGTTTGCTGGGATACCTGTCAACGAATTCCGGCAGGAAGATGGCGTTACGGTTTATCGGGAGCTCCGCAGATAGAACGGGAGTCTTGCTGCCAATCAGTGCCAGGCAGTAGGTTTCCATAAGCTTCTTAATACTATCCAGTTCAACCCCGGGTGAAAGCTTCTCCAGCAGTTGAACACTCCTGAACGTTCCCAGACGGAAATACTCTATACCACTCCCCTCGCTCTTACGAAGTAGCTCAAGACCTTCCTGACACCAGGGTTCCAGACCGGTTGGACCAGCCCTTTCTATCACAAAAGGACAGGTTCTCAGGAATTCTGATGCTGCGGGGGAGGATATGCGAAGTGCTTCTTCGGTCAGCTCCAGGAGGCGGTTATGCACCGCAGCGGGCACCAGTCGTATTACCGCACGAAACTCATCGGCAATCGTCGGTGGAAAGCTCTCAAGTGCCTGCTTTACCGAGATGGTGTCTCTGTTGTCTGTCATGTGGCATATATTCTCAGTTTTGTTGGGCTACTCAAATATACTGGAAACGACCTCTTCGATACTCTGCTGGACCTCGGCTTCGTCTGAGACAGCCCAGACTACCGCCACCTGGCAGGCCCGCCGTGGTGCGACGCCCTGTTTGATGAGCTTCCCGGCATAGATTAGCAGGCGGGTGCTTGTCCCTTCCTGTAAATGGTACTCCTTCAGGTTTCTCGCCTTCTCACCGAGTCGGGCCAAATCACGGGCTAGGGTCTCTGAAACGCCACTCTCATGCTTGATGACTTCCGTCTCCAGGTCCAGCGGCGGGTAGTCAAATTCAATGGCAATAAACCTCTGGCGGGTGCTCTGCTTGAGGTCTTTGAGAGTGCTCTGATATCCCGGATTGTATGAGACTACCAGCAGAAAACCATCGTTGGCTTCAATCACCTCCCCCTTTTTCTCTACCGGCAGAATCCGGCGGTGGTCGGTGAGGGGGTGGACCAGCACTGTGGTATCTTTCCTTGCCTCGACTATCTCATCGAGATAGCAGATAGCGCCGGCCTTGACTGCCCTGGAGAGCGGCCCGTCAATCCACTTCGTAGATTCACCTTCAAGGAGATACCTGCCGACAAGGTCACTGGCGGTCAGGTCCTCATGACAGGCAACTGTAATCAGGGGAATGGCCTGCCGCCCGTCAGAAAGTGCCGCTTTCCGGGAACGAGATTTAGCCACAGTAAGTGGCTTGCCCAGTCGATAGGCCATGTATTCCAGGAACCTGGTCTTGCCACATCCCGTGGGCCCTTTGAGGAGCACCGGTATCCTCTGAGAGTAAGCAGCCTCAAACAGCTTTACCTCGTCTCTGACCGGCAGGTAGAACGGTTCTTCGGTAATAACGTACTCCTCAACCACGTGTTCCCGGTATTTTCTCTGCTCTTGAACTGACATCACTGATTACTCCCATTCAGCTTTACTGGCGTGTCAGGAGGGCGCATAAATGAATAATTGCCTGTATGGACAATGACTAAGTATATGTTGCTCAGAATTTGATTGTAGCATTTGAGACATTGAACCGCAATCTACGCATATACTTGGTTCCCGTGCTACAATAATCGGGAGGAGGTATGGTATGTGATGATGTCAGATTTACATAGCGGAATTGAAGCGCTGGCTAACTGGATTTCGCAAGCCAAACATCTGGTCGTCTTCACTGGTGCCGGTATCAGCACTGAGTCGGGTCTGCCTGATTTCAGGGGTCCTGATGGCCTCTGGACGAGGCGGGACAAAGGACTGCCTCCACCAAAGTTCGACTGGTCGTCGGCCGAGCCGAATCAATCCCATATGGCGATAGTCGAGCTCCAGAAAATGGGCAAACTGGCTTTTCTCATCTCTCAGAATATAGACAATCTCCACCTGGCATCAGGAATTAATCCAGAGCTACTGGCGGAGCTGCACGGTAATCTGACCAAGCTGAAGTGCCGTAAGTGTGGCTTCAAGTGTGACTACTCCCCTGATTTCGATAAGTGCCCTCTCTGTGGCGGAGAGCTTCGTACCAGTGTGGTCAACTTCGGCGACCCCATGCCACGCGACGAGGTAGAGAAATCGGAATGGCACTCACGTCGCAGCGATCTCTTCATCGTGGCTGGTTCCAGCCTAGTTGTCTATCCGGCAGCCGACATGCCCAGGATAGCCCTCCAATCCGGTGCTAAGCTGGTAATCATCAACCAGGGGGAGACTCCTTTGGACCAGGTGTGCCATCTCCGATTTGAGGAGGGGGTGGGCGACGTGCTGGTTCCGGTGGTAGCCCGATTGCATGAGATGCTGGGCTCGTGAGGGGTTTTCAGGTGTCCTTGACATGGGCGGCACGGTCGCCTAGAGTGTCTTTTATGCAGGTGCGCATCCATTAGAGAGATGAAAGGGAAAATAGCATGACCGGCAATAGTGGAGCGGGTACATCAGGTTCAAATAGGGATTCCGTCGTGGTTGTTAAAGAGACTCTGGCCGGTGGCAAAATCCACCTGACGAGTCTCGTATTTCGCTACGGTGGTAACGTGTATATCCTGACCTATCAGAGGGGCGGGCGAACAAGGCATACTTTTATTGATGCCGGTGATTCCCGACATAGTGGTGAAATACTTAGTATATTGGCTGAGAGCGGTATCAATCCAGCTGATATCGAGAGGATAATCATAACTCATCGGCATCCAGACCACTTTGGATTGGTGTACCTACTGGCTGGGGAGTCAGGGGCGAAAGTTGTGGCCCATCACGGTTTCAGAGGTCTGGTCGAAGGTGAAGTGGGTCAGATGGAGCGGAGATGGCTGGACGATTCAGACCTGTCTCGATTAAAGGAATGCGATATCGAATATCTCCATGAATCTGATACAGGTGAAGCAGTCAAGCTCGCTGGGGTCGATTTTCCGAGTCTGGCAGAGGCGGTGGATATAGGGGAGGGAGGGAGGCTCGATATCCTCGGTTGTCCGCGGAGTGAGATGACCCACAGTCCTGACCAGTTGGTGGTGCTTTGCTCACCCCGGGATGACCCGCATCCCCACGAACAGTCGAGCGAGGGTTTCCGTCCTACAGATGATGTCATTTTTTCTGGCGACCTCTGGTTGATGAGGGGCCCTATGTTCAGTTCTGACATGACCGACATCATGTGGCGCTTCAGGGCTGGTCTGCGTCAGATGAGGAGCATGGTGTCAGGGGGAGGGATGGTGAGACGAGACCCCCGGGTGCAGGACTCGGAAGCGAAAGATGCACTCAAGAAGGGTTTCTGCTTGATAAGGGTAAAGCCCGGGCACGGCAACGAGTTCCTCGGGGCCAGAATAATCCCTCGCAGCATACTGGCAGACAATGACATGCTGGTGGAGTTCGGCTACTCGCTTGATGAAAGTTTGTCATTGCTGAAGTCGGCTGAGCTGGCTCCCAGGGTCGCTGCCCGGCGTGAACAGGCGTACCTTAGCTTTGCTGAGGAACTGGTTTCTTGGGCCGAGCTCGGTTATACGCCGGACGAGATAAGTGGACTCCTCGTACGTATCTACCGGGAGCAGGTTGGGGGAGGCCCTCTGGTCGAGAAGGACCGGCAGGAGAGGCGAGAAAGACTTAAGGGCTTGTTGACAAGATTAAGGGAGGATGAAACGCAGCCTGAATCACTCCGCCAGTTAGCTGAGTCCACTCAGTCTCTATTAACTTCAACTCGTTTGTAAAAAGCAAGCAGCTTCTGGAGAGAATGCGGAGTAGTCGTCTGGTTGGCACAGTCTGTATGACTATACTGAACCGATACATGTAAAGCGTATCTAACAGGGAGGTAACCGGATTTGACTAAGATTGCTTTCATCGGTGCCGGAAGTGTTGTCTTCGCCACGAACCTTCTCTTTGATATTCTCTCATTTCGCCAACTCGGGGACGTTACCATCTCCTTGATGGACATCGATTCCCGAAAACTGGATATGATAAGAAAATTAGCCCATCGAGTGATTGCCCAGGAGAAACTGAAAGCTGATATAGAGACCACACTTGAGCGTAGGGATGCCCTCCGGGGCGCCGATTTTGTTATTACTATGTTTCAGGTTGGTGGCTTGGCTGCTTTTGAGTCTGATATTAACATCCCGCTAAAATATCGCGTGAAACAGGCGGTAGGAGATACTATTGGCCCAGGTGGTGTTTTTCGTTTCTTGAGAACAGCCCCGGTTCTCAGGTCGATTGCAGAGGATATGGACGAACTTTGCCCCAACGTACTCTGGATAAACTACGTCAATCCCATGGCAATGAACTGCTGGTATATCAACAGGATTTCAGGTATTAAAAACGTCGGGCTATGTCATAGTGTACAGGGCACTTCTGCCATGCTGGCAAGGAGAATTGGTGCATCAATTGATGAAATTTCTTTTGTCTGCGCCGGCATTAACCATATGGCCTGGTTTTTAGAGTATAAATGGAAGGGTGAGGACGCTTATCCCCTGATAAGAGCGAGATGCGAAGACTCCGAGGTCTACAAACGTGATGTTGCCAGAATCGAAATCCTCAAGGCCTTTGGCTACTATGTTACCGAGTCCAGTTATCATATGTCGGAATATGTCCCCTTTTTCCGAAAGTCAGATGATTGGATAAAGCTGATTCACCGTGATGCTAACTGGAACGATAAAGAGGTATATGATGGCATGGTGCTGCAGCTCTACAGGGACCAGGAGGGGGAGTTCGAACGAAGGATAGAGAGACTGCTAAACGAGGAGCATCTCGAACTCACACGAAGCGATGAGTATGGTGCCTTCATTATCCACTCGATGGTGACCGACAGCCCTACGATAATTCATGGGAATGTAGAGAACAAGGGATTAATCACCAATTTATCAGAAGGTTGTTGTGTTGAGGTGCCCTGTCTTGTCGACCGGAATGGCATTAGACCCAGACATGTCGGTTCTCTCCCTGCTCAGCTTGCTGCGCTTAATCTGAGCAATATCAATGTTCAGGCACTGGCTGTGGAAGCAGCTATTACTGGTAAGAAAGACGCTGTTTACCAGGCTATTATGATAGACCCACTCACTTCTGCGGTTTTGACACTCCCTGAGATACATGATATGGTCAGCGAGATGTTTGAGGCTGAGAAGGAATGGTTACCACAGTTCGATTAAGGGGAATATCGGTTCTGTCTCCACTCCGAATGAGTGCATAATACTGATAAGTCAATCAGGAGGTCTGTCATGAGCTTTCCGAATGATTTTACGTGGGGTGCCGCCACCGCAAGCTATCAGATTGAGGGTGGTGCCTACGAAGATGGTAAGGGACTATCGGTCTGGGACACATTCTGCCAGCAGCCAGGGAAGATTTGGGGAGGCAATACTGGGGATGTTGCCTGTGACCATTATCATCGTTATCAGGAAGATGCCCGGTTGATGAAGGAGCTGGGGCTAAAGGCCTACCGTTTTTCGGTCTCTTGGCCGCGAGTTCTGCCGGAGGGCATCGGGGTGGTCAATGAGAAAGGACTCGATTTTTATGACCGGCTGGTGGATGCGTTACTGGAGAATGGCATAGAGCCGTGGCTGACGCTATTTCACTGGGACTACCCCCAATCCCTTTTCCAAAAAGGTGGTTGGCTCAACCGAGATAGCTCGGACTGGTTTGCCGAATATACTGGTGTCGTTGTCGATAAACTCTCCGACCGCGTTTCTCACTGGATGACAATGAATGAGCCCCAGGTTTTCATTACAATCGGGCATCAGAGTGGATATCACGCACCAGGATTCAATCTTGATTTCTCGGAAGTCCTGGTAGCCGCCCACAATACCCTGCTGGCACACGGCAAGGCAGTACAGGTTATCCGCGCTCACGCCAGGACCAGGCCGAATGTCGGTGCGGTACACGCGACCAGCATATATTTCCCGGATACAGAAGCACAGGCAGACATCGAGGCCGCCCGAAATCGGATGTTTTCTGTGCGGGAGAAGAACTGCTGGAGCAACACCTGGTTCGCTGACCCCATGATACTGGGCGGGTATCCAGAGGATGGCCTGCGGCTCTTCGGGAGTGACCTGCCTGAGATTCCCGACGGTGACATGGAGACTATCTGCCAACCGCTTGATTTCTACGGACTGAACAACTACGAGGGGCGGGCTGTTCGCGCTGCTGGTGATGGTGGTGCCGAAATTGTTAAGAGGCCTGATGGCCCACCGCTGACGACCATGGAGTGGCAGGTGACGCCACGAGGCTATTACTGGGGCCCTCGATTTCTCTTTGAGCGGTACAGGCTACCCATTGTCGTCACTGAGAACGGGATGGCAAATTGTGACTGGGTCCATCGTGATGGTATGGTGCATGACCCACAGCGCATTGACTACCTGGCTCGCTACCTCGGTGAGCTGAGCCGGGCTATTGAAGAAGGTGTTGTTGTTAAGGGCTATTTCGTGTGGACCCTGATGGACAATTTCGAGTGGGCGTTCGGCTACCGGCAGCGCTTCGGGATAGTACACGTCGACTATGCTACCCAAAAGCGCACCCCTAAAGACTCAGCGTACTGGTATAAGGACGTGATAGCCTCCAATGGTAGTATCCTTTGAACAAAGGGTGGCAGGATTACGGAGCTAGCCACAAGGGTAATCAATTCGTTCGAGCAGACCTGGTTTAAGTTTCCCGATGTAGTAAGTATCGCACCAGGGAGGGTCAACCTCATCGGCGAACACACCGACTACACCGGTGGATTTGTCCTGCCGGTAGCGATTGACCGGCACATCGTTCTCGCCGCCGCAAGAACAGGTAATTCTGAGATTGCTGGTCATTCCATTAATTTTGATGAAGAAGCCAGCTGCCAGGCCGGAGATTACGATTCGGAGCATCCATTAGTTTGGTTTCACTACATCATGGGGGTGTTATCTGAGCTTGAACGTGCTGGCTATCCCGTACCCGGATTCTGCTTCTCAGTAGGCGGTGATATTCCCATCGGTGCCGGGCTTGGCTCCTCGGCGGCGCTCGAAATGGCCGTGCTGACCGCCATGGAAGGGCTGCTGGGGTATAAGATGGGCGATAAAGAAGTAGCCCTTCTCTGTCAGAGGGCAGAAAATGATTTTGTGGGCGTGAGCTGCGGGATTATGGACCAGTTCATTTCGAGGATGGGACGCCGTGACCAGGCACTTCTAATTGATTGTACCAACCTGTCGTCGGAACTGGTGCCCGCTAATCTACCCAGATACTCGTGGCTGGTAATTGATTCAGGTAAGAGACGGGGACTGGTGGACTCAGAATATAACCGGAGACGCCAGGAATGTGAGGAAGCAATTCGCCTGGCCAGTACGCAATTCACTGGTAGAGTAATCAGGAACCTGAGGGATGTCTCTGTGACTGACCTTCCTGAATTGAAAAAGGTCTGTGACGATACAGTCTACAAGAGATTGAGGCATGTGGTTACTGAGAACGCACGCGTCCTTGCCGCAGTAGCTGCCCTTCGCGAAGTAGATGCGGACAGGGTAGGTCAACTCCTCTGTGAATCACACCAGAGCCTTAGGGATGATGTTGAGGTGTCGTGTGTGGAGATTGACAGCCTGGTCGAGGTCTTGTCTGGCATGGCGGGTGTTGCAGGAGCGCGGCTCACCGGTGCGGGTTTTGGTGGGTCACTCATAGCTCTTGTTAATACAGATGCCGTCTCAAGCGTTGAGGTGGAAATTGAGAGGTACAGTCAGGCTGTGGGTATTGGTAGAGAAGCAGAATTACGGGTTTTTCGTGTACAGATAGTCGATGGTGTCCGGCTTCTCAAGGTAAACGGGTAAAGAGTGCGTGTGCCTAGCCCGTGGTACATTCAGTGACTAACTTGGTTGAGTGAACATGTACACTGCGTATGATGCCCGGATGAGTCCCAAATCGCAGCCAGCGGTCAAATTCGAACCTCCAACTAGCGGTTTACGAATCGCAATTCTGAAGAACAACCCGAAGAAAATAGATAAAGTTGTGCCTTATTTGAATTCGTAAGTTAGTCTGCTAGCGATAGAAATGCTATAGAATATTGGAGGGTCTAGCGTATTTTGTCGGCAGGATGTCGGTGGAAGACCGTAGTATATAATGTGTATCATCCTAGCCTTATTAAACTTAGTATTATAGACACTATTATAGACACATTGAAGCCTGTTTCTTATTGTCGAATTGTGCTAGAAAAGGAAGTAACTTGCCAGAGTAAGGTAAAACGATTATCATTTTTTCTTGGTACTTTTTACATATGTATATGTGTGGTATCGACAGGTTTCATGAATGTACTGATTAACTGGGTAAGGGATTGCATTGTGGTGTTATAACCAAGCGTTGTTAGCTGAAGTTGACCGAGTTATCGCCGTAGACAATTTGAAATAAGGTCATCTGAAAGCTTTGGAACCAAAGGCTAGTTTGCCCCGTTTTGACTTATGTGATGCTTCCGTACTTAACGCCGTTCACCCCAAGTTCATATAGACACAGCAATGCACGTGGGAGTACTGAACATAATACTTCATTATGTGAAACACCCAAATGAATATTTATAGGTCAACGTTATATATGGACCAGATTTCTCAATAATACGCCTAAAGACGCTGTACCTGGGCTTGTGTTTTTCTCTGGCGTTAGCGTTTGTGGTATGCTGATGAATATATCTGAATATATCGGTTATTGATGATATATGGCAACTACCTATTTATCTTTGGGGCGAGCGTAAGATCGTATTCGAGAAAATCCGAGGTGATATGGTGAAGCCTATTGTCTCTACCAGATTCTTCGGCGTTGTTTCAATACCACCGATACGACCTCACTTCTATAGAGCGTCGTTAACCAGAAACCCATGTGATTTTCGACAAAGGGTCGGGGTGCCATTGGGGAAGTAGATATGATAATATTTATCAATCGCTAAAAGACTGAGGGTATTACCCGTGTGTCCGACTATATTTCTATATTCGATGTTGCCCGTCCATATCTAAAGGTTTTAGACCACATCAGGGGTGTTGCGAAGTGGTAGGGATGTATAATTGGCAGTTACTAATGCTGGACTTTAACATATCTCTGATGTAAGTCGGAGGGTATAAGGTACAATGAAAAGTTTAGTGTTAAGTAGTGGTTTCGGCACGAGGTTATATCCATTGACGCTAACTGTAGCCAAAGGCTTGCTCGAGTACCAAGGTCGTCCGCTGATTGATTACGTGATAGATAAAATTCCTCAGGACATAGACATTCTGGTAAACATTAATAAGAAGTTCGAGGAAGACTTCCGTCGGTGGCAGGAGAACGTACCCCGGAAAATTAAAATATGTGTTGAACCAGTTTACAATGAAGGACAAAGCTTTGGGGCGATTGGTTCGATTACTTATTGGATAAAGAACGAGGATATCACCGAGGACCTACTGGTTCTTGCTAGCGATAACTACTTTGAGTTTGATTTGTTGAAATTCATTCGTAATTTCAATGGCAGAAATACCTTGGTGGCTGTGCAGGATATTGGTGATGTTCGTCTGGCAAGTAAATACGGTGTTGTTCAGCTTGACGACAGCAGGATTATCCGATTCGAGGAAAAACCTCAAGAGCCAAAATCTAGCCTTATTGCTACTGCCTGCTGGGTATTACCCTCGAGGGTGTTTCGTATAATGTTCCAATATTCCAGCGCAGGCAAGCAAGATAACCTTGGTGACTTCATTACCTATTTAATAGAAGAGGTCAAAGAAGACGTCTACGCCTTCCCCTTTACAGAGAGATGGATGGATATAGGAAGCATTGAAGTTTACGAAGCACTCCAGCTTGAAGATAACGCTGACTGATAGCAATAAAGTATAATTCACTATCAGTAGTGTTAATAAACTCAAAACAACCACGACAACATAAAATGGCAATGCACAATGTTCGGAGTGGTACTCTGGTGGCTAGATTCACTGGAATGCCGATGGGCAGTGTCCCTACAACGAAGACAACACAACCTACAGATAGCTCTAATATCAATGTTACTCTATTCGATTAGATCCAGCCCTATCTCTAAGGTCAAGACTATCGTGATGCTCACTACGAAACTTATTGTTAATCGCCGGCTTCAGTTTTATCCTTGGAGGGAGGTGGCATTTATAGTAAGATCTAAATGGCTGAGACAAAGGAAGTCTATTAAAGCCTATACTTGGTAATCAATAGCAGCGTCTTTAATAGTAATCACTTCTTCATGTTCTATGAATCTGAGGAGGTATCTATACATCAGATTGATAACTATCAGTAGCTCTCTGGGTAGCAGCCATACCAATGCCGTTAGTACTTCAACTTCAGGATGATTGGTGCTAGAGGACACTGGCAGTGCCCATTATCAACATCTGGGAAGTAATGAAAGAAATCAATTTGGTGGCGTTCTATGGCCTAATTCTTTATTATCTCCTTGGAGTACCGGGGCAGGTATCGCATAGCGTCTGTAATTTCTCGTTTGAAATGGAGTACAACCGCAATTACGCCGGCGTAAACATAAGCTCTGGGTATTTTTGGAAAGACAATAATCGAAGAAGCGTAAGTGTCCGATGGTATTGATGCCTTCGCTTCTGAAGGATAGCTTTTCGTTTATTCCCTCAACCATCCTTATGAATAATTGTGCTCTGAACAGTCTAGGGCCTTAGTTCTGGCCATCACGTTTTTCATCATCCCGACGTCTTTCCCCCAGCCTTCTGAGTTGTGTGATGAAGATACTGGTGGCAAACAGGATGATAAATATCGTCGCAATAACCTCTATCCACAGGATGAAGGGATTTCTCTCAACGAAATAAATCGACCCATTAACAGCGATGATAATCATGTGGATGAGCCAGGCGATAGCTAGGGCTATCAGTAGTAATTGGCTAATAACAACAAGTACAGCGAATCTCAGTCTTCGGCGAAGCGGTGATCCGCGCCCAATACCGAGTAAACGCCTAAGATGGGAACGCCAAATCGTAATAGTAGGCTTTAGGGCTCTGTTTCCCTGTTGTTCTGGTAATGACAATTTGCTTACGGCACACACACAACGTTTATTTGTTTAGAAGTTTTGTTCCCGATATTGCGACCTTAGCATATCACGATTCTGAGGTAGTATCAACAGGATGCGAGTAGTGTGATAATAAGTAGGTGTACGATTGTAATTCTGAAGATTGTTAAGTCCAACATGCCGGGAGCGGATTTTGACCTCGCTGGTTATAGGAGTTATTAGGCAAAAAGTCCTAAGAGTGCTGCTGAATTATGTAAGAAGACTGGAGGTATTGAGTTTATCTACCTAATTTAAGCTCTATGTTAGGTGAAATAAAGTTATTATTACTCCCGACTCTGCGGTCGATGGCATTCAATCTTTCTTACACCCTTACATACTGCATAAACTACAAGTTTAAGGGACTACAATATTAGTAGCTCCTCTAGCATAATGAATGATAGTATCTTAGCGCTGTAGCATAACGACCACAATCTAGGTCGATTAAAAATTACTGAAGTGAAAAGACTGACTAATTATGTTCTTTTGGCTGTAAGAGGACGAAGATATCAGCTCGTTTGAATCTCCGATCGCCGCGGGGACCAATGCGATAAGACTTCAGAATTCCATTATCACTCCATCTTCTCACGGTGTTGACATGGATATTGAGAAGGTATGCTACCTCCCTTACTGTCAGGGCGGAGCTATATGGACTTCTAAGTGATGCATCCTTTACGTCTTGCGCCATTGTTGTTTATTCACAATCTTGACTAGAAGTCAAATCGTAATTCAATACTTCCCTAATGTAAGGCCATTCTTGCACCAGGATACTATTTCGACAAGCTATAGATGATTCAATATTGTGAGCCAAATTGTCAACTTTCATGAGATAAAAGGGTAATATAGGCAAAATATTAGTGCTGAAATATTGGGCAGGTTGAGTAAGACGGCACGGAAATAAAGAGCTGTGGTACCTTTTTCCAACTAGTTAATCGGGAGTGAAAAAGTGAAGGCGCTACCTACTTGTAGCGTGCTATGAGCCCAGATATGACCACCGTGGGCCTCCACAATAATCTTACAAATGTATAGACCAAGGCCGGCTCCTGATGTGGCACGCGTTAGATCGTTAGGTATCCGATAAAAACGATCGAAAATCCGTTCTAGTTCCTCCTCAGGTATGCCTGTCCCAGTGTCTGTAACATTGACGATTATACAAGGGAACTTTATATTAGGTATTTCTCCTAAGACTTCCTTTAATTCGTTTTCGCTGTGGGCCTGCCATATAAAAACTTCGATGTCACCACCATTCGGTGAGTATTTCACAGCGTTGATGAGTAAATTGGTCATCACCTGTTCGATTCTCTGACGATCAATATTAATTAAAGGTAGGGGATCAAAATGGTGGATTTGGATAAAATGCTTTGTGGTCTGGCTCTGTATCTCAAACACAATTTTCCGTATTAGGTCCTGCAGGGCTGTATGTTGAACAACAAGTGTGGGCGTAATTGCCTCGAATCTTGAGATATCTCGCAGGGTTTCCATTAAACGAATTACCTTGTCGGTAGTGGTGCCAATCTTCTGAAGATACTGTGTCTTTTGTTCTTCGGTAATAGCATCAGCGAGACGCAATAGGGTAGCAGCATATCCCTTAATTAGAGTAAGTGGGGATAGCAACTCATGTGATAGCATTGATGTAGCGTCATGTTCAGTCTGCTTACCTCGTTTGTGCGTCACCGCATTAAAAAGAACGGGGATACCATGCTCATCTTTATAATATCTAGGATGAATGTTCTGTGTGCCGTTACTGCTATTGATAGTATCAGAGATGCTTTTATCGTTACGCCCTTCCGCCGTCTGATCTTGTCCTGGTTCAGTCAACTGCTTCCTAGCCTTGTTGCCGATGGTTATTTCCTCTGTGTCCTCACTGTCTGTCTTAGGCTCGCTAATGCTATCAATAATTTTATTGAGTCTTTCATTCATTTGTCTGGTATATAGTTCTTGTAGTGATGCTGACATCCACTCAGTCAGGAGCTTGGCTGAGGCAAGTGCCTGTTTGTCAGGTGAAAAAGCTTGCCCGGATGCGAAAAGAAGCACACCTAGCAGATTTTTGTCACGATCGCGCCAGGGAACTATCCATAGTGTTCTTATGCCTTCCCTATGAGCAGGTTTCCGCAGAGTTTGAAAATGCTTATTGCCAGGAAGATATATTACGAGGTACGGCTCACCTTGATCTAGAGCTGTGGTTATGAGACCTTCTTCCTGCTCCGCATTGCGCAAAAGGTTAATGAAATCCTGCGACAGGTTTACCGAAGCAACCGGAGACAACTGATGTGTGACAGAGTCAAACAACAATATAACACAACTCTCCGCACCAGGGATCAAATGACTGAGGAATGGCACGGTTGGCATTATCAATTCTTGAAAATCACTATAGTTAAGTTTTGCGCTAGCTCTCTTAAGTTGAATCAGAGACTGTTTACCCGGTGATATTGACTTATTAGGTATGTTGTACATTGACTGTCTTTTCGTAGACTGTTCCTTCAATAATTCGGAACGGCCCTTAACATTAGCTGCATTGCTTAATTTAGTTTCTTGGTCAGAAGATAATATACGTCGTCTCATCCTTTAATATCCCTAGGCTTTGGCATGTTTCTCCTGAATTGAAAACCGATACCCTACGCCCCTTTCAGTTAGGATTAACTCCGGTTTATGAGGATCTCTCTCTATTTTCTGGCGTAGATATCTTACGTATAGCTTAACAAATGATTTGTCGCCTATATAGTCTGCCCCCCATGCTTTTTGCAGGAGCTGATTGTGGGTTACTACCCACCCCTGATTCTTGGTAAGGCATGATAAAACTCTAAATTCTGTTGGGGAAAGCTTCACCTGTTTCCCTCTGACGTAGATTTGGTGACTCTTCCAATCTATTACTAAGTCGCCTCCGTGGAAAACGCTGGATTCTTCATCTCGTGTTGTTGATTGAGAACGCCGTAAGACAGCCCGGATTCGCGCCATCAATTCATTCAAATCAACTGGCTTGGTAACGTAATCATCAACGCCAAGGTCAAATCCCTTCAACAAATCACGCGTTTGACCGTTGATAGTCACCATAATGATGGGTATGTCAGTCATGTCACGAATCCGGCGGCATAGTTCCCAACCATCCATCCTTGGCATGTTGCCATCCAATAGCACAAGATTAGGATGACTGCTATATACGCGACGTAGCCCTTCAATTCCATTTTCGGCAGTGAGTGCTTCGTAACCAGCGTTCTCTAACCATGTCCGTATAAGCTCAAGGAATTCTATATCGTCGTCAATAACCACAACTCTTTCTTTCATCTATAAACCCTTTAGCACTCGCCACCAGAAATTAATTGCCTTATAGTATTAACTGGTAGTATTAATTAGTTAGGAGGTAGTTATTCCTAAAGCTCTCGACTACGAAATCAGAAGACTTAGATTTTAACGTATAATTCACTAAATAGCAAATTTTTCATATTAGAATCGATTTAGAACCGATCAAAAATATAAAAATTGATAAAATCTCAATTATGACAGAGAGAGTCTTACTATTGATATAGCGCCTCATTGACAAAGATTACTCGTTTTGTATTATAGAAGCTTTAGCTAAATCCCCCCAGCTTGCCGGGCGAATGCAAATAGTCTTATATGCAATCTGAGGTGGTGGGGTTAACTTTACTGTAATGCTCCACAGTTTGCTGTAGGTATAATTTGCTTCTGAATTATGATAAATTTTCAACCAAAGATTAACATACCTGTGTTCGCATTCTTACCTTTTTCATACTCCACTCTTACACTCTTCTAACGGTGCTGCATTATCATAATGCTTGTATGGCACAACATTTGGATGATTTTGATTATCGAGTGTGATTGATGATTAGACGAACTGGTAAAGATTTAAACGAAGAGACAAGAAGAGTTATGGTGGTAGGTAGCGATACAGAGCTTACCCAGATTCTGGAGATCAATCTGGCTCATTCCAATATCGAGGTTATTTCGGTTCGTAACGGCACCCAAGTTATCAGAAAGGCTTCTGAAGAAAAGCCAGAGATAATTCTCTTTGATGAAGTGCTTCCATACTTAGAAATCTCTGAGATATGTCGGCTATTGAAAGAATCGGAACAGATGAGACATATCCAGATTGTAGTAATGGGTTCCGAAGATACGATTTTAAACAGAATTGATGGTATAGAAAGATTAGCTGATTATTATATCACCAAACCTTTTGATCTTAATGAGGTTGTAGAATTATTGGAAACATGTTTTAAGCAAATAGAACGAGATATAAATGCGAGTCCACTAACTGGACTACCTAACCAGATTCAACTTGATAATGAGTTTAGTAATCTGCTTGAACAGAATAAGACTTTTGCGGCAATTTATGTGGATATAGATAATCTCCGTGCCTTCAATAAGGTGTATGGTTTTGTTAAAGGTGACCAGGCCATTAAGCTTCTTGGTGAGATAATCTATGAAGCAGTCGGATTGTTTGGCGGTTCAGATGATCTAGCTGCACATCTGGGCGGCGATAATTTTGTGGTGTTGACTACAGTCACCAAGGCGCGAATGCTTTGTCCGAAGATTATACGTGATTTCAATAACCGAATTAGGACATTATACAACCAGAAACATTTAGAGAGGGGTAATATTGAGTATGAAGGTTTGTTGGGTCAGATAGAACAATGCCCGATAATGACTCTTTCCGTCGTTGTAGTAAGTAATGAGAGGCGAAAATTTGAACACTACCTCCAAGTTAAAGAGACGGCGGCTCAACTGCTGAATTATCTAAGGCATTTTCCCGGGAGTAACTATTATTTTGATCGCTATGAAAGTGCTATAGAAGCACAAATCGATCTATCCAATAAGGAAATAGTAAAGACAAACCGGGACGAACGACCAATACTGCAGCGGGTTTCAAGATGGGTTTCATTTCTTACTGAAGAGCTCGTAACTCCTACCATTGAAATAAAAGAGTGCTTGGATTCACTAAAATCATTCGGCGTTCGGCATCTTGTACCCAAACAGCGGAGTAATCTTAAGTCGATTCAAGAAAATGTAGAACGGTTGCTCCAGGTGGTGGGTGAGTTGAGCAATTTGATACATGGTGAGTGGAGTAGAGATGAGGTTACTCTTAATGAAGTAGAGTTCAAGTCTATATTTGATTGGATAATAGATAATTTAAAGAATCAAGCAGAACAACAAGGAGTTGAGTTTAATATTAAAGGGGGTGGGGATATTGAACCACTAATGGTGGATCAGAGCAGCCTCATCCAAGGCATATTCTGTCTATTGAGCAGCGAAGTCAAATCCAGTGCACGGGGTGACCAATTGAAGATATCTATATCCGAGACCATGGACAAACTCATCAATATCGAAATAATGAACCAAAACCAATATATACCTCAACGAGAATTGACCATGTTTTCCCAAGACCAGTTTGACCATATGGCTAAAGACAGCAGAACGAATGGGTTTTATTTAGCGAAAGTGCTGATACATAGTATTGGGGGCATGCTTAGTATTGATAGTGAGAAAAATAAAGGTACTACTTTGTTAGTGTCCATTCCAAAGAGGTGGCGTAGTTCAATAGAGGAGGTTAACTCCTTATTGTCATCTGCAGAGATCAGTAGAAAGGAAGCACGAGACCAGCTTCAGAGTATGCATCAGATTTTATCATCGAAAATTGAACAAGTGCCATCTGTTGTTGAGGAAAGATTTGAGAACCTCGGCAATAAAATACAGGAAATCATGGTCCTCTGCAATCGTTCACTTTTCATGGCTAGTGAATTAAGTAACCGGCTAGAGAACCAGCAAGATAAGCTTTTACAGAGAGAAGTTGAACAGATGGGGATATCGGAAACTCTCGTTGTCACCAATAGGGTTATCGCCGAATCATTGCAGATTGGTTATCTCTTTAATCTAGAGAGTGCTCAAAGGGTGGCAAGGAATGCTTTATCAATGGCCAATGAATTCAGGCTGACAAGAACTGAGAGGCAGGTGCTGTATCAGGCTGCCTTATTAAAGGACTTAGCGCTAGTATTGTCTCCTGAGGATATGGTAGAGCGGATGGTCGTGCCGACTATTGATGAAGCGTTCACCATCAAGGAACGCTTCAGCGTGATATGGAAGGAGCTTTCACAGCTTGACTTCCTTTCACCAGTGTTTGAACTTCTTTTATACAGGTATGAGAGACATGATGGTATGGGACACCCTCTTGGTGTTAGAGGCAGCAACATCCCACTTAAAGCTAGAATTCTGGCAATTATCGATACGTTTGATTCGGTGACCTCGGACGTGACACCTGGGGATACGTTAAGTCCGGAAATGGCAATACAGAATATAGTTGCTGATTCAGGACGGTGTTTTGACCCCAATTTGGTAGCTGTCTTTCAACAGTTATGGAGAAGGGGAGAGTTTCAAATTGCTTCAAATCAGTCTGAAAGAGAAACATCGATAACGTGAGTAGAATCAGTATTACTGGGACTGACTACATCGATGTGGTTACGAGTAATTAAAGTGCTGCACTTATATGTACGGAGGTTAAAGGTTGGTAAGTCTGTTCGGTAGCAGCGGTATTAGAGGAAAGCTTGACGAAAAACTCACATCTGAATTTTGTCTAGAGATAGGTAAAGCGATTGGTAGTACGTTACCTGTCGGCTCAAGAATATGCCTTTCAACCGACACGAGGACGAGTGGAGATGCCCTGAGTAGTGGTATAATATCGGGTTTACTCTCGGTAGGAGTGAATGTTACCAAACTCGGTATTTTACCGACGCCGGCTTTGGCACTTTTAACTAAAGAACTGTGTTTTGATGCCGGAATCATGGTTACTGCATCTCATAATCCACCGGATTATAACGGCGTAAAGCTTTTTAACAATGATTCACTTGGGTTTAGTTCTAAGCAGGAAGGAAATATTGAAAGAATATTTCTGTCCAAGCATTTCCGACAAGCCAACTGGGACGAATATGGGAGATTAGCAGAAGACAGAACAGCTAATGAGAAATATCTCCTGACGTTGAAGAAGAAAGCCCTGTGGCAATCAGATCCTCATATTAAACTGGTTATAGATCCGGGTAACGGTGCTGCCAGCAATTTAGCCACGATGTTCTTCCAAGAATTGGGATTTAAAGTTTTTTCAATAAATGATGAACCAGATGGCTCATTCCCAGGGAGAGATCCAGAACCAAGTGCGGAGTCGCTCCGAGGAACAGTTGAGTTCTTAAATGAGTGCAATGCGGATCTTGCTATCTCGTTTGATGGCGATGCTGACAGGGTTGTCTTCTGCGATAGACAGGGTTTTCTTGGTTATAATGAGATGATTGCCTTTTTATCTAGATTAGCGGTCAGGCAGAGTGGCAATAAAACCGTTGCCACCACTGTGGAAACTGGCAGGCTTCTTGACATCGCTGTTGCTGACCTTGGTGCTCAGGTATATCGTACCAAAGTAGGGGACGTTGCACTAGCCTACTCTACCAGGGAGCTGGACGCTGCTATAGGAGTGGAGCCAGTGGGTGTCTATATATTACCTCAACTAGGCTATTACCCTGATAGTTTTTTGGCAACTCTTCTTCTACTGAGCCAATTGAAGGATGTCGGTGACATAAGGTCATTTTTTAGCAGTCTGCCACCATTTTTCTTCGAAAGTACCAAAATTCCTTGCGATAATGTCTTGAAAGAAAAAGTAACTGAATTGTGCCAGAAAGAGGTCATCAATATTGATAGTGGTCAGGTTAACACATTAGATGGAATCCGTTCAGATTTCTCTGACTCATGGTTGCTCATCAGACCTAGCGGTACTGAGCCAGTTGTTCGAGTAGTCGTTGAGGCAAATTCACAATCACAGTTGAAACGACTGATGGCTCACGGTGTCAATCTGGTGGAGAAGGCTATCATCAAGAGTAGAGGTAGAAGATGAGAGGTGTATTTCTTTGTGGAGGCGTCGGAAAAAGGATGTCTCCGTTGTCTGAGAATAAATTCCTGTATAAGTTCTTTGGGAAGACGCTGCTTCAGCACCAGATAGAACAAGCAAGGGAAGCTGGCCTCACAGAAATTGTTCTTATTGGGAATCCAGATAGTATTAGCGAGATTAAGTCTGTGGCGGAGACAGTCTCAGGAACCAACTTTAATTTCGCTATCCAGCAGGAGCCACTCGGTATGGCTGATGCTCTTTTATCAGCCTCAGCCTTACTGGCTAATAGTCCATTTGTCTTGGTTAACTCAAACGATATCTTTGATATCTCGGCTTACACGAAACTTCTTAACGAATATCAGAATGATGGCTATTATTCTAGTTTTATCGTAGCTCGTCAGGTGCGGGATTATTTCCCGGGTGGTTATATACTCGTAAATGAAAATAATGAAATAAGTCATATCATCGAGAAACCACAAAGGGGGAAGGAGCCCTCAAATCTAGTAAATATCGTAGTCCATCTTCATAAAGACCCACAAAAACTGTTAGACTATCTGGCTCAGACTAGTTCCACTAAAGATGATATATACGAAGAAGCTCTGAACCGGATGATTGATGACGGTTTAAGGATGAAAGCCGTTATTTACACCAGCTCTTGGCAGGCTATTAAATATCCATGGCATGTCCTAGATGCGATGGATTATTTCCTAGGTCGGGCGAAAAGGCAGGTTTCACCTTCCGCGCGGATCTCGAGTAAGGCTATTATCGATGGCAATGTGGTAATAGGACAAAACGCGAAAGTGCTCGAAGGAGCTATCGTTCGTGGCCCTAGCTACGTCGGGCATAACTCTGTTATAGGTAATGGTGTTTTAGTCAGGAACTCTGTGATTGGAGATGATTGTGTGGTTGGTTACGGTACCGAGATAAAACACAGCTATATAGGTGATAGGTGCTGGTTCCATGAGAATTACTTTGGAGACTCAGTTGTTGGGAGTGACTGCTCTTTTGGTGCTGGAACAATGACAGCTAATCTTCGGCTGGACGACGCACATGTTTCAGTCAAGTTTGGTGACGAGAGAATAGGCACGGGCTTAAATAAATTGGGTGCTTTTATAGGTGATGGTGTTCGTACAGGAATCAATGCAGGTTTCATGCCCGGAGTAAGGGTTGGGCAACGATGTTTTGTTGGTCCTCATGTTTGCCTAACACATGATCTTCCAGAAGGGAAAAAGGCTCTGGCTGAAAATAATTATAGAGTTATTAATAGCGAGTGAGGATAGGTAGCTAATATGTGCGGAATAATTGGTTATACTGGCAAAAACCGAGCAGCACCGATTGTGCTTCAAGGTCTTCGAAAACTGGAGTATCGCGGTTACGACTCGGCAGGTATGGCCAGCGCTTTGAATGGAGCGCTGTACTTCAAAAAAGCTGCTGGTAAGATTGATGACATAGATAAGAAGTACGAGTTGGGTGAGCTCCCTGGCAATACAGCTATTGCCCATACAAGATGGGCAACCCATGGCGGTGTAACTCAGGAAAATGCTCATCCCCACACAGATTGCAAGAATAGTATAGCGGTAGTCCATAACGGGATTGTGGATAATTACCAAGAGTTACGTAGTGCACTAATCAGAAAGGGGCATGTATTCGACTCGGAGACAGATACTGAGGTAATCCCTCATCTTATAGAGGAGTATTTGAAAGAAGGTAATACGTTTGAGCAAGCTACCCGTCTAGCTAGCCAGAAGCTAGAAGGTTCATATGCATTCATTGTTATCTCGCTTGATACGCCGGGAAGGATATTAGCTATTAGGAAGGATAATCCTCTGGTAATTGGTATCGGAAGGCATGGCACTTTTGCTGCTAGTGACACCCTTTCTCTACAAGAATGTGAAAGTGTAGTTTTTCCCGACGATGGTGAATTGGCCATATTACGCAGCGATGGCGTGGATTTCCTCGATATAGAAGGGGAGCAGATCGAAAAGGAATCAAGCACTTTGGACATGAATAATTATCAGTATGATAAAGGCTCGTATGAATACTTCATGCTTAAAGAAATAATGGAGGAACCTCAAGCAATTAGAGCGGCGACCATACAGGATGAGCAGATCTTCACACGACTAGCTATGGATATATTGAGAGCTAGGCAGGTAGTCATTACTGCTTGTGGTACCTCAAGATATGCTGCTCTTGTGGGTAGATACCTGTTCTCCGATGTGGCAAAAAAGTTCTGTGATGTGGTGATGGCCTCCGAGTTTGAGTATTTCTCCAAATCCATCGATGGTAGTACATTAGTTATCGCCGTCTCGCAGAGTGGTGAGACGGCTGATGTTATTGAGGGGATTAAGAGAGCCAAGGCAAATGGTGCACAGATCGTCTCAATAGTCAACAGATATGGCTCAGTACTTTCAAGAATGAGTGATGACGTACTATACCTCGGTTGTGGACCTGAGGTAGCTGTAGCCGCTACAAAATCCATGGTAAGTCAAATGGCAATTTTCTATTTGCTAGCGTACGCCATGCGTAATGAATTTAAAATAGCAGCGAATAACCTTAGACATCTTGCCGATGAACTGGAAAGAACGCTCAAAGGGAACGGAAAAGGAATAGTAAGGCTTGCTGAAGCATTCAAAGATATTGAGGATTTCTACTACGTAGCTAGAGGAATGAATTCTCCGATAGCCTCAGAAGCAGCCCTTAAGCTGAAGGAGATCTCCTATATTCATGCTGAGGGATTGCCTGCTGGTGAACTGAAGCATGGAACCTTAGCATTGATTGACGATGGTACACCAGTGGTTGTTCTCTGCCCCAATGATAATACATTTAGCGATACCATAAGTAACGGAATAGAAGCGAAGGCAAGAGGTGCTTATATTATTGGTGTATCAGATATAGAGCACGAATTATTTGATTTCTGGATAAAGATTCCTCATGTGGATGGTTTTCTTTATCCACTAATATCCGTCGCTCCACTTCACCTATTAGCTTACTACCTTGCCCTGAAGCGGGGTACAGATCCTGATAAGCCGCGTAACCTGGCTAAATCAGTTACTGTTAAGTGAACGAAATCTGGAAGTACGGTGGTGAATTTAATAAAGAATAGTCGAGTCGTAATTACCGGTGGTGCTGGTTTCATTGGTTCTAATCTTGCTTATGAGCTATCTGACGACAATGATATCGTTATTATCGATGACCTGTCCACGGGGAGTATCGATAATGTGGCCGGACTTGTAGGCAAAAATAATGTAACGTTGATCAAGGGTAGTATTTTGGATTTGCGTTTATTGGAAACTAGTCTAAAACGTACTGAATATGTATTCCACTTGGCAGCCATCGCAAGTGTACCTCGTAGCATAGTGGATCCACTACCAACTAACGAGGTGAATATAACTGGTACTCTCAACGTACTGACTGCTGCCAAGAAAAACGGCATTAAAAAGGTTATATACGCCTCTTCCTCCTCAGTTTATGGTGATACTCCCACATTACCTAAGACAGAAGACATGCAACCAAACTCACAATCACCTTACGCCCTTACCAAGCTCGTTGGTGAATACTACTGCCGCATCTTTTATGAAGTATACGACATACCAACAATCTGCCTCAGGTATTTCAATGTTTATGGGCCTCGACAGAATCCAGATTCAGAATACGCAGCGGTCATCCCCAGTTTCATATCGCGTGTTTCAAGAAACGAACAACCCATCATATACGGAGATGGTAGTCAGACAAGGGATTTTACCTATGTACGCGATGTCGTTCGCGCAAATATTATAGCTGCTAAAAGTGACGCTACTGGAGTTTATAACATTGGAAGTGGAGGGAATGTTACGATAAACGAGTTAGCAGAGCTAATATCATACATTTTAAATCGAGATGTGAAGCCGATATACGAAAAACCGAGAGCCGGGGATGTTCTGCATAGCTTAGCCGATATCACCTTGGCCAGAACCGTAGGTTATGAACCTCAATACAGCTTGGTTGACGGATTACGAGAAACAATAAACGGAGTTATTGATGCAAGCTAACCTGGGGCAACCGGTTATCTGTGTAGTTGGTTTGGGCTATGTTGGTTTACCACTAGCCGAAGCTTTTTCAAAGCATTTTGAGGTGATTGGATTTGACACCAACAGCAACCGGGTAGAGGAGCTTAAAGCACATAATAATCCCAGATTGACAGTGACCAGCGATCCCGGTGCGATTAATTGGGCTGATTTCATAATAATTGCGGTGCCTACCCCGGTAACCAAATCCAAAGAGCCAGACTTATCATATATAATCGAGGCCAGTAGGATCGTCGGTAAGAATATGAAAGCTGGTTGCACTGTAGTTCTAGAATCAACTGTCTATCCCGGCGTTACTGAAGAAGTGGTAAAGCCGATCTTGGAAAAATCCTCACCACGATCCGGTAAAGACTTCAGAATCGGCTATTCACCGGAGAGAATCAATCCCGGGGATAACGAACACACTATCGACAAGGTTGTGAAGGTTGTCAGCGGTGTAGATGATGAGACTACCGAACTTATAGCCGAGTTATATCATAGGATCTGCCCCGAGGTTTATAAGGCAACGAATATAAAAACAGCGGAGGCAGCCAAGGTTATCGAAAATGTTCAGCGGGATATAAACATCGCTTTAGTCAATGAATTGAGTATCATCTTTGAGCGTATGGGACTCAATACTAAAGAAGTATTAGACGCTGCAGCTACCAAGTGGAACTTCAGCCGTTATTCACCGGGCCTGGTTGGAGGTCATTGCATTCCAGTTGATCCATACTATCTAGTATATAAAGCCATGGAGCTAGGTTATCATCCTCAGGTTATCCTGGCAGGGAGGACTATAAACGATTATATGCCAAAACATGTTGTCCAGATGGCGGTAAAAGAGCTGAATAACGCGGGTAGGGTAATTAAGGGTTCCAAAGTATTAATAATGGGGCTGACTTATAAAGAGAATGTGGCTGATACTCGAGAAACTCAGTCTCATGAAATGATAAGAGAGTTTCGTGAATATGGACTAGAGCTGTACGGCCACGACCCTCTACTCAATGGCATCGAATCGGAGTTTGGCATTAAAGATGTCACTAATTTTGGAGAAATAAGAGGCATTGACTGCCTTGTCATTAATGTCAATCATGATGCCTTTCGCAGAATAGAGTTGGACGAATTGAAAGTGATCATGAGTAATAATCCAGTGCTAATTGATATCTACGGTTTGTTTAACGAAATGGAAGCTAAACGAAAGGGATTTCGCTATAAGACTCTATAGTAAATCTGGCTTGGATAGCTTGCTAGGGAAGTATTAAAATATACAGTCTGAATGTAATGTGAGGGGGAAAATGGATAGGAATATAGCTGTAGTTGGCGTTGGCTACTGGGGTAAAAATCTAGTTCGCAACTTCGCTGAGCTTGGTGTCCTTCATACAATCTGCGATGCTAATCCAGAAGTCTTGCAGATTATTGGAAATCTCTATCCCGAAGTTAATAAGGATATGAGCTTCACATCATTGTTGAGTAACAATGAGATCAAGGGGATTGTCATATCGACACGTGCGGCTCTCCATCACTCGATGGCTAAAGAAGCCCTACTCGCTGGTAAGGATGTCTTTGTTGAAAAACCACTAGCTTTACGGGTAGAAGAGGGAGAAGAACTTGTAAGGTTGGCAGAAGAGAAAAACAAAATTCTCATGGTTGGCCACTTGTTGGAATATCACCCAGGAGTAATTAAGCTGAAGGAACTCGTGGATAATGGGGAGCTAGGAAAGATACAGTATATCTATTCCAACCGATTGAACTTGGGCAGGTTTCGGACTGAAGAAAACATTCTGTGGAGCTTTGCCCCGCATGATATATCGATCATCTTGTTACTACTAGGTGAGATGCCTGAGCATGTATCAGCTCATGGCGGAGGATATCTCCGAGAGGACGTAGCCGATGTTACTGTGACTACAATGTACTTTTCGAGCGGGGTAAGATCACATATCTTTGTTAATTGGCTCCATCCGTACAAGGAGCAGAGACTTGTGGTGGTTGGTGATCGGCAGATGGCAGTCTTTGATGATGTATTAAAAGAAGATAAAGTCAAACTGTACAGTCACAATATACAGTGGATTGATAGGATTGCTGTTCCCGATCAGCAAGAAGCTAAACCGGTTGAGTTCACAATGATAGAACCACTCAGGGTAGAGTGCCAACACTTCATTGATTGTATCTCGTCAAGGCAGAGACCTAAAACGGATGGTATTAGTGCACTAAGGATTCTGCGTATTCTTGATGCCTGTCAGAGGTCACTTCAGTCAGGGCATGCAGTTATCACCCTAAGTAGTGAAGAGGGTGTCTTTATTCACCCGACAAGTCTGGTAGAAAACCATGGTGATATTGGCCGAGGTACCAAAATCTGGCACTTCTGCCATATTATGCCAAGGGTGAATATCGGTGAAAACTGTACCATTGGGCAGAATGTCTTTCTTGGTGAGAACGTAAATATTGGGAATAATGTTAAGATTGAGAATAATGTCTCTGTATTTGAAGGGGTTACACTTGAAGACGATGTCTTCTGTGGACCAGCTAGTGTCTTCACCAATGTGAAAACACCACGTAGTCATATATCGCGAAGAGGTAAGTATGATTCCACCTTTGTTGGGAAAGGAGCGACTATTGGTGCTAATGCTACTATAATCTGTGGCAACACGATTGGCAACTACGCTTTAATTGGAGCCGGTTCGGTTGTTACCATGGATGTTCCTGATTATGCTTTAGTCTATGGTAATCCTGCTCGAATACGAGGTTGGGTTTGCCGGTGCGGAACTGCGATAGACTTTGATGGTGGTAGGAGTGCACAGTGTCCTGAGTGCGGTAAGATCTACAA
>DUEV01000006.1 GCA_011170375.1 Dehalococcoidia bacterium
ATGAAGCTATTCCTTCGATCTGAAGGTTGCCAGCGGCTATAGCAACTTGCGGATTTGCCATAATCTGCTTATATTTCCTGCGGTATATACCTGTATGGCAATAAATAGTCAGACCATTAATGATTAGTCGCATTTGCCTAACGGTCACGAAATCGCCCTCTGAAGTAGCTAAAAAACCAAGGTGATATTTCTTCATCTCCTCTATCATATGTTGCCTCAGATCATCGTACGGGAGTTCTATTTGACTCATATAATTCGAACCTCCGATAGACAGATAGGGCAAAATGGTTAAGGTATTGGATTATTAGAGAATTGAAGTATAAGTTGTAGCAGATCATATGTCAAAGGCAATAAATATAGCAGTTCTTCCAGTGAGTACACATCGGGATGTTTGTCCAGCAATGCGTACGATTGTCTAATACCGTTTACGTTTTCGATGAAGCGGGAGAACGCGACTACCTGTGATGTAGGATAAGTTAATTAAAGTGAGGTTGACAAAGGATAGGTCAGCAATGTAGTATGCGGCTGGATTTATATCCTGAGTAGGCATCTTTACACTTAGCTTAGGGGGGCTTTGAAGCAATGCCTGTATTTGGCCACTTGGGTAGTGCCTAGCCAATAGTGAAACCGACCTTGAATGGTCGGTTTCATGCTGTTAAGGGAGGTTATTATGAATATGAAAAGGATACTTGCCATAGTATTAGCAGTAATACTGACTGTCGTTGGGCTGACTAGTGCTATCTACGCCCAACCACAACCCGAAAATGCTGTAGGTCTTTCATTTGGGACCCACGCTATTTACTTTGCCCCCGGTAATACCTTCAGCAACCAGGAAGTCCCCGGTCAGCGTCATTGGACCACCGAATTAACTAATGGACTCAGTGACCCCGGAAGTGTTATCCCGAATGCTACGGTTGGACTTAGTTCCGGATTAGAGTTCGATTTCATCCAAGAGGAGAACTTGGAAATCGAAGGGCCGCCATTATATCAATGGTCTTATACTGAAATAACACCCGGAGGGCATGCTAAAGCCGAAGCAAGTTTCAAGGGTTCTGATCATGCCCCTTTATATTTTAAGCCTGGATTCGATGTATCTCGTACCTTCGAACCGACCAGATTCGACGGGTCTGACACCCGGCCCCTTGTTATAGTGGTAACGCCGCAGGACGAAGGACTTCCAGAGTTTGGAATCGAGATTAGAATACCGCAGGACAATCCAGAGCTTGCATTTATAGAAAGTTGGGACGGACCACCGAGTGAATATCACCTCTCTCCGGACGGGCAGATGCTCAGTATTCGGGAACTCGATCCGCAATCCAGCGAAACCTTTGTCTACAACATAGCAATCACTGTAAATCCAGACCCTTATCCAGTGGAAATACTTCCTAGCGTAAGTGTCCAGACCCGAATCGGCCCTGGCAGTAACTACGACCCGGTTGAACCTAATAGCTCATATGTAAAAGACATAACTGATATGTGTGACACGTGCACATGGACATGGAATTTCTGGGATACAAATCCAGAAGATCCAGAAGACCCCGTCCCCGTGGAATACCCTATCAGCATCCATGAAGGGGTAAGTGGCGTTATACGCTTTGAGGGGTATTTTGTAGAACTGAGTAATAATGAGGTTGGTGTAGATTTCGGTACTATGTGGAGTCTCCATGTACCAGGTAATGAATTTACAGACGATACTGTAATTGGGCGTGAGTGGTGGTCGTCGAACGTGTATAATATGCCGGATTGGACTGGAGAGCTCATTGATGAGTTATTAGTCGACGCAAACAGCCAAGTGGCATTCAACCGATTTGATCCATACCCGGACGTTATAGAACCGCCGGATTTTGGCTGGTACTTCGGGGACATACCGCAAGACGGTGGAATTTATGTAAGCGTGGATAAACAACAGCCTAACATACCCGTTGATTATACACCAGGATTTGACGTTTCCCGTGAAGTGAGTCCGGCCGCGTTCTACGGACCGGGACCTCATACCCAGACAGTAGAAATAACAATAATACCCAGACAGCCAGATTACGACCGGACGAATCTGTGGGTAGATATTCACGCAGAAGAGACTTATTTAGTAAATCCGGTAATCCAGATGCCCGATCCCGAACAAGGTATAGAGATGAATCTCACAGAGGACGGGCATCACCTAAGTATCAACCCCCAGAGTCTCCCCCCAATTGATACACAATGGGATATTGAAGTCACTATCGATGTAGAATTGCAACCCGGTGTACCTGGTGCTCAGTTCGCCCCCGGTGTCTCCGTGCTAACAGGTGAGGAAATATTGGGCCACAATGGGTTTGCCACCGGTAATCAGGTTTCCTACTCTCCGGACGGGATGGGCACATGGACACTAAGAGCTCAAGGTGATTATATCTGGAACTGGCATGCAGGACGAGTACGAATTGTCGATCTCGCAATGATATCTGAGGAAATTGAAGCAAACGATGTCTTCATGTCTTTCCACACCATGTATTCCTATATTTCCCCAGACGACGAGTTTGTCAACAATGGAGTACTCGGTCAACGTCAATGGGGCACAGTCTTATCTAATCAACTAAATGACCCTCAAAGCGTTATTGAATGGGCAACGGTCAGCCTTGAGACCGGGATAGATTTTGGAAATATCAATACAGATAATCTGGATCCTATGTATAACGGTCCACCGCTTTACAGGTGGTCTTATAGCGGAATAGAACCGGGAATGAATGCACCGACATTCGTAAGTCATGAGCCTAATGATCCCTCACCGGTACCATTCGAGCCTGGTTTCAATGCATCGCGTACAGTCGATGTAACCAGATTCGATGAACCCGGGTGGCAGACCCTTGTGATAAAGGTTAAATCACAGGATGTACTCAATCCATGGTTTGCCATCAATGTTGGAATACCGGAGAACATCTCGATTAGTGCGTCTATTGACTCTTGTTACGGGGCAACCGACTATCACATCAGCCCAGACGGACAAACACTAGGTATCTGGCAAGCTATGCCAAACCCGGCAGTAGAATATACATATACAGTACTTATCTGGGTGGAACCTGGGGAGGGTCATCCGGTGGAGATTCGGCCGTTTGTGGAAGTACAGCGTGAACTGAGCAATACTATCGAGTTTTTTGGTACATGCGATACATATTCAAATGGGGAGGCGATCGTTGAACCAGGTAAGTGGACGTGGGACATGTCAGGGGAATATCCTGTAGCCGTCGGTGAACAGGTATCCTGTAGCATACGCTGGGAACCACAATTCGAAGAGCTGATAAACGATGTTACTGTGCTCTTCCAGAAATTCTTGACATATATACCATCTGGGAACGAATTCATAAACAATGGTGACGTACCTGGTGATATTTCTTATGCCACCCAAATAATCAATGCGCCTGATAACACAGGAGAGCCAGTATCTAATGCAATGATTGAGCTTGTTCCAAACGAGGCTTTCGACTATACTAAACCACCGGTACCAGGCCCTCCCTACCAGTGGCCCTTAGGATCTATTATAAATGGAGACATACGGCAGGTTTCCGTACTTAACTCTGAAGACTCCATGCCTTTCGATCCGGGTTTCAATGCTTCCTGTTCAGCTGACCAGACTGTGTTTTCGCAGCCGGATATCCAGACTCTGACTATCACTGTCACTCCTCAAGAAGAGTATGTGGATATGCTGATAATCGACATTTTTGCCGGTGGCGACGACAACGTTATCCCGAAAATCCTGTCTGTCGATGGCGCGGATGATGTAATCATAGCTCAGGGCGGGCATCGTTCAATGATAGTGAAGTTGACCCCTGCCTTGGAGGAGTATACAGTTACGGCTACCATCAAGGTTATTCCTAATATGCCGCAGATTAAGTATAGGCCTACTGTCAGGATTTATGATCCAGGTTTAGACCCTAGTTCTTTTGGTGTAGGATACCAAGACTCGATTATTTACTATATGCCTGAGGTGGGTACATGGACTTGGAGCGCCGACGGACTCTATCAGTGGACATGGCTGGAAGGTAACGCCAGAGCTGTACTCTTCCCTAGAGACTCCGCAGCTCTTATTACGGAGTTCAGTATTAGTCAAATGTCGGTCGATTTTGATGCTACGCAACCTGATGGTGACCGAATAGCCATAAGTGAAGCTTTCATTACCCTCGGCGAGGTAGCCGCCTACGACCTCTCGACAGATGATGTCATAATAAGTGTGGACGGGGTAGAAATCATTATTCCTGCCGGAGGTTTCACCCAGCAGGGAAACAAGGAAAAGTACACCTATTCGTCTCTCTCGGGTGACGAACCACCAGAGGTAACTATGAAAATCGACCTTGAATCAGGTGAGTGGAGTCTCAAAATAAGTGATATCGACGCCAGTGTGATTGACAATAGTGATGGTGTCGAAATTACTCTCGCTATTGGAGAACTGTGTGCCGTAGAAGTAATCAACATGCATGTTGGTGGACTTACGTTTATCGCCGACCAGTAGAAGATACCCCCAAAGCATTCTGTTGAAGTGTAGAGGAGGTGACGAAGATTCGCCACCTCCTTTGCATTCTTATTTACTGTAATCAAACAAACATCGGGATGTTTGTCCAGCCATGCGTATAGCTATGTGATACCGTTTGCCTTCTACGTGGGATAACGCACTGGAAAAACGAACAATTTATAATCAGAAGAATCTCAGTAACTCGGGGCTATCTATCTGACCAGCCTTTACCTTTCAGCAAACCACGTACATAGGCGGCTTGCCCGACATGCTGAAGGTTGTCGTTGATAACGCCCATCAAGCGTTCCCTAGGGGTTCTCCGGTGGGGAAATGCTGGATTGGCGAAAAGACGGTCTAGTTCGTCTTCTGATAGCTGCGTGCTAACGTATCGCCTTGTCTGCTCAAGCACAGCGTGGTGGTATTCCATCACAGTCGCGATATCAGGTGATCGGAAAGCGATAACCTCTTCCGAACTGTGATGAACCCCTGTTTCTGTTGCGTCGGAGGAACGGTTGAATTTCAGGTACCATTTGTCCCTAGTCCAAGTCTGTTCCTCTCCGGTTAGGTCTTCAATCATCCTGTCTTGGCTGCGTGTCAGATGCCAAGCTAGCCAGCCGATGCTGTTGCAGTCGGGTCGAGGTTGCTGATTGAGGTCATCAACGGTCAGTCCCTCCAGAATCCTCTCCATTTCCTGTGATATTAAAATAAAGATGTCTTCGATTAGTTGTTGCCACGCCATGATGACCTCCTATTGAGTGTGGAATAGTGCCCTTACAATGTAAAAACAATAACACCATAAACATGGCTGGTCAAAGAGGGAGTGGAGTTATTGAACAAACATCGGGATGTTTACGTGGGTGTAAAACCTACGGTTTTTACAATATAGTTAGGCTCAAACTACAGCTAACAAGTTGGCGTTAATTTGGCGTTAAAATGAAAATAACTGGTTGTTACTGAATAGTACTCTAGCCTCGAAACAGAAAATAGGGTGGTACCAGTTTGAAGCTAATACCACCCTTTGATACACCTAGCTCGGAATTTGGAGACCGCTGCTCTACCAGACTGAGCTACACTCCTTCAAGCACCAATCTACCATAATTCACCGAGAAAATAAAGGGGGCCTATATCTACGAATAGCAGTAAATGCTTATTAGGCTAACTCACTTTTTCCAGTGATACCGAACAGGTACGCCAGATACCCTCGGCATCAGGCAGCCCCAGAACCATCCCCCAGAGGTCGCCGCTGCCGCCGCGGACGAAGTGCCACCAGTGGGTGAAAAGGCTCGGTATCCCCTTCGTCCGGAAGACTATCTCATCCATCGGCCCGAAGGTCTGCACCGCCAGACCGGGCCAATCAGTGATGCCACCCGGCGCCTGGTCGATATGGACGTTTACCTCTTTATCATTCCATTCTATCTCAAGTTGCAGTTCCCATTCTCCGTCAGTACCGGGCAGGTGTGCTTTACCACGAAAAGTCTCCATAGCAACCTCCTTACCAAGTATAGTAACTGGCTAGACCTCTATCAGTATCTCTCCGTGCTCAACCTTCACATTGTATGTCATCAGCGGTCGTGGTGACTTCAGAGCAGTCCCAATCCGGGACAATAAGCCGGACCCCTGAAGCCACTGGACGACGTTGCCATTCGTCACGTCGAACCGCGATCCGTGTCGGGGGCAGGTAACGATGGTTCCTTCCAGTCTACCCTGAGCTAGTTTTCCCCCCATGTGAGGACACCTGCCGTCCACTGCATATAGGCTATCCCCTACCCCTGCAATCAGGATTTCGTGCCCGTTAACCGTCACTTCCCTCACTACGCCGTCAGCCAGCTGATTGACCTCGCCTACCGAAACATAAGCCATACAATACCCCCTGGCAAGCTGCTTGGTTTGTGGAACTCTGCTATGAACCAAGCACAACCTTCTTTTGTCCAGTCAGGTTATGCTTCCGACAGGTGTTCAAGATGGTAGACCAAATATATATACCTGTCAAGCCTTCCTGATAACACCCTTTGCATCAGGACTAAGCCAGCACTTCACCGCGAACGCTAATAGTAACTTCCTTAAGAGGTATGTCTTTCCCACTGGCCTGAATCGCCTGCCGGGCCATGTGTACCAGACCGGAGCAGCAGGGGACTTCCATATGTACCACGGTCAGGCTCTTTATATCCGACTGGCTCAGGATATCGGTCAGCTTTTTCAAGTGCGCCGCGAAGTCGTCCAACTTGGGACAGGCAATCAACAGGCTGTGGTCCCTCAAAAAGTCCTGGTGGAAACCGGCATAGGCAAAGGGAACACAGTGGGCCGCGAGCACCAGGTCAGTCCCCTGGAGGAAAGGGGCCTTCGGTGGTACCAGCGTTAACTGCACCGGCCAATGGCCGAGTAGCGACGGCTGGGGCGTACCATGCGTGGTTTCAGCTGTGGTGGTCGTGCCAAACTGGGTAACCCTAGCCCCAGGACAACCTCCCTCCTGTTCAAACTGCTCGATGTTTGATGAAGGGCAGCCACAGGCAAGAGTCTCCTCTGGCTCATGGGCAATCAGGTGCTCCTTCACCAGTTCCTCATCAAACTCCTCGGCGACCCGTTCCTCGATAGTAATCGCCCCCTGGGGGCACTCTCCGAGACAGGCACCGAGACCGTCACAGAACTTCTCGCTAATAAGCCTTGCCTTGCCGTCCACTATCTGCAAAGCACCCTCAGCACAGGACGGGATGCATAAGCCGCACCCGTTGCACTTCTTTTCATCTATATGGACTATCTTCCTCACTGTTCTGGTTGTCATCACACACCTCCACACCATTTACGGAGCGGGCAAGTTCCCTCTTACCTAGTCCTCGCCCCGCAGCTCCTTCCAACGCTCTTCTCCGAGGCACTGGCGGGCGTAAGCACACCAGTCGATGCAGGAAGGCACCTTGTCCTTGTAGACCTTCTCGCCACACTTGTGACACTTCACCTTCAGCTCATCGGAGAAGATTTCCACCTCGGCGCCACAATTGGGGCATTTATGCAGCGATACCCTGAGGTTTCTCATATCCTGTCCGGGACACTTCATCGTCATCACACTTAACTCCCCGCTATATCGCTCCCAATTTCTAAAGCATTATTGTAATAATACATCTATATTACACCTCATACTGTAACTAATGTCATACCACGAAGTAATCACCAACGTGATAGAATACAGCATTGACAGTTTCTAGGAATCGATTTAATATTTCGCCAACGAACCGAAGGTTAAGGGCGTGAGTACGGAGGTGAGGTACCATAATGGCAGAAAAGAACGTGGTGATTTACAGCACCCCCACCTGACCCTATTGCCACCGGGCGAAAGAGTATCTTTCGCAGAAAGGTATTGCCTACACCGACTATGACCTCTCCAAGGACCGTGACAAGATCGAGGAGATGGTCGAGAAGTCCGGTCAGATGGGTGTCCCCGTAATAATCATTGATAACAACGTTGTAATAGGGTTCAACCAGGGCAAAATAGACGAACTACTGGCCAGCTAACTGTAGAGAGACAATGTGTTTCAGGAGGCAGCCATGTATGACCTGATGATTATCGGCGGTGGGCCTGCCGGGCTGGCCGCCAGTGTGTATGCGGCGCGCAAGCAACTGAAGACACTGCTAATCAGCCAGGACATCGGTGGGCAGGTGAACTGGACATTGGGCATCGAAAACTACTTGGGCTATCAGTTCATCGAGGGGCCGGAACTGATTAGCAAGTTCCAGACACAGGTAGACCAGTTTCCCATTGACCAGAAGATCGGCGAGAAGGTCTCCCACCTCGAGGAAATAGATGGTGGCTTTGAGGCTATATCCGAGGCCGACGAGCGCTACCAGGCCAAGGTCGTCATCCTAGCCACCGGCAAGAAGCCACGAAAGTTAAACGTACCCGGTGAGGACGAGCTTACGGGCCGGGGTGTGACATACTGCGCCATCTGTGATGGCCCCATCTTTGCCGGACAGCGCGTTGCTGTCATTGGCGGGGGCAACTCAGCCTTAGAAGCCGTATTGGACACGGTAAAGATTGCCGAACACGTCGATTTGGTCTCCCTGACCCCCTTGACCGGCGATCCCATTCTGATAGACCAGCTACCCGGGGGTGATAAGCTCGCCATCTACACGGAGCACCAGACAGAGAAAATCGAGGGTGAGATGCTGGTCGAGGGGATTCAGATAAAAGACATCAAAAGTGGCGAGGTGAAGCGGCTCGATGTTACCGGGATCTTCATCGAAATCGGCCTGATTCCAAACTCAGACGCAGTCAAGTCCCTCCTCGAACTCAACAAATCGGGGGAAGTGCCGGTAAACAACGCCTGTGAGACGGCTTTACCAGGACTCTACGCCGCCGGAGACGTGACCGACATTCCGGAGAAACAGATAGTAGTGGCTGCCGGAGAAGGCGCTAAGGCAGCCCTTCAGGCACACCGTTACCTGCAGCGACTGGGGTAGATTACTCCGCCGCCAGATACTTCTCCGGGTCCTGGTCAAAAGCCTTCTTGCAGCCGACAGCACAGAAATAATAGGTCTTTCCCTTGTATTCAGAGGTAGCTGCCGCTGTGCTCTCCTCCACTTCCATGTGGCATACCGGGTCAATCGCCATTGCCACACCTCCTTTGTCCGTGTCTGGTTCGAGCGTCTCGAACCGCACCGGCTTGAATCTTCGTAGTCTTAATGAGTTAGATACCACCGTCAGCGAGCTGGCCGCCATCGCTGCCGCTGCCAGGATAGGATTCAGAAAACCATAGTCACCGAGGATGAAACGGGCCCCGGAAGGTACTCCGGTCTGCCCGAAAACGAGATAGAGTACGCCGGCGGCCACCGGGATGAGAAGGGTGTTGTAGGCAAACGCCCAGAAGAGGTTCTGCTTTATCGTCCGCACGGTGCTCCGGCTCATTGATATCGCGGTCACGATGCCACTGAGGTCACCACGAATCAGGGTAATATCCCCGGTCTCCATGGCAACATCAGTGCCGGTGCCGATGGCAATTCCGACGTCCGCCTGAGCCAGTGCTGGGGCATCGTTGATTCCGTCCCCCACCATCGCCACCACCTTACCTTCTGCCTGGAGCTTCTTTACCTCCTCGGCCTTATGCTCCGGTAATACCTCGGCGAGGACCCGACTGATTCCCACCTCTTGGGCGATGGCCTCGGCGGTACGACGATTGTCACCGGTAAGCATCATTGTCTCAATTCCCATCTGCTTCAGCCTCGCCACGGCTTCTTTAGCGTTAGGCTTGAGAGTATCGGCTACAGCAATGATACCGATTACTTGGTCATCTATACCAAGGAACATAACCGTCTTTGCCTGCTCGCGAAGTCGCGCCGCCTCTTCTCTCAGACCATCAAGTGAGATATGCCTGTCTTCAAACAGCCTGAGGTTACCGAGAAGGAGTTTCTTGCCTTCAACCGATGCCTCCACCCCATGCCCCGGTATGGCACTAAAATCGGCTACCGTTGACATCTCAAGACCCATCTCCGTGGCTGCCCGGATAATCGCCTCGCCGAGCGGGTGTTCCGAGCCATGTTCGGCAGAAGCCGCCAGACGCAGCACTTCCTCACGGGAAGAGGATGGAACGGCAATAACGTCGGTCATTCTGGGCTCGCCCTGGGTAAGGGTACCCGTCTTGTCGAGCAGGACAGTGTTTATTTTGTGGGTACGCTCCAGTGCCTCGGCGCTCCGGATAAGAATGCCGTTCTCTGCCCCTTTACCGGTACCGACCATGATGGCGGTCGGGGTCGCCAGACCGAGAGCGCAGGGACAGGCGATGATGAGTACGGCCACAAAGTTGAGCAAGGCGAAGGTAAGCGCCGGCGCCGGCCCCACGAAGTACCAGACCACAAACGTAATCAGGGCGATACCGATAACTATCGGCACGAAGTAGCTGGCAATAACATCGGCCAGTCGTTGAATCGGTGCCTTGCTCCCCTGGGCCTCTTCCACCATGCGGATAATCTGGGCCAGGGTTGTGTCCTTACCCACCCGGGTCGCTTCGAACTGGAAGCTGCCGGTCCTGTTGATGGTGGCCCCGATAACTCCATCACCCACATTCTTCTCCACCGGCATACTCTCGCCGGTGACCATTGATTCATCGATACTGGAATACCCCTGCCGGACAACGCCATCCACGGGGACGCGCTCACCCGGTCGCACCAGGATTATGTCACCTACCTGGACATCCTCCACCGGTATCTCCGTTTCCTGACTATCACGAATAACGAGCGCCGTCTTCGGCTGCAAACCGATTAGCTTCTTTATCGCCGCCGATGTCTGCCCCTTGGCTCTGGCCTCGAGGAATTTACCCAGCGTAATCAGGGTGATAATCATGGCGGAGGTGTCGAAGTAGACATTACGCTCCAGTACCTCGGTAGCAAAGATTCCGGGAAAGAGTACCGCGACCACGCTATAGAAATAGGCCGCCGAGGTGCCAACGGCAATCAGGGTATTCATATCAGCAGTCCGGTGCCGGAGTGCCCCCCACATTCCCTTGTAGTAGCGCCAACCTGCCCAGAACTGCACCGGCGTCGCCAGCCCCCAGAGCAGATAGAGCTTTCCGGCAAAATCGGGTACCCACATCAGGACAAAGATTGGAATTGCCAGTGCAGCCGCAACGAGCAGCCGGTTCCGCACCTGCCGGACTTCACGCTGAGCAGCGGTGGTAACGTCCTCGAGTGTCTCCGCCTCGGTACCTAACGTGTAGCCGGCCTCGGACACCGCCCGCTTGAGGTCGGCTACATTCGTCCCTTCAAGATACTCGACAGTTGCTTTCTCCGAGGCCAGGTTGACATTGGCAGAAACAACCCCCGGGACACCAGAAAGGGCCTCTTCAACACGTGCCACGCAGGCAGCACACGTCATACCTGTTACCGGGAATATTGATTTCTTTGTGGCAGCCCCGTAGCCCAGCTCTGAGATGGTGTCCTTAATCTTGCCCAGGTCTACCTGCGAAAGGTCGTACTCAATCGAAGCCTTCTCCGAGGCAAAGTTAACCCTGGCCGATTCTACCCCCGGCGTTTCCATGAGGCCCTTCTCGATGGTGGCGGCACAGTTGGTGCACGTCATCCCGGTAACAGGAATGACAGCCTTTTCCTTTTTATTTGTACCCCTTGTCCCAGCAGCCACCTGACTCCCCCTAGGCTAAACATCTTTCTTAAAGGATATCGTTATGAAGCACGACTAACTATGATATAGGTCACACCGGATTGAGACCGGGCAACCATAACGTATTCTCCGATGCTGAAGGAATATATTATAATGCTTATATCATAAATGTGATAGCCGGAGGCCAATCATGGTAACATCGGTCTTGCTCCGGGAAATCGGCTAGAAAGAGAGCGATAAGGACGAAATCGTAAATAGAGTTATCAGGAACCCGGAGCTGATTTCTGAGATTATCGAAGGCCTGGGGGCTAAAAAGGCCCGGATTAAATACGGCTGTGCCAAGATTCTCCGCCTGCTCAGTGAGAAGAAGCCCGAACTTCTATATCCCAGGTTCGATTTCTTTGCTGACCTCCTCGATAGTGAGAATAGCTTTATCAAGTGGGACACCATTCATGTCCTCGGTAACCTGGCTGCTGTAGACTCGGAGGGCAAATTCGAAGAAATCCTCGACCGGTACCTCGCCCCCATCCCCGGCCCCGTCCTGATTACGGCCGCCAACGTCATCGGTGGGGCTGGCAAGATAGCGCTGGCCAAACCAGCGCTTACCGAGAGGATTACCAGAGAGCTTCTGAAGGTCGAGAGGGCCCGATACCAGACGGACGAGTGTCGTAATGTGGCGCTGGGACAGACTATCGACTCATTCGACCAGTTCTTTACTCAGATTGAGGACAAAGGAGCGGTAATTGCCCTGGTGCAGAGGCAGCTTCAAAACACACGAAACGCCACCAGAAAGAAGGCCGAGCGATTCCTGAAAAAGTGGGGATAGTTGGGCACGTCGGTATACACTAAGAGAGCATCATTTCATCAACCGTAGTATAGCGGCGGGCTTTCGGGGGGCGGACCGTCGTCATCAGGAGTGCTGCAATCACGAACAAGCCAGCGATGACCATGAAGGCCGGCTTGTAAGAGCCCATTACATCGAAGACGATATTCATAGCCAGCGGGCCGATAGCGCCGAACCCGAAAGCCATAAAGAAGGCAATGGAGCGGACCAAGCCCAGACTGAAGCGGCCAAAGTAATCTGCCCATATTGTCCCCTGCATCACGCCAATCCCCGACATACCTATACCATAGACCGCCACTGCTATCCATAGAAATGCCGGTTGCTCAGCCACGAGAAAGAGAATCGCTGCCACGCCCTGGATAGCGAAAGGTATGACGCGAACAAAGAGTTTCTGTGAATGCTCGATGAGGAGTCCCATGAACGGCAGCGAAGTTGCCATGATTGCAGCACGCACCGTCATCACCGATGCTACCATTGTATCCGCATAGCCCAGGTCTTGAATGTACGGCGCCAGACTGATATTGATTCCCTGAAAAGCCATGCTGCATGCTCCAAAGGAAATAGCAAGTATCCAGAATGTCCGCGTCGCCAGCACTTCCCGACGACTCCATATCGGCTCCCTGAGTGCCATACCGTTGCCAGCTAATTCATCCTCGTTGTTGTCCCCTGCCCTGGTGTGATTGGGGTTGATTCCATCGGGGTATAGTCCCATATCTTCCGGTCGGCGGCGCATTAGCAGGAGCGAAGGGATAAGTACCACCAGCCACGTGATGACGGCGAAGACAACGAACATCGTCCTCCAGCCACAGGCACCGATTATAAAAACGGTAAGAGGCACGAAGGCCATGTTACTGATGTTGCTCCCGAGGCGGGCAATGGCGATAGCCCGGCCACGCTTCTTTACGAACCAGTTATTTATGGCTACGTCTGTTACCAGATTGCCCATCAAGGTGAACCCGAGCGCGACGATGATACCCCGCAAGAGGTAGAACTGCCAGATAGCATCGATCTGGGTTACAGCGAGCATAGCCAGTCCGACGATAATGGCTCCAGCAGGCATTAATACTCGGGAGCCGTACCGGTCGATAAACGGGCCAACGATGGGAGCAACCATCGCCTCGGCCACTCTGGCAATTGTCTGTACTGCCGCCAGAGCACTGCGGTTCCAGCCAAACTCGTTCTGAAAGGGCCTGAAGAAGAACCCCAGCATGGACGAGTGATGCTCGGCATAGGCGAGATGGGCCATAAATGAGGCCGCGACTACATTCCAGCCGTAGAAGTAGCGGGGCTTTTTCCTGGTAGTATCAACCATCTTGTCAGTCACAACCCACACTCGCACCCGGCAGGGCTAATAGTTCAGGGGATAAGGTGGGAATCCAGTTAACGAACGGGAGTAATTCTTCAACGAAGCATATCCGCAGGAAGGTTATCACACGAGGTATTATACACTATAACGGAATATAACGACTGACTAAATTCGTAATCCACTATGCAGCAATAGGTGACAGTCATGGTCTAAAAGAGCAGAAATGATACGCGGAAGCAACACATCAACATGCATCCTGATTTGTTCCTCGGTAAAAGGCAGAGCCGCAATGGTCGTAATCAGGGCACCAAATCGATGTATTAGGGAGAGTCGATAGTCATACACGGCATCATCAAAAGAGTAGTTCTGCACTCCATAATCATCCAGGATTCTCAGATAATCATGAAGAATACTCATCTCGGTTACTTTCCTGTCTTCTGGTGCCAGGTTCTGCGATAAGAAATAGGCGACATCCCAGATTCCACACCCACGTTTCACGAATTGCCAATCAACGACGAAGAATTTCTCCTCTTCTGTTGCTCCAAACATCATATTCTCCAACTGATAATCTGCATGAATTAACGTTTGAGGCTTCTGTGCGAACAGGTGCTGCGTTATCCGACCCTTGTACTCACCAAGCATCTCACCAATTTTTATCACTTCATCTGGTAATTTTGTGCCTACCTTCCGAAGAAAGGCGGACCACAACTGCTCGCGAAAATGGGCGAGTTCAGCATCACCGGGGATCTCCATACCTGACAGCCATTTGAACTCATAAAGCCTTGGGCTCTCCCACCAATGGGCGTGGAAACGGGCGATTTGGTGAATGGCAATCCGCGCATCATTTCGTGAGCATCCTCTGGTCCGAGAGCCGCTACGTGCAGGTGCCAGGTCCTCTAGTAGGAGGATATGCCACCCTGATTCCATATCAACATCGGCATAGTAGCACGCTGGGACTGGGAGGGGGCTTTCCTGCGCTGCTTCCTGGTAAAAGCGTACTTCCCGCTCATATGAAGCCTTGGTATTCGGGCGTTGACGCATATCGGGATTGCTGGAGGAGAACTTCGCGATTATCGTTTCTGGCACATCCAGCTCTGGAGGGTCGTAGGCGAGTTTCAATCGGAAAATCTGCCCGTATAAGCCCTCCCCTGCTTCCAGAGGTGAGCATTCAAATTCACTGACTGCGCCCGTACCAATTGCTTGCCCATACTGCAAAGCTTTGGTAAGCCAACCGGGACTCAGGTCTGCCGGCGAGTGAGGTATTTCCATATGTGTTGTCATCATATCTTCGATAGAGGAGAAGACTTACCGCCTATTGTAGCATACGGCTAGGACTAGAGGTGACACAAAAAAGTACCCCCGGTGCGAATCGAACGCACGACACGCAGCTTTGAAACTGCTTTATGGATTGTCCACTTCCACCATTAATCAAGAGTCTGTATAATGGCTAAGAGATACCTAACTACCCGAGAGATACGACTACATCCAGGGTTCATATTCCCACAGCGCCGATTTCAACCAGGCAATAATCACCATAACCGAATTAGGCGGATATAACTGAAAAGGAGTTCGGATAATGGATTATCAGGATATCATCTATACCGAAGAAGGTGGCATCGCCACCATGACCCTTAATCGACCAGATGAAATGAATGCCCTCACCCCCGGTATGCGGGAAAGCATGTACCAGGTAATCGAAAATATTTCGAAGGACAAAACGGTGAGAGTGCTGATTATCACCGGTGCCGGTCGTGCCTTCTGCTCCGGCGCCGATGTTAAATCACTGGCTGGGAATGCTAACCGTCCAATCAGCCAGAGAAGACCCGCTAGAACGGGTAGCGGTCGTGTCTCAGTTCACGTCCTTATGCAGAAATGTGAGAAACCGATAATTGCGGCAATTAATGGAGTGGCCGCAGGTGCCGGACTCGACCTTGCCATGGCCTGTGACATCAGGATTGCTTCGGACAATGCCAGGTTCACAGAAGTCTACATACGTCGAGGACTTCTCCCTGTTGAAGGAGGTATTCAGTTACTACCAAGGCTTGTCGGAATAGACAAAGCCTGTCAGCTAATCTGGACAGGTGACATGATTGATGCCAGGGAAGCCGAGCGCATAGGGCTTGTAACTATGGTCGTTCCCCATGACGAACTGGAAATCGCTACCAGAGAACTGGCCGAGAAGCTGGCCAAAGCAGCCCCGCTGGCGATTCAAAGGGCTAAACGTGCTATATACGCCGGGCTGGACATGAATCTGGAATCAAGCATGAAGTACATTCAGCCACTAATGAGAGAAATCATGCAATCGGAGGACCATAAAGAGGGAACACAGGCATTTCTGGAAAAGAGAGAGCCGATATTCAGGGGAGAATAGGCAGCGATACCAGAAATTGCCTGTCCTACTGAGCTACAGAGGCATATCGAACGGTCTCGGGTAACCTCACCACGCTCACCGCACAGGTGGTTAAAGCACGTTCTTTCCTTGTCAGGCACCACTGTTGTTGATATACTAAAATTCACCCGAAGCGTTACAGCGTTCTTGGCATTCGTACAGGAGGTAGAGAGTAGTGAAGAACGTTACCTCCTCTGAAATCATTATTTGCGGCCACACTTATGATGAATACATCGAGATGATAAAAGCCTTCCACGGGCATGTCGCACCGGGCATGGTTATCGGTGGATTCATGGTGGATTTAGCTTATCACAACCTTCCACAAGGGGAATTTTTTGATGCCATCTGCGAGACCCGTGCCTGTCTTCCCGATGCCATTCAACTTCTTACTCCCTGCACAGTAGGTAACGGCTGGCTAAGGATTATCGACCTGGGTCGGTTTGCCCTATCGTTATACGAAAAATACACAGGAGACGGCGTGCGGGTATATGTGGATAGTCGGAAGCTTGATAACTGGCCAGAGATTAAGACTTTCCTTTTCAAGCTTAAACCCAAGAAAGAACAGGATTCTGAGGCACTAATTACTGAGATGAATCTCGCTTGTACATCAATTCTCGGTGTTCAAAAAGTAACGATTAACCTGAATGCAATCAAATCCAGCCGTCGAGATACCTTTTCCGTCTGTCCGTCCTGCGGCGAAGGCTACCCGAAAAATGACGGCGAAACCTGTCTGGGTTGCCAGGGTGAAGCACCCTACCTGCATTCTGAAATTCCAGGCTTGCAGGAAGATTAAGACTAGTACTCCAGCTACGAAATGACTGCTGAAGGAGGTAACTGGGTATGTCGTGGAAGAAAACAGCCTGTGTGTTGTGTGGCAATAGTTGCGGTCTGGAAGTCCAGGTCGAGAACAATCGGATTATAAAAGTCCGCCCGGACAAGGATGACCCCAGGAGTGAAGGATATGTTTGTCGGAAGGGGATGAACATCGCCTATCATCAGCACAATGACGACCGTGTACTCTATCCACTGAAGAGGGTGGGGGAGAAATTCGAACGGATCTCCTGGGAGCAGGCAATCAGCGAGATTGCGGAAACACTCAAGAGTATCCTCGAGCAACATGGGCCGCGCTCTTTGGCCTCGCTGGTCAGTATCGGGGAGTTCGGCTATGGCCACTACGGTCTCCAGTATTGCGCTCGCCTTGTCCGTAGGCTTGGCTCACGATACCAGTATTCAGCCGCCAACCAGGAATTTGCCGGTCGCTATTGGGCGCATGGCCTGACGCTGGGAAGTCAGGGAATGGGTCTGGCATCTGATTTCGAAAATACCGACATGCTGCTGCTTATCGGGAAGAATCCCTTAATGGCTCATCATTTCCCCCAGGCGCGGAGAAGACTGACGAAGATGTCAAAGGACTCGGAGCGGCTTCTTGTGGTGGTCGACCCACGACTGTCGGAGACCGCCAAGATAGCGGATATTCATCTGGCAATCCGCCCCGGCACCGATGCTCTCCTCATTAAGTCTATGATTTCCATTATTCTCAGTGAAGATATGCATGACCAGGAATTCATTAGCAAATATACAAACGGATTCAGCGATATACTGCCGTGGTTTACCGACTTTGACGTAAAAGCTGCGCTGAAAGTCTGCGAACTCGATTACGACCAGGTCTTCAAGGTCTGCCAAGAGTTCACCAGCCGCAAGTCGTGCCTAATTGATGACCTAGGAATACTGATGAACCGGCACAGTGCACTTGTATCGTACCTGCTCGTCGTGTTACTGGCTATCTGTGGTCGTATCAGCGTACCCGGGGGGAACTACCTAATAGGAGGTGGACCCAGCTCTGACCCGAACGACCCGCGGACGTGGCGAACACTGGTAACGGATATTCCCGCCATCAACGGTCTATTCCCTCCCAATGTGCTACCGGAAGAGATTATGAATGACCACCCCGAACGTATCAGGGCTGTACTGACCTTCGCATCCAATCCGTTGCGCTCGTATGCCGATACAACTGCATACGAAAACGCCTTCCGTCAGCTTGAGCTACTGGTTGTTACTGAAATAGCCATGAGTGAGACGGCCGCCCTGGCTCACTATGTTCTTCCTTCCAGGACAGCCTACGAATCATGGAGCGGTACTCTTAGCTCGGGTTCCCCGGAAGTCTATGGCTGGATGCGGCGGCCAGTTGTAGAGGCCGAAGGAGAGCAAAAAGAGGGCGGTGAGATATTCACGCTCCTGGCCGATGCCATGGGACTGATTCCCGAGCTACCCGAATCACTCTATCAGGCTGCCAGAAGCGGCAATATCGGGGAATACCGGGATGCGTTCAGGGACTATCTGACGGCCAACCCGGAGAGCGGCAGACTCATGCAGTTCATCACCGCGAAAACCCTGGGCAACGCAATCGGTTCGGCTCATTTAGCCGGTCTTTTCAGCATGTTGTTTCTACCCAGGTCCCAGGCAGGTCAAGAGGAGGCTGCAAGAGCCGGTTTTGCTGTAGGACCGGATCAGGGCTTGGATATATATAACGCCATCATCGACCATATCGACGACCAGGAAGGGGTGCTGGTAGGAATACGCGCCCCGTCCGATCCACACAAGAATATCGAGGCAATAGCTACAGAAGACGGGAAAATCCGGCTATATAATTCAGACGTCAACGATTGGGTAAAGAAGATTAATGCGGACGATGAAGAAAAATCACTAAAGCCCAATGATGAATTCCCTCTGATTCTAATGGCAGGTCGGCACATGGACATGAACGCCAATACGGAAATGAGAAACCCTGTATGGAACGAAGGCAGACGTGCTTGCACACTGGCCATGAACCCCTCGGATGCAGAAGAATTCGGCTTTGCAGACAGACAGACGGTTAAGGCTATAACTGAAGCTGGGGAGGAAACGATAGAGGTCGAAGTTACAACAGATGCCAGGAAAGGGCAGGTCATCATACCACACGGATTTGGCCTGGTCTATGATGGAGTGACATACGGCGTAAACATTAACCGACTAACGAAGAACACGCATCGAGACCATGTTGGGACACCAATACACCGTTATGTACCATGTCGCGTGGAACCCGTACAAAGATAATGCTGGAGTAGCATTTTATTAGAAAGCAAAAAGGAGAAAGACAATGACAGAAGTTACTCATAATCAAATTGGTAATATACCAAATCCGGTCCGTATTATCATCGGGATATTGGTATTTGGTTCTATCTGGGGGCTTCTGGAGGCCACACTGGGTGGCTTGCTTAATCTGGTTATTTTCCCCAACAAAGGCGCTATTATGGGTGGTATTGGCATGGTTGTCATGGGTGCAGCACTGGCCGTTTATCGGAAACCGGCTATGCTGCCGGGTATAGGTATCGTGGCTGCCTCGTTTAAGTGGCTCAATGCTTGGCTTTTATTCGTACCGCCTAGCGCTGTCCAAATTATTAACCCGGCCATATCCATCGTTTTTGAAGCATTGGCATTTAGCCTAGTGGTAGCCTTCTTGATGGACCGGATAGAAAAGAATGTCTATGTTGGTGTCTGGGCCGCGGCTCTGGCCGGTCTGATGAGTGCTATCGCCTATGTCTATTTTGCAGTGTATATGACAAATTCTCCCATATTCGCCCGCTTGGGCATAGAAAGCATCGAAGAATACATCATTGGAAGCGGTCTGGTCCAGGCTGTTTTCTTTGGCGTACTGGCACCCCTGGGCTATGTGGTGGGGAAAAGGTTAACGGCCCTGACATCCCCGGTGTTAACACGCCGGCCTGTCTACTACGCAGTATCAACATCTGCGGTGATTTTCTGTTTTGGGTTCAGTGCCCTGGCCATTATGGCCGGGCTTTAGTCAGAGAAATGGTCATTATTGTTACTGGTGCCATAGGTATTGGTAAGACTACCGTCTGTCAAAAGGTAATTAATATAGCCCGCAGCCAGGACCATAGCTGCGCTGGTATCATCACCTGTAAAACCCAGAACGATGACATCACCATTGAGGATATTCAGACTGGTGAAACAAAAATTTTAGCCAGCACGATTAACGTCTACCATGGTCCCCACACAGCGAAGTACTGCTTCGACCCAGAAGGTATCGACTTCGGGATTCAGGCAGTAGACAGGGGTGCTACTGCAGATATTCTAATGATTGATGAGCTCGGTCATCTTGAGCTTCGTGGAGAGGGATTTGCCAGGGCAGTTGAGCAGATTACCGCCGGCGAAGTCAAGAACTGCATTCTGGTTATACGAAAGGAATTACTACCTGCTTTTCTGTCTCGGCTGGGTATAGCCACAACGGTCTTTGAAACCACTCTTGACAATCGTAACCAGCTACCCGAAGAGATAAGCTTGGCATTAGCCCAAGCAGTTGCGGCGGAATAGAGACCTGGAAACTGGGCGATTGTTAAATCAAAGTAAAATCTAGTACCCCTGGTGCGACTCGAACGCACGACCGACGGTTTAGGAAGTAGTACTGCGGTTTGACCACGAAAGCCAGTCAATTCGTGCCTGAGAGACGGTGTATTTTGGCACTATTTTCTTCGGAATAGCGTGTCAACCTCCTGGCCAATTACGGGAGAATTATAGAAATAATTCAGAAATAATTCAACCTTTAACAGCGAAAAAAGGCTTGTACAAAATGATACGGAAGACTTAGTTAGCCTCGCTTAGTTAGGGGGTTTATATTAAGTCTGTATTTACTGTGAATGTCTCGTAGCATATGCGTCGGCATCGAATTTGCGCCTCAATCCTTCAAAACTCATAAACCGGACGTTCCCGAATATGGGCCTTGTTACCCACGGCCTATCGTGTTTCCCGAAGCACCACGCCACACCAGCAAACCCGTTAGGGTCTCTTCCATCAAGTTCATATTTGTTATTTAGGTAAAGCGCTTTCTGGAAAGCTTTTTCAGGTTCGGTACTCCACTCAAGGATTTTCTTGCCCCAATACATTCGCATATAACCGTGCATTTTCCCGGTGTTCACCATTTCTTTTTGAGCAGCATTCCAATAGTAGTCGTGGGTAACTGCATTTTCCAGGTCTTGCAGCGAATATATATAGGCACGATTATCATTTTTATGCTCTAGAAGCGTTTTCTTAGCCCACGCTGGAATCCCTTCAAACGAATCATATTTTTGATGGTGAGTATACCTTTACTGTATAAAGGAGTTTATTTTATATGAACCTTGAGTTGGTCAAAGGCATAGATAACAGAACCTCTTACCAGACGACAAATACTACCGAGTTCGAGGTCTTCTCTAATGTCGGATGGGGCATTGGCAAAAAATATATGGATGGGGGGACTAATATCCACATCCACATTAGATTCGACACGGAGGAATATTGCGCCATTTTCGACAGGGCCTGCGAGGTATTCGACACTTATTCTATCGGGGCCTGTCCATTTCATGAAGATTTTCTTACCGAGAACTCGTCTGGTGAACAAAAGGTGGCGATGCTTATCGGCGTTGCAGAGCACTTGGAGATACCAGAGGTATTTCAAGAAGTCATTCTCCCCTGTGTTGTAACAAGGCTGAAGAGAATCGACAATAGATATTACTGTGTTGGACACCCCCTTGAGCTTGCCCCTCTTTACTCTTTCGTATTCACCAATAGTGTTAAAGATGGGAAACTCGGTTCGACTTGTGGGTTCATTTCCTTCGGAGAGGACGAGTTGCCAGATAAGATGGTCAAGGGAGCACCTGAAGTTGTAGAGCATCTCTCCAAGTCGCAATCCGACATCATTGGGGAGGGGAGGTACATCCTCGAAGCCATAGAGTGTATATCCCGTATCAATGTCTTGCTTTTTTGTGATACCATATATATTAGAGTTGGCGAAGGTGAGCAACTCTCTGCGCAGAGCATCACATTCTTCAGTGGCCCTGTTCAGTTTAGCAAGAGGGCTTTCAAGGGAGGCCATAGTGACACGCTCCAAGAAAACTCAGAAGACTCCAAAGGGTTACGAGATACCCATACCGGCAAAGGAGGAGTTCGAGCGCAATCTGAAGAAGGTCGCCAAGTCATCGCCTAAGCGTCCTGAGAAGTAAAGTCTCAAACATCGCTCGGCCTCCGTTCCTGTGATTATAACGCCATGCGTACTCATTAAGATACCCTTGAAGGTACTTGGCTGAGACAGCATGATAGACTCCCCCGATACCTCTTTTAACCAGTGACCAGAATCCCTCTATGGTGTTTACATGGACATCCCCACTTACATAGACTCTCTCAGAGTGTTGGATATGGTCATGATTGTAACCATGTTTACCTAGTGTATTGTAGGATTTCAGTTCATCGGTATATACAGTGGAAGCAGGTATAATGCGCTGGACAACATGGGGCAGTAAAGTAGACCTTTTAACATTCGGTACTGTCATGGCTATTACCCTACCTGCTCTCTCTGCCATGCCGAATACAGGAACCTTGTGGGATTGCGAATCTGGTCGTCCTCGCTTAGTTCCACGCCTTCTCCCGCCAATGTAGGTTTCATCTGCTTCAACTGTACCTGCTAGAGGCTCTTTATCCTGTTCCATAAGTTCATTACGGATTTCCCTTGCTATGCGCCAAGCTGTTTTATATGTTACTCCAATCTCTCGTTCTAACTGTTTGGCGGAGATACCACAACGAGTGCTGGTCATAAGATACATGGCATAAAACCACAGATGTAATGAAGTAGATGACTTGTGGAATATTGTTCCAGCAGTAGGATGAAGGTGATAACCGCAAGCGTTACAAGTCCATGATTGTCGTTGCTGTGATGTCTGATAACGCTTGAATACTCGCTCCTGTTCGCACTTAGGACAATATGCGTGTTCCCCATCAGGTGAATAGCGATTATGCCACAGCCATTCAAGGCAAGTGGCATCATCGGGAAACTCTCGCATAAACTCCATGAGGGAATACTGTGAGTCAGATGATTTTGCTCTTTTTGGTTTATTTCTATTAACTGGTGGCATTGGAGTCTCCTTATGAATGATTTTGAAGTTACTTTTGCAGGTCACAGACATATTGACGAATCTTTTCTGGATAGGCTTGGGTGTCTGATAAGACTAATAGAGCAAACCAATAACGTTCCTGGCCAATTTCCTTGCCAATACTACCCCCTGCATAAAACAGTTCACCGCCTAAATCACCAAATTGACTCAGGGGAAGTTCGTGATTCATGATTTTATGTTCAAGTATCTGCAATTGTGAGACCAAATTCTCTCTTATCTGCTTATCAGTCATTGCCATAGATATCACCTCTGGCGGGGATGGTCGATTCCCGATTACGGGCCTGCCAGCCACACGGGACGGGGAGAATTAAAGGTTGGCTTTAACCTAGCAGGCTTTCCCGTGACCATCCCCATGTTCATACCGTGAGTATAGCACAAAATACTTATACAGTCAAGGGATAATTACCTTTTTGATTGTAGTAGACATAGTTGATCGACAATTCTCTTCTTACAATGAGCTCTTCCAAATAAGCGTCATTTGCACCGTTACCTGATTTCATCACTTCAAGGGCGATTTCAAGTGGTGAAACCTGCCCGAAATGGAGATAAGGGCTCATATTGGAAAGGCCATCTTCATTTGGATCATTTCGCAAATCACCATAACTGCCTAGTTTCTCACTAATGAACTCCCTAAGCCGTTTTTTCGCTTCTGAAGTACCTCCATGGAAACTGGCGACAGGTTTGACGGAGTGGTCAATATTCAGTGCTGATACGACTTTAGTTGTGTGTGAAATATCATGACTTTCAAATTCAAGCCGTGATGAATCAATTCTTGGCGTTTCCTCTGATAAAGGAACGAGATATTTATATAGCATACGTACGATTTTACGTCTTAACGTGGCCGCAGAATATTCCTCCTTATTTGAAGCTATCTCTATAGGAACCACAACATCACTCTCTACCTGTAATAATGGGCAATCAATACGTTCAGCAACATATTTGCGCCATCGCTTCTGTATTTTCAGATAGCCCCGGTCGCACACGACAATCGACGCATTCTTGGCAAACTTCACAGCTCCTATCTCTGGAGAAACTTGTTCGATTACACAACCTATGCCTCTTGAATTAAAAGCTTGCTGGACTTCTTTCAAACCCTCAATCATGAAAAAATAATGTCGTTCATTTGCTTCGGGAAACTCATCAGTAAGACCAAAATAGACTATGAGAGGCAGCTTCCTCTGGTTCGCCTGTTCTATAGCAAATTCTAGTGCGTGATTATATTCTACACGCTGGGATGCCTGCATCCAGTAAAGGACATGCTTCCCTTCAGTCGGATACTTTCTATTGAGTGGCTTAATTCTTGTCTCATCAATCATTTATAAACCAACAAGTATTATTATGTAGTTATAGTATAATAATTGTGCTAGCCTTGCTAGTTTGAGGCATTCCAGGACGAGTAGTAGAATAATTGATGAGCTGTTTCATAGTTTTGGAAGTTAATAGATAACAATGACCCAGGCCGAGGAGTTATTAGAAGAAGTATTAAATACGCAATACTTCGCCGTGTTAAGTACACTGGCTGAGGGCTTGCCTTATAGTAACCTGGTTTCTTTCGCCGTAACCGAAGATCTGAGATCACTGGTCTTTGTTACCAACCGGAATACCCGTAAATATAGAAACATACAGGAAAATGGAAGTATTTCATTGTTGATTGACAATAGAACGAACCAACCTTCCGATGTTTCGCGTGCAATTGCGATAACGGCAATCGGCACTTCCTGTGAAGAAATAGCGAATAAAGACCGCCTTCAAGATATTTTTCTTTCTAGACATCCACATCTGAAACAATTTGTCAATGCCGCAGACAATGCCATCATGCTGGTGACTGTACATGAATATATCATAGCCGGCTTCGATAAGACACAGCGCATTGTTATTACTTAATAGTATTCACCTAATTTTCTGCCAGTATTCATAATACTGATACATATCCTACGCCTGATTTGACATATGATAGAGATACAAAGTTATACTGAACATAATTAAAGGATGTGTGCACCATAATCTTAGAATATACGAGGCGATAAAAAATCTCGGACATAAAGGTTGTCGATCGATTTCTTGAATGGAAAAACCGTCGTAATGGCGAAAGATTAAGGTTCTAATATGGGGAGGCAAGGAAATGCAATTATCTTCTCTAAATAACTCCACAAGTGTGATTACTCTTAGTGCTTTTCTCAATACCGAAATCGAAGAACTTCTTTTTACGCATCTTAGAGAGGTTTTACAAAGTGAAAAAGACAGAGTTATTCTGGATTTTCGTCCAGTAGATCACATGAACAGCGCTGGTGTCAGCGCCCTGGTTAAACTCGCTGCTATGGCAAAGCAGAATAGAGCAAAACTCTTTGCATACGGGCTCAATAAGCGCTATGGCGAGATACTGGCTTTGACCGGTCTGTATGAAGGTATTCAGGTACTTGACAGCGTTCATGAAGCGGTAGAGCCGCTGTCCCGGGCTAAGCTTGCTGAGCTCGAGAAGATGGATTTCAAAGCTGGTAGGCAATCTGATGCTGGCTGGGCACCGGAGGTGCCCAGGATCAAGGTTGCGGAGAAACCTGAAGGCGCCTTTGCTAAAAATATGGACGGCCGCAGGATTATCGGTCAGTTTCAGGGATTTGGTCCGATGTGGGAGAAAACCTATTGGCTTAATATTAAAAAAGCAGGGATAAAGAAGGAAGATATAGTTCTGGCTATGCAGGAACACTTCGTAGAGTTTCAGCCATCGAAAAACTCATTCTATCCGACAAACAAGGGGATTGCTCCGGGGGAGATAATATTTATTGATTCTAGGACCCCAGGCGGCATCGTCAGTACCGGCGTCATGGTACTGTACGTGGATGATAGAAGCTTTACCTTTATCACCCCACAGGGCCACCCGGAAGCTGGCTGGGTTACCTTTAGCATCGATGAGTCGGAAGATTCGATTTATGTTCAGATACAGGGGCTCGCTCGTGCATCCGATCCCTTTTTCGAGATCGCCTTTAAAATCGCCGGCTCGAAGTTCCAGGAGACAATTTGGAAACATGTATTATCATCACTAGCTAAATATCTAGGTGTTGAAGAAAATGTACAGATGAAGAAGTACTGTATCGCCACTGATTTGCAATGGAGTAAAGTAAACAACATATGGTATAACTCGCAGATAAGGTCATTACCTCTGAATATAGCGACTTTATTTAAACGGAGCCGTTGAATTGGCCAGGGATAAAAAAGAAGCAATCGTGGTCGGCTCGGGTCCCAACGGTCTGGCAGCAGCCATCACCCTGGCGCAGGCTGGTCTAGAGGTAACCGTTTATGAGAAGCACGAGATAATCGGTGGAGGCTGCCGTTCCCTGGAGTTGATACAAAAGGGGTATATCCACGACGTGTGCTCCACGGTTCATCTACAGGCAAAACTGTCACCATTTTTCCGAAAATTGCCACTGGAAGAGTTCGGACTGAGGTGGGTTACACCCACCTTTGCCCTAGCCAACCCCTTTGATGATGGCACGGCGGCAGTTGTATCCCAGTCTATGTCTGAAACGATGGCAACCCTGGATGGTATCGATGAGAAGACGTATGCAAAACTAATGTCCCCGTTAGTGAATAAATCACAAGAACTTATGGATGAAATCATGCGATTCCCTAGCATCCCCTGGCAACACCCGCTCATAATGTTGAATTTCGGCAGAAGAGCTTTGACTTCTACTACCAAGCTTGCCCGAAGCCTTTTTAGAGGAAAGCGGGCTAGAGCATTGATTGCTGGCATGGGAGCTCATTCAGGGATGGATCTTGATCAGAGAGGCAGTTTCGCGTCAGGTTTTTTAATGAGCATAACGGCCCACGCTGACGGCTGGCCCTTCCCAGAGGGCGGCTCACAGAAAACCGTCAACGCCTTGGCGGGTTATCTAACCAAATTGGGTGGCAAAATCATCACTGGCTATGAAGTCAAATGCCTGGAGCAGTTGCCGCCCCACGACGTGGTCTTATTGGATATAACCCCCCGGCAATTCCTTCAAATGGCTGAAAACAGATTGCCCTACGCTTATGCCAACAAGATAAGACAGTATAAATACGGATGCGGCGCGTTCAAGTGCGATTGGATTTTAAGCGGACCTGTTCCCTGGAAAGCCAAAGAATGTTACAAGGCGAACACCGTGCATATTGGTGGTTATCTTGAAGAAATTGCCACCGCCGAACGAGAGGTAAGCCAGCAGAAGCACCCAGAGAATCCCTTTGTTATTCTAACCCAGCCGAGCCTCTTCGACCATACTCGGGCAAGCGGTGACGGACATATCGTTTACGGGTACTGCCATGTACCTAATGGCTCTACTATTGATATGACAGAGCGAATCGAATCCCAGATAGAGCGTTTTGCTCCTGGCTTTAGGGATATGATAATCGGCCGGCATACCATGTCCACTGTAGACTTAGAGAGGTACAATCCCAACTGTGTAGGGGGCGATTTTCTGGGCGGGGCACAAAGCCTAAAGAAATTGGTTCTGCCCCTATTATCCTATGAAACACCAATTGAAAATACTTTCCTTTGTTCCAGTTCGACACCCCCAAGTCCTGGTGTCCATGGTATGTGCGGTTTTCGTGCCGCACAGACGGCAATAAGAAAACTAGTGACCTCTCACTAATCATTGTACCATTATTTCAAATCCTGTAGTATATCTTTTCAAGAACAATTCCAAGATTGTAATACTGAACAGGTTATAGAAATCGAAAATGTTAGCTGCAGTAACCGGAGCCGCCGGACATCTGGGAGCGAATTTGGTTCGTGCTCTAATAAACAAAGATTGGCGAGTTAGAGCTGTTGTCCATCATGATACGAAAGCTCTCGAGGGACTTAATGTTGAACGTGTTTCAGGAGACGTCCTTGAGGAAGAATCTCTAAAGAGTGCATTTGACGGTGTTGACGTGGTCTTTCATCTTGCTGGACGAATATCGATTGTGAGTTGGGATAGCCAGATAGTCGAAGCTGTCAATATTGACGGTGTACGCAACGTAGTAAATGCTTGTAAAACCATTGGAGTAAAACGGCTGGTACATACGAGTTCCTTTCATGCTCATAAACAGGAGCCACTTGATGAACCACTCGACGAATCACGCCCGCTTATAGAGTCAGGTAATTACCCTCCTTATAATTACTCCAAAGCTGCAGGAGAAAGAATCGTACGGGCAGCAATCGAGCAGGGTCTCGATGCAGTTATCATAAATCCGGGAGGCATGCTGGGCCCCAACGATTACAAACCTTCTCATTTTGGCACAACAATTTTATCCATAGCAAAGGGTAGATTACCGGCCTTAGTCAATGCTGGATTGTGCTGGGTAGATATTCGGGATGTTGCTGAGGGCATGATAACTGCCTGCGAACATGCTGAAGCCGGGTCAAAGTATATATTGAGCGGTAACTGGGTATCACTGGTCAATATAGCTCAACAAGTAACCACTATGATTGGCGTTAGACCACCTCCAGTGGTATTACCCATGTGGATAGCCAAATCCAGTGCGCCTTTAGCAACATTCCTCGACCGAATAAGAGGTAAGCAATCCCTGTTTACTCCAATTGCCATGAAGGAACTCGAGAGCAATCCTAACATTAGTTACGCCAAGGCTAATAGAGAACTGGGTTATGAGCCCCGACCATTGGAGCAAACCTTGTCTGACACCGTAGACTGGTTCCAGCGAAACGGATTTCTAACTACATGATATTGATAAAACAATGAATGATATTGTATTTCGTTACGTATTGATTGCCTGGATCATTATCGCGATTATCGTGTTCATTTCCCTATTCTTTACAGCCGCCCCATACGGGCGTTATTTCAAGCGTAGCTTTGGGCCATCTGTTAATGGGAGGCTCGGATGGATGATTATGGAAACACCTGCTCTACTGGTATTTACTGCCTTTTTTATTGCAGATATTATAATGGTAACTATCGTACAGATCACTTTTCTCGCTATGTGGACATCTCACTACATAGATAGATCATTCATCTATCCGATCAAGTTCAGGATTTCTCTAAAACCATTACCATTAATCATATTAATAGCCGGTTTTGGATTTAACGTCATTAATGCCTACCTGAACAGTGAATACATTGTTATTAATGCTTCAAAATACTCCGAAACATGGCTTTATGACACACGCTTCATTGCCGGTCTTGCCCTTTTCATATTAGGTTTCATAGTGAATCGACGTTCAGATTACACGCTTTACCGTATCAGAAGCACTTTTCGACAGGAATACAGTATACCGCAAGGCGGCTTATACCGGTGGGTGTCCTGCCCGAATTATTTTGGGGAAATTATTATGTGGACCGGCTGGGCTATTAGTACTTGGTCACCCGTTGCCGGTGCGTTTTTATTATGGACAATCGCCAATTTAGTACCACGGGCAAGATCGCACCATCAATGGTATCAGAAACATTTCGTAGATTATCCATATGAAAGGCGTGTCATTATACCCTGGATTTGGTAGTTAACTGTTCACATGCATCGCAGATTTAGATATTTTTGAGTACAATTTTTTCAGAGGAGGTTTGTTGAAATGGAGACTCAGCAGATAATTCTGCTCATTATCAATATCATAGGAGGCATTGCTGTAATTGGTAGCTATATCTTTGGAATCAAGGCACAATCAGGTGGGGCTAATGCTCTCTGGGGTGGAGTTCCACCGAATATTAGACCGGTATACGGTGTTTCAATGGTCCTGTCAGCTCTTGGATACTTCGCTTTTCTCTATTTTATCCTATTCGAAATCATACCTGACGAAGTATTGATTGGTGGACGATTTGATTTCAGTGTTTTTTACTTGATATTCATCTTCATTCTCTTACCCTCATCATTGTGGATGCCACTTACCAATGTGTATATCGGTAATCAAATCACGAGTATCAAGATCGGAGTTCGTGCTGTCCTGGCACTGGTAGGACTGGCTTCAATAGCTCTTGTTTGGGCGATTCTCAGTCTGGAAACAACTACTCAAAACGTTCCCTACTGGCTTGCGGTTGCCGGTAGTAGTTACTTCGCATTCCATACCGCTATTTTGGATGGCGTGATATGGTCAGTATTGTTTAAATAGGCTTAACCAAATAACTAGTAGTAAATCGTGAATCGAAAATGTATAGATAGGAAAATTAGGAGATAGCTATGAAAGTCGATTTTTATTGCTGGGCGAAGTGAAATACCTGTCGTAAGGCGAGGGAGTTTCTTTCGCAAAAGAATGTGGAAATAAACGAGCGTGATTTCTTCAAGAATCCCTTTAACCAATCTGAGATAGAGGAGCTGATTCAGGGAAAACCAGCTTCGGAGATGTTCAATTTCAGGAGTCCCAGCTTCAAGCAACTCGGCCTAGAACGCGACAAGCTGAACGACAAAGAGCTTATCGACCTTATGCTGAAAGAGCCAAGACTTGTCCGCAGGCCTGTAGTACGCATCAATGACAAAGTGTATTTCAGCGCTGACAGGTCAGTCCTGGAGGGTCTTGTCAATTAATATGAAGCGCCTTAATCCGGACAAACTTCATGTAACCTATCTAGCCGGCGCTACTCCGGACGAACTGATCGTACCAAGACGTTATACGCTGACTCACTCTGATATTACCGGAACCCTTTTTCTCTCCATCGGTAGTGAGTATGATACACGAAAGACTTCTAAATTCTATACAAGATTGATGAGGGATGAAGTACTGGCAGAATTAATAGACGAGGGAGAAGATCTCATCTTTAGGGTATACTGTCACGTTAGTGGAGGCTTTGTTTTCGGTAGGGCTAAGTGGCGGTACAATATTTTTAAATCTGAATTACCACTAGTCCTGGAAGCTATTAGGTTCGGTGACAAAAATCTAATTGAGAAGATCCCAACGATTGATAATTCCAAAGTATTTGTGCATTTTCAATCTACCGATAACCGGTTTAACAAGGTCGAGGAGTGGGGCTTTATCGCAGATTACAAATGATTACAGATAATTCTTAATTATTGAGTGTGCATATTCTTTTGTCGATTATAGTGACATTTTATATTGAGAATCATTGAAAAGAGGTGTAAAGATTAAAACCGTACAGATCTATAATGCTAGACAGAACAAGGTGGCAGAGGTAGAGAAGATCGAGAAGTCTGATGCTGACTGGAAGAAATTACTAACAAAGAAGCAGTATGAAATCACGACCAGGAAAAGAACGGAATCTCCAGGCACATGTCCCTTCAATACAATCCACGAACCAGGTATCTTCCAGTGTGTACGCTGTAACACTCACCTTTTCCGTAGTTCCACCAAGTTCGAATCGGGGACAGGGTGGCCCAGCTTCTATGAACCGGTCTCAGATTTGAACATAGTCGAGGAGACAGACAGGAGTTCAGGAATGATACGGATAGAGGTGCTTTGCGCCCGTTGTGGCTCACACCTTGGTCATGTTTTCGATGATGGCCCGCCACCTACTGGCAGACGGTATTGTATGAACGGTCTCGCATTGAAATTCGTATCCGAGGGTCAGCTATGAACCAAACAGCCTCATCAGAAGTCACTACACTCGCCGGCGGCTGTTTCTGGTGCATCGACGCGGTCTTCAGGGAGATTGAGGGCGTTAATCATGTTGTTTCCGGCTACACCGGTGGCACTGCTGCTAATCCAAACTACAAGCAGGTCTGCACCGGTACAACTGGCCATGCTGAAGCGGTTCAGATGAGCTTCAATCCTTCAAAGATATCTTATCGGGAAATACTGGAGATTTTCTTCTCTATCCATGACCCAACGACATTGAACCGTCAGGGCGCGGATGTAGGCACACAATATCGTTCAGTAATTTTCTACCACAACGAGCAGCAAAAGGCCGTCGCTGAAAAAATCATTGAAGAGCTTGATGAGGCTCATGTGTGGAAGAATCCGATTGTCACTGAAATTTTACCGCTCGGTAAGTTCTATCCTGCAGAAGACTACCATCAGGGATACTTCTCAAAGAATCCACGACAAGGATACTGCCAGATGATAATTTCACCCAAGGTGAATAAGTTCCGCCAGCAGTGGACAAAGCGCCTCAAAATATGATCTTTGTAGGAGGCACTAATGGGAAAACTTACTCGATTAGCTAATATTAACGACCTGACCGAAGGAAGTATGAAGAGGTTTCAGGTTGAAGGCATGGATATACTGATGGCCAGGATTGGAGGAAAATACTACGCTGCACAGAATAAATGCCCTCACCTCGGTGGAGACCTTTCAAAAGGCAAATTAGAAGGAACCGTCTTGACCTGTCCTCGACACGGCTCTCAATTTAACCTGACCGATGGTAGCGTTGTCCGCTGGCTTAAGGGAGCCGGATTAATTTCAACCATTGCGAAGACGCCTAAATCACCACAGAAGTTGACTACCTATCATATCATACAAAGGTCGATGGGCAAGATATCATGGTGGAAATCTAATAAAGTAATACCCCTGGTGCGACTCGAACGCACGACACACGGTTTAGGAAGCAGTATTGCAGTTTGACCACGAAAACTACGAAATTCGTGCCTGAGAGACGGTGTATTTTGGCACTTTTTTCTTCAGAATAGCGTGTCAACCTCCTGGTCAATTACGGGAGAATTATAAAAATAATTCGGAAATAATTCAACATTTTGCCGGGAAAGAATAGACCTGCATAAAATGATTAGGGGACCTTCGCAAAGATTCCCCACATGGTGGATTTTCTGCCAGACATTTATGGGCATAATGCAACAGTTAATTGCCCTTTATTTTTCTGGAAAGACACCGGTAATCTGCCACCGGGATTCTAATCGCCGAAAAGCACTTCGGCAATCATGTGCCCCACGTCAACGTCAGAATAGCGTCAAAGTCGAGAGGGGAGGTTTCATACCTTACCTTTCTCGTATACTAATTTCTATCTTTTTCCCTTACAGTCTTAATGCAGTATAATGGCTCATAATGCAATCGCCCAGACACAAAGATGTAGAGGCATCTGATATTCAAACCAAGTTCCATACACGACAGGGGAGTTCACTAACTTGCACCATGCGTAGTAACAAGAGATAATGAGGAGGCAAACTTGATGAGACCGATATTCTCTTTTAAATCAATTCTCGTTCTATTCACGGTTATTTTTGTTACTTCCTCTCTTTCTGTTCCTATAGTACTTGCCCAAGACCAAGATGAGAACACTGGCGGTCGATGGTGGAATGGCGTCTGGCTCTATGAGTCAAAGAGTATACGTAGTGAGGGCTACTATCCATTTGCCGGAGGTGGTTCATGCTGTGGCTGCGGTACAAAACATTATGGCACGCTACCTGATGATTTCCCGAAGCAGGATATTGCGGAAGTGACATTCTTCCTGCTGACCAGCCGCTCGAATAGCTTGTATACCGAGATTGAAGTTGGGGACACTCGGCTTACTTTTACACTAACCGAGCCCGCTCCTTCAACAAAAACCTACTCGGTCACAGCGACCAGTACGGAAGCAAAAAATGAGACTCTGCCCATTGATGTCCCCTGGTATATTACCTTCGAGTTTGACACACCTGTGAAAAACGTTGGAAGTGGTTGGAGATGGGAAATTGGGGACGGCGACAGCAATCTACTGAGTGCAGTATGGCTACATATGAGTGATGCTGATACACAGGGTTTACCCGGGACGGCAGAGACATACGACTGCAGCTATCGAGAGACCAGGAACGGCTGGTATTCTGTCATGTTTAAGGGTACCAGTAGTGATGTAACACCGACGCCACCACCAGACGAGGAGAGTAAACCTACCTGTTCTGTAGTTCGAACTGTTACCAAGGTCTCAGGGAGTAACACATATGATGTAACTCTGACCATCACCAACACAGGAGATGTAACAGCTACCCAAGTGACTTTTGCTGAACAACTCATTGACCTCCAGTACGTAGGTGAACCCGGTGAGTCAGCAGGATTTGAGGTTTACCAATACAAAACACTTGGTGCTGTCCAGAGTGATTATGAGGTCTGGATTTATTCAGGTGTAATGGATGAGGCAGGGCAAACTATAGAGTTCGCTCCAGGAGACACGTATTCTTTTAATTACCAGGTCGTACCCATCATCGATGCAGACTGCAATTGGACAACTCAGGGTACCTACTTAGGCTACAGCAACCAAGCAACTGGGAAATCCGCATTCGGTTGTACGAAATTGGGCTTTCTCTGGGACTCGGATACCAAAATACCCAACCTCACTTCACAATGCATTAACAATACACTGGACACAGTCGATGGTAAACCAATTGGGCAGGCAGATGCCGGGACCGATATGCTGATTGTCTCCAGCCCGGGGGCTATCATAGAGAACTATGCTACCACCGATGCTGCAGGTGATATCGATAATTCTGACGCCTATCGACTACTAGGTGAGATGGCGAAAACAGCAAGTGAGCAGAATGGTATCCTGTCTTTTATCGAATTGGGTCAGAATGACGACTGGACAAATGTTGATACTGCAATTGAGCAGTGGGTTAATCACGAACTCATGTGGAATGTGCAGGACGATTCCGAATATTACCTTATGATCGTAGGCAATGATGAAATCATTCCCTTTGCTCAACCAAATGATCCGCTCAGTAATGATTCTTGTCCCTCAGACACGTATTATGCAGATATTAATGAGGACTGGATACAGGATCTCTGTGTCGGTAGAATTATCGCCTGGGAAATTGATGACCTGATTCGGTTGATGAGCACAACATCGATTAATGCCGGAAATGGTGTGACGATAGCATATGACACCGACATTCACCACAAGGGTCAGGAACAGGCGACAGCTGACCCCGAATACTTCACCGACTGGTGTAATACACTAATCGGATATCTTAGTAGTGGTACGGTCTCATATCGGACAGTTATCGGAGCATCACCTATTGGAAGTGGCCTAAGGAGCGTAGACGACCTGTTCAAAAACCGAGCTGTTTTTCTTTGTGCTGGACATGGTGAACACGACTCATTCTGTTTTTATGAGATGGATGGCAGTACCACAGCTGTACCATATTACCTGACCACCAATGACTTTCCGGACAACGCGGCTGATGTTTATATTACCTGCTTGTGCCTCACCGCTCATGCAATTAATGGTCACATTTGTGATGGTTGTCAAGATAGCCGGAGTTATGAAAGCAGCATATCTTTGGCATGTATCAACTCAGGTGCGTATGCCTATGTCGGTGCCACTCTGAAGGCAAAAACCAACTGGGAGGGCACCATCGGAGCAGCTCAATTCACAACTGACCTAGTACAAGAATGGCTAGACGAGGAACAAACAATTGGGATGGCATTCAAAGAAGCCATGCAGAATTTAATAGATACCGCACCGAATATCACGAATGTCTTTAATTACGATACCGAGGTTAAGCGGACTTTTCTGGAATATGTTCTTTACGGTAATCCAAAGTTTACCCTAGACCCGCTTCCAGGTGGAGGTATAGCCGCTATTACTACATCAGCTCCCGGCAGTTTGCTTATGCACCGTGGTAATCCCAAAATAGAAGTGGATCTTGACTTTACATACACTCAAACAGAGGAGTACGGTGAATGGTCATTCTTTACCGAATCTCCCGGCACCGAAAGCGTATTATGGAGGTCACCACTCCAGCCAATAATTCCCATGAACATGTTCACAGTCGAGTTACCGGCGGAATCGGTACTTAAGGATATCAATTACACCAGCACAGAAAAACATTTGGGAGAATACGAACTTCGTGAACAGACGGGTTACGATGATCTAGGTGAAATATCTACTACATCCTCGAGCCAATCAGCAGGCATGCCAAGTGATATGCTCGAATATTTTACCATAAGAAATCCCGATAATTCTCTTACACTTCACATTCGAGTGTTTCCGATTCAATACGACACAGATACAAATACGGTTACTTTACATGACAATATGACTATTACAATTGAATATGAACCAAGTAGGTCTTCCAGAATCTCATATTTTTATACTGAGAAACCAAGAGTTGTAAAAGGACGAAATGCTGATTTTCTATGGCAGGTAGAAAACATGGCAAGTGAATCGCAGTATCTTACGGCAAGATTCTCCGTGAGTGATACCGCGGGCAATCTCGTAACCGAATTTGATGACACGGTGTTCATAGCCACCAATGAGACAGAGTGGTTCGAAACAAGCTGGATTGCAGACATGACACCAGCTGTCTATGTCGTCAGGTTGGCATTATTTGACAGAGACGGATTATTGGTAGATCGCGATATTATAACTTTAAAGGTGTTAGCAGAAGCAGTAACTGACATATCTGTCATTAGACGTAGTATAGAGGAAATGTCGACAAGCTTATGGGGTAGTGGTTCGTGGCTAGCTACAGAATGGGTCTACCTTGTGTCTAGCGAAGGTAGCGTGAATTCTGCTTTTGCCATATCTCCTATAGCATCTATTGAAGATACTACGATAATAACCACCGGTACTGAAAGCTTATCAGAATCAGTTCAAATAGTCTTACCAATTTCTGGGACAGATACGATCACTGTTGTCGAAGTAGAAGACGACTTCGAACAGGCTGTATTAGGGACTATCGAAGAATTGGGATACCAGGTCAGCATAATCAGTGGTGACAGTCCAATCGAATTCGCAGCAACCCTGGCTACGACCAACTGGAGTTCTTCAAGTGAAGTTGTAATAACATTAGACAAATACCCGCTGGCAATGTTGGCAGGTGAATATGCTAGCTATAAGCGTGTGCCCCTACTATTTATTTACGACGAATCAGTGCCATCAATTGTCACGGAGACGCTCGATGCTTTAGGAGTAACTGATATTACGATAATCTCAGATAATTCTATTAACGGTCGCGTAATATCAACGTTGGAGGAATACACGACCGATAAAAGAGGTAAGTTCCAGCATATTTCCAATTCGCTGGTTAACCAACTCGCTATTACTGTAGCTGATATGGTGCAAGAAAATCCGCGGATGGTTGTAGTGGCTAGTGATGCGATAGACTACGCAGGTGCATATCTTGGCTTACCGAATTATGTTAATAAGAATGATGCTATCATCCTCTTAACACGAACTCTTCCAGACAGATCATTATCAGACAGTACGATCAGTGACTATGATTTAGAGGAGCTCTCACAGACTCTTGACTTAGATTTTAACTACTTGAGTGAAAGGGAGCCTGAGGTATTACTGATATTGAATCCTGTAGGCGAGGCAGAAGATAGCGACGGTGAGGCAGGCGGTGCAAGTATTGGAGTAATAATTGGCATAATTTTTACTATTATTGCTGCCCTAATAGTCGGATATATTATCTGGCGTTGTTTACCAAAGAATGAGGTTGCCAGATCTTAATCCTGTCAATAATCAGGGGGCTGATAGACATTTCTTTGGAAAACAGTGAATGGTAGGTTATTGTTATACCTTTCTCAACCTTGTTTTACCTACCTTTTTACATTTACCACGGCTAATTGCGATTGTTGGTTATACCTAAGTACGCCGTGGGATTTAGATTTAGGAACAACCGAGCCTGTATGATATTCAAGATGATAGATAAAACAGAACATTTTTTGATACATTATGTATTATTAACCAACGTTGCTTAGGCTTCCCGTGCTTACGATAGTATCCTTACCACACAACTTGGGCTAAATAAAAGAACTTCTATTCTAAACAGCCCTCGCTGGAGAGGGCACTGAGGCACAAGGAGATTCTGGGGGTTTAAGAAAGATAACACAGCTTCAAAAAGTGGTACCCCTGGTGCGACTCGAACGCACGACACACGGTTTAGGAAACCGTTGCTCTATCCTACTGAGCTACAGGGGCTTACAGGCTCACCGCACAGGTGATTATAGCACGTTCCTTCCTTGTCAGTCACCACCGTTGTTGCTATACTAAACTTCACCCCAGTGTGCTACGTGTATTCCGCAAACAATCCCAACACAAGGCATTTTCACGAGGGTAATGGAGGAGAGATATGGTCTGGCAACCGGAGATTGACGAACTGAAATACCGCAAGGAGCTTGCCGCCCAGATGGGTGGTCCGGAAGGTATCGAGCGACAGCGTAAGCGGGGCAAGCTCACCGTCCGTGAGCGAATCGAGGCAATATCCGACCCCGGCTCTTTCCACGAAATAGGAGGCCTGGCCGGTTCTGCTAAATACGAGGGTGAAAAGCTGGTCTCATTTACCCCGGCCAACTCGGTAATGGGTATCTGCACCATCAACGGACGCAAGGTGGTCCTCAATGGAGGCGATTTTACGGTGAGGGGCGGGGCCTCCGATGCCGCTATTGCCGACAAGCGGGGACGTGCCCAGAAAATGTCCGTAGAATGGAAGATGCCCTATGTCCGCCTCCTCGATGCCACCGGTGGCAGTGTCCGCACCTTTGAACAGATAGGCCGCACCTACATACCCATCAACCCGGGCACCTACGGTATCGAAAAGGTGCTCTGCCAGGTACCGGTCGTTTCGGCGGTACTCGGCTCGGTGGCCGGACTCCCGGCCGTCGAGGCCTGTCTCTCCCATTTCAGCGTAATGGTAAAGGGCATCAGCCAGGTTTTCCCCGGCGGCCCGCCCGTGGTCAAGGCTGCTCTGGGTTACGACATCACCAAGGAAGAGCTCGGTGACGAGCGGACGCAGGCCACCAGCGGGGTAATCGATAATGTGGCCGAGACCGAACAGGAAGCCTTCGACATGGTCCGGCGCTTTCTCAGCTACCTGCCGCAGAATGTTTGGGAGGTGCCACCCCGCACCGAGCCGACCGATGACCCCAACCGCCGCGACGAGGAACTGCTCTCTATCATCCCCCGCAACCGAAGGCGGGGCTACGACCCACGCGCCGTACTGGAGCATGTCGTTGACCACGACTCCTTTTTTGAGATTGGCCAGTTCTCGGGGCGCTCCCGGCTCACCGGACTGGCACGGGTAAACGGCTACCCGGTAGGTGCCATGATAAACAATCCCATGTTCCTCGGTGGTTCGATGGACGTTTCCGCCGGGCTGAAGGTTATTCGCTTCATGCAACTCTGTGACACCTTCCACCTGCCCATGGTCTACTTCGCCGACGAGCCGGGATTTTTAGTCGGAATCGAGTCACAGAAACAAGGCATCGTCCGCGCCGGTGCCAAAATGGTCTGCGCCACCTACCAGACCAGAATGCCCTGGATAACGTTTGTTATCCGCCAGATATACGGTGTTGCCGGCCAGTGTCACGACCGGCCAGGCGGCATGTTCAAACGTGTCGCCTGGCCTTCGGCCAACTGGGGCTCGATGCACATCGAGGGCGGTGCCACTGCCGCCTATCGACGAGAGATTGATAGCGCCCCTGACCCCGAGGCAAAACGCCAGGAGATTGAACGCAGGCTCCAGGCCCTGGCCTCGCCATTCCGTACCGCCGAGGCATTTAACATCGAGGATATTATTGACCCGCGTGACTCGCGCCCTATACTGGTCGACTTTATCGAGATGGCACAGGAGGAACTAAAGACACAGCTTGGACCTACCAGCGGGCCGAGCTATATGCCATAGTCCAAGCTACCGTGAGTAAAATGGGGGGGGGTAAGCAATGGTAATCTACTATCCTGCCCTGTATAATGATGTGGAAAAATCACGGGAGCATGTAACTTGGAAGACAAAAGTATCAGTCGGATACAGGAGATAGGGGCCAGGGTCAAGGAAAACATCGAGAGGGTAATCGTCGGTAAGAGCGAGGTTGTCGAGCTGGCGATAGTAACCCTGCTCTGCGAGGGGCACCTTCTCCTCGAAGATGTGCCCGGCATCGGCAAGACAATGCTGGCCAAGTCGGTGGCGCGGTCACTCGGCTGCAGCTTCCGGCGTATCCAGTGCACCCCTGACCTGCTCCCCTCTGACGTTACCGGGACTTATATCTACAACCAGAAGACGGCGGACTTTGAGTACCGGCCAGGACCGATTATGGCCCAGGTCATCCTGGTCGACGAGATAAACCGGGCCACCCCACGCACCCAGTCCGCCCTGCTCGAGGCAATGCAGGAACTCCAGGTAACCGCTGAGGGCGAGACCAAGCCACTGCCCCGGCCTTTCATGCTGCTGGCTACCCAGAACCCGATAGAACTGGAGGGTACCTTCCCCCTGCCCGAGGCCCAGCTCGACCGCTTTCTCCTCAAGGTCAGCATTGGCTACCCATCAGCCGAAGATGACCGTCTTATCCTGTCCCGCTTCCGACAGGCCGACCCACTTGAGGAACTGACACCGGTTGTCTCTTCCGAAGAGCTCCTCCAGATGCAGTCAGATTGCCGCAATGTCCACGTTGCCAACGACGTGGAAGACTATATCATCCGGCTTACCCATGCCACCAGGGAGCACGAGTCGCTCCAGCTCGGGGCCAGTCCACGGGCGATGCTTGCGCTATACCGGACAGCCCAGGCCCTGGCAGCGCTTCACGGGAGGGCGTTCGTCGTCCCGGACGACGTCAAGTACCTCACCCCCTTCGTCCTGGTGCACCGGATTATCCCGCGGGCTGAAAGCCACCTGCGCGGCCACACCGTCGAAGAGGTACTGAGAGAGGTTGTCGAATCAGTGCCGGTACCCGTCGAAGAAGAAGTCAGCTGAGGAAGGGTGAGGAATGAGGGGTAGCTACTGGCCGTGGCTTGGTGGAGGCCTTTTTCTCATGGGAGTGATTCTGAATCAGATACCCATGATGCTGGTGGCACTGTTGCTCTTGCTCGTGTGGGGTGCCACCCGACTCTGGGAACGCTACGCCCTGACACGAATTGAGTACCACCGCCATCTCAGTGCCAAGCGTGCTTTCTTTGGAGAGGAGCTACTGCTAGAACTAGAAGTGACCAACCGGAAGCTCCTGCCACTTCCCTGGGTAGAGATTGATGACGAAATGCCGGAGGACATAACCTTCCTCAAAGGCAAGACAACCTCGTCACACAAGACGGCCCGCGTACACCTGACCAGCCTCCTTTCCCTCGGCTGGTACCACCGGGTGAAACGGCGCTACCCGATATGTTGCGACCATCGGGGCCATTTAACCTTCGGACCAGCACGCATTCGCTCCGGTGACCTGTTCGGCTTCTCCAGGCAGGAGATTGAGGTCAACGACGTTAACCGGCTCATTGTTTATCCCAAGATAGTACCGCTAGAACAACCGAGTATACCCTCAAAACAGCCTCTTGGCGACATCCTCACCAAGAGGTATATCTTCCAGGACCCGATTCTCACCATGGGCGTCCGGGACTATCATTTCGGTGACAGCCTGAAGCGGATTCACTGGAAGACCACGGCCCGCCTTGGTAAGCTGCAGACCAAGGTCTATGAACCGACTACCTCAGTTGATATGGGCATCTTCCTTGATGTCCGCACCGTGAAACCACCCACCTGGGGAATGATACAGCAGCGCCTGGAACTAGGTGTTATGGCAGCAGCATCGATTGCCAATCATGCCATGGCCGCCGGTTACCGGGTGGGCCTGTACGCCAACCAGCGACGGCAGCCTATCGGTGAGCCGGTGAGGATACCGCCCAGCCAGCACACCGAGCAGATGGTGAATATACTTGATGCCCTGGCGCAAATTCACTCAGCGGCTGAGTCCATGCCGATATCCCGCTTCATCTCCCTGGAAAGCAGGAACCTGCCGTGGGGAAGCACCCTGGTATTAATAACCGCCATGCCGACAGAGACCCTGCTGGCCACCCTACTCAGGATGAAGAGGTTCGGACGCCGGGTGGCACTGGTTATTATCGGCGGGCCAGAGACACCCAGCCTAGATGGTCTGCCCACGTACCGTATTTCTGATGACGTGCCCTGGCGCGAAGTGGAGACGCTAACCTTGAAGGTGGCAATGCAATGAACGTCATAGCCCGACGACTGACAAGGCTGAACTGGATAGCTACCATTGTTATCCCCACAGCGGTCGTCCTCATGGAGGTGTACTGGTTCTATCCGTGGCTACTCTGGCTGGGGAAAATGGAAATGTTTGCAGAGCCACGGGCGCCACTTAGTATCGGGGGTGTTATCTTCTTGCTTGGCGGCGGCTTTATTGTTACCCGGTACCTGCTCAGCCGGGAATGGTCTCTTAGCTTGGTCCGTTGGGGTGTCATCCTTTGTGGCCTGGTGGTAGTGTTTACCGTAATCCGCAGTGAATACCATGCTGGGTACGGGCTGTTCGACGGGGGGTGGCTTGTCCATACCAGCAGTATCCTGCTCGACTTCAGTCAAGCCCACACGTTAATGGTCGCACTACCGGCCGGTGCCTACCTATGGTGGCGAGGCATTAGGTACGGTCGGTCTCCTCTTTATACCGCCACCGTTTACCAAAAATTCATGATTGGTATCATCTCCTTTGTCCTTCTTATTATCGTCTGGCGTGTAAGCCTAGGGGCCGGCTCCCTAGAAGAGCTTGCCTCAACCGTCGCTCCCCACGTAGCTGCCTTTTTCTTCTTCGCCCTGGTATCTCTAGCCCTCATCAATCTGGAATCAATCCGGCAGCAAATGACATCAGAGGACATGGGACCATCATTTAACCGCCGCTGGCTGCCCATCCTGATAGCGGTAATTGGCGGCATCGTCCTTGTCGGAATCGGTGTTGCCAGTATCTTCTCTCCCGAGTTCCTTGCCTTTCTGTCACGTCTGCTCGGCTCTATTGGCGACGTTGTCCGTACAGTAATCGGCTATATATTAATACCCTTTGGTTTCATCGCTGCCGGCCTGTACTGGGTAGGGGAGTTCATAGTAAACCTTATCCGAGGCGAAAATATCCCTGAGTTCGAGGGGCCGGATTTCGACTTCGCAGAAGAAGCCACAGCCGAGGTCACTCAGGAGCAACTAATCCCCGAAGTCATCATCCTAGTGCTCAAGTGGGTACTCTTCGCCGTCGTCGCCATCATTGTCATCTACCTGCTCGCCAGGGCGGTATCGCGCTTCCGCGCTTCCCGGGCAAGGGTTGACGTCGAAGAGGTCAACGAATCGCTATGGAGCTGGGGAGGCCTTATGGCGGACGTTCGCCTCCTCCTGAGCGTAATCTGGCAACGTCTCTGGCGCAGGCGAAAAGAAACCACGCCAACCGACGCTACACCACACCGGTATCTTGAAGAGGATGAGACAGACACGGCGGACATTCGTACGATATACCGACGGATGCTACGGCAGGCATCACGCTTTGGTATGGGGCGTCGGAACCACGAAACGCCTTACGAGTACCGGGGGCGACTGGGGCAGATAGCGCCCGATAGCCACGAGCCTCTGGCGGAACTCACCGACCTCTACGTCAATGTCCGCTACGGCGAAACTGAGCCCCAACAGAGGCAGGTAAGTCGAGCCAACAGCCTGTGGCAGGCTTTAAAAAGGCTGCTGAGACCACCGGTGCCAGGTCGACCGCCGATATAGGCAAGTCATTCCAGATGAAGCCATGAAAGAAAAGTTGACACCAGAAACGGACGCATTGCTCGAGGAGACATTCCGGCAGTGGACGGAGGGAAAGGATGCCGTCCGGTCACGAATCAGCATCTACGAGAAGGTCCAGGACATCCCCTATGCCGTTATTCCTGAGTTGGTCAGCGCTGAAGACTACATAGATATCCTTACGCTGGGTCGGGGCTCCTGCACGCCAAAGCACTTTCTGCTGTGCAACCTGTTCCAAAAGCTGGGACTGCTGGTCCTCTTCGCTGTCTACCCCTTTCGTTGGATTGATAACGCCGAGTTCGTGGACAACTATCCACAACCACTTAAAAAACTGACCGAAGAACTGCCGATGAGTCATCACCTCGCATGCAGGGTGGAGGTAGGCGGCAGGCTCATCTTAGTGGATGCCACCCTCGACTTACCTCTGGCAAAAGCGGGCTTGCCGGTAAACCATCACTGGGACGGCTTCAGCGACACGTTGCTGCCGATGACGCCTTGCGGAGAGGAGGCGCTTTACCATCCATCCGAGGCACACCTCATGGAGCCCCGCTCTGGGCAGCCATGGCTGAAGTTCTATGCCGGGCTTAACGCCTTTCTGGAAGAAGTGAGGCGATCCTGAAACCCGGCACAACCCAGAACATCTCATAGCTCTAGTCACCATTCCTCCCTGGGAACCTTTCTTATGCCACGCGAATCAGTGAAAGCATAGGCGAATACTGCATCTTGCGGGGCCGCCCGATGGGGCCACCAACACTAAACAGGAGCAGAACACTATATGACAGCCCCTCTGTATAGTTGCTGTGTAAATTAAGAATAATTGCTCTCCAATGGCACTCAGCTTATAATTTGGGTGTGAGTGAAAAGCTATGGATATAGGCTCGCTAATTCCTGAATTGTTAATGAAGCACCTGGCGGTCAGCAGTGTCACCCTTACCGGTTCACGCTTGAGAGGCGACGCTACAGAATGGTCTGATTGGGACTTCCTGGTTGAGACTGCCGATTTCGAAGCTGTGTCAAAAGCGCTGCCGTCCCTGACTGAAAGCCTCGACCCTCTTAACCGACTATGGGACCCCTTAAGCCATCATAAGATTTATATGATAATCATCAGAGGTCCGGTTAAAATCGACCTCATTTTCGACCATCCTCAGCAACCGGAACCACCCTGGACAGTAAGCAGCAATACCATCAGTCTGATAAACAGCCACTTCTGGGACTGGATTCTATGGTTGGCTAGTAAAGAAGTCCGAAGACTCCACGACGTGACAAGGGAAGAATTTCAGAAAATGTGTGACAATTTGTTGGCACCACTCGGCTGTCTGCGTATCCCCAGTTCTGTCGAAGAGGCAGTGAGAGAGTATCTTACCGCTTTTGACCGTCAAAAAAGTCTATTCAAAATAGAAGTAGACCATAAACTAGAAACCGAGGTAATTAAGGGCCTGAGAGTGATGGGATTTAAACTAACTGACGCACCCGGAAATGATGATAAGTAAAGCGGTCCTCTTTGACCTGCCCGGAACCCAGTTTCATATCGCACCACCTAAGTGCAGGTGCCCGACAGCCCTACAAAACATTGGGTATCATAAAAGGTGATAATTACCCTGCACAGCCGCAGCTAATATCACTGTAAGAATAACGGGGGTTTCGCTTAAGCGAAACCCCCTTAAGGTTTGCAGCAGCAGCCCGCCTTTAAACCTCAGAGCCGCTCTTAAGACCCCCCTTACACTACCCTAGCCTATACTATACGAATCCGCACGATCCGTAATAACGTAATAAGAAGAAGGCCAGCAAGCCGTTGAAGACCTACTGGCCTCGATGTATACCAAATGTTGTGAACTACTTGATTATGATGTTACCTCGGGCAATATCAAAGTGAAAGAGTGGTCCATTTGGATAGAGTAGTCCGTTTGGATCGTCGCTTTCGTATATGCCTTTCGCTGTATTCTCATCTACTAGGGGCGTCGATATGTAGACAGTGTCCACGTCACGACCGGGACTACCGCCGTCGACTATTACTCCCACTTTATAGCCTGTATAGGGAAGACCCGACGCCCATTCGCCGGCAACGACCTCGCCCCAGAACCAGGCGGCCGGATTACCATCCAGTTCGCCTATCTTGATAGCGTTGATTCTCAGCCGGTACCAGCTCCCTGCCGGGGGACCAATCTCATAGCTACCTACCATAAACCCCCCGTCAGGTTCTTTACCGTAGACCAGAAAACCACCACCAATTGGGACGCCATACGGGTTTATGCCTTCCCATTCGCCAGCCCCAACGACAAAATGGGGCCGATGACCACAAAAATGATCACCACCCGCAACCGCTGGCACAGCTGTCACCAGACAGACACTCAGTAGTAGTACGACAGCCAGTAATACCCTGATTCCTTTCTTTCTCACTTTCGTCCTCCTTTCTTTAACCCTTTTTACGTAAGATTTGAAGACACAACCTTGATAGGCCTCATCTCACCAATTCAGTCTAGCAGCTGTAGATTAAACCTCAACAAGCAGGGGGGTAGCATTATATTCAGCACCATGGTTAGCTGGATTAACCATTAATTTATATTGATAATCTAGCAATGCTACCTTATAATGTGGGCTATCGCCACACCGCCAACTCAAGGGAAGTGTTGTACAAAGCTTGACGGGAGTCGTGTAAATGGCTAAGCAGTCCAAAGCTCGAACCGCCTTCGGAAAAGACCTAGACTCCCTGCTTAAACGAGCCGGCAAGCTCACTATTCGGGAATACGCCGATGAGTGTGGGGTCAATTATAAGTACATCTCCCAACTGCGGACCATGCCAAACCGACGACCGGCCGGAGTCTATGCGCATCTCCTGAAACCATTCGTGCGACTGCGACTGCTTGATGTGACCGAGGGTCACCAGCTTTCTATGAGACACCGTGGTAGGCCGCTGTCTCATTCCGAGTGCAGGGAGCTCTTCCCCAGCCTGCCCGACTATGAAATACTGGAATCCATAAAGCAGGCAGTTGAAACCCGACACAAAAAGAGCGCACTTCGGCCCCGCGGCCAGCGCCTTGCGCACGCGGAAGTCGGCTCCCCTCAGCCCGAGGAGGCCAGCCCTCTATATCGTAAAGTGTTTGTCGGCAGAGAGGCGGAGTTAAAGCAGTTCCAGTCTGCTTTCAATGCCGCCGTGTCTGGCAATGGGTCACTCGTAGCCGCGGTAGGGGAACCTGGCATCGGCAAAACTGCTATCTGTGAGCAGCTATCCACCTATGCCACTCTCCGTGGTGGTAGTATTCTGGTTGGCCACTGCTATGGAGAGGGAACACTGTCATTGCCTTACCTACCCTTCATTGAGGCAATACGCGGGTACGTCCTCACCCATGACACTGACGACGTGAAGAAGGAGATGGCAGTCGGTGCCGCTGACATTGCCAGAATTGTCGGCGAGGTCACTGAACGGCTTAAGGTAGAACCACGCACACAAGGTGATCCGCAGGAGGAACGCTATCGGCTAATGCAGGCTGTAGCCAACTTCCTGACGAATGCAGCCATAGCTCGACCGCTGGTGCTTGTCTTGGAAGACCTTCACGATGCAGACATGGGAACCCTCGATATGCTCACATATGTCGCCCGTAACCTTGCCGGAACGCGGGTGATGCTTGTCGTCACGTACCGCGACATTGGGTTGGATGGGGTGCATCCGCTCTCAGCAACCCTGGCTGAACTCCATCGGGTTGCCTACTTCGACCGCGTCCCTCTACGCGGGCTCAGTATCGACGAGGTCAGGACGATGCTGGAGAACGTCACTGGTGGCTCAATCCCCTTGGGTCTTACCCAGGCAGTATATCGCCAGACCGAAGGGAACCCGCTATTCGTGCAGGAGGTAGTCCGCTACTTGGTGGAAGAAGGCATTATCAGCCAAGAGAAAGGACAATGGCACACTGTCGCCGTGACGCCTCTGGAAACACGCATCCCCGAGGGGCTGCGGGGCATCATCGAGAAACGTCTGTCCAGCCTATCACAGGAGTGTAACGAGATACTGTCAGTTGCCGCCGTCATCGGTAGGGAGTTTTCTCCTGAGGTATTGCGGCTGGTGACTAACATGTCTGACGAGGATTTATTTACTGCTCTCGAAAAGGCGAAGTCAGCGGCTGTGATAGAAGAGCGCGCTGGGGTGGGAGCAGCCATAACGTATCGTTTCGGCCACGCCTTTTTCCGCCAGGCCTTGTATGAAGAGATTATTGCCCCGCGACGTATTCTTCTGCACCAGCGGGTAGCTCGGGCGTTGGAGGAAATATATGCCGCTCACCCTGAAGACCATGCCACTGAGTTAGCTGAGCATTTCTCCCATTCGTCCGACCGAGCAGACTTGACCAAGGCAGTGTCTTATGGGCAGATGGCAGCGCAGCAGGCGACCGATGTCTACGCATACGGTGAGGCGGTACGGCTGCTCGAGCAGACACTTAAGGTGCAGGAGATACTTGACCCGGAGGATAAGGCAAAGCGGTGTGACCTACTCCTGACTCTAGGCAATGCCCTGATATGGGCAGGACAACCACGGCGTGTTGTCGATGAGACAGCACCCCTCGCATTAACACTAGCCGAGGATATCGGTGACAATAATCGGGCTTCAAAGGTCTGTCTGCTCGCGGGACGTGCATTGATCTATTATGGCTCCGGGCCAGCCCTGGGTTCTCCTGAGTTTGCTTTATGGTCAGAAAAGGCTGACTATTACGCTCAGCCAGATACCATTGAACGGGCCTGGGCAGACATGTTTATGGGCACCGTTAAGCGTGTAGAGCGTGATTACAAGTCAGGTAGGGCTTTGTTGAGGAGGGCACTTGATTTAGCCCGCCGACTCAACGAACCAAGTACATTGTTCATGACTGCTCGTTTCTGGTTGTGGGGTTCGTTCGCCCCTCAACATGCCAGGGAAGCTTTTCAACTCGTGCAGGAGATCGAGCGGTGGTCAATGCAGGAAACGGATATTGCAGCCGAAATTTCTCTTCTCTTAGTAGTAAGGCACCTCTATTTGGTATTCGGATACCGTAGAAAAGCCGAAGAGGTTGCGAGCCAAATACGTGAGCTAGCCGAGCGAATACAGCAGACAAACAATCTTCTAGTAGCAAGGTTATTTGATGCTCATTCGCTCTACATGGATGGAGGCCTGGAGGATGCGTTGGCTGTCTGCAGGGATGTGGCCAAGAGCAGCCGGGGGATGGGTCTGGAGGCATTTATGGGTACTTACCTTGGCATGGTCACAGGAAGGATTCAGATCTATTTAGGTCACGCTGAAAAAGAATCCCAAGCAAGAGTCCGGTGGTCTGAGAATACGGGGTATACCCTAGATCCTGTGGATAGTATCCTCTATCTGGCACATCTTGGGAGGAACGAAGAGGTTAATGAAATACTGGAGCGGGAAGTGGTATCACGAGCAGGTATCGAAACCGACTGGGAAGAGATGGCAGCAAGTTCGTGTGACCACTTCTTAGAAGCCGCGGTTCTTACAGGACATCGGAGTGCGGCAGCATTGCTCCAGCAGTGTTTTGCCGACAGCGGTATGCTCACCAGTGGTCAGTTCAGTCCGACAATCATCCCCCGTCATCTCGGAGCCGCAGCTGCGTTATTGGGTAGACCTGAAGAAGCCCGTGACCACTACCAGGAAGCAATGAGAGTCTGTACAGAGATGAGGTTCCGCCCCGAGCTGGCCCTTACCCGCCTCCAGCTTGCTGAGTTAATCCTGGAGCACTACCCTGATGAGAAGTCAGAGACGCTGGAGCACCTGGACTTTGCCATCAACGAGTTCCGCGAGATGAGGATGCAGCCCTCACTGGAGAGGGCGCTGAGGCACAAGGAGATCCTGGGAGTGTAAGTCCTCAAACCTGCTTGCTTCAACGGACCTCAGGCAAAAAGTCCATACCGATGTGGCCTTCTTCCTCAAGCTGCCGGTATTCCTCGTCAGATACCCCAAGGAGTTCTTTATAAACGTATTCGTTGTGTTCACCGAGACGGACTGGCGGACGGCGGATACTGTTTGGCACCCGCGAAATCTTGAAACTCAGACCCGGATATATATGAGTGCCACACTCCTCATGGGTAAGCTCCTGGAAGAATCCTCGCTCCTTGAGGTGAGGGTCGGTATAGGCATCATCCTCGAAGATTATTGGTCCGGCGGGGACTCCCTCCTTCTGCAGCATATACATCAGGTCGTAGTGGTTGTGCTGCATGGTCCACTCCCCAATATGCCTGTCAAGCTCGTCCTGATTATGCTCCCGGCTAAAGCTGTCAGCAAATTTCTCATCCTTAGCCCACTCCGGGTCACCCATGGTACGGCAAAGCCCCTGCCACTCCTCATCAGAGGTGACGGTGATGTTTACCCAACGGTCTTCTCCCGAGCAACGGTAACAGCCACAGGGAGCCGCTCCCGGCATACGATTTGCCATACTCTCTTGAACACGATTATTCATGGTGTAGTCCATGATAGCCTCACCGAGGTGAGGCATTGTGGCCTCGGCCTGGGCCATGTCGATATGCTGTCCCTTACCAGTACGGTTACGGTAGTGCAGGGCCATGAGCACCGCCAAGGCAGCGGTTGCCCCGGCGGCTTCGTCGGCGTGATAAACGGTGGAGGTGGTCGATGGGTCACTATCGGGGTAACCCCTGAGAAAAGTATGACCTATGAAACCCTCCTGGTGGACACCCAGCGCCCGGTAGTACTTGTACGGTCCGGAGTCGCCGAAGCCGGGCATGGAGAGCATTATCAGCTTCGGGTTTATTTCTTTCAAGACATCGTAGGTAAGGCCAAGGTTCTCTTTTACATGGGGGGCATTACTCTCAAGGAAGACATCACTTGTCGCAATAAGTCGCTTGAACATCTCCTTGCCGTTTGGCTGTGTCAGGTCCATGGTGCAACTGAGCTTGTTCCGGGCATGGGCATTAAAAAGAGTCCAGCGGTTCCATGGCCGAAAGCTAACATCCCGCCCGCAGTAAGTGGCTATCCCTCCGGTCCGGATTGGGTCGGACACTATTTGCTGGTTCGGATGCGCGGTACCTCCCCTGGTGAGGACCTGAAAATGCTTGATTGATTCCACACGGATAACCTCAGCCCCCCAGTCAGCCAGGTTCATAGTAGCGAACGGCCCGGCATAGATGACCGTGATATCAACAACTCTGATTCCTTCCAAAGGCAACTTGGCCATTACTAGCTCCTCTCTTCTACAAGCGTAATAATATCCACAACAACCTCAGATTACTCCCTGCTCCCTCAATCTCTCCAGGTCTTCACCAGAGTATCCCAGCTCACTGTAGACCTCGGCATTATGCTCACCCAAACGGGGGGCCGGTCGGCTCGCTCGCCAGGGAGTCTCATCCATCTTGAAAGGTGCCCCGGGGTAGGTCAGCTTGCCGGCGACGGGGTGCTCTATTTCCTCCCAGAACCCCCTTGCCTTCCAGTGAGGGTCATTAACCAGGTCGCCGGGGTCGTTTATTGGTCCGCAAAGTACGCCGGCCGCTTGACCGGCGGTAATAATCTCCAGCTTGGTGCGCTCGGCAATCCAGGGGTACCAGATAATGCTGAACCTCTCGAGGTTCTCCGGGTCCCGCTGCCCTTCCTGGGTGCTAAATCCAGGGTCGTCTAACAGTTCAGGCATATCCATCATCCTGCATATCCTGTCCCAGAAGACAAAGCCCCCGGTAAGCTGGAAAAAACCGTCCTTACAGGCATAAATTCCGTAGGGGAATCCGGGTGGCTCCAGCTCCGGGTCCGGCCGGTAGCTAGTCTCATTGTTATATTTATACGTGATGAGGTGGCTCATCCGGCGGTCGATAGTGCCCATCTGGCTCTCAAACATACTCATGTCGACGTGCTGGCCGCTACCCTGGGCTTGGCTGGCAAAGAAGGCAATCATGGTAGCAAACGCTGACATAGTCCCTACCTGGTACTGGATAACGCTGCCCGCTTTCTTCAGGGGATAGCGGTCAAACATACCGGTCTCGTTCATAGCACCGCCCATTCCGTAGATAATCAACTCCGATGCCTTGAAGTCCCGGTAGGGACCAGACTGGCCGAAATTGGATATCGATGTCATCACCAGCTTCGGGTTTATCTTCTCCAGTTCTTCATAGGTTAGCCACAACGACGGCATTACCCGGGGGCTGAAGTTTTCCACGAGGATATCCACACCCTTCACCAGCTCCCGGAAAATCTTTTTCCCGGCCTCAGTCTTCAGGTTGAGGGTAATCCCCCTCTTGCTGGTATTCAGATGGAGAAAGAGACCGCTCTTGTCGGGATGGGGTTCATCGCCGAGGAAGGGGCCCATCTTTCTGGCCGGGTCTCCTCCGTCGGGCCACTCTATTTTGAGGACATCGGCACCATAGTCGGCAAGAAGCTTGGTGCAGTAAGGGCCAGCGATGTGATGGGTGAGATCCAGTACCTTGATATCTGACAGTGCCTGTTCCATGCAATTCCCACTTTCCGGCTCAAGTTATCTTTAATTCGACACGCAGTTCCACAGCTGAGCCTTTTACTGGATGCCGTGATTTTAGTCCCTAGCTGGCAGGGGTGTCAAGAAAGTTTGTTCGTTGATACGGACACGGCACCTGTTTATTAGTGGTGGCCCCATCCCCCCACAATATCTTTTCCCACCCGCCGCCCTTTAAGGAAAAAGAGGGGCTTCGCCCCTCTTAAACTCCCCTTCATTAGTACTTGGAAACAGCCCTCTCTTATCAATATCTTCGACGCCATTACTATTTGCGTAGGACAATATTCTACCTGTAATATTTACTGAGTGAGATAGAAACGGAGGCACTATGGAAGAGATACCCTTTACAAAGACCCTGATAGGCAAAGAAGAGGAAGAGGAGGTTCTGGATACGCTTCGCTCCACGCTGATAGGCACGGGAGTGAAGACTGAGCAGCTGGAGCGGGAGTTTGCCGCCTACCAGGGGACCAGACACGCCATCGGCACCAACTCCTGCACGGCGGCGCTGCACCTCAGCCTCCATGCCTTAGGCATCGGGCCAGGCGACGAGGTAATAACCACCCCGATGACGTTCGTATCGACGGCGAGCTCGATAGTCTACACCGGGGCCACACCCGTATTTGCTGACGTTGAGCCTGAGACGCTGTGTATCAACCCGGCCTGTATTGAAGCCGCTGTCACGGAGCGCACCAAAGCAATTCTACCAGTGCACATCTACGGGCAACCATGTGACATGGACAGGATTATGGATATTGCCCAACGCCATAATCTGAAAGTGGTCAGCGACTGTGCCCATGCCATCGAGGCTGAATACAGGGGGAAAAGGGTCGGCAGTCTCGGGGATACCGCCTGTTACTCCTTCTACGCCACCAAGAACATGACAGCCGGTAACGGTGGGATGCTGGTGACCGACGACGACAATCTGACACAACTTGTCCAGTCGCAGCGGGACCACGGGATGGCCTCCGGGGCCTGGACACGGTACCAGACGGGGGAGTTCCAGGAGTACCCGATGATACAGCTCGGTTTCAAGTACATCATGTGGGACATCCCCGCTTCCATAGGGCTACATCAGTTACGAAAGATTGAGCAGAGGCATAAGAAGCGACTCGAATTGGCTGCTAGATACGGGGCGGCGCTAGAGTCCCTGGCCGACCACGTGGAGGTATTAAAGACCCGCGAAGGTGTACGGCATGCCTATCACCTTTACGTTACCAAGCTCAGGGGCGTGGACCGAAACCGGGTTGCTGCCGGTATAGAGAAAAGGGGTATCGGGGTCGGCATCCACTACCGGCCCGTCCACCTCGAGCCGTACTACCGGGAAAAGCACGGCCACGCTCCGGGCGAGTGTCCGGTCGCCGAAGACGCCGGAACACGAGTACTGTCGTTGCCGTTCTGGCCAGAGATGACCGAAGAGGAAGTCCTCAGGGTGGTCGAAACACTCGGAGAAGTCATCACTGAGTGCCGGGGCAGCTAAGAGGAAAGACATGATGAATTCAGGAAAAACCTTGAAGGTGGCTGTCATCGGCTTCGGGACAATGGGCCGGAAACATACGGAAAACTGCTCGCGAATTGAGGGGGTTGAGGTAGCGGCGGTGGTCGGTGTCGATGAGGTCGAGGCAGAAACAATTAAGGCTGAGGCCAGAGTTCCCGCCTATACTGATGCGGTTAAAATGCTGGCTGAGGTCCCAGTGGATGCCGTTATTCTGGCCACGCCGCCTGGGTTACGCCGCGAGACTGTTATGGCGGCCGCCAATATGAGTAAGTCCCTCTTTCTGGAAAAACCGATTACCCTGAACCTGCCGACCGCCAAAGAGTACTGCGACATCGCTAAAAAGCAATCACTGGTGAACGCCGTGGGCTTTCAGCTAAGGTACTCTCCGCTGACCGAGCAGGCAAAACAGCTAACTAAAGGTCGGACAGTGACCCACGTCCGTACCACTTGCACTACCTCTTACTACCTGAAACGGGACGTGCCGGACTGGTTTCTCCAACGTAAACACAGCGGCGGGCCGTTACTTGAGCAGGCTATCCATCCCTTCGATATTGCCCGTTTGCTTGTCGGCGACATTACGCACGTCTTCGCCCGTGCCGAGCGGTTACTCTTCCCCGATGCCGGTGAGCTCGACTCCGAGGACACGATTGTGCTGGCCTACCGCTTTGCCAGTGGTGCCCTCGGGACGCATACCGATAGCTGCGCCATGACCGAGTTCAACTGGGAGGTCGAGCTGTTCGGGCCGGACTGGCGGCTGCTGGTCGACTACGCCCGAAAACGGCTCTCCGGGCACATCGGCGAGGAAAAAATCAGGCAGGACTTCCCCGATATCGACCTGCACCTGCTGGAGATGCAGACATTCTTAGAGGCGGTACTTAGTCACAAGCCCGAATTAGTCCGTTCCGATTTCGCCGATGCCACGAAGACGCTGGCCGTTGTCCTCGCGGGGGACCGCTCCATCAAGACCGGCGCCTGGGAAGCCGTCGAGGAGGTGTGAAAACTATGGCTGATTGGAAGTCTGTATTAAACGCTGACCCGACCGACTGGCTCCTAAAGAAGGACAATCCGTCGGTGCGTTATTTCACGCTGGTTGACCTGCTGGATATGCCCGAGGATGACCTTGACGTCCGTCAGGAAAGACAGACCATCATGGAACATGGGGTGGTCCCCCAGATACTGGCGAAACAGGAAGAAGGGGGTACCTGGGAAAAGCCCCACCGTTTTTACACAGGCAAATACCGCAGCACCGTCTGGCAGCTTATCATCCTGGCGGAACTCGCTGCCGACGGAAGCGACGAGAGAGTGAAAAAAGCTTGCGACTTCATCCTGGAGAACAGCCAAGAAAGGAATACCGGGGGCTTCTCCACGCGGGGAAGTCCCCAGAACAGCGGAGACCCTTCCCGTGTTATCCCCTGCCTCACCGGGAACATGGTGTGGAGCCTGATGAGACTGGGCTGCCAGAATGCACGGGTGGAACATGGTATTGAATGGATTGCCCGCTACCAGAGGTTCGATGATGCCGAAGGCGAACCGCCGACCGGCTGGCCCTACGAAAATCATAAGCAGTGCTGGGGACGCCACACCTGCTCAATGGGCGCGATTAAGGCGCTCAAAGCTCTCGCCGAAATACCACCGGATAACCGGAGCCCGGAGGTCGTTACCACGATTGAGAACGGCGCCGAGTATTTCCTGCGTCACCATGTATACAAGCGGAGCCACAATCTAAACAGGGCCTGCAAACCGGAGTGGCGCAGGTTCGGCTTTCCCCGGATGTGGCATACAGATGCGTTGGAAATTATGCGGGTTCTCACTCGACTCGGCTACAACGACCCGCGCATGCAGGAGGCCATCGACCTGGTCATCTCAAAGCAGGACGACCAGGGGATATGGAATCTGGATGACACCTTCAACGGGAGCTTCCAGATAGACATTGAGGTCAAGGGCCAGCCAAGCAAGTGGGTCACCCTCAACGCCCTGAGTGTGCTCAAGCTTTTGGACAACCATGACAAACGCTAGAGCATCCAGGATGAGATGCTCCGCTCGGGCTGATCCGCCGCCTTTTCGGCGTAAACAGTGTCGTTTATTCAGGTTATGTTAAATTGTACCCCTGAGGTACAGAACAAAACTAATTTTTATTTTTCGGTTTGCATGGCATCATAAATGACCCAACCGCCGAAGACGAGCAAGACTACAAAGAGAATCCAGTCCAATGCATCCGGGGTATTACCTGGTATCATCCAATAAGCCTGGGTTAGAATCAAGACTCCGACAGCAATCAATAGTTTCTTCACCTGTGGCCTCCCTAATAAAATTAGCGGTATTATAGCACGAGTTTAGCTCAACCAAACCAAGCTCTATTTTTCAGTCTGCATTGCGCTATAAATGGTGTAAATGCCGAAGAGTAACAGGACCGCGAAAAGAATCCAGTTCAATGCTTCTGGGGTACAACCTGGTATCATGAAATAAGACTGACATAGAATCAGGATCCCGATGGCAATTAACAGGTTTTTCACATTCTAACCTCCATAACTGAATTACGGCATTATAGCACGTGGTAGGTCTAATTAAAACAGGTTCAGGCAATATTATCTACATACAGTCACTGATTGCCGGCAAAGTTGGTTCTTTTTTCGGGGACCATTCATCAAGACTAGTGCTGTCGGGAGCTGTCGAGTAACATTAGACAGCGACTTCACTCTCCCCGCTTCCCAATCGTCCCGCGATGCTGTATATTCTGAGTAACTATTCAGCTAGAGTTGATACAAACATAACCGGCGGAGAGACAAGGAGGTAGCCATGGCAATTACACTGATGCTGGCGGGGGTGGTCTTATGGCTGGCCATTTTCTGGATAGGCTCCATTGCCCTGGAGGCCACCGGCATGGAGCGCACCAAGGCCCGCTTTCAGGTGCTGTCGGCCATCACGGGGACAGGCTTCACCACCAGCGAATCCGAGTCTATCGTCAATCACCCCAGGCGGCGCCGGATAGCCACCTGGCTGATATTCATCGGCAACACGGGGGTGGTCGGTTGTATCATCGCATTACTCGTCTTCGTACGGGTCGGCATTAAAGCCCCAACACCGACACAAGTCATCGTAATCATCGCCGTGGTCGTGGTTATAATACTGTTTATCACGCTGGGGCCTATGAACGCCCTCACCAATGTTATTGTTAGGCTGATACACAAAGGACGGGCGAAGGCCTACCTGCTGGCCGAAGAAGTGCTTCACCGGTCAGGTGAATTTGGGGTAACCCGCGTGGCGATAGGTAAAAAAGACCTGCCAGCCGGTCTAAATGTGAAGAACAGTGGCCTCGGCGAGCGGGGGGTGGTAGTCCTCGCCATCGAGAGGGGGAATACGGTGCTACCCTTCCCCGAGGACACGGAGACTCTGTCGGCGGGGGACTACCTGCTGTGCTATGGCAAGATTTCGGGGATGCCCGGTGACACGTCGTAGAGAGGTAGCACGTTTACAGATGGCGGCACGTTAGATAGAATAGGTTCTTAAATGATTTGGCGATTTTCTCTATACGGCTTCCTGAAGAACCAGCGGTACTTCGAACCGTTCATTATCCTGTTTTTTCTCCAGCAGGGACTTTCCTTCACACAGATAGGCTTCCTCATCGCCTTCCGCGAGCTTTTCATAAACCTCATGGAAATCCCCAGCGGTGCCGTGGCCGATTTATTTGGCCGCCGGCGCAGTATGATGCTGTCATTCGGCTCCTATATCATTTCCTTTGCCGTCTTCGGCTTCAGCCAGGACTACTGGCACCTGTTTGTTGCCATGTTCTTCTTCGCCATCGGCGAGGCGTTCCGCACCGGCACACACAAGGCGATGATATTCACCTGGCTCCGCATTGAGGGAAGGCTCGATGAAAAGACCAAGGTCTACGGCTACACCCGCTCCTGGTCAAAGATAGGGTCGGCGGTCTCCACCGTCGTGGCGGTCGCCCTTGTTTTGCTGGCCAACGACTACTCGTGGGTCTTCTTTTTCGCCATTGTCCCGTACGTGGGGGGTCTGGTCAATTTCATGTATTATCCCAAGGAACTCGAGGGCCAGCCCGACACGGAAGCAGGCATGCGTGAGGTCGTGGCACATCTCTGGGAATGCATCCGCTTGGCCGTGGCAGTCCGCAGACTTCGCCGCCTGATAGTAGAATCGATGTCCTTCGAGGGTGTGTACAAGGCGGTTGAGGACTATCTCCAGCCCGTAGTGAAAAACATGGCGCTGCTGATTCCCATTTTCGTTGGTCTGAGCGATACACGCCGCAGCGCTATCATGATAGGGATTGTTTACGTGGTCCTGTATCTCCTGTCCGCCTATGCCAGCCGAAATTCCCACCGGCTCGCCAGTTATGCTGGAGCAGAGGAGGGGGGAAGCCGCCTGCTCTGGAAAGTGGTCTCTGTTCTCTATCTGGCACTTATTCCACTGCTGGTCTTCGAGTATCACTACGTGGCGATAGTTGGCTTCATCGCCCTTTCTCTCATCCAGAACCTCTGGAGGCCCATTTTAGTAAGTCGCTTCGACACCTTTGCCAGTGAGACACAGGGCGCTACCATACTATCGATTGAAAGCCAGGCAAAATCAATCTCCACAATGATAGTAGCGCCAATACTGGGGGCGGCAGTGGACTTTATCCGGGGTCAGGACGGAAGCTGGGGTGGAGAGTTCTGGCCGGTAGCTACGATTGCGGCTGTAATTTCCCTGATTGTCCTGTTTACGCCTCTCAAAGAAAAGGACAAATAAGAGATTGTGCGCGCGGCGTATTCCTGGGGCTTAATTAAGCAAGGGACAGAATAGGACTCCTAGCCAACGAGGACGCAGTCTGTTAGCATAATGTTGGTCACGAAGCCTTCGTACTTGCCCTCGACCGTAAGCTCCTGGCCCACGGTGAGATGGTTAAGCTCCGCCGCATCCTCCTTGCCAAACTTACAGTAGACTTCTCCCAGAGGATGCGGTTCACTGTCAGTCAAAGCAACCCGGTACGTGCCAACGACATCCTTGTTTACCACGCTGTCAACCAGACCCGTTACCCGGAAAACGCTGTCCTTGAATTCATCGTGTCCTGCCATTCCGTAGCTCTGGTAAGAAGAGCACAGCTCAGCGACGGTTACTTCCTGTACCGGCTGGGGTTCCTTCTCCGCCTTTGGCGCAGGTTTTTCCTCCGCTACAGGCTCCTGCTCCATGACTGGTTCAGGCTCTTCGTCTGGAACAGACTCCAATACAGCCGTATCATCGGTAGTCTCTTGGGCTGGTTCGGGTTCTGGTTCTGTGCTTGCCTCGGCTTCGGTGACCTGATCCGTTTCCGGTTCAGGCTCAATAGTTGATTCGGACTCAACTAGCAGAGCGGTTAGGGTCGCTTGGCCCTCTCTCTCGTGTTTAAGCTCAGCGAAGGTCTTCGATGTTTTTCCGTAAATCCCTGAGACCAGCGGGTAACCACACCACTGGCAAGCCCAGTCCTTGGTCCGCACGGTAGACAGACCACAGTTTGGACAATTTGCCATTAATCACCTCCGTACGCCCCCCCTAACTGGCTCGGGAATAACTCCCTTTGCCGGCGATGCATTCGTACCTTTCTTTGGCACGTACCCTATTATAACATAACATTGCAATACCTGTTCGCCGGAGCCAGTAACCCCACAACCATATCTCGCCTGCACGTGCCTTATATGCTGCATAATTGTGACTCTAATGTAAGCACCGGGGAAGTACCAAAGGTACCAATCTGCTGGACAAGAGGGCCAGTTTAGTGGAACTCGGCACTCGCCCTATCACTTTAGCGGTTGCTTCTGCTTAATTCAATGGTTATACTAGACGTGATTTTAGAAGCGAGGGTGCAGTCCTATGAGAACAGCAATTATATACCGGTCATTCCTCGGTTCGACGCGGAAGTATGCTGAATGGCTGCACGAATCCATCGAGTCCTCAGACCTGTTCAAACCGCGCCAGATACATGATAAGAAGCTGGCAGAGTACGACCTCGTGATAATCTGTTCTGGTACATATGCAGGCTGGATAAGCCTTCGGGGTTACCTGACTAAGAAATGGCCCGCTCTACAGGGGAAAAAGGTAATCTTGCTCGTAGTGGGCCTGGTGCCCCCCGAGGACGCCGAGAGCATAGCCGCCTATATGAAGATTCCCGAAAATATCAGGCAGGAAATCCAGTACTTCAAGGTGCCGGGGAGGTGGGGTTCCAGAAATCGGGATGCCGTAAAGAAAGAAAACCTGCAGCCCGTCCTCGAATATATTCAGGGACTTCAATCTTAGGCGATTGTTAATTGCTTAGACCCCGAAATTATCATCACGGACGCGTGGTGATAAACGGCTTCTTATCTTTCTTACAGATAATCTGAGTTACATTACGGCCTGACATAGCCGCCGGTGGCAGGCCGCCACCCGGCTCCACCCACTGCCCCACCATGTAGAAGTTCTCAAGTCCGGGTAGAGTCTTACTCATACGCATGCGAAAACTCTCCGCCCCCATCATCCATCCTTCGTAACTACCCCTCCAGTTGCCGGTGTAGCGTACCCATGTCACGGGCGTGGCTACATCACGCATCTCCACCTGTTCCGCCAGACCCGGAAAATGCTTGCTAAGCTGGGCAATCACCTGGTCAGCAATCCGTTCCTTTTCTGCCTTATAACGCTCGGGGTCTTTGTATAACTCGTCCCAGTAGTCAAAGACGGTGCTTATCATGACTCTTATCACTGTTTTGCCCTCAGGTGCCAGACTGGAATCAAAGTTATAGACATGCAGGGTCAATCGTGAAAGCTCTTTCCCGGCAATAGTAATTGGCTCGTCGAGGGGCAGGTTAAATCCAGACACCGAATGCGGCAGCTCGTCAAAAGTGCGGTTTACACCAAATGCCACGAATACCAAGGGAGGGAACAGGGCAAGGTTATCATAATAGCCCTGGATTTTGTCGTTGATGTATTTCCCTTCCAGCATGTCAAAGATAGTTGTATGACCATCGGCGGCAGAGATTATGATATCGCCATGGTGTTCAGTACCGTCAGCCAGCCTGATGCCGACCGCCCTGTCGTTTTCCACCATGACTTTAGCAACCGGTGATTTGTAGCTTACTTCACCCCCCAAATCAAGGTAACGCTTCTCAATCGTCCTGGAAAACTCAAGCGACCCGCCCAGTGGATAGCCGGCCGTTTTTTGGTATACCCAGGCCATCGGCATAACCAGAGCAAGCATTGGAAGGTCAGGCACGTCTTCTGCAATGGCTAAGAGGGCCTCGCGCATGAAAGAATTTTTAAAACGCGATGCGAATTCACCGGCAGACAACTTACTCCACTTCCTCATATATCCCATGTAAGGTAGCATCTGAAACAGCATTTTCACCACGTCAAACGGATTATATAATTCAGGTGCTTTATCAGATGGCATATCAAAGCCGATACCCTTCCTTATGCCCTTAATAAAATCCTCAATCACACCGCTGTCCTCAGGGGCAAGCTCTTTCATGTGCTTTTCAAGACGGTCAGGGTCGCTGTAGAGAGCGAAGTACTTTCCCTCCTTGCCTATAATCCGAAGATATTCATCATGGTCGATAAAAGTATGGTTCTTTATGATACCCAGTTCTTCCCATATGTGATAGAAATTACTGGCTGGGCCAGAACCTACCAGCCAGTGTATACAGCCGTCTATGGTGTAGCCCTTGCGCTTCCAGGCAGTGCATACGCCGCCGGGTTTGGTATCCATTTCAAAGATATGAGTATTGTATCCATTCATCTGAGCGTAGCAACCCGCAGACAAACCAGCGATTCCAGCCCCGATGATTATTATCGATTTCTCCATTAGTCCCTCCTAATGACCGAGAATTACCCCGTATCAAATATTATAAACATGTCGAAGTCAACGGAAGGTAGAAACATGTTCCCACGACACAGAATCCGAATAAGCCTTGCTACCTGGTTCTGACATCATACTTACACCTAGAACACTCAAGACATCGCCAGGGCGGTCTTGATTTCTCCGATCACGTACTCAGATGTTTCACGGGACAGGCTCGATTCCAAGGCCTTTTTGGTCCGGTTGCCACCAATCCTGCCCAGTGCCCAGGCAGCGTGTCCACGAATCAGCTCATCCGGGTCCTGCATTGCCTCATTCAGTATCGGCACGGCTTCCTGACTGCCCTGATTACCCAGAGCCACCGCCGCATTTCTGCGAAAGTAGCGTTTGTCATTTATGTAGTTCATCGCTAATAAGTCATACATTCTACGATAGTGCTCGTCGGTAATGTTCAGTATCTTTTCGAGCTGGAAATCATCGGCAATGTGTTCAAGAAAGACATTCGGTGGCAATTCTGCTTTAAGTTTTGCCTGATTACGGGGACAGACCTGCTGACAGACATCACAGCCAAAAATCCAGGTACCCATGCCCTCCCGTAGCTCGAGAGGCAATACTTCCTGTCCTTGGCCAATGTTTGATCCTGGTGTAGAATAGGAGTTGAAGGCTACACAAAGGTGCGGGTTCATCCTCAGTGGCTCGTAAAGGGCCCCTGTTGGGCAAGAATCAATACAGAGGGTACACTCTTCAGGACAATTTACATCATATGTCGGTGTATCGTACTCAAGCTCTTTGTCTATCACCAGTGCAACGATGCTGACAAAGGAGCCAATACCTTCGATAAAGGCGAAGCAGTTCTTACCATAATTGGTTACCCCGGTACGGGCAGCCGAGGGTCGGCTTGGCAATCCCCACCCTACACGGCAACCCTGATTCTGTAAAAACTCAATCAGTAAGACATTGCGTGCTCGATGAATAGGATGAGGTGGGCCACCAGTGCCCCAGGATAGGTAATAACGCCCTACTTTTCCTGTCATCTCCTCGGGATATGAGTGCCGGAAGTAGTCGTAGACTAGTGCTATTACCGACCGGGCCTCAGGTAGCACATTCGTGGGGTCAGCGTTCCGCAGTAACCATGATCCTACCCAGTCATACATGTCGGAACGGTCGTTTAATTCTCTCTGCAATACAGGAAAGCTGTCGGCGGTGGTAAAGCCTACCCGGTCGTACCCGAGACTCAGGGCGTATTCTTTAATATCCGTGCTCAGCGACAAAGTCTACTTACCTCCCGGATATTAGTTTCTGTGCCTGTAATTTAACCCGCTTAAATTTTCTCGAATTTGCTCTTGGCGGCCCCGCAGACGGGACACACCCAGTCATCCGGTATCTCTTCAAACGGAGTCCCCGGCGCAATGCCGCCGTCCGGGTCTCCCAGCTCAGGGTCGTAGACCCACCCACAAACAGTGCATTGGTATTTACCCGAGCCTGACGCCTCTGCCTTCTTCTCCTCGGCAACATAGCTGGGGGCAGTCTTGGGTGTTACTCCCCGCTTGATTTGATGGTAGTAGTCATAGGTCATGCAGACCTCATCGGTGAGGACTTCGGCGTCAACAACCCGGCCAGCAAAGATGGTGTGGGTGCCCATATCCATCTCGTTGGTCACCTCGACTTCGAGGTATGAGACGGCATTGTCGGTAACAATCGGCGCTTTCGTCTGGTCTATCTTGTAGTTGATACCTTCAAGTTTATCGATATCTCTACCCGACTTGAACCCGAAACGCCCGATGAAGTCGAGCGGCGTGTCCTGGCGGAGGACGGATACGGCAAAGACACGGCTCTCCTTGATATACTCCCAGGTCAGGTTGCTCTTGTTGATGCTCACGGCAACTGTCGGCGGCTCGGAGGTTATTTGAAACACCGTATTGGCTATCTGCCCGTTAAGCTTTTCTCCCTTTCTCGAAGTAACTACATAGAGACCGTAACCTATCTTGTATAAGGCTTTAGCATCCATACTCCCACCCCCGATTATTAGTCCAGCACAGGCTGTAGCAGACCGTAGTTGCCGTCCTTCCGCAGGTAAACGACGTTGAGTTCGCCACTATCCGCGTTGATAAACAGGAAAAACTGATGACCGAGTAGTTCCATCTGGTTTGCCGCCTCCTCAGGTGACATAGACTGCACCGGAAAGCGCTTGGTCCGTACCAGCCTGGTGGGCACTTCGCCGGAGACCAGAGCTTCTTTCTTGAAACGGCTTTCCCGCCTCTTTGTCTTGTATCTTCTGCCCTTATAGCGCTCCACCTGGTCTTCCATAGCATCCACAGTAGAGTTGATGGCAGCGTACAACTCAGCCGCTCGGTGCTCAGCCCTGAGAAGGGTATCACGCACACTGGCCGTTATCTGGGCGACGAATCTTTTATCAGCTTCCTTTGTTGGTTCAGAGGTTATCTCTACCTTAACCGTATCAATATTCCGCAGTCGTCGGGAAAGCTTCCCGACCTTCTTCTGAATGTAGCTTGAGGTGGCATCAGAAATCTCGCAATTTCTGCCTTCAACGAATACCTCCACGCGACCATTACCTCCTTGTGCCTGACAGACTTACCCAGCCTATCTGTAACTATTATACCACTATACCACGGCGGACTGATGGGCACAGTATTCATCGTGCAAAGTCCTTGACCCAATCGCGTGACAGGGGGGTACCATTGGCTACCCGCGCTGGGTCGAAAGTACTATTCAAATTCGGTATGACCAGACCTAGAATACAAGTATGGGCATATTAAGTTCAAAAGATAAGAACAATTCATCCAACGCGCCAGAGGAAGTGAAAGAAACACGGCGAAAGCATATCGAGCTGCTTGGTCGTGAATTCCATATCGTCAAGGACGGACTCGACCCGGAAGAGGTCGCCGATTTCCTAGAGACGACCGCTGGCTCAAGTGAAGCTGCCTTCAAGCGACTGAACCAATTTTCTGCTTTCCAGTCGGTTGCTAAATCGATGGAGGAATCGATACTGGAGGCCAGACAGCTGGCGGAGCACGCCAAGGCACAGGCCAGGGTAGAAGCTGATCGTGAGAGGACCAAGGCGACCGAGGAGATAAGACAGCGGGTTTCCGCGATTCTGGACCAGACCCAAAACAGCTGCATCGCCTCTGTTGATGGCATCCATGCTGTACTCTTGGAAGCAGTTACCAGGACTGAGGAGATTCAACGGGAAGCCCTGAGGAAGGCCAAGGCCATGATTGCCACCAATCTGGCAGAAATCCATCAGGATATCCAGGATGCAGTGGACGGAAATGGCCATCACGTGGATCCGGGTACTGAAGTTCGTGAAGAAGTGTCCGAGCTGCCGACCGACTCAGATGACGCCATAGAAAATTCCGACGACAGCGAAATCGAAGATGTCGACCCTGATGAGGAACCTGCCTTTAACTTGGCCAATCTACAAGAGAGCCTGATGAGCCTGGAAGCAAGCCTGTCAAATCTGAACGAGAGCAAGAATGCGTTTGAGCAGACTCCTGAGATGCCGACCCCCGTCCTGGAAGAAGATGAGGAAGAATCGGACGATGTGGAGGATGACGTAGAGGATGATGCCGAGAGTGAAAGTGATAGCCAGTTGGATACCGTCCATCCGTATAGCGGTGAAGTAACCGTCGAAATCACCGGTGGAGCCGAGGAATCCTGGATGCAGGACCTAAGGCAGCGAATGAATGATATACCTGGTGCCCGGATTCGGGCAGAGTCCGGTGTAGATGAGAGGACCACTATGGTGAGCCTCTCGTTGAGCGAGCCTGTTAAGTTGTTCCCGATACTGCTGTCACTACCGAGAGTTAACAGGGTGATACCAGGACGGCTGAACGGGGGGTCTGCAGACAAGGGGAAATTGAGGCTATGGCCAAAATCTAATAAGAATTCTCAACAGAACACTATTACAGTAGAGCTCAACGGGAACGGCCCCACCAATCCCTCCATGGTGGAGTCAGAGGATGACATGATAGCAGCTAGCTGAACCCACGTAGCGTTGTTTGCCCCAGGTTGTTGGAACAATAAAGGCCTGGCAGATTTCTGTCAGGCCTTCTAACGTTGACAATCAGGCAGGTACAGGCTAGACTGCGAATCACACGTTTTGGCAATAATATCGAACTAGAGAAGGACTATGTTGTATCGAATAAGTGTCAGGACTAGAGGCAGGGTGGATTTTCAGGATATTACCGGGACTGTTAGTGAAACGATTAAGTCCAGCGGCATGCAAAGCGGTATCTGCCACATTTTCGTTCCACATACCACCGCCGGAGTTACCATCAATGAGCATGCCGACCCATCGGTTGTTGAAGATATTATGGCACAACTGGACAAGATGGTACCCCAGCACGGTGGCTACCGTCATCTGGAGGGTAATTCCCCCGCCCACATCAAGGCCAGCCTGGTTGGCAGTTCTCAGACGTTGTTCGTGGACGAAGGCCGGCTGGTACTTGGTACGTGGCAGGGAGTCTTCCTCTGCGAGTTCGATGGCCCGAGAAACCGGTCGCTGCTCATCAAAATTATACCTGACAGCACGCACGGTTGAAAAATGAGCATCACAATACGATTATTCAAGACCGAAGACATCGAAATAATCACGTCGTCGCTCGCAGCAATCAACTGGGATAATCGAACATCAACGCTTAAACGCTATCTCACCGAACAGGATAAAGGCGAACGAACTGTTCTTGTAGCGTATTCAGACAGGAATTTCGCTGGCTACGTGACAATAATGTGGAAATCTAACTATCCTCCATTTGCTGAGCAGGAAATACCTGAGATTAATGACCTAATCGTCCTTCCCGTCTTTCGGCGTCATGGAATAGCGAGTGCCCTGATGAACGAGGCAGAGAATCGCATATCCGAGAGGACACGAGTTGCCGGTATTGGGGTAGGCATGTTTCAAGACTACGGCGCCGCGCAGCGTATGTATATTCTGAGGGGTTACGTTCCAGATACGCTTGGATTATTCTACAAAGGGCAACATGTCAAACTAGGTCAGGAAGTGCATGTCGATGACGAACTCATCCTTTACCTGACAAAGGAAATATAGTCTCGACACCCTAAAAAATACAAGCCTATTATTGCCTGAACCACACCGCCTTAATAAACCATGACTTACTTATCTTCGTAAGGCAGCACCAATATCCCACCCGCCGTGACCACCAGCATGACCTTATCACCGGGAGCCGCCCGAATATCGCTGACCAGCCTGTCTATCTCTTCATCGGACACGATAGGCACAGTCAATTCCCCAAGCTGGCGTAACAGGCGGATGCGAGAATTGAGCTTGGCTTCAATCCTGGAAACCACTTCGGCTGCCGACTCATCCGCTATCATGGTAACCCTCTTCCGCAGCCGGACTGCCTCTGCCCCAAAATGCCGGTCCTGTTGCAAAATACGCCAGTGATAGATGAGCACGGGCAGGGGTATGATAAGAGTCTGCAGACTCCACTTGGCACCACGCAGGACTTCCACACCGAATGTCCCCTGAAGCAAGCCATTAATTATCTGGTAGACGATGTTTACCAGGTCGGCTGCCAGCGTTATCATGGCTATCCCCAGAACTGCATACAGAAAAACACGCCGTGACCCCGCCCCCCGCTCTACGATTCCCCCTTCATCCGTCAACCGGAGCACACTTCTCCAGTAGTACATCCAGATAGGCATGCCAACCAATATCAGCGCCAGAGAAAGGCTGAGCTGGCTCTGCCACCATTGTGATGTGACCACGGCCGGGCCGCTGGCTGCCCTAATCCAGAGGTCGAGGAGGATTCCTATCAGCAGTATCAGCCCGGTAATCAGTGCACCAAGACTGAGGAACGACATGAGATAGAGAAGAATGCGCCTAGCAGAGAGCCGCTGCTGCAGTACCTGAGCTACTTCTTCCTGAACCGCTTGCCGGTGATAGACCCAGATAATAGCCGTCACGAGCATGGTAGGAATTGTCCAGCTCAGGAAGAGAAAGTCAGTGCTAGCAATATCAACCACCCCACCGAAAGCCATTTCGAATAAGGCAAACAGGATGGTTATCAGTGCTGCCAATCCGGCGACTGTGCTACCGGTTATAACCAGCAGATACAAGTAGACCTGGCGCAGAGTAGAGTCCACGTCGCCCCTGGCCATTCGGAACCAGTGGAAAGCCCAGCTGGAACCGCCAATTAGTATCCATGTCAGATTTCCCTGAACACCTCCATCCCAAAATTCGCCTGCGGCCACATCTCCTCCCCAGACCGGCAGGTAGAAGATAGCGGCGTCGAGCAACTGTATGACAGCGTTGGCCAGCATCGCCAGGCTGAAACCCGACAGTATGTAAACGTACCAGCGTCTCAATGTCCTGGCTGCGGCCGAAGGCTGTCCTTCTTGCTCCTGGACTCGCCAGTGGTAGTACCACATACCACCAGCTACAATCAGCATGCTCAGTCCCCACGACGGGAACTCATCGAGCGGCACGCCATCCACAATCCATCGCAGGAAACTGGCCGCACCACGGAGGCCATTCAATGCCGCCACTAACAGGACTATGTTCAGGTATAGCTTGCGTATCGCCGAGCCCACCTCAGCGGGGTTACCGGAGACCTGTCTCTGGATGGCTCTCCAGAACACGAACCAGAGGGCTCCGCCAATAATTAACATAGCCAGGCCAAGGCTTAGCTGGCCTTTGTCAAAGAATGCGCTATCCTCACCGATTATATCGAAGCAGAGTTGTAACAGGTTGCTGATACCACCGGCAACCATGCCCAAAGTAACCAGGGACACCGTGTAGAAAAAGACCCGCCTAACAGTACTCATCTGACCCTCCTCATACACTTAGTAGTAAAGGAAATTCAACCAAGTAGGCGATGTTATGCCCCAGGAGGTTCCTTCTTTCTCCAAGCGGAAAGTGAGATGGTAAGTACGTGTTATGTCAAAAAGACCTCTGGGTTGAAAGAAAGTAAATGTAACCTCCACCGTAGCCGTGTTACCCACTACCCACGATTCTCCCAGTGTGGCATTCCACCCGGGCCTTTCAGCGTAGTACAAGTCCAGGGGGCGAACCCATGATAGATATGACTCCTCTGCACGAGCCGTCAACGACAGATAGCCATATGCTTCCTCGTAGTCTCCGGCTTCGAGGGCCAAGAGATATCTTTGCACCACGCCTTCAGGCGCATCTTCCGGCAACAGAGTAGTGCTGCCTTCACCCACAGTCAGGACGAGCACCACAGTCACCACCACCAGAACCCCGATGGCAACCCCGGAAACAACTAGAAACCGGGTAGACGCTCTCATGTGCTGGAAACTCCAAAGACGCCTCATGGGGAACGCCTCCGTGCTGAATAGGTGCCCATAGTCTATGTTGAGAATTTCGGATTGTCAAGTCACTATGTGACGTATTATTGCGAGAGCACGTTAGTGCTTGTGGCAATCTCTGCCCGGCATACTGAGATTACCTTGCTCCGCTCGCAACGACGTAACAAACATATGCAAACAGGGTCGCTTGTTCAGGTTCCTTGACAATCGATGGGCAAGGACTTAACATAGCCAGTAGGAAACCGACACACACGAGCGTAGACCCGAAGGCGGGCTGGTCACTACATCAGAAGAGTAAGGAAGCCTTAATACAATGCCCGAACCAATTGTCATTGAGAGCCTGAGCAAGTACTACAACAAGTTCCTCGCTGTCGATAACCTAAGCCTGAGTGTAACCGAGAATAGTAATGTCGGACTCCTCGGCCCCAACGGCGCCGGCAAGAGCACCACCCTCAAGATACTATGTGGCCTTATCCGTGCCTCCTCCGGTACAGTCTACGTCGACGGTATCAGCGTCGCCGAAAAGCCAGAGCAGGCCCTTTCCCGAATAGGGGCTATCATCGAGACACCGGAATTCTACACTTACCTCACGCCTGAGGAGACCCTCAGCTACCTCGGCAGACTTCGGGGAATGAATGGCGACGAGCTGAGGCAACGGATAAAGGAAGTAATCCGGCTTGTCAGGCTGGAAGAGTGGAGCACCGTAAGGATAGAGAAGTTCTCACGGGGGATGAAACAGCGTCTCGGTCTGGCACAGGCCCTGCTGCATGACCCGCCGGTCCTCATCCTGGACGAACCGGCTCTGGGGCTCGACCCCAGGGGCGTGGTCGAATTCCGCGAACTCATTGAAGAAGCAGGCCGGGAGAAGACGGTATTCTTTGCCTCACACCAGCTCGTCGAGGTTGCCCAGATTTGTCAAGAGGTCGCTATTATCGACCGCGGGCATCTGCTTGCCTACGACAAGATTACCAACCTAGAAGAGAAATACCAGTCGCTGGAGAGTGCCTACCTGCAGCTGACGGGAGAGATTCATTGAGTGAATTCGAAAAGCTGAGGGTAGTCACCGGTTACGAATTCTTGAAGCACATCCGTAGAAGACGGCTGTATATCATTCTGGGGCTCACGATTCTGGTGGAGGCGGCCGTCCTCATCGCTGTACCACTACTGTTGGAGGAAGGCTACCCGGACAATGTCATGGTAATGGCGGCCATGCTCTCAATCGGGCCGAGCTTGGCTACGATTGGTGCCGTTTTCTTCGCCGGTGACGCCATCGCCGGTGAGTTTGAAAGTAAGACCGGCTTCATACTTTTCACTAATCCGGTAAGACGAATCACGCTGGTGACGGGCAAGTATCTCGCCGGCCTGGCAGCGGTAGCTATGCTCATCGTTCTGGGATATATAATCGTATCTATTTCGCTCCTAGTGATATACGGCACTGTCCCGGTAGAGACGGCCAAGTCATTCGGGTTGTGCCTTCTCTATGGTGGCAGCGTGCTGTCGATCACCTTTTTCTTCAGCTCGATATCCAAGGGTTCAATGGGGGCTACCGTTATCACGCTCGTCTTCATCATGGTCATCTCTTCGGTTATCGATGGTATCCTTATTATGGCCGATGCACCGCACTGGTTCATGATATCTACTAACGGTGACAGCATCGCCACTGTCTACGGTGGATACGAGCTGTTCTTAGAAGGCCTCCCGATGGGAGGTACGCATATGCCGGACAGATGGTTCCAGAGTCCGGATATCAACCTCATGATTGTCTCTATGGTAATATATCTGGTGGCAGGTTTCGCCCTGAGCCTTTGGATAGGCAGAAGGCGGCAGTTGTCTTAGCCCAGAACATGTGTCCCTCCTGAACACACCTGCGACCGATTCACCTATATCAATGGGGACAGCTCCCGAACCTGTCTTTGATAGGAAGACTCCTATTCCAGCCATGTAATTGCTGCTTGTCTTACATCACACTTGAAGATTGATTGGCAGTCTTACATCACTTGACATCACTTTAGTTTATCTCTAGACTGGGGGCACCGAGCCTGTGCTTTCGAGTGAGTCATGAAGTGCCCAAAGTGCCAGACAGAAAATCGTGAAGGGGCAGAGTTCTGTAAAGAATGCGGAGAGCCACTACAAGCAGAACTGATATGCTCACAATGTGGGCATGTTAATACGCAAGATAGTAAGTTCTGTGACAAGTGTGGAAATCCTCTAACCAAACCGGCACCTGCGTCAACTCCTGAAGCACCCCCTCCCCCGAACCCACCTCCTTTGCTGGTGGACGCTACCAGGTGAAGCAGCTACTCGGTGAGGGTGGCAAGAAGAAGGTCTATCTCGTCCACGACAATACCCTCGACCGTGACGTTGCCTTTGCCCTGATAAAGACCGAGAAGCCGGATGATGAGGCCAGAACACGTATAAAGCGTGAAGCTCAAGCCATGGGCAAGCTCGGTGACCACCCCAACATCGTTACTGTCTATGACTTCGGAGACCACGAAGGCCAGCCCTACATCGTCCAGCCCGTCATGTCCGGTGATGTCGAAGGGCTTATTGAAAAAGCACCCGAGCACCGGCTCCCCCTCGAGCAGACCATAGGTATCACCAAGTCAGTATGTCAGGGCCTGGAGTTCGCCCATACGAAAGGAATCATCCACCGCGACCTTAAGCCGGGGAATGTGATGATGAGCACCGACGGTACCGCCAAGATAGGTGACTTCGGCCTGGCAGTGGCGGTAGACCTCTCACGTCTTACTCAGGAAGGGATGATGGTGGGTACAGCATCCTATATGCCTCCAGAACAGGCGATGGGTGGAGAAGTAACCGCCAAGGCAGACCTGTACTCACTGGGTGCCATGCTATACGAGATGGTAACGGGAAGGCCACCGTTTATCGGGGATGACTGGGTAAATGTTGTAAGTCAGCATATAAATATGTCGGTGGTATCGCCAACATGGCATAGGGCTGACCTACCACCGGGATTAGAGGTACTCATTCTACAGTTATTGGAGAAAGACCCTGAGAAACGACCTGCCTCTGCCGGTGATGTACTCAAAGCCCTGGAGTCTATTGAAGCCGGTAAGGTCGAGAAGGAACCATCACAGGTAACCACCGCTCCCGAAAGTAGTCCTCTTTACCGGAAAGTGTTGGTAGGGAACCCGAACAAAAACAGCTACAGGCGGCCTTTGATGGTGCCATGTCTGGGCAAGGTGCCCTGATGATGGTGGTTGGTGAGCCAGGTATCGGTAAGACTGCGCTCTGCGAACAGTTAGCCACGTATGTGACACTGAGGGGCGGCAAATATCTGGTAGGCCACTGCTATGAAGAAGGGTCACTGTCACTACCTTATCTGGCGTTTGTCGAGGCGATGCGCTCCTATGTCCTGTCACGGGAGACCAGAGATTTACGGAAAGAGCTAGGTACAGGTGCTGCCGATGTCGCCCGTATCGTCTCTGAGGTAAGGGAGAAGCTCAAGGTAGAGCCAAAGCCGCAAGAAAGTCCTGAAGAAGAACGATACCGCCTTATGCAGGCTGTCACTAGCTTTCTCACCAATGCCGCTAAAGTCCAACCGTTACTGATTGTATTGGAAGACCTGCACGACTCCGACAAGGGTACGCTGGAGATGCTGACCCACGTCTCTCGTAATCTATCAAGTGCAAGGCTTCTCATAATAGGTACCTACCGTGATGTAGAAGTAGACAGAACCCATCCCTTATCAGCATCCTTGGCTGAACTAAGACGTGTTGCTACCTTTGACCGTGTCCTCCTTCGTGGTCTCAATGCTGATGAAGTAAGGCGGATGTTGGAGAGTATCACCAGGGAAGAAGTCCCATGGAGCTTGGCTGAAGCGGTGCACCGCCAGACAGAGGGTAATCCCCTCTTCGTGCAGGAGGTATTGCGTTACCTTGTTGAAGAAGGACTTATTAGTCGTGAAGAAGGACAGTGGAAGGCTACACAACTAGAAATGAGCATCCCTGAGGGTCTTAGAGATGTGGTCGGTAAGCGTCTTTCAAGCTTGAGCCAAGAGTGTAACCGAATCCTGAGTATAGCTTCCGTAATAGGCCGGGAGTTCCGGCTGGCCGTCCTGCAGAAGGTGGCTGATGTATCCGATGACGAATTATTCACCGCTTTAGAGGAAGCCAAGGGGGCTGCTGTGGTTGAGGAGCGTTCTGCAGTAGGTGCGGCAGTGACCTACCGATTTACCCATGCCTTCTTCCGGCAAACGCTCTATGAAGAGATAATCGCCCCGAGGCGGATACGTCTTCACCAACAGGTAGGGCAAGCACTTGAAGAGATATATGCCAGACGACTTGAGGAGCATGCCGCCGAACTTGCCGAGCACTTTTCGTATTCTCCCGATGCCGAAGGACTGGCCAAGGCTGTCAATTACGGTGAGATGGCCGCCGAACGAGCAAACAATGTCTATGCCTATGGTGAAGCGGTACGATTACTGGAGCAGACTCTCAAGGTACAGGAGGTACTTGACCCAGAGGATAAGGGGAAACGGTGTGACCTACTCACCACCTTGGGTAATGCTACAATGATGGCCGGGCAGCCCAACCGCACCTACGAAACGGTTGCTCCCGAGGCGTTATCTCTAGCTGAGGCTACTGGAGATGACGCTCGTGCCTCTCGAGTATGCTTGATGGCAGCTATGGCGTTTACTTATGAAAGAGGCACGATGGGGGTAGCCACCCCAGAAGCAATCCGGTGGGTAGAGTTGGCTGACCGCCACGCCGAGGCGGAGACAGCGGAGCGTGCCCAGGCTGACAGCCTACTGGGATACACCAAGAGCATCCTCGGGCAGCGAACGGAAGCTTTCTCACTTGTAGAACGGGCTCTTAGTTTAGCCCGTCAATTAGATGACCCGAACACTTTCTGGATGTGTGCCGCGGGCTGGATGAATGTAGCAGGGGCACCGCACCACGATGAGGATAGGTTACGTATAGCTGAGGAATTAGAGCAGCAGTCACGGGTCGGGGTGAAACTGCCAACACTCATGATTGCGTTGCCACCGATGGGCAGTACCTTTCGTGCTTGGGGACAGTATGACCGCGCCAAGCAGATTGGTGGGGAGATACTGCACCTAGCTGAGGTCAGTGGTCAGCCGAACCAGCTACTTTTCGCGATGTTCGTTGACTGTTTTTGGCTAACATGGGAAGGACATCTGGAAGAGGCAGTGGAGGTACCCCATCGATTGGAAGCCCATGGCGAGGAGTTAGGTCTTCCAGAGTGGGGTCGCACGTGGGCCGCAGCGGCCGGTCTGAGACCCCGGCTATATGTCCGAAAAGCCGACGAAGCCCTTCAATTCGCGCAATTACCGACCGCAAGAGCCCTATGTCTGGCACACCTCAGTCGGATTGCGGAGGTCACGGATATCCTGCAGGAACAGGTCGTGACACGCCTTGATATTGGTACCCTAAAAGACGAGACCCCGACGGCGATTGATGTTCTATTCTTAGAGGCAGCTGTGCTGGTGGGGCATAAAGAAGCAGTTGACTTGCTGCTGCAGCGACTATCTGTCAGTCGCCTGCAAACGACTGGTGCAAATGTCACCACGTACATACCACGCCACCTCGGAGCAGCAGCTGCCCTCCTCGGCAGACCCCAAGAAGCCCGCCAACACTACCAAGAAGCCATCAGAGTCTGTACGGAGATAAGGTTCCGCCCCGAGCTGGCTCTCACCCGCCTCCAGCTTGCAGAGCTGCTCTTGGAGCACTACCCTGATGAGAAGTCAGAAGCTCTTGAGCACCTTGACTTCGCCATCAACGAGTTCCGTGAGATGAAGATGCAGCCCTCACTGGAGAGGGCACTAAGGCACAAGGAGATTCTGGGGGCATAATCAACGAGATGACTTAAATAATCCCCGCATCTCGCAGAGTGTTAATATCTTCAGGAGTCATCCCCAGTAACTCCTTAAGAACATCTTGCGTGTGCTCTCCCAAATCCGGAGAAGACCTTTCGGCGACACTGGGTGTTCTGGAGAATTTGAAAGGCGTATTTACAACCCTGAACGTGCCTGCCTCTGGGTAATTGACATCGATAATCATGTTCCTGACGGCTGTATAAGGGTCATCTGCTATCTGGGCAATGTTATTAACCGGGCCACAGGGTATACCCACCCTTTCTAGCTCGTCTACCCACTCCCTGGTTGTCTTGCTTTTCATAGCGTCAGTTAATATCGGCTCCAGCTCTTTGTAATTCACCGTACGCGACCAACCGTCCTTGAACCGCGGATCATCAATTATGTCAACACGGTCAATAGCAACACAGAAGAGAGGCCACTGGTCTTTCAGCCCGCCCCTTAGAGCTACCGCAACATAGCCGTCCTCTGTCTCGAAAGCCTGAAACGGTGAAATAACGGGGTGCCTTGTGCCAATGGCATGAGGTATCTCATCGGTATTAAGATAGCGGACAAGGGCATTCTCCAGAACCGTTAACTGGCAATCAAGCATGCTGATATCGATAAACTGCCCTTCTCCACTTACGTTGCGTTCCTGTAGAGCAGCTAGAGTAGCAATACACAGAAAGAGGCCAGCCGCAATATCACCATAGGAAGCACCGGGCCTCACCGGTGGCCCCCCCTCCTCACCGGTAATACTCATGATCCCCCCCATGGCCTGAACAATAACGTCAAATGCAGGCTTATCAGCATAGGGACCGTATTGACCAAAACCAGAGCCAGCAACGTAAATAACTTTGGGATTGTGTTCCTTCACTGTCTCATAGCTGAGGCCCAGCTTCTCCATTGTTCCAGGGGTGAAATTCTCAATCAGGGCATCAGCACTCCTCACCAGTTCCAAGAACACCTCTACTCCCCTCTGAGTAGCTAGATTCAGAGTGATGCTTTTCTTCCCACGATTGAGACTGAGAAAGTAAGTGCTCACTCCCCTGACGAGGGGACCATTACCCCTGGCAATATCGCCCACCTCCGGCCTTTCGATTTTTATAACCTCTGCACCCAAATCGCTGAGTAGCATAGTGGCGAAAGGTCCGAATAACACTTGCGTCAGATCAAGGATTCTAATTCCGTTCAATGGGCCAGCCATACTTCACCTCGCTTATTTCGGCTCCGATTATTACTATACATGGGCACTTTAGGCAGCTTATTTATCTTTGTCAAGTTCCTGATATTACATGAAGTAGAGCTCTTAACATTACCTTTGATATTATATTTGACCAAGTCATGAATGGTAAGTACACAACGCCCAATACATTGACAAGTCATATCCAAGAGAGCTATATTGTGCCGTCTACAGTGTAATAGGAAAGGAGGCATCACCGGGTTTTATTTAGTTCGGTCAGAGAGATTTAGCCCGTATTCACTAGCAAGAGGAGGTAAATATGGAATTCGGATTTTCCGAAGAGCAAAAGAAGTTAATGGCAGAGATGCGTGAATTCTGCATAAATGAGCTTCCGGAGGACTATGACCCGGAGTATTCGGGGCGTTTCCAAGAAGCCGAGACACAGGCGTTCTGGAAACAGTTCCACCAGAAGGGAGTGGAAAAGGGATGGCCGACGGCGGGCTGGCCTACAAAATACGGTGGCTTGGGCTTCAGTGCCATGGAACAGGCAGCGGTATCTTCAGAAATGGCATACTGGGGAGCACGCTGGGGGGGCATAATGGCCATGACGCTGGTAGCGCCAACGGTCCTTACCTCAGGCACAGAGGAGCAGAAAGAGAAGTGGATTCCACCAATAGCCCGGGGAGAGATAACCGCCTTTGAATGTTTTACCGAGCCTGATGCCGGCTCTGATGAGGCCAATGTGCAGCTCCGGGCAGTACCCGATGGCGATGAATATGTTCTTAACGGGCAGAAGACCTTCATATCCGGGGGCACAAAACCAGATTGGCTCTACACGCTGTGTAAAACCGCCGATGTAACCCCGAAGCATCGCGGGCTGAGTATATTCATGGTGCCTGGTGATGCTCCGGGAGTATCCTACCGCCCTTTGCCAACTATGGGCGGCTCACAGCAAAACGAGATTTTCTACGACAACGTCAGGGTGCCCAAGGAGAACCTGTTAGGTGAGTTGAACCGGGGTTTCTATCTTGCCATGACTACCTTCGAGTTTGAAAGAGCCGCCGGTGGCGGGCTGGGTGCCAGACGCAGCATGGAAAAGATTATGGAATACGCCCGGCAGGAAAAGAGGAACGGCAAACCGCTTCATAAAGACCCGAAAGCACGGGACATGCTGGCGAGGATGGCTATCCACAAACACCTCGAATTCCTCTTCGGCTGGTATACCGCCTGGCACAGGAGCCAGAGGGAAAAGCTGGGCCCGCAGCACTACAACTCGGGCACACTCTGGCATAGACTCTGGCAGACCTTTGATGGTGAACAATTTGGACGTGTTTTCGGAATGTATACCCAACTCAGACAAAAGTCGAAATATGCAAAATACCACGGGAGACCGGGACGTACCTGGGAATATATGCACGCTATCCATGCCGCAGGGAGTCCCGAGATACGCAGAGTTGTCATTGCTGATAGAGGCCTTGGTTTACCGAGGATACCGAGACAATTCAATGTCCAGATAAATGAGGCTCTTAGGCAGGGATGATAACATGAGACGAGGAGCAGGAACAATTGTAAAAGGAGAAGGGTATGGATTTCGCACTTAGTGAAGACCAAGAAATGCTGAAAACTATGGCCCGTGACTTTCTGGAAAAGGAATGCCCCGAAGCTGTAGTCAGGCAAATAGAGACCGATGAGAAGGGCTACTCCCCCGAGCTGTGGCGCCAGATAGCCGAACTGGGCTGGCTGGGAATCAGTATTCCCGAGGAATACGGTGGCACCGGTGGCGACGCGATAGACCTGATGGTCCTTCACGAAGAAATCGGGAGAGCTTTATTCCCCAGTCCTCACCTCTCCACCGTGGTGCTATGTGGACACACCATCCTGGACGTTGGCAGTGAAGAGCAGAAGAAAGAGCTACTGCCCAAGATAGTTAATGGAGAGCTGGTTCTGGCAATGGCCATGACCGAGCCTGAATCCAGCTGGGACGGCAAGGCCTGGGACCCCGAAGGAGTAACTGTTAAGGCAGTCCCTGATGGTGATGACTATATCATCGATGGTATCAAGCTATTCGTCCATGATGCCCATATTGCTGACTACCTGCTATGTGTAACCAGGACCAAGGATGGCGGACCACCTGAGGAGGGAATAACCCTGTTCCTGGTGGACGCCAAGAGTCCCGGGATTAGCTACGAGCTGCTGGACACCCTGGCCAACAGGAACAAGCAGTGCGAGGTTGTTTTTGACAAGGTAAAGGTCCCCAAGAAGAACATCGTCGGCGAGTTGAACGGCGGTTGGGCACCCTCATTCAAGTCTATCAAGACAGGGGCAGTACTGCTGTGTGCTCAGATGGTCGGCGCTGGTCAGCGAATCCAGGAACTGACGGTTGACTATGCCAAGACCAGAATACAGTTCGATATGCCCATCGGCATTAACCAGCATGTCCAGGAGCACTGTGTCCAGCTTGTCATCAGGCAGGATGCTTGCCGGTATGCTACCCAGTATGCAGCCTGGGCACTCGGCCAACCAGGGCAGGACATGGAAGTAGCCATGGCCAAGGCCTGGTGCAGCGAAGCCTTTGAGCATATCTGCTGGCGTGCCCACCAGGTCTTTGCCGGTGTCGGCACCATGGCAGTACTCCACGTTATGCCTATGTACACCAGGAGGGGCATCACCCAGGAGCACTATCTGGGTGACACCCCCTTCTGGCTGGAGAAGGTAGCACTGGAGTTGGAGAAACTGCCGCCCCACGAGAAGACCAAGGGGAAGCCGCTAGGTCTCTGGGACCCGCAAAGAAAGCAGGTGCCGGTCTGGGATATCTGGCGAGAATACGCCGAGAGTCTATAAGGCAAGAAGCCCGAGGCTGAGCCTCGGGCTTCTTATTTGGCACACCGACAACAGGTAACGTTTCAAGCCCCATCAGATGATGGGGCTTTCTGTTATGAGATTGCCCTAGATTGTTGAATGTTAACTATCTCACTTTTGTCAGTGCTAGGAAAGCTGATTCAACCAGTGGTAAAATCATTGAGGGCACATTAAGATGACTAACAGTTAAAAGTATTTTCTAGAAATGCGAGGACTGATATGTACAAAATATTGGTAGTGAATCCCGGGTCCACCAGTACCGAGATAAACATTTTCGAAGATGAAACTGAAGTGAAAAGTGCCCAAATGGTACACCCGGTAGCTGAGCTTAAAGGGTTTAAAAAGGTGATTGAGCAGTTTCCATACCGCAACAACATAATTAAGTCAAAGCTTTTGGAATGGGGCGTAAAGAAGGGTGATCTATCGGCAGTGGTCGGTCGAAGCGGTCCACGTGCCAAAGAGAGTGGTATTTTTGAGGTTAACCAGCTGATGTTTGACGTCGTGAAATCAGAGAAAGTAAGAGTCGAGCACCCGGCAATCCTGGGATGTATGCTGGCCAAGGAGATAGCCGACGAGTACCAGATACCAGCCTATGTCCCCTACCCCCCACCTATCGAGTGGCCACGAATCGCCAGCGTTTCTGGTATTCCGTTAATCAACAGGAGACCTGCATATCACCGTCAGAATATCGAAGCGGTAGCCATACTGGCCGCGAGTGAAATGAGCATCGACATCAAGAATGTCAGATTAGTAATTGCTCACCTTGAAGGCGGGATGTCGATTGTAGCCTTTGAAGATGGGAGGGTTATTGATACCACCAGCGCTTTTGATGAAGGGCCGTTTACCATGGAACGCAGTGGTAGTCTCCCTGCCAGCCAGGTCGTGGAAATGTGTTTTTCGGGGAAGTATACCAGGGAGCAGGTTCTTAAGATGATAAGGGGGGAAGGAGGGATGGTGGCCTTTCTCGGGATAAATAAAGTGAGTGAGGTTGAAAATAAGATAGAAAGTGGTGATAAGGAGGCGGAGTTTTATCTTGAAGCGATGTGCTATCAGATAGCCAAGGATATAGGAGCCATGGCTACGGTACTCCAGGGAAAGGTCGACGCAATTATACTCACCGGCAAGATTTTAGATTCAACAAGGGCGGTCAACTGGATAATAGAAAGGGTGGAATCTATCGCCCCCGTGAAAACTTATCCTGAACAGGAGGCAATAGTGTTTGCGCAGGCAGGGCTGAGCGTTCTGAGGGGGGATGAAAAAGCTAAGACATACGAGTAGTGGATATCAAGCGTGCTGGAGTTGTGGTGCAATAGTTACCCGTTTCACGTCGTCACACTTAACGAATGCCACGTGGGGAGTTATCTATTTCTTTTCCTGAAACTCCTGCCGTGTCGACGAAAAAGCGGCACTCATCCCGAATATACCCATTTTCCAGCCGTAGCCGAGCTCCATCACCTTGTCGATATCCTCCTGGCTGGCAATCCCTTGTTCCACCATTTTGCGTGCTTCGGCAGCGGCCACGTGGTACAGCCTGTTGCCTATGAATCCCGGATCACCCGGGACATCTTTTACCCGTACCCCCTCTTTACCAATGCTTTTACAGAAGGCTTCCATAAGCCGCAGAGTCTCTTCGGACGTATCAGGCGTGTAAGTCAGTTCAACAACCGGCAACACTACGGGAGGACGGAACCAGTGCATACCGAGGAAATTGCCTTTTCGTTTTACTGCCTCCGCCAGAGTGGCGATAGTAAGAAATGAGGTATTGGAGGTAAAAATAGAGTCCCCTTTGACGATAGAATCGAGCGTGGTAAACAGTTTTAGTTTGGCATCTCTATCTTCCAGGACTTCTACTGCACCTCCACCAATAGACTCAATAATAATCTCACAGTCCTTGAGGTCTTCCAGTTTGGTTGACAGTACCAGGTTAGCAAGCGCATTGTCCATCTGCCCCGCCGTGATTTTACCGCGTTCCACGCCGGTTTTTAACCCGTAACGCCCGTTTATAATGGCACTCCGCGTTTTCGCCAGTATTTCATCTGTCAGATCACAGCAGATAACCCTATACCCCGCAGTTACGATTACCTGGGTAATACCACTCCCCATGACACCTCCCCCAATTACCCCGACTGTTTGTACATTCTCAATCTTCATTCAACTCTCCTGTCTACTACATATGTGCAGGGAATAAAGGAGTGGCATGATACGTCATTTCTACCTGTTGATAAGCCTTGGTGGAGCTGAGGGGATTCGAACCCCTTACCTATTGAATGCCATTCAATCGCTCTCCCAATTGAGCTACAGCCCCACAGGGATATTTTAACACTCAGGCACTGGCTTTTGCTACCCTTACGTTGAAAGTGAGTTGTTCATCTTCCAGGTCAACCACGACGGTATCGCCGTCTTTGAACTCACCAGCGAGTACCTTGCTGGACAATGGGTTCTCTACATAACGCTCAATGGCCCGTCTCAGCGGCCGTGCCCCGTATTGCGGGTCGTAGCCAGTCTTGGCCAGCCATGATTTGGCTTCGTCTGTCAATTCCAGGTCCAGTTTCCGCTCGATAAGACGCTGCTGTAAATCCTTAACCATCAACTCGATAATCTGCCGCAGTTGCTCCTCGGTTAGCTCATGGAAGACAATGACCTCATCCAGTCGGTTGAGGAACTCAGGACGGAAGGTCTTCCTTACCTCAGTCAGGACCTTCTCTTTCATGTCCTCGTAGCCCTGCTTCTGAGCAGCGGTGCCGCCCTTTCGACTGGTAAACCCAATGGCTCCTTCGCGCCTGATGAGCTCGACTCCGACATTGCTCGTCATAATAATCACGGTGTTCTTGAAATCCACCGTCCGGCCGTGGCCGTCGGTCAAACGGCCGTCATCGAGGAGCTGAAGCATGGTATTGAATACCTCCGGATGCGCCTTCTCGATTTCGTCGAGGAGGATGACACGATAGGGACGCCGCCTCACTGCCTCGGTGAGCTGACCTCCTTCTTCGTATCCGATATAGCCCGGCGGCGCTCCAATGAGGCGCGATACCGTGTGCCTCTCCTGGTACTCCGACATGTCCAGACGGACCATAGCATTCTCATCGTCAAACATGAACTGGGCCAGGGCACGTGCCAGCTCGGTCTTACCGACACCGGTCGGGCCAAGGAATACGAAACTACCGATTGGCCGTCGCGGGTCCTTCAGTCCAGCCCGACCCCTCCGTATTGCTTCGGAGATGGCAGTAACGGCTTCTTCCTGATTGACCAGTCGTTCGTGGATACGCTCCTCCATGTGGAGCAGCTTCTCCGCCTCACCCTCCAGCATCTGCGAAACGGGAATCCCCGTCCACTTGGAGATAAGCTCGGCAATATCATCTTCGGTCACTTCCCCGCTGATTTTTTCCTGCTGGAGCCAGTCGTTCTTGGCCTTGTTATACTCCTCCTCAAGGCGCATCCGCTCGGCTTTCAGTCGGGCAGCATTTTCATAGTCCTGCCGCTGGGAGGCAGCTTCCTCCTCATTGGTCAGCTGATGCAACTGTTGCTCTAAAGACTTGACCTCAGGCGGAGCACTCTCCGTATCAATGCGCAGTTTGCTGGCAGCCTCATCAATGAGGTCAATCGCCTTATCTGGCAGAAACCTGTCAGAGACATAGCGTTGACTCAGCTGGGCAGCTGCTTCCAGTGCTTCGTCGGTTATCTTGACCTTATGGTGGGCCTCATATCTGGGACGCAACCCGTGAAGCATTTCAATGGTGGCCTCAACACTTGGTTCACTGAGGAAGACTGGCTGCAAACGCCGCTCCAGGGCCTTATCTTTCTCAATGAACTGCCGGTACTCGTCCAAAGTGGTGGCACCGATGCACTGTAACTCCCCATGAGCCAGCGCCGGCTTCAGCATGTTGCTGGCGTCGATTGCCCCCTCGGCAGCACCGGCACCAACCACAGTGTGAATCTCATCAATAAACAGTATAATCTCACCCTGTCCCTGCCGGACCTCGTCCATTACGGCTTTAAGTCTTTCCTCAAACTCGCCCCGGAACTTGGTGCCGGCTACCATTGCTCCCATGTCCAGAGCCACCACCCTGTGCCCCTTGAGTGAATTCGGCACGTCATCGGCAGCAATCTTCTGTGCCAGTCCCTCGGCAATAGCGGTCTTACCCACCCCGGCCTCACCAATGACCACCGGATTATTCTTGGTGCGGCGGGAGAGTACCTGCATCACCCGCTTTATCTCGTCTTCCCGGCCAATGACCGGGTCGAGCTTACCCTGTCGAGCCAGCTCAGTGAGATCACGACCATACTTTTCCAGAGAACGGTACTTGCTCTCCGCCCGAGCATCGGTAACGCGATGTCCACCCCGCAGCTTCTGCAGAGCAGAATAGACCTTCTCCCGGTCAACACCAAAGCTGCGCATGATGGCGGCTGTCTCTCCCTTGTCTTCACTGGCCATGGCAATCAACAGATGCTCCGTGCCAATGAACTCGTCCTGAAGCCTTTTTGACTCAGCCTCGGCATTAGAGAAGAGGGCCCCGATGCGTGGCGTGGCGTATATCTGTGATACCTCGTAAGAAACCTTGGGCATCCTCTCAAGAACAGATGTAACCTGCCGCTCCACGGCAGCAGCATCAACACCCATTTCACGAAGAATATCCCCGACCAAACCCTTCTCCTGCCGGAGCAAGACCAGGAAAATATGCTCTACATCCCACTGATTGTGACGAAACTGCGCTACCAGTTGCTGTGAGGCAGTTATTGCCTCCCAAGCCTGTTCTGTAAATCGCTCTTGCCTCATCGTAAACCTCCCCCGGTTTACTCCCGAACACCGCCAAAATTGGCCTTCAGAAAATCAACTATCTGCCGTTGGACCTCGGGATACTCCCAGCTATAGTCATGTCCCGGTGCATTAATGCAATAAGTAAATTTCTTCGGGTTCCCCTGCAACCGAGACGCAACCCAGCGATATGGGGCCGTAATATACGATTTGAATCCCCTCCACAGATCCCTGTTGCACATGGGGTCGGACATTAAACCATTACTATCAATCGCCAACGTCCTCTCTGTAATTATACGACGTTTCATGTGTGGGAAGAATATACCCAACTCGACGCTGTAGACCTGTAGAGAATCATCCAACTCACGCATTACAGCATTGCTGAAAGCCGCCCCTTGGCTGGCCCCAATCAATACTATCTTCAGATCACGAAGGTGATCAGTGAGAAACCCCAATGCGGCTGCAAGTACCCTCGCTTGAAGGGACTCTCCTTTGAAAAAGAAGAGCGTTTCCTTTTTGATATCTCTCATGTGACGCCAGAAATTGTTACCGCTACGGTAGTACTGAACCAGGGTCCAGGTCCGCTTCAACTCATCCATCGTGTTGGTGATGCCGGTGACAATACTCCTTTCCCAGTCCAGACAGTCCTTCAGAACCGTATTTCCCCAGCCCCCAGGGTTATGGATCAAGAGGAACTCTTTATCCTGAGCCTGGCCAAAAGTATTCCGGAGCCAATTTGCGAACTGTGTACGTTTCTTATCGTCACGTGATAAAAACTGCCCGGCGAGGCGGTCAATCTCTCTTTTCAAAACCGCTTCATCACTAACCATGTCCAACTATCCTTTGCAGTGATATACTTCTTCGTTGCCAGACATACCCCTCTGCTTGAGGTACATCTTATCTCCCTTCTGCCAGACCCAGAGGTGGTGTTCGGGTATTACCCAGGCAGCGATAGACTGCCGGTATGGATATACAATAAAAACCGCTTCGGCCACCCGGTTAAGCTCATCCAGCGCCTGCACGGCATCCTCAGTGGTCGCCATATGCTCCAGGAGGTGGCTGACAAAAGCCGCCCCGAAGGTATTGTCTGGAAAAGGGACACGGGTAACACTGCCAACCACCGCGCACGGATGCCCATAAACCGCACGGGCGTCGATATCAAGGCAGACGTCACCACCACCATGAGCCGGCTTGTTGAACCAACGACGGGCCGGCTTTATACCCCACGGACCAGGAACCACCAGAAGTAGCCTGGCCCTCTCTCGGGCATAGTTCTCAGCCGCTTGATACTTCCGGTTCTTGTCCTGAATCTCAATCATCCATACAGTAAGCTGCCAAATACCTATGGCTGCCAGTATCGCCAAGACCACATACAGGACTACCTGCACCACCTCACCTCCTCCATCTTCACACTCCTACCCACGAGAATAGGGAATTCAGCCCACAATAACCACAGAAGGCAATTATCAGACTTTTCAGGCCAGTACCTAGAAAAGAAAAAATCAAGAACTTGTGGGGTGGATAACGAAGGGCAGCGATAGCAATCGTCATCGGGAGGTGGATAGGATTAGGTACAAAGGACATGATAAAGACAGCCAGCGAGCCGTGCCGCTCCGCAAACATGATACCACGGTCATAGAAGCGGCTGCTGAATTTGCTGGTAATCCTCTCAGAAAAAGTCCGGCCCCCATATCCGATCATGAAGGTAATGAACTGCCCCACAGTAGCACCCAGGCCCGCAAGCAAGCCGACCCACACCGGCGCCAGCACCCCATAGTCATCAATGATAAGAGCTGGCAGGGTGAATACCAGCAGCCAATACGGAACCGGTATAGCAGTGACGCTGAAGGTGCTGCCGGCGATAAAGGAGACAACCAGCACACCCAACAGGCCAAACTTGGCAAGGTATTCGGTGTCCGTCAGCTCATCTTTATAAAGGACAGCGGCAACGCATAGGCCGGCGGTAGCCAAGATAGCCAGGGCACCCAGCCCCAGTTCCTTCTTAGACCAACGCTGTTTGACCTCTTCTTCCATGACTACCGTCTGTCTCCATGCGACGAGCCTGAACAGTCTGCTACCCCCGCAAAGCGTCCCTATTATAGCAAGAACATCCTTGAGAGCACAATATGTCATCTGGCGCTGTAGGTGTGACGGTATTATAAGGGGAAGGTGTCCAGAGACCAGAGACTAATGTCTACGGTTCCTCATCCTTAAGGATGTCGGCCAGAATACCAAGGAGTTGCTTAAGTATGCGGGCGGTAGCTCCCCAGATTACTTTGTCCTGATAGTGGTAGTAATACTGGTCAATCTCCTCACCTTCGAGGATATCCTTACCCTGCCGGACATTGCGCTCGTCAAGGAGTGCTGAGACAGGCACTTCGATAACCTCCTCGGTCTCCCACTCATCTACCTTAAACTGGTAAGGCCACGGTATTCTGCCAATGAAAGGTGATATTACGTAATTAGACCCAATTGTGCGGAAATCGTCGAGCTCTCCAAGTACCTCGACATCCTCAGCCATCAACCCAACCTCTTCAGTAGATTCTCGAAGGGCGGTCTGGAGCAGATCTTCGTCCCCTTCTTCGTAGGCGCCTCCCGGAAAGGATATCTGGCCCTTGTGGTCTTTCACCCGGTCAGTCCTCTGGATGAAAAGAATATAGGGCCTACCCTGTTTGCGATATATTGGTATCAGCACCGCCGAGGACACCCGGCGGGGGTCAGAAATACTAAGTTTCTGCCTTTGAGAGAGGACCTGCCTTAGCTTCTGCTCCATGTTTTCTATACTAGCACTACCCGTCAATCGAGACAAATAGGATGGTAGCCCTAAGCGCAGGGAAGTGTGTTGACAGCGAATGCAAAAGCTAATCACACACAAAAACTTGACAATTTCACATTTATCCTCTTATAATCAGGATAGCTTGTTGTGGTTTCACGTGCCCCGCGTATATTCCTAATGCAAGGATACCTCTTTACCCGACATTTTATTTCCCTGTATGTCAAAGTACATCTTTGTAACTGGTGGTGTAGTTAGTGCTGTAGGCAAGGGCATCACTGTCGCTTCAATCGGTACTCTCTTAAAGAGTCGTCAAGTTACCGTGACTATACAAAAGCTCGACCCCTATCTTAATGTTGACCCGGGAACGATGTCACCTTATCAGCATGGTGAGGTATTCGTTACCCAGGACGGCGCCGAGACCGACCTTGACCTGGGTAACTACGAGCGGTTTGTTGACATCAACACAGCCGCCGACTCCAATGTCACCTCGGGACAGATATATAGTGCCGTTATCGCCAAAGAAAGGCGTGGCGATTTCCTAGGTGGCACCATTCAGGTAGTGCCCCACGTTACCGGCGCTATCAAGGAGCAGTTCATGCGGCTGGCGGAGCAGTCCCAGGCAGACGTAGTCATTATCGAGGTTGGGGGTACCGTTGGCGATATCGAAGGGCAGCCCTTCCTTGAAGCCATTCGACAGATGAGAAATGATGTCGGACGTGATAATGTGCTCTATGTGCATGTCACCCTGCTACCTTACCTCAACTCTACCAAGGAGCTAAAGACGAAACCGACACAACACAGTGTCAATGAGCTCCGGCGCATCGGTATCCAGCCGGACATCATCATCTGTCGCGCCGACCTGCCGATACCGGAGGGAATCAGGGACAAGATATCCCTCTTCTGCGATGTCGAACGGGAGGCCGTCATCCCTCTGCCGACAGTTCCCACCATATATGAAGTACCACTCCACCTCGAAGAAGAAGGACTGGGGCAACTGGTCGTTGATAAGCTGGGCATCAAAGCACAGCCAGCCGACCTGAGTCAGTGGCAGGAACTGGTCAGTCGCCTCAACAAGCCCCATGAACCGGTGAGTATCGCTCTGGTTGGTAAATATGTCGAGCTACAGGATTCCTATTTTTCTGTACGCGAGGCACTGCACCATGCTGCCCTGTTTCATAGCAGGGACCTCAATCTTTCCTGGGTCCATTCGGAGAAACTGGAAGAGGACAACATTGAGACGGCTTTGCGGTCAGCCCAAGGTATTATTATTCCCGGTGGTTTTGGTGTCAGGGGAATAGAAGGTATGATAAAGGCCGCAAAATATGCACGCACTAATGATATCCCCTACCTGGGGCTGTGCCTGGGGATGCAGGTCATGGTGATTGAATTTGCTCGCTATGTCTTCGACTCGGACAGGCCAAACTCCACGGAATTTGATGAAACCACCCCTTACCCGGTCATTGACCTGATGCCTGACCAGGATATGGAGAAAATGGGCGGGACGATGCGGCTCGGCAACTATCCCTGCCAACTGGTCGACAACAGTCTTGCCGCCAGGGCTTACGGTCAGTGCCTGATTCAAGAACGTCATCGGCACCGTTATGAGCTCAACAACAATTTTCGCGCCCCGCTACAAGAAAAGGGAATGGTCTTCAGCGGGCTGTCACCAGACAATAGACTGGTAGAAATCTGCGAACTGGCCGACCACCCATGGATGGTCAGCTGTCAGTTCCATCCCGAGTTCGGTTCCCGGCCCAATCGACCTCACCCCCTGTTTCGTGATTTTATCGGTATCGCCAAAGACGTGCTACGAGAGGGCGTTCAGCCACCGCTGCCCCTTTCAACATAATACTTAAATCGAATGTCCTAGCAGCCGGGACAGAGAAGGATAAGCTAATACACACAGGTGGAAACGTAAATGCGTATTTTCCTTGATACAGCCAATATTGACGAGATACGGGAAGCAGCCAGTCTGGGCATAATCAGTGGTGTTACCACCAACCCCAGCCTCGTGTCAAAGGAAGCAACGGCCGATTATGAAACGGTTATCAAGACCATCTGCTCCATCGTCAGCGGGTCTGTCTCTGCAGAGGTCCTGGCCGAAGATACCGATTCCATGATTGAAGAAGCCCGTGTCAAGGCGTCCTGGGCACCTAACGTAACTATCAAAATACCGGTCACAGCCGCCGGGCTAAAGGCAACATCCGTCCTGAGCAAGGAAAAGGTAGATATCAACATGACCCTCTGTTTTTCAGTAAACCAGGCATTGCTGGCCGCCCTTGCCGGGGCTGCCTATGTCAGCCCGTTTGTCGGCAGACTGGATGACGTCGGCCATGACGGTATGCAACTGGTAAAAGAAATCGTCGATATCTACAATCACTATGAGTTTAACACCAAAGTAATCGCCGCCAGCATCCGCCACCCCTTGCACTGCGTAGTGGCTGCCAAGGCGGGGGCCCATATTGCCACGGTACCATACAGCGTATTGATGCAGATGATACGGCACCCGTTGACCGATGTTGGCATCGAACGCTTTCTCAGCGATTGGCGGAGGGTTTCGGGATAATGACAACACAAGAAAACCCTGATGAGGGACAGGCAGCATCAACAACAAGGGAGACCACGAGAATGGACATTAGCCAACTGGAAACTAAAAGCATAGAAGAATTGATTGAGCTGGCCAAAGAGATGGAACTATCCGACTATTCTGAGCTCAGCAAGCAGGACCTCACCATGCGACTCCTCCAGGCAGAGGCTGAGCAGCAGGGTAATATCTTCTGTAGCGGTATCTTGGAGATAATGAACGATGGTTACGGATTTCTCCGACAGAGCTCCTTGCTGCCCAGTTCATCCGATATCTATGTTTCACAGTCCCAGATACGGCGTTTCGGTCTGCGCGTCGGCGACATGGTTGCCGGGCAAGGCCGACCAGCCCGGGCCGGTGAGAAGTATTACAGTCTGTTGCGGATAGAGGCAGTCAACGACATCAATCCGGAGCTTGCCAAGAACCGGCCGTATTTCAACTCACTTACCCCTACCTTCCCTGACAGGCTCGTCAATCTCGAAGTGCCACATGATAACCTTTCAACAAGGCTGCTCAATATGATAGCCCCTATTGGCCGTGGCCAACGCGGGTTGATTGTTTCCCCACCCAAGGCAGGTAAAACGATACTACTCAAGTCAATCGCCAACGCTGTAAACACGAACTACGACGATATTCACATCATGGTATGCCTCATCGGCGAGCGTCCCGAAGAGGTCACCGACATGAAACGCTCGGTCAAGGGCGAGGTAATCAGCGCCACCTTTGATGAACCGGTGGAGAACCATACCCGAGTTGCTGAACTAGCCCAGGAGCGGGCTAAAAGACTGGTAGAGAGTGGACGGGACGTGATTATTCTGCTTGATGGTATCACCCGCCTCACCCGCTCCTACAACCTGGCAATGCCCTCAAGCGGTCGCACTCTTTCCGGTGGTATTGACCCGGCCGCTCTGTACCCGGCCAAGCACTTCTTCGGCGCTGCCCGAAACACCGAGGAGGGTGGCAGTCTGACAATACTGGCCACCTGCCTGGTTGATACCGGCAGCCGGATGGACGACCTTATTTACGAAGAGTTCAAGGGCACCGGCAACATGGAAGTACACCTTGACCGTCGTCTGGCACAACGCCGCATCTACCCCGCCATTGACATCGAGCTAAGCGGCACCCGACGCGAGGAGTTGCTCCTGGATGAGAACACCTTAAAGCAGGTCTGGCTCCTGCGGCGCATGGTGGCCATGATTTCAGCCGACTCGACCAACTTCGTTGAAGCCACCGAACGTGTCCTCGACCGCCTGCGACGGGCCAAAGACAACGCACAATTCCTAGCTAGCCTGAGCAAGGACTCCGAATAAGCAGGCAAGGTCATAACACCTTTTCTTAGCATCCTGTTCTCCCCGAGGATACTCCCAAGGGGGATATGCCCTTTCTCACAAACAGAATGATTACAAACACTTTCCAAGGGGGACACCCCCTTGGTATCCCCCGTAAAGAGGGGTTTCACCCCTCTTGAACACCCCAAAACGGCGAGAGAACAATTTCTTATGCAAGTACCTTCGCACCTTATAGGCATACCTCACTATCAGGTTAGATACTCCCTATTTACCACAGACTAAGAAGAGAGTTTAAGAGGGCTACGCCCTCTTTTTCCTTAAGGGTGGCGGGTGGGAAAAGATAGATTGGGGATGGGGCCACCACCACCAAACAGAGGGCTATTACTGAACAAATTAACTTGCCAAAAACCGAAATAAGGGGTTAAGCTTGGGGGAGGACAGTATCAGGGGGCCGATTTGACGAGCAGCCTGATAATCGAACAGCTCAAGCAGTTACCTGCCAGCCCCGGTGTCTACCTGATGAAGGACACCGAAGGGAACATCCTTTACGTGGGCAAGGCCGCCGACCTCAGCCAGCGGGTACGGTCATATTTCAGCCCCGGGCAGAACCTGCCCTACAAGCTCCAGCAGATGGTTGGTAAGGCTCACGACATCGATTTCTATGTTACCAACCTCGACCAGGAAGCCCTCATCCTCGAACTGAACCTGATAAAGCAACACCACCCCCCTTACAACGTCCGTCTCAAGGATGACAAGACCTTCCCGTACCTCAAGATTTCGCTTAATAAAGAATGGCCCAGGGCATATTTTACCCGCCGCCTGGAAGAGGACGGGGGACGCTACTTCGGGCCTTTCGCCAGCGCTAAATCGGTACGCCAGACACTCAAAGCGCTGAAGAGAATTTTCCCTTTCCGCTCCTGCTCTAAACCTATCACGGGTACCGACTCCAGGGCCTGTCTCGAATACCACATGAACCAGTGTGTCGGGCCATGTATCGGTGCTGTAAACAAAGAAGAATATGCCGATGTCATCAGACAGGTCATCCTTTTCCTCGAGGGCAAGCAGGAGGTGGTCATCCGGGAGCTGGATAAAAAAATGCAGCAGGCCTCCAGGGCTCTCGAATTCGAGAAGGCTGCGATAATAAGAGACCAAATCGAGGCGATAAACAACGTGATAGAAGGACAAAGAATCGCCGATGTTACCAGCGATGAACAGGACGTTATCGCCTTCGCCCAGAATAGAAACCAGGCCTGTGTCCAGGTCTTCTTTGTCCGGGGTGGCCGGCTGATAGGCCGGGAGAGCTTTACCATGCAGGGCACCCGTTCCGAAGAACCCATTCACATCATGTCCAGTTTCGTGAAGCAGTTCTACTCCTCCGCCCCGTATATTCCACCACTACTGTTACTGCAGCATCCGTTGGAAGACCAGGCGGCCATCGAGGAATGGCTTCAGGGAAAACGGGCAGGGCGAGTACGTATCCGGGTACCGCGCCGGGGCAACAAGAAGCGGCTGGTCAATATCGTCGCCGAAAATGCCGCACAGGGCCTCCAGCAGATGAAGCTCAGGCAACTGGCGGCCCCGGCAGCCCTGACGGCCGCACTGGAAGAGTTGGAAAAGGAGCTACGCCTCCCCCACACACCCTCCCGCCTCGAGGGGTACGACATCTCCAACATTCAGGGAAAAGGGGCGGTGGGCAGCATGGTGGTCTTCGACCAGGGCAGGCCCAAGCCCTCCCTCTACCGGCGCTTCCGCATCAAGACCGTCGAGGGGCCGGACGATTACGCCATGCTCCAGGAAGTGCTCCAGCGACGTTTCAAGAGAAGCGGTGGCAAGAACAATGAGACCTTAAAATCAGATACCTGGTCAGTCATGCCCGACCTCGTCCTTATTGACGGCGGTAAGGGACAGCTCAATGCCGCCCTTTCGGCAATTGAGGAGGTCGGTGTTAAGTCAGTTCCTGTCGCCAGTCTGGCCAAGGAGAACGAGGAGGTCTTCATCCCGCAACGGAAAGAGCCGATAGTCCTCCCCGCGACCTCCCCCGGCCTGCAACTACTGCAACGCCTCCGCGACGAGGCTCACCGCTTCGCCGTGGGCTATCACCGCAAGGTCCGCCGCAAACAGACCTTTGATTCCTCGCTGGACGCCATACCGGGCATCGGCCCGAGGCGTAAACGTGCCCTGCTCCGACAGTTCGGCTCGGTGCGTGGCATCCGCGAGGCCTCCGTGGAGGAACTGGCTTCCGCAAAGGGTATGTCCATGAGTCTGGCCAGGAAAATAAAAGAATATCTGTAATTACTCTCTCCTGTCCTTATTACTGCAATGAATGTACCAATAAAGTTACCTCAATCATTTAGTGCCATTACGACCGGATATACCTGGAGTGAGGTGACGATTGGCAAGTCCACGGCAAAGACCTATCGTCTGCAGCATCGCCATCAGCCAACCATGTTCCTGAAGATAGACCAGAAATGGCCAAAGAGAGAACTACTAGAAGAAAAGAAGGTGCTGGAGTGGCTTTCGGGCAAATTACCTGTAGCCACCGTGTTATTTTTCGATGAGGATGACGATAATGAATATCTGCTAATATCTGGGATTCCAGGAACGGATGCCGCGAACTTAATCGGCAGCATTAATAACACCAACCTAGTTATCCTTGTCGCAAAGGGGCTTCGGATGATTCGCGGAGTTCCTATTGCTGAATGCCCGTTTGAAAGAAGACTGGATAGAGTAATTACACTCGCTGAGTTTAACGTAAAACACAAGCTCGTCCATGAATGGGATTTTGCTGACATCAGGCACGGAAAAACGGCCGAAGAACTGTATGAGGAACTCCTACTCCTGAGGCCAGCGGATGAGGACCTGGTTTTCACCCACGGAGACTACTGCCTTCCGAATATCATGATTCACCAAAAAGAGATTGCAGGGTTTATCGATTTGCATAGAGCGGGCATCGCAGACCGGTATCAGGATATTGCTCTGGCAATAAGGAGCATAAGGTATAACATAGGCCCCGGTTACGAACAGGTTTTCCTCCAAGAATATGGAATTACCGAACCTGACGTCAATAAAATGGAGTACTACATGCTACTGGACGAATTCTTTTAGACGTCCCGCTCTCTCTAAAACGAGGGTTAACAGATACTCCATTTAGTATAGTAAAATACAATATAAATTGACGGACAAAGGCTTTTAAAGCTGGAGAAGAAATGCCAGCAAACTTAACGCCTGCCTATTTCGAGGCCGAGAAGAGGTTCCGGGAGGCCAAAGCCAACCAGGACAAGATTGCCGCCTTGGAAGAGATGCTGGCGGTCATGCCCAAGCACAAGGGAACCGACCATCTTAAGGCCGACCTCAGGAGAAAAATCGCCAAGCTGACTCAGGCATCCGAGCGAAAAACGGCCACACAGCGCGCCTCAATGGTGCTCCCCAAAGAGGGGGCCGCTCAGGTGGTCATTGTCGGACTGCCCAATGCCGGTAAGTCCCAGCTTGTGGACGGTATCACCAAGGCCACCCCCACCGTGGCCGACTATCCTTTCACCACGCAGAACGCCACCCCGGGGATGATGGAGTTCGAGAACATCAAGATACAATTGGTCGACATGCCGCCACTGGTGTCCGGCTCGACACAATTCTGGGTACCGCCGATGCTGAGAAGGGCCGATGCCCTGATTATCATGGTAGACCTCAGCGATACCCCACTTGACCAGCTGGTGGAAATCTCCATGCAACTGGAAGAGTTGAAAATTGGCATCGGGGAAAAGAAGTCGGAGGAAGAAGCGCCCGGCTGGACATGGAAAAAGGCCCTCATCATCGGCAGCAAACTAGACCTGCCCGAAGAGAACGGTACCGCCGAGGCAGACCTACAGGCCCTCCGGGATGAATACAAGGGCCAGGTGCCGGTGCTGGGCATCTCAGCGAAAAACGGTACCGGTTTGGAAGACCTGCGACTCAAGGTATTCGAGGTACTGGACATTATCCGGGTCTACACCAAGACACCGGGGCAAAAGCCAGACCTGAACGACCCCATCATTTTGGAGCGAGGGAGCACGCTGGCCGACGCCGCCGAGGACGTGCACAAGGACTTCCGCGCTAAGCTGAAATTTGCCCGTCTCTGGGGCTCGGGGAAGCACGATGGCGTCATGGTGAAGCGTGACCACGTGCTGGAAGACGGCGACATCATCGAGCTGCACATCTAGCAATTTGACAGTCTGCTAAGGGTGGGAGTAGCATAGCGGCAGAGGAGAGAGGAATTTCCATGAACATCCTGGTAACCAATGACGACGGTATCGAGGCCCCTGGTCTCTGGGCACTGGCCGAGGCGATGAGCCGGGTGGGTAACACCATGGTCGTTGCCCCCACCGAGCAGAAAAGTGGTGCCGGTACTTCTGTCTCCCTGCACAGTGGCATGAGAGTCGATGAGGTGCCCTCAAAAATATCTGGTATCGAGGCCTATGCCGTCGATGGCACACCGAGCGACTGTGTGATCGTCGGCCTACGACAGCTTGCCAAGGGACGGCACATCGATATGGTCATCTCCGGGATTAACGCCGGGGCCAATACCGGCCGCGATATCCCCTACTCCGGCACCGTCATGGCCACGCTCCAGGGCTACTTCCGCAGGATACCATCGATAGCCGTATCCCTGGCCTATAGAGAACGTGGCGAAGAGCTACGCTTCGATGTCGCCGCCATGGTAGCCGAGTCACTGGCGCGCCGGGTAGAGGGCGGTAATATGCCGACCGACGTTATCATCAACACAAACATCCCCAATATCCCCCTGTCAGAAATTAAGGGTATGGTCACCACCCGGGCTGCCGCCGGCTCCTACTATAGTATCCCCAGGAGCAGGGATAGTGACGTTACGAATATCTCGGTGACCAGTCTACCCACCATAGCCGACTTCCCTCATCAGGTAGGGGGTCTGAAGCCTGTTATCGAGGAAGGAACAGACATCTGGGCAATCATGTCCGACATGATATCGATTACCCCGTTGCGTATCGATGTTACCGACCACGATTCCCTCGAGGCCCTGGAAGGACACGTCACAGCACTACAGTCCGACTTGCTTAGCGATGGTAGGAGGCTATAGGAGACGGCATGCCGATACGACCGAGCTGGTACGAAGACTACTGGGACAAGCAGGACAAGGACGTCTCCGACAAGGTGAGAACGACCTGCCCCCGGTGCGGTAGCTCCCGGACATACTACAACCAGCAGTACAAGGTCTGGCGCTGCGGCCGCTGCGAGCACTCCTTTATCATTGAGGGGATGGGCCGGAGGTCCTGGTGGAAGCGACTCTTCGGGAGGGGATAGTTCATATCCCACCCACCCACCCCCTTTTTTGGTATATCGACCAGCTTCGATTAATATCTCGCAGTGTAAGGGCAAACCACAATGCCCCAAAACACTGACCCCTGAAGAGGTGAGAGATGCTGGAGAGGAAAACCGGTATTCCCTTAGCTCCGCAGGAGCTGGATAAACAGAAAATTACCAGCGACATCTATACCGTCCAGTGCGGCGTCGTCCGACAGGATGCCCACACGGAATACACGAGCTGGGTAATCACCGATGACGGTGTCGTCATAATCGACCCGGGCAGTTACCGGGTGTGCACCATGCTCAGGGAAGAGCTGGACAAGGCCGGCCAGCCGGTCAAGTATCTCATCTATACTCACACGCATGGCGACCACATTGGCGGGGCGGCTGCCTTTCTCGACCAGGAACCAAAGGTCATCGCCCACGAAAACACACTGGAACGGTTACGCCGCTATGAAGTGAGCGCCGGTTATATCCGGCGTATCAACAGCATCCAGTTCCATTTCAATATTCCGGCCGGTACTCCGCGGCGGCGCTTCCCGCCGGTCTATCCTACCGATACATACCACCAGGAGTACCGTTTTGAACTGGGAGGAAAGACCTTCGAACTGTTCCACGCCAAGGGCGAGACCGATGACTTCACTGTCATCTGGGTACCGCAGCTAAAAGCCATCTTCCTCGGTGACTTGCTCGAGGCTTCCTTTCCCAACCTGGGCAACCCTTTCAAGGTGATGCGCTATGCCCGCGAGTGGGCTATAGCGCTGGAAAAGGCTCTTGCCCTTAAGCCCGAATTCGCTATAGGCGGTGACTGCATTCTGACCGATAATAAGGAAATCAACGAAGTCCTGAGCGTGAATATCGAGCTGTTTAACTACCTGGAGAGCTCCGTTGTCCGAGCAGCCAATGATGGCCACAACCTGGAACAGATGATTGAAGAAATTCAGCTCCCGCCTCACCTGGCCGATAGCCCGTATCTGAAGCAGGTCTACTCCCGGCGGGAGTTTGCCATCTACAATATCTGGCGGCGTTACTGCGGCTACTTTGACTTCTCGCCATCCGGGCTGCTACCACGACCCAAGCGGGAGGTTGCCGGGGTGGCGCGCCAGCTGATTGACAACGACCAGGCCATTCTGCACAGAGCTGAGGAGTTGATGCGCCAAGGCGAGTTACAGCTCGCTCTGGAAACGCTGGATATCATCCTGAAAGTGGACTACGAGGATACGGCAGCACGGAGACTGAGGCACGAGATACTCCAGAAGATGGTGGAGACTGATGAGTGTCTGATGTCCCGCAATGTCTGGGTCCACTACCTTGAAGAGGATGAAAGCTTTCTGGGGCAGGAAAGCTGATAAGACCTGATGAGAAGACATCCCTCGTGGAAGAGTCTTCTTAGTAGGGGGTAGTTAATATGCCTCAAGAATCACCACCAAAACCACTGAAATGGTACCGGAAGCTGGCCGCCCGGAAGGGTCGGCTGGAGGCAGATGCCTTTATCGTCGAGGGGGAGCGGGCGGTGAGGCAGGTCGCAGAAAGCCTGCCTGAGGAGGTACTTGAAATCGTCACGGTGGAAGGGATAGCCACCCCATATCCCCGCTACCCACACCGGACTGTTACCGAAAGCCAGTTCCGCAGCATCTCCCAAGCACAGACCCCCCAGGGACTGCTGGCGGTTGTCCGGCCACCGTGGCTGACATATACCGATAACCTGCCCCTCGACCCCGGTAGAAGGCTCCTCCTGCTGGAGGACATCCAAGACCCGGGAAACGTCGGCACGCTCATCCGCACCGCCGCCGCCCTCGGTTTCTCCGGAGTTATCCTCACCGAAAAGTGCGCCGACCCCTTTTCGCCGAAGTGCGTGCAGGCTTCCGCCGGTAGCATACTGTCAATCTGGCTGAGAAGGACAGATGAGTACCTAGAGATGGTCAAAGCCCTTAAGAAGCGGGGCTATTTAGTGCTGGCCGCCGACCTCGACGGCAAGGAAGACACGTCGGTATTTAATAAGCGGAGACTGTTACTGCTGGCACTGGGCAATGAGGCGGCCGGACTTTCCAAAGAGACGCTGGCCGTTTCCGACTACCAGCTTAGGCTCCCAATTGTCCGTGAAAAGGCGGAATCCCTGAACGTCGCCGCCTGCGGGGCAATCTTTATGTACCTTGTCACCCGGAAGTAACTACTGCCCGGCACCAGCAGCAGAGGCCTTCCTAGCCTGATACCTTACCTCGCCCTCACTGAAGAGCCTTTCCTCCTCCTCGGTGGCGATTATCAGCGGGGGTACCTCGGTCGGCCTGCCCTCGACATCGAGGGCTACCATAACAACATAGGCAGTCAACGCCTCGACCCTTTGTCCAGCAAGGAGGTCTTCCATCTCAATCCGGACCTGCACCTCCATTGAGGAACGACTGGTGAAGGTGAGCCGCCCGCGGACAATTACCAGGCTGCCGACCCGGACCGGGGTGCGGAAGATAATGTCGTCCACTCGGCCGGTGACGATATTGGTACGGCAGTGCCGGGCTGCCACGACACCAGCGGCATTGTCCATCAGCTTCATTAGCTCGCCGCCGTGGACAAAACCGGCCGGATTCGCCTGATTGGGCAACATCACCTGTGCCATCTCGACCGCCGAATGGCTCACCGTCCTGCCCTCGAACTCCCCGCCCTTCTCAAACCCCTCGCGTAGCTTTTGATAGTTCGCCTCATGTCTCGCCTCGACCTTGCTCATCCGGCGGAAGAAATCGGCAATCTCGGTAAAGCCCTCCGCCTCAGCGGTCTCGGCCGCCTCGGGGTAGAAACGGGTTGCCTCGAGATGCTCACCTCCGATTGCCCGCTCAAGGTTCTCCGCAACGTCACCGGCACCACCGAGAAACTCGAACTCGTGCCGGGCATGTTCCGCCTCATTCATCGCTGTGGCAGCAAACAGGTCGGCAATCTGCTCCAGACCGGCCTGCCTGGCAGCATCGGCAAAATAGCGGTAGCGGGCACTGACGCCCACCTCCGCCGAAAAGGCTTTCAACAGTACTTCCTCAGTTTTGCTTCCCTTCAGTTCCATGATAATCCCCCTCCTAGAGTACGTACCTCTCAACGGCAGTCGCCACACCACTGTGCTCAACATCAGGAACAATATGGTCGGCTACGGCTTTCAACTCATCAGGAGCATTAGCAACGGCAATCCCCAGCCCGGCCGCTGTCAACAACGAGATGTCATTGGTACCATCGCCGATAGCCACGACCTGAGACAGCGGTATCCCCAGAAACGCCGCCAGCTCCTCCAAGGCCTTTCCCTTGGATACCTTCAGGCTGATAATATTCACCAGGTCTACATCGGGATAGACCGGTGTCTTTGTCCACGTGAAGTTGAGGCGGCCCTCGAAGTGACGGCAGAAAAGACGGGCCTGCGCCTTCTCTTCCGCCGAGCGCATCACCAGTGTCCCCTTGATAATACGCTCCTGCAGCCACACCTGGCTTAAGTCCGTGACGGTCGGCTCAAGCCCGAAGAACTTGCGGCGTATCTCAGTCCCCCAGTCCTCCTGCTTGACGTACAAATGGGTAGAGGAAAAGAGTTCAATCCTCATTTCCTGCTGATAAGCGAACTCGCCCATTTCCTTCACCAGTTCCGGTAATACCGGCTCCACGTAGACCTCTATATCACCGTGAACGTCAGCCACCAGGGCACCGTCAAAGAAGACATGATATCCATCGAGCGAAAGTAACTCAAGAGTCTTCTGACAGGCCTGGGTCACCCGGCCGGTTGACAGGGCAACATGGACGCCTGCCTGTCTGGCACTGGCCAGTGCCTGCCTGTCCGTATCAGAAATGACACCAGCCTGGTTTATCAGCGTGCCGTCGATATCCACCACCAGGAGACGGGGGCGCTTTGTCAAGCCTTTTTCCTCCATATTGACCGATAGTAAACAGTGGAATTATGTCAATCTGTAGATTGACGGACAGGTTCGCACTATGTTATATTTGACCTGCACGGCAGCGTAGCTCAGTTGGTAGAGCAGAGGACTCATAAGCCTTTGGTCGTGGGTTCGAATCCCTCCGCTGCCAGCTTTTGTTTCCTGATGTTCCCGCCTGATTATAGCATATCGCTGGCTGGTTGAACGAGAAGCGAACACAACGGAAGTGATAACCAGGTATCTGTATGTTCAAGATTTTACAGGCTTCTACCGATAACTTGCATCATCGACAGTCACCCGGAAAAATTCACCGTCTGACTATTTAAATCATTGTCTCTGAGAATAGATGTTTACTTTATACACGGTAAACTCATAAATAATATCATGCAGTAATGTTAGAAAAATCGTTTTTCTACTTCGGTGTGATAGCAAGTCGCATAGACCAATAACTTGTTGAGTTGAAGTTTACGTACTACTCATGCTAGACCACGCTCGGATTCTTGGTAGAATACTTACGGTATGCCGCATAGATCTATTTATCCTTAATCTCTAGTCCTTTCACCTTTCCCTAACAATTAGTCATAATGTGAAATTTCAAGAAATAGCTAAGTTATCAATCCCTGTCAGGCAGTTAGACTCAAGACTTTTTCGTTTGATTTCAGCATAGGACAATAATCGCTAGCGTTATATTTGAAATCCTAGCTAGATTATCTCCTCTTTCCAGAATTGGAGACCGTAATCAGTTTTTAAGGCTGCCTTACATCTTTACACCCACCATTTTAAAATGAGGTTTTGTATTTTAGGGAATTAATTACATCCCTTTTCTCTCGACAGGTAGCGCATTTCTCAGGCCGCCTAAAAGTGCGTTAAAGGCACCAAGATATATTCCGGACTCTAACGAATGCTTGAATATCATTAGGTAGAAGCGTAATATTACCGTTACAGCTTGTGTCAGTAATTATTAGCTGATTGAGGCAACCCTAATTTACGGTTACTGACAAGCAAGACAAGGAGGGTGAATTATGGCAAGAGGCTATATGGGAAAGATGCTGATGGTGGATCTTTCCAAAAATGAGCTAAGAGATGAGCCACTCGATGACAAGTTTTGTCGCCAATTCATTGGAGGTTATGGCATTGGCGTTAGGATACTCTTCAGCCGACAAAAGGCTGGTGTCGATCCGCTAGGCCCAGATAATACCTTCGGCATTCTTACTGGTCCATTTACTGGTACTGCAGCACTCTCAGGTACGAGACACACGGTGGTGGGAAAATCACCTCTGACGGGAGGTTGGGGTGATGCCAATTCAGGTGGTTATTTCGGTTCTGGTATGAAGTTCGCTGGCTATGACGCGGTGTTCTTTGCTGGCACATCTGAAAAGCCGGTATATCTCTTTATTAATAATGGCAAGGCTGAGCTGAAAGACGCTACTCGCCTGTGGGGGAAGGATACTTACCAAACCCAAGACATACTTAAATCTGAATTGGGCAAGAATATAGAAGTAGCCTGTATTGGCCAATCAGGAGAGAACCTCTCTCTAATCTCCGCAGTTGTGAGCAGGAGTAGAACCGCCGCTCGTTCGGGATTGGGCGCCGTGATGGGTTCAAAGAGGCTTAAAGCAGTAGTGGTGAAGGGCAACATGAAAGTCCCTGTTGCCGATGAAGAAAGGACAAGGAAGCTGAGAAGAAAATACCTCGGTCAACTGGGAGGGCATATTGTCTGGTTAAAGCCAATAGGCACGCCGTTCCTCACCGTCCCAGGCGTTCAGGATGGTGATTCACCAGTTAAGAACTGGGGGGGGGTGGGGGTTATTGACTTTCCTAACTCTGAACCTATTGGAGCCGACGCTGTGATTGAGCGCAGGTCAAAGAGGTTTGCCTGTTACCTGTGCCCCATTGGATGTGGAGGGTACATGAAGGCAGGAACCGGAGAGTACAAATATAAGGCGGGCGCTCGTAGACCTGAGTATGAGACAATTGCTATGTTTGGCACCAATTGCCTTAATAACAACCTTGAATCGATAATTAAAGCAAACGATATTTGCGACCGCCATGGACTCGACACCATTTCTACTGGAGCTACTATTGCCTTCGCTATTGAATGCTTTGAGAACGGGCTTATTTCCAAGACAGACACTGACGGTATTGAGATGACGTGGGGCAATCATAGAGCTATCGTGGCTATGACGGAAAAGCTAGCTACGAGAGAGGGTTTCGGTGCTGTGTTAGCCGATGGAGTGAAGGTGGCGGCAGAGAAAATCGGTAAGGGCGCCGACAAATACGCCATGCATATTCAAGGGCAGGAGCTACCGGCACATGACCCGAAGGGAGCGTTTTTCTACGCAACTGGCTACAGACTGGACCCTACTCCGGGTCGTCACTTTGTAGGCTCAGAATTGTCAATGGGACCAGAACATCCCAAAGGACTACTACCCCGATTCGACCATGGATCGTTTGCCGGAAGAGGAGAAGCACGCAAGATAGGTGGCAACTTCCACCATGCCCTAGTTTGTGCCGGTATGTGCCTTTTCGTGTACTGGGCTTATCCTAATGTTGAGCCCATAGCCGAGTTCATGAGGGCGGTTACTGGTTGGGACATAACTAATGACGAGCTGCTCAGAACCGGTGAGAGAATTTCTAATATCCGTCAGGCTTTCAATATCCGCGAAGGGTTGAACCCGATGGAGTTCAAAGTCCCCGACAGGGTGCTTGGCCAACCGCCGCATACAGAGGGCCCTCTCGCCGGGGTAACCATTGATGAAAAGACACTGGATAAAGAGTATCTGGCCGCAATGGACTGGGACCTGAAGACAGCAAAACCGAGTAAAAAGAAACTTCTCGAACTAGACCTAGCAGATGTGGCCCAGGAACTCTGGCCTTAGAATAAGACAATTTAGGCAGGTGCCAGTGAGACAGCATCATATAATCACGGCCTTACTAGCCCCTTTGATTGTTCGCCCGGGTGAAAAAATTAGTGCAACATCTATAACATAAGGTGCCCGCCATTTATGAAGATGAGCTGACCCGTGATGAAATCAGACTCTTGTGAGGCCAAAAATACCGCGGTTCCAACGATGTCTGCTGGCTCTTCACGCCGTCTTATATATTGTGCTGCGATAACACTCTCAAATAATTGCTCACTCCCACTCTGGCTTAAACTAGCTTCCGTCGCTGTATACCCGGGAGCAATAGCATTTACATTAATGCCTGATGGTCCCAGAGCTGCGGCCAAAGAATGAGTCATCGTATAAACCGCCACTTTACTTAAGGCATAAGCTAAAAAGTATTGGGAATCTGGCGATCTAATAATATCAGAAGTGATGTTGATAATCTTGCCACTAGACCGCTTTGTCATTAGTGGTGCTACTGCCTTACAACACAACCAAGTTCCGCGCACATTGACTGCAAATATCCGGTCCCATTCTTCCACTGTCCAAGTATCCCACGGTTTGGCTTCTATTCCATAGTAAATAGCAGCATTATTAAGGAGAATATCTACCTTGCCATAGTGCTGCACAACCTCTTCCGCCATCTTTGTGGTAGCGTTTTCATCTGAGATGTCAGTCTCTACAGCCACGGCTTCTCCACCCTTAGCCCTTATCTCATCAGCCACACCTTCAGCCCTTTGCAGACTGATATCAGGTAAAAATAACCTGGCACCTTCATCGGCATACCTTAAAGCGAACGCCCGACCAAGACCACGGCCAGCTCCAGTTATGATAGCCACTTTGTCCTTTAATAATGGTGACATATCTCCCCCCTTTCAATATCTGCTTGCCATATCCTATACCGGTAAGTTAAGATTTCCTTTTTCAAACTCATCTAATATAATCTCAGTAGACCACCTAGCAGTTTGCATGATCGTGCACCCTTCGGTTATTCCTAGAAACTCCTGACTCATATCATCACGTGTCAGATCCCAGGCTCTTCCAAAGAATTTTCTCTGCACGTCCTTACAAAGTATAGATGAATATTCCTTGTAATATTTATCCAGAATAGTGTTCCTAATGGTGACACAGCCATCACGCATGACGCGATCGTCCTGGGATTCCCGCGAAATCCCCAACGCCAGACCAATTGCGAGGACAGCGCTGTTTACAGCACCACAGGTGCCCTCTCCAGTCATGGCAACACCGGCGGTCATAACACATATCCCAGAAAATAGTCTATCTTCCATATCCTCTGGGATGAGTTCCAAGCCCCCCCATCTCAGAGCATCGATTATAGCCAGAAACGTACACTGACCGCAGCCCTTATATTTAGCCTCGTATTCCACTCCCAGTTCCTCTGCTTTATTTATTATTTCCTCTTTTGTCCTCTTGATTTCAACCATAATTAGCCCCCTTGTTTTCTGCCCTGCGCTCCAGCGATTATACTACATTAATATATCAAATACATTATAGAATTGGTTAAACAATCTCAAAACTACACATTGCAATTCTATACATGTCGTGATAGAGTTATGAAGCTTATAAAAGAGGGTGTTTAAATACCAATTCTCAATCAGATCTAGTTTCGCTGACTCGTTCTTACTATAGTTGTTTGAAGGCTAGAATCAGAAGATTTATTAGTAACAAGAAGGAGGTGAGAAACAAGATAAGAGACCTTGGTTAAGCACTCTGTTTAAAAGGAGGCTACCAGTGAGAAGGAAATTATTAATTCTCATGGTTAGTTGCACGATGGTCCTGGCGTTGGCAGCACCGCTTTTTGCCGCAGGCTGTGACGAAGCAGAACCGGAGAAAGAAGTAATCGTTTTCGGAGCGGCCAGACCTCTCACAGGCCCATTCGCTGTCTATGAAGAAATGGCATTCGGGCCGATCTACAAGATGTGGGTTGATGAGGTTAATGCCAGAGGCGGGCTATATATCGAAGAGTACGGCAAGAGATTGCCGATAGAGCTCAAGATATATGACGACGGCAGCGATATGGGCACAATGACATCGATGTTGGAGAGACTAATCCTAGAGGATGAGGTTGACTTTATCTTACCTCCTGCCAGTACCGCCTTCCTCTTTGCCGCTGCCCCAATAGCCAATAAGCACGGCTATATATTAATGGGAGCTGAAGGTGGCGGGACCACCCTCACGCCACTACTGCCCAGTTTACCCTACTACTTCGGTGTCCTGAATTACTCCGACCACTACCAGATGCCGGTCCTGGCCGATATTCTTTCCGACGCTGGTATAGAGACAGCGGCGATAATGTACCTTGAAGACCTCCACGGTGTGGAATATAGCGGTGTAGCTGGTATTGAGTTAACCAATGCTGGTATCGATATCGTCATGACCAAGAGCGTGCCGCTGGGGGTTATGGATGTATCTTCGATAATTAATCAAGCCAAGACGCTTGGTGCCGAAGCCTTCCTCTCTTTCTGCTACCCCGACGAGAACTTCCTGGCTATTGGTACGGCAATTGCCCTTGATTACAACCCGGACGTCTTCCTGACCGGTCCTGGAGCCAATTTTGCCTTCTTCGCGGGTGTATTCGGTCCTGCGGCAGAGGGAATAATGGGTTACGGCGCCTGGAACACGAAGAGTTCGGCGGCGTCTGAGGACTTCTACGAAAAATTCATTGCCCTCTATGACCCGGGCTTACTCGATTGGTGGGGACACAACCTTTACTACGCCGGACTGCAGTTCTTTGAACAGGCTATCGAGGAAGCCGGGACCCTTGACCAGGCAGTAATCAGGGAAGTTATGGCAACATCGACATTCGATACAATACTGGGACCTACCTGGTTTGACATGACAGCTGATGGTGAGGGTGGCGGACTTCTGGCTGAAGAGTGCTACACCGGGCAGGTCGGCCAATGGCAAAACGGCGTATTTGAGGTCGTTGACCCCGGTGCGAATCGCACCGCACCACCTGTTATCCCCAAGCCGGCATGGCCAGCAGAAGAATAGATATAAGAATATAGCAGCATTATCATCATAAATAGTGGGCAGGCTGTCTAAATGGTGCAGATAGCAACCAAAAAAGGTGGCTATTTTCACCAGAAGGTCTGCAGTGCCTCTTTCAGGCAGCCTGCCACATCTTGATTGCCGGAACCCGAAAGCTGTTTTATATTTATGGTCGAGTTCTTAAATATATTCATTGGTGGGTTGATACTGGGTGGCATCTATGCCCTGATTGCTGTGGGGCTCAGCCTGCAGTATGGCGTTGCCCGGGTGCTGAACATATCTCACGGCGAGTTTATCATGGTCGGGGCTTTTCTCACCTGGGCAATGTATACTTTCTGGGGACTCAATCCGCTGGCCTCTCTGGCTATTGTCGGCCCCGCTATATTTGTAGTAGGTTTTGTTCTGCACCGGACATTATTCACTCGTCTAAGGACTTCATCCGCATCGCCGGCTGCCTATGAGGGTGGTTCGCTTATAGCCACTTTCGGGCTGATGTTCATCATTCAGAATTTGGCCATTATCACCTGGGGCACTGATATAGAAGCGTACTCATTTCTAAATACCGGTGTGTCTATCTTTGGGGCCAGATTTGCTGCCAACCGCTTGACAATGCTCTTGTTTGCTGCCGGAATATGCGTGGTCTTCTATCTGTTTCTGGCCCGTACTCGCCTAGGTAAAGCGATTAGGGCGGCTGCACAGGACCCCGAGACCGCCGGAATGATGGGGGTGAACATCAAACGGGTGCTGGCTCTATGCTTTGGCCTTGGTGCCTTGATGGCCGGTCTGGCTGGCTCATTACTGAGTATGTGTTATCCTATTCGAACCACGATGGGTCTGGAATATACCATAATCGCCATCATAGTGGTCGTCCTCGGCGGAATGGGCAGTATTGTCGGTAGTTTTATCGGTGGTCTCATACTGGGCATGGTCGGCAGCATAGTGCTCTATATCGACCCGAGCCTGTCACTAGTTGCCTATTATTTCATCTTCATACTCCTGCTGCTAGTAAGACCAACTGGTATTTTGGGTAAGTAGAGAAATGAATAGTGTTGCCAGTATTGTGTTAAACAGGTCCTTTCAACTGGGATTACTGGCTGTAATCCTTATCGCACTGGCTACTCTGCCCTTACACTACCAGGGCTATAACATCGTACGGCTGCTCAATATCTTTATGTTTGTCGTCCTGACGGTAAGTTGGGTGATTTTTTCTGGCTCTACCGGCTATATGTCACTGGCATCGGCAGCCTTCTTCGGGGTTGGCATTTACACCTCGGCCTTACTCGGTGATAAATTGCCGATAGCGGTTGTTGTCGGCATCGGCGCCCTGGTCAGTTCTTGTGTCGCCTTTCTGGTAGGTGCCCTCACACTCAGACTTAGAGGCATATACTTTGCTATCTTCACCTTCGGCCTTGTTGAGCTCATCAAGCACCTTACCCTCTGGTGGGAGATCAATATGGAGGACAGGCGGGGAAGGCTCGTTGTCTATGTAGAAAACGACATTATCTTCTGGGTTATGCTCTCCATTCTTGTGGCAACACTGCTAACTGCCTACTTTATCCGACGCTCCAAGTGGGGATTGGCTTTACAAAGCATTGGTGAGAATGAAGAAGCTGCCGCCCACATGGGTATAAATGTGACCCTGGTGAAGGTCATCACCTTCGCTGTCAGCGCCCTATTCGTAGGGGCATCCGGGGCAATAATAGCGACGAGGTGGACATATATTGACCCCGGCATCGCCTTTAATCCGCTCTATTCGTTTATGCCAGTCCTGATGGCCATCTTCGGCGGTATGGGGCGGCTCTTAGGCCCGGTGATAGGCGCAATCGCCTTTACTTACCTTAAGGAGGAGTTAGGAACCGAATTTCCCGAGTTGTACATGCTTATTTTCGGTATAATACTTATTGTGGCTATATTGTATATGCCCAACGGGCTGGTGGGGTTGATACAAAGGTTGTGGATAAGGGGTTTCAGGAGGCAGGATGCGGATACTTGAAGGTGAAGGCGTCAGTAAACATTTCGGCGGCTTGGCCGCACTATCGAATGTCGACTTTCATGTGGATGCGGGTGAAATTGTAGGTTTGATCGGTCCCAATGGTGCCGGCAAAACTACGTTGTTTAATCTGGTATCAGCAGCCCTTACCACTAAACAGGGGGTAATAAAATTCAAAGGCAGAAAGATTACCGGCCTCAAGCCCCACCAGATATGTCGGATGGGGTTGGCCAGAACCTTTCAATCGGTTAAAATTTTCGGTAATATGCCGGCTCTTACCAACGTGTATATCGGTTCTTTATTCGGGATTCCAGCCGGGACGCCGTCGGCATATGCTGCCAAGGGGGCTGAGGAACTACTGGAGTTTGTTGGCTTATCAGCATCTAAGGTGACTCCTGCTAAAGACCTGACACTGGTTAACCAGAAGCGTGTGGAGGTAGCCAGGGCACTGGCCACCAAGCCGGAGTTGTTGCTGCTTGATGAGCTTATGGCAGGCTTGAATCCTACTGAAGTAGCCCAGGCTATGGAGTTGGTAACCAAGATTCGGGATAGAGGCATTACTGTCTTTGTAATTGAGCATGTAATGAAAGCAATTATGGGCGTATGTGACCGAATTATAGTACTCCACCACGGTGAGAAGATTGCCGAAGGAACACCTCAGGAGATTGCCAATAACAGAGCCGTTGTAGAGGTGTATCTGGGAGAATAGGCCAATGCTGGAAGTCAATAATATCAATACCTTTTATGGCAAAGCACAGGCACTATTTGACCTATCCTTAAGAGTCGAAGAGTCAGAAATTTTTGCTCTGATCGGCTCAAACGGCGCCGGTAAAACTACATTGCTAAATACAATCTCCGGTTTAGTAACACCAGCTTCAGGTAATATAGAGTTCCTCGGTAAGAGAATTAACGGTTTAGCACCCCACATCATTGTAGAAATGGGCATTTCTCATGTACCCGAGGGAGGCCGGATTTTCAATGAGATGACGGTGCGTGAGAACCTGGAGATGGGTGCCTATTCTTCCCATGCCTGGAAGATCAGGTGGGGAACACTGCAGCAGGTTTACGAGATATTTCCCGTACTGAAGGAAAGGGAGAAACAGTTGGCCAGAACATTGAGTGGCGGTGAACACCAGATGCTGGCTATGGGGAGGGGTCTGATGTCAAGACCGAAACTGTGTATCCTCGATGAGCCGTCATATGGCCTGGCACCGAAATATGTCGAGGAGGTCTTCCGTATTATAAATTCGCTGCGTGAGCAGGGAATTACGATTTTACTGATTGAGCAGAATGTCAGGCATACCCTAGAAACGGCTGACCGGGCCTGTGTGCTTGAAAATGGCCATATTGTTCTGGATGATATCTGTGATAACCTCCTTCAGAGTGACCACGTAAGGAAAGCCTATTTAGGACTTTAATTTAGTGATATAATATGTGTCTTAAGTCGAGAGAATTAGTGGGCACCGAATAGGAATTATGACGCATAAAGTTGAAACGCTAATACTAACTGATTGAAAAGACCAATACATAGGTTAGGAGGTAAAAGAAAATGGCTGAAGACCTAATTGGGACATTAGCTGACTTAGAAGAAAAAGAGGCTCTAGAAATTGTAAATAGAAGGTTAAGTGCTGGTGAAGCCCCTCTCGGTATTCTGGACGATGGCAGGCGTGCCATGGAGATCGTGGGCAAACGTTTTGCAGATGGAGAGTATTTCATCCCGGATTTGATATACTCGGGTGAAATACTGAAGAGCATTAACGAAATAGTTAAGCCGAAGCTGGCTGAGGCTGGAGAGGTTAAGCACTTAGGTAAGGTCGTCATAGGCACGGTTGCCGGAGACATTCATGACATTGGCAAAGACATTGTCGTCTTTATGCTTGATGTTAGCGGTTTCGAGGTTTACGACCTTGGTGTGGATGTCCCGGCACAGAAGTTTATCGACACAATTAAAGAGAGTGGTGCCCCTATAGTTGGCTTAAGCGGTTTTCTGACACTGGCTTATGATTCGATGAAACAGACCATACAGGCCATGAAGGACGCCAACCTTAGAGACAAAGTCAGGGTAATGATTGGCGGCGGTCAGATTACAAAGGAGATAATGAAATATACCGGTGCTGATGCTTATGGTAGAGATGCCATGGCTGGAGTATCCCTTGCTAAGAAATGGACTGGTACCGAGTAAGAATCCTCAGCAGATAATGTGCAGGAGGTAATAATATGGAAAAGCAATGGGAAGAGATGTCATCAGATGAAAAACAGGAGGCACGGTTTGCAAAGTGGCTTTCGCCGGAGGGAGTGGAATTTGTCAGCCCCGAAGCCGAGAAGTTATACAAAGAAAGGGCAACCAGGATAAAAGATGCAATCCAACTAAAGAAGTTACCGGACAGGGTGCCGGTCATGCTGATTCCCAGCTTCTTCCCCGCTTTTTACTCCGGACTAACTCCCCTTGACGTCATGTATGACTACGAAAAAGCCAACAATGCCTGGAAGAAATTCTACGTAGATTTTCAACCAGACGCACACTTTGGTTGTGTGGCTCCCGGCCCCGGAAGGTTCTTTGATATTCTTGACTACAAGTTATACAAGTATCCCGGTCATGGAGTAGCGCCGGAATCCACCTACCAGTGTATCGAGGGCGAATACATGATGGCGGATGAATATGATGCCTTTTTACAGGACCCATCGCATTTCTTCACCACCACTGTTCTACCGCGTATATTTGGCGCTCTGGAGCCCTTCAAGCAGCTCCCTAACCTCACCACAATAAATGAAATGTACGGGTCTGGTATTACCTTTTTCCAATACGGTCTTCCCGATGTACAGGCCGCTTTTAAGGCTCTTCTGGATGCCGGGAGTGAAGCCCTGAAATGGATGGGGTATTTTGGTGCCTTCATGAAAGAGTTACCAGAATTAGGATTCCCCGCAGGTCAGGGCGGCTATACAAAAGCACCTTATGACATTCTCGGCGATACCCTCAGAGGCACGAGAGGGATAATGACGGATATATACCGGCAGCCTGAGAAGCTCATTGAAGCCATGGATAAAATGACGCCATTCTGGATTCAGAAAGGGGTAATCGAGGCAAACATGAACGCAAATCCCTTAATATTCTTACCCCTACATAAAGGTGCTGATGGTTTCCTCTCCGATGAGCAGTACAAGAAGTTCTACTGGCCGTATCTTAGAAAGATTCTCCTAGGCCTGATTGATGAGGGAGTCGTACCATTCATGTGGGCTGAGGGAGGATCCAACTCGCGGCTGGAGGTTATCTGCGATTTGCCTAAAGGTAAGACAGCCTGGTTGTTTGACGACGTTGACATGATTAGAGCTAAGGAGATACTGGGTGACGTTGCCTGCGTAGCCGGCAACATGCCTATGGACCTGTTGACTGTAGGTACACCAGAGCAGGTAAAAGAATACGCAAAGAAACTGATTGATAATTGCGGTAAGGGTGGTGGTTATATCATGGCTAACTGTGCGTTCTTTGATAATGTCAAGCCGGAAAATGTCAGGGCCATGGTTGACTTTACTAAGGAGTACGGCATATATAAATAGATATTCAACATGAGTGAATCTGCCGAGAACAAATAATTATAAGCAATTACCGTGGTTGCCATGGTGGTTGTGGTGTCCTGGTCCATGTCAGAGACGGGACAATTGTCAAGATTGAAGGCGACCCTGATTTCCCCACCAACCACGGCAGCATGTGTAGTAAGGGTCTAGCCTTTCACCAGCTGGTGTACCATCCGGACCGGGTTAAGTACCCTCTCAAGCGGGCCGGCAAAAAGGGTGAGGGCAAGTGACAGAGAATCTCCTGGGATGAGGCCCTTGATACTATTGTCAGTAAACTTAAGCAGGTAATAAAAGACTATGGCCCTGAGTGTATTACCCTAGGACAGAGCACCTCCAGAGAAGGTGAGTCCTTTTTCGCCAGATTTGGCAACCCGCTGGGCACGCCTAATATCTTTACTGCCGGACACTTCTGCTATTTGTCCCTCGGCTTCAGACTTATGTAGGAAGAGAAGTGCGGGTTCCTGAAGTCATTCGTCAACGAGATAGTCGTTTCGTATAAGACGATTACGATACATTACAGACTACTAATGCCATCGGATAACTCTGAAGAAGAAAGACTATCAGTTCCACCTTTTATAAGGATTATAAGGAATGGTAGGCCGTGCAGGCCTCGAACCTGCCGCACTCTCAGTGTCAACCGGGGTTGTCACCTACGTAGCAATTCTCTACATCTCCAGTGCTAGTTTATCCATTTCTAGCTGTACTGGCATCGGATACTCACCAGTGAAACAGGCCATACAAAACAATTCGCGGGGCATATCCACTGCCTTGAGCAACCCCTCAACACTCAGATATCCGAGGGAATCAACTCCGATAAAGCTCCGGATTTCTTCAACTCTATTACATGCCGCTATAAGCTCTTGGCGGGTAGCCATGTCCACTCCAAGGAAACAGGGATAGCGAATCGGTGGGGCGCAGACACGCATATGCACCTCTTTGACTCCAGCTTTCCTCAGCAGGTTAACGACCTTCGGGGTAGTGGTGCCACGAACAATAGTATCGTCAACCACCACTAGCCGCACACCCTCCAGCATCCGAGGCAATGGGTTGAACTTCAAACGGACACCAAGGTCCCTTATACGCTGGTCAGGTTCAATAAAGGTACGGCCTACGTAGCGGTTCTTTAACAGGCCTTCGCAGAATGGAAGGCCGGTCGCACGAGAATATCCGATTCCGGCGGCTGTCGCCGAGTCTGGAACGCCCATCACCATATCAGCCTCGACCGGATGTTCCTCAGCCAACTGGGCACCCATGGCCTGCCTTACGGGATAAAGCAGCTTGCCGTTGATGATACTATCAGGCCGGGCAAAGTAGATATACTCAAAGATGCACAGGGCTCTTCTCTCTACCTGCTCTTGACAGCTAGCAAGTCCGCTCCCACTGATGCGAATAATCTCGCCCGGCTCAATTTCGCGAATGAAGTCTGCCCCGATATGGTCAAGCGCACAGCTTTCTGAAGCAACAATCCAGCCCCCGTCTATCGTCCCTAGACAGACCGGTCGTATACCCCAGGGGTCACGAACAGCAAACAGGCTGTCTCTGGTAAGAAGACAGAGGGAAAAGGCCCCCTGCAACCGGTGCATAGCATAGCGAATCCTGCCCAACCAGTCTTTTTCCGAGGAGGAGATTATCAGGTTGGCGATAACTTCAGTATCTGTAGACGTACGGAAGGTATAGCCTGCCTGCACGAGTTCATCGTGCAGGTGTTCAGCATTAATAATATTGCCGTTATGGGCGATGGCAATAGCATTATTACCTTGGCCAACAATGAAAGGTTGCACGTTGGATACCCGGCTCGAACCGCGGGTAGAGTAACGATTATGGCCGATAGCAATATGTCCGATGAGGCTGCTGAGGGTCTCTTCATCAAATACCTGCGAGACAAGTCCCATATCACCGGCAACCTGCATCCGCTTGCCGTTAGCAACAGCAATGCCGGCACTTTCCTGACCACGATGCTGTAGGGCAAAGAGAGCGAAGTACGTGAGCCGAGCTACATCCTCGCCAGGACTGTAAATTCCGAAAACACCGCAACTCTCGTGCAAGGTTACCCCTCTTAGCTCATCTCCTGCCGTTTTATTATACAACAACGGGCAAACAGTATCCATCACATTACTGGTCCAGTTCAATCATGGTTGATAATCTAATACAGATATTGCTAGAAGGGGTATTGACAAATTAGAAAAGTTGTATTATTATATGGCATACGGCAATCGGTTGCCGCATTCCGTCCCGCAGGAGTAACTCGAATGGGTAGGGTCTACATCAAAAAAGAGGTGTGTATTGGCTGTCACCTGTGTGAGCTGTATTGTCAGCTACAACACTCTCGGTCAACAGACCTGATTAAGGCTTTCAAAAGGGAGTCGATGCGCCCTTCACCCAGACTGAGGGTGGAGGAAAAGGAAGCGGTATCTTTCTCCGTTCGCTGCCAGCATTGTGATGAAGCCCCATGTGTTTACGCCTGCCTCTCTGGCGCCCTCACACGCGATAGTAAAACAGGACTGGTTAAAGTAGATGAGGAGAGGTGCATCGGTTGCTGGACTTGTCTGTTGGTTTGCCCGATCGGTGCAATAAGTCGGGACACAGCAGAAAAGAAGGTGCTGAAATGCGACCTCTGTCAAGGAGAAGATGTTCCAGCCTGTGTTGCCAATTGCCCTAATGAGGCATTGATATATGTGGAGGTGCAAGATGAGAGTCATAGCACAGAAGGTAAGGTAATTGCCATGATTCAATGAGTATAGGGTCGATTGACTAAATCAAACAAAAGGAGGCTTATCGTGTCATACGATTGGGGACCGCACTATATTATTCCTTCGTCAGTAATAACCACCTATTCTGGTAATGTTCGGTTGCGAGAGGAATTTGATGACGACCTATTACGTCAGGAATTGAGTGAGCTGGGATTCTCAAGCCCCATCGCAAGGGTGAGTAATCCATGGTATTACAGGAAGAAAGACTCAACAACCTGGATCAAGATTGGTGAATCCGACGATATGCGCGAGAACTTTCCGGTTACCTGGGATACGCAGAAGCTTGAGAATGGGCAATACGAAGTAATGGGACTAATGCACGTCTATTTTAAAGCGAATGGCACGATAAAGGCCATTGCCCGGCAAAATGTGGTGGAGGTCACAGTCAAGAACTAGACCTAGAAAACACGACATCATTGTCATAGTTGGCTACAGTGCTGGCAACCATAGCAGTGTGGCGAAGGCTCTTGATAAGAGTAGTGAGCTCAGCCTTAGGTTCTACGACACCTCTAGCAACGTTACTTTAGGTGTAAGGCTTAGTAGTCCATAGGCGGATTGGGCAGGTAAATAATGACAAAGGCAGAGAGAGTTAAATACCTGATTATCGGAAACTCCGCTGGAGGTATTGGGGCAGCGGAAGCTATCCGTGAGGTGGACAGGGCCGGGGCAATAGCCATCGTTTCCAGCGAGCCTTACCACGCCTACTCGCGTCCATTGATATCACAGTATCTAGTCGAAGGGCGCCCTCTGCAGAGAATGATGTTTCGACCGGCTGATTTCTACAAAGAGAAAAATATTCAGGCTATTCTGGGCCAGGAAGTAACGGGTCTTAATATAGACAAACATAACGTTAAGCTCGACGACGGTAGAAGCATAATCTGGGAGAAGCTGTTGCTGGCTACTGGTAGTTCACCCATTGTACCTAATATAGAAGGTATTGGTCTGAAAGGAGTCTTCACCTTCACCACGCGTGATGATGCCAGGGCAATCTATAAGTTCCTGAACCAATATCATACAGAGGTAAGGGCTGTGGTCATTGGCGGTGGTCTCATCGGGATAAGTGCTACTGAGGCACTGGTGAAGAGAGGGGTTAAAGTCACTATCGTCGAGATGAAGGAACGAATTTTGAACACCATCCTCGACGAAGAAGCATCATTTCTCGTGGAGGCATCTTTGAATGAGCTGGGGGTTGAAATCATCAACGGTCATATCGTGAGTAGGATTACTAGCTTCTTACCTGGTAGGGCTACTGGTATAGCCCTTGATAACGACCGACCGATACCCTGCGAGATGGTGATCGTAGCTGTCGGTGTGCAGCCACGCACCAAGATAGTTTCAGAAACCGGGATAAGGATAGACCGTGGTATATTAGTTGACCACCATATGGCCACATCCAGCCCTGACGTCTATGCCTGCGGGGACGTAGCCGAGGCCTACGACTTTATCTACGACGAGAACCGGCTTACCCCAATCTGGCCTAATGCCTACATAGGGGGCAGAATCGCCGGCTTCAACATGGCTGGGCTGCCGACTGAATATCAGGGCGGAACATCAATGAATGCTATGAAATATTTTGGACTGGCTATTGTTTCAGCGGGCATATTGACTCCACCTGATGACAGCTACGAGGTAATTAGTGAGAAACATGGTCATGTCTATAAAAAGGTTGTTCTTAAAAACGGACTAATAGTGGGCGTGATTTTTAGCGGCGACATTGAGAAATCGGGCATTATATACAATCTCATGAAAAACAGAGTAAACGTCGATACCTTTAAGCAAGCTCTCATCGCTGACGATTTCGGCCTTATCTCTCTCCCTGAGGAAATCTGGCGACCACTGCTGGAACATACTTCGCCAGTAACACCTTCCCTGGCAACCTCAGATAAGCAGCCTGAAAAGATGGCTATTGGAGATTTGGGATTGGTGTCTGGGAGGTAACGATTATGAAAGATATTAAACACGTGAACAACCCTTACAACGATGATAAGGTCATTGATGCCTGCTCCATATTCGGGGCCATGGATGCCTCAGGCAAGAGGTTTTCTGGAGACGGTGTTATCAGGGCAATTGTCAACATGCATGACCGTGGTAACGGGCTGGGTGGGGGATTCGCTATCTATGGTCTATATCCCGATTATGCTGACCTCTACGCCCTTCACGTAATGTACCTTAGCCCTGAGGGTAAGCAAGAGACAGAGGCTTTGCTAAAGGCAAACTTCAACATCATTGAAAAAGAAGAGGTGCCCACAAGGCAAACACCAATGATTGCCAATCCACCATTGGTGTGGCGCTACTTCCTTGAGGTGGATCACCGTAAGCCTGAACAAGAATCTGAGGATGACTACGTTGTGGACAGGGTGATGACCATAAATACCGGATTGCGCGATAGCTTCGTCTTCTCCAGTGGTAAGGATATGGCTGTGTTCAAGGGTGTTGGTTATCCTGAGGAGATAGCTGATTACTTCTGCCTGGAGCAATATGAGGGCTACCTTTGGACAGCACATGGCCGTTTCCCTACCAATACCCCGGGCTGGTGGGGCGGGGCCCACCCGTTTTGTATCCTAGACTGGACAGTTGTTCATAATGGTGAAATTTCTTCATATGGAATAAACCAGCGTTACCTGGGGCAATTCGGTTATCACTGCACGATGCAGACTGATACTGAGGTGGTAGCATACGCTGTTGACCTGCTGATGCGCAAGCATAACCTGCCGATAGAGATAGTGGCCAAGATACTGGCACCACCTTTTTGGAGTGACATTGAGCGCATGTCGCCAGAAGAACAGAAGCTCATGCTGACTCTGCGGCAGGTGTATGCCAGTCTACTCTTAAACGGTCCGTTCACAGTAATCATTGCTCATCATGGTGAGATGATCGGACTGACCGACCGCATAAGGTTACGGCCACTCACGGTTGGAGAAAAGGGTAGCATGCTCTACCTTTCATCAGAAGAGTCGGCCATTCGTCTTATATGCCCTGAGCTGGATAAGACCTGGATTCCTGTGGGCGGTGAACCCGTCGTGGGTACGTTGCGGGCACCGACCCAGCCACAACCCGTGGCTGCCGGGGAGAAGGTATGAAATGCTGACGAAAAGAGTTATTCCCTGCCTTGATGTGAGAAACGGTCGAGTTGTAAATAATGCTGGCGGAGAGGAAGAAGTGTTAAAACGGGGAATCTCAATAAGGGTCTAGGAGAAAAGGCAGTGAAGACCTATCTGACACCCAAATTTCTAGTACAACGAGACCCTGAACGCTGTATCCAGTGTCAGGTATGTGTCAATCAGTGCACTTTCGACACTCACTACTATGATGTCGAAGACGATGAGGTGAGAAGTCATGATGAGAACTGCATTGGCTGTCTCCGCTGTGTTCTCTTCTGCCCAACCCGAGCGCTAACTATCAGACAAAACCACCTCGACTACAGAGACAACTACAATTGGCGCCCCGAGGTGATTGAAGATATCGTTAAGCAGGCGGAAACTGGCGGGGTACTCCTCACGGGCATGGGCAATGATAAAGGCCAGCGCATCTACTGGGACCATCTGGTTCTCAACGCCAGTCAGGTAACCAACCCGTCTATTGACCCACTACGCGAGCCAATGGAGCTCACCACATATCTGGGGCGAAAACCTGATCGGATAGAACTCGACTCGGAATCGTCCACTTTGAAGACAGAATTAGCTCCTCAGGTAAGTCTGGAAGTCCCGGTAATGTTTGCTGCCATGTCTTATGGTGCGGTCAGTCTTAACGTACATGAATCTCTGGCTAGAGCTGCCACCGAGATGGGCACTCTTTGGAACACTGGTGAGGGAGGGCTCCACTCCAAGTTATATAAGTATGGAAACAATACTATTGTCCAAGTAGCTTCAGGGCGCTTCGGTGTCCATGCTGAATATCTGGACGTAGCTAGAGTAATCGAAATCAAGATTGGGCAAGGAGCAAAGCCTGGAATTGGTGGACACCTCCCAGGGGAGAAGGTGAGCAGCGAGGTATCGCTAACGCGGATGATTCCCCAAGGAACTGATGCACTGTCACCGGCTCCACAGCACGATATTTACTCAATTGAAGACCTGGCACAGCTTATCTACGCTTTAAAAGAGGCAACAAACTACAGCAAGCCGATATCGGTTAAAATCGCCGCTGTTCATAACTCGGCTGCTATTGCCAGTGGCATGGTGAGAGCCGGCGCCGACATTATTGTTCTAGATGGACTAAGGGGGTCTACAGGCGCTGCTCCCAAGATTATCCGCGACAATGTTGGCATTCCCATTGAGATGGCCTTGGCCTCGGTAGATAGCCGACTGAGGCAGGAGGGAATACGCAACCAGGCCTCTGTCGTCGTCTCAGGAGGCATAAGGAATAGCGGTGACGTGGCTAAGGCAATCGCCCTCGGTGCTGATGCCGTCTATATCGGGACAGCAGCTCTCATTGCCCTAGGCTGTCATGTCTGCCAGCAGTGTCATACAGGGAAATGCGCTTGGGGCATTTGCACCACTGACCTTCGCCTGACTAAGAGGGTTAACCCAGACATTGGTGCCCGCAGACTGACCAACCTGCTTCGAGGTTGGAGCATTGAACTCAAGGACATACTGGGTGGGCTTGGAGTTAACGCTCTAGAGAGTTTGAGGGGGAATCGCCTGCATTTAAGAGGCGTTGGGTTGACTGATACCGAGCTCGATATCTTGGGAGTAAGGATGGCGGGGAGCTGAAAATGGGGAGATGGAGAAACTCGACAGCGAAAATAGATGCTGCCGGAATTTACTATCGAGAACTCAATGCCAAGCTGAGAGGCGTTGTCTCGAATGGCACCAAAAAAATAGAGCTCCACAATATCCATGGGCAGCGGTATATCGGCACCGACCTGGATAAGCCGGTGGAGCTCGAGATATTTGGAACTCCTGGTAATGACTTGGGAGCGTTTATGAACGGACCAAGGATTATTGTGCATGGCAATGCCCAAGATGGCTGCGGTAACACGATGGATAGCGGTGAGATAATCATACATGGTCACGCTGGAGATATCGTTGGGCTATCGGCCAGAGGCGGGAAAATTTTTGTCCGAGACGATGTCGGCTACCGGGCAGGTATCCATATGAAGGAGTACCAGGACAAGAAGCCCGTGCTCGTCATCGGCGGAACCGCACAGGACTTTCTTGGCGAATACATGGCCGGAGGCATCTTAATTCTGCTGGGTCTGAATCTAGCCGAAGGTGAACATCATAAATCCAGATTTATTGGTACCGGAATGCATGGCGGCGTCATCTACCTGAGGGGAAATGTCGAGAATTACCAGCTTGGTAAAGAAGTCGGTGTTACCGACCTGGATGAAGAGGAGCGCCACATCCTGAAGCAGTATGTTGATGAGTTTGCCGAACACTTTAACTACCAACCAGATGAAATACTGGATCAGGAGTTCCTCGAGCTCTACCCTCGCTGGCTCCGACCCTATGGAAGGCTCTACGCATATTGATTGAGCGGAGATAGGCAATGCCAAACCTGCTAATAATGGCTCAAGAAAGCATGGAACTAACAGGGCTGATTTCGGGACTCATCCGAAGTGGCTTTGCTTGCTCTATTGTTCGTCATGGTAATGGATTATTAGAGCAGATTGCGGCTCAGTCTCCGGATTTAATCCTAGCGGAAATGGATGGGCATCTGGCCAATTCCAGAATACAGGAACTGGTTAAGAGCATGAAACAGAAAAAGCGTACACCAGTTATGGCTCTGGTTCCGGGAGAGATGCTGGATAGCATTGATGGACAGCTTAACATTGCCGATGATTTTCTCGCCAGTCCTTACGATGACAGGGAACTGGTGTTGAGAATAAAACGACTTCTAAATCATAAGGCCGAGGGCGCGGCCAGCACTGAGCTAATAAAAAGTGATGGTCTTGTAATAGACCTCGCTAAGTGCGGGGTAACTGTGGGAAGTAAGGTGGTACAGCTGACCTTTAAAGAATATGAGTTACTCAAATTCCTGGCAAGCAACAGAGGGCGCGTCTATACTCGTGAAGCCCTGCTCAATAAGGTCTGGGGCTATGATTACTACGGCGGTGACCGGACGGTAGATGTCCATGTAAGGAGACTTAGAAGCAAGATTGAGGACTCGAAACATACATACATTGAGACGGTAAGAAACATTGGCTACAGGTTCATAAAGGAGGCATAGGTCTGTGTGTGGCATTGTTGCCATATTCGGTCATAATTCCCAGCTTGGGGTACCACACTTGGATACCATGCTAAATCGGCTATCCCATCGAGGACCGGATGACAGAGGCACCTTTGCTAATGGACACATTACTTTGGGCCAAACCAGACTTTCCATAGTGGATGTCGCTGGAGGCAGGCAGCCAATATTCTCTGAAGATGGGGAGAAATGTGTTATCTGCAACGGCGAGATATATAACCATCTGGACCTGAGAAAAGCGCTTCACCAGGAACACTGTTTTCGAACCAACTCAGACACTGAGGCAATTCTTCACCTCTTCGAGGAAGAGGGAACTCAATCGGTCTTGAAGCTAGATGGGATGTTTGCTTTCGTAGTTTATGACGGCAAAGATATTCTAGTTGCCAGAGACCCTTTAGGGATAAAGCCCCTCTATTACAGTCAGGAGAATAGCTGCCTCCTCTTCGCCTCTGAGATTAAGGCGTTGCAGGGAATTGCGGGTAATATTCAGGAATTCCCCGCCGGTTATTACTACTCCCCCAGCCAAGGACTGACCCAGTACTACCGCCTGCCAGTAATCCCTGAGTGGCAGAGTAATGTCAGTGAAATAAGTCAGAAGCTACACGATAAGCTGTATGGAGCCGTGGAAAAACGCTGGATGTCTGATGTCCCTGTAGGTTGCTTTCTCAGCGGTGGCCTTGATAGCAGTCTTATCTGTGCGGTATCAAAACGTAACTTCGACCACCTCGACACGTTCTCCGTTGGTCTGGAGACAGAATCACAGGATTTGATATATGCCAGGAAGGTCGCTCAGTTTCTGGGTACAAATCACCACGAATATGTCTACACTATGAGTGACGTCCTTGAGGCGCTACCTGATGTTATCTACCACCTGGAGTCCTTTGACCCGGCGCTGGTAAGAAGCGCTATCCCCTGTTACTTTGTTTCTCGATTGGCCAGAGAGTATGTAAAGGTTATCCTCACTGGGGAAGGGTCGGATGAGGTATTTGCCGGGTATCACTACTTTAAGCGGTTTAGTGATAAGCAAGATGTGTACCAAGAGTCTGTCAGGATTCTTACCGGGCTGCACAACATGAACTTACAGAGGGTTGACCGGGCCACCATGGCCCATTCGATAGAAGGGAGAGTACCCTTTCTTGATATTGGCTTCGTCGAATATGCCATGTCCATCGACCCGAGACTCAAACTAGCAGGGAAGAGTAAACGGATCGAAAAGTGGCTGCTAAGACAGGCTTTCACCCGTTACCTTCCTGACGAGATAATCTGGAGACCGAAGATGGAGTTTGCCGCTGGCTGTGGCTCTGAAGAGTTGATAACTGACATGGTTGAGGATGAAATCTCAGATGCTGAATTCGAACGGGAAAGGCAACGGCTACAGGAAATTAACATTTCCTCTAAAGAAGATCTGTACTATTTTCGGATATTCTATGATTTCTTCGGCTCTGACATTGATGCCACTGCCATCGGCAGATGGAAAGGCGGTTTTTCTAGAGAAGGTTCAGATTTATAGCTAGGCTGATGCATCAATCCCATGTAACACAGATTTAACATCCCGGAAATATTTCGGAAACAATAACGGGCTAGGCTGAAAGAAAAAGGAGGTTATTGATGCCCGTTAGTTCTGGTGACACTGCTTGGATTCTTATCTCATCAGCGCTGGTGATGTTAATGACACCAGGCCTGGCACTATTTTATGGCGGGATGGACCGCCGTAAAAACCTGCTCTCCACAATCATGATGAGCTTTGCCGCACTGGGTCTGATTGGGATACTCTGGGTACTTTATGGTTACAGCCTGGGCTTTGGTTCTGACAAGGGTGGTTTTATAGGAGGGCTCAATTTTGTTGGTCTTACGGGAGTGGGGCAGGAGCCGTCATCAATCTATGCCAGCACAGTGCCTCACCTGGCTTTTATGGTATTTCAGGGTATGTTCGCTATCATCACCGTAGCCCTGATTACTGGTGCCGTAGTCGAGCGCATCAAATTCGGTGCTCTACTCATCTTTTCAACTCTATGGATGACGTTGGTCTACTGCCCTGTAGCCCACTGGGTCTGGGGTGACGGCGGCTGGCTGGCTAACCTTGGTGTTCTTGACTTTGCCGGTGGTGCCGTCGTCCACATCAACGCTGGAGTCTCAGCCTTAGCTTTGGTCATGCTTTTAGGCCATCGCAGGGGCTTTCCTGAACAGCCCATGGAACCTAACAACATCCCCATGGTAGTACTCGGTGCTGGTCTACTCTGGTTCGGCTGGTTTGGCTTTAATGCCGGTAGTTCCTTAACCTCCGATGGCTTAGCCGCCAGTGCTTTTGTTACGACCAATACGGCGGCTGCCGCGGCTGCCTTTACTTGGATGGTGATTAGCTGGCTCTACCGTAGACCTAGTGTTCTCGGTACTGTAACCGGGGCTATTGCCGGGTTGGCTACTATAACTCCCGCTGCCGGTTTCGTGACGCCTCTGGCGGCTATCCCGATAGGTATTGTAGCGGCTATTGTCTGCTACTACATCATGCTCTTGTTAAAGACAAAACTCAGCTTCGACGACTCGCTTGATGTGTTCGCAGTACATGGCGTTGGGGGTATCCTGGGAATGCTGGCGACCGGCATCTTCGCCACTCTGGCAGTCAACTCTGGCGGAGCCGACGGTTTGCTCGCAGGTAATGGAGCACAGTTCTTAAAGCAATTACTCGGCGTCGTTGCGGTTGGTGCTTTTTCCTTCGTAATTACCTTGATTCTGGGTAAACTGGTTGATATTACTGTCGGACTGAGAGTTGGGCAAGTGGAGGAAGTGGTCGGGCTGGATCTCTCACAGCACGGGGAAAGGGCCTACGGAGGGCTACTCCGATGAAGAAGATAGAGGCCATTATTCGAGAAGAACGACTGGAAGCTGTTAAAAGGGCTCTTGAAGTGAACAGCTATTTCGGCATGACCGTCAGCGAGGTAAGCGGCCGGGGTAGACAAAAAGGAATTCCACTTCAATGGCGGGTTGGAGAATATCGTGTAGATTTGCTACCCAAGCTCAAGATCGAGCTGGTGTTACTCGACGAAGATGTGCCCGCGGCAGTGAACGCCATTGTTCGGAATGCCCGAACAGGAGAGATAGGCGATGGCAAGATTTTTGTCCTGCCAGTGGAGAACGTGGTGCGCGTCAGGACCGGCGATAGGGACGAAAACGCAATCTAGGCAAGTTGCAGGGGTAAACATGCAGATAAGAAATTGATGATGAACAGTAATATTCCGACCAAACGAATAATCGCGAATTGGAGGCAATAATGATTAACAGAAGCAGAGAAGAAGCTAAGGATTACGTTCTAAAGATGGCTGAGGAGCATGATGTTAAGTTTATCAGGCTGTGGTTCACCGATATCCTGGGTATGCTCAAGAGTTTTGCCATCACGGTGGAGGAACTGGAAGGGGCTTTAGAGGAGGGAATGGGTTTTGATGGTTCGTCAATAGAAGGGTTTGCCCGCATCGATGAAAGCGATATGGTAGCTCTGCCTGACCCCGACACCTTTCAGTTGCTACCCTGGCAACCCCGCGAACACCGCGCGGTAGCCCGAATGTTCTGCGATATCTTGAAGCCCGGCGGTGAACCTTTTGAAGGTGACCCCAGATATGTCTTGAAAAAGAATTTGAAGCGGACAGCTGATTTAGGCTGCACCTTCTATGTGGGGCCAGAACTGGAATACTTCTATTTCCAGAACTCGGGGGGGACTGAGCCATTAGACCAGGGAGGCTATTTCGACCTGACTCCGCGTGATGCAGCCACCGATATGAGGAAGGAAACAGTGCTAGCACTGGAAGAGTTGGGTATTGGCGTCGAATATTCCCACCATGAGGTTGCTACCAGCCAGCATGAAATAGACATGAGGTACACTGATGCCCTGACTATGGCCGATAATGTGATGACATACCGCTTAGTGGTCAAAGAAGTAGCCTTGAAGTACGGCGTCTATGCTACTTTTATGCCCAAGCCGGTTTTCGGCATAAACGGCAGCGGTATGCACGTACACCAGTCACTTTTCAAAGGAGAAAGTAATGCTTTCTTCGACAAGAATGACGAATATCACCTATCCCAGATGGCCAGGTACTATATAGCCGGCCTACTCAAACATGCTCCTGAACTTACTGCTGTGACCAATCAGTGGATTAACTCTTACAAACGTCTGGTTCCCGGCTACGAGGCACCGGTTTATCTCTCCTGGGCACGGCGTAACCGTTCTGATTTAGTCCGAGTCCCGGAGTACCGGCCTGGAAGGGAAAAGGCGACCCGCGTTGAGTTCAGGTCTCCTGACCCCGCCTGCAATCCTTACTTGGCTTTCAGTGTGATGCTGGCCGCCGGACTGGAAGGTATCGAAAAGGAATATGACGTACCCGAGCCAATCGAAGAAAATGTATATGAGATGACTGAAGACGAGAGGCGGAAGAGAGGAATAGGTACCTTACCTGCCAGCCTGTTGGAAGCCATACTACTAACAGAGAAAAGCGTGCTGGTGCGAAAGGCTCTAGGTGAGCATGTTTTCTCAGCTTTCATCCAGAACAAGAAAATAGAGTGGGACCACTACCGAACCCAGGTGACCGAATATGAGCTTAAGAGATACTTACCAATACTGTGAGTAATGAGAGGTTGCTATGTCGCAGTGGGCTAACACGCGTCGGTTGCGAATTGGGATGGCGCAAATCAATACTACCGTGGGTGATTTTGCCGGCAACAGGCAAAAAATACTAAAAGCTATGGACGAAGCCAGGACTTTGCACATAGACCTGCTTGCGTTCCCTGAACTCGCTATCTGCGGTTATCCACCTGAGGACCTCCTGTTCAAGCCACGCTTTATTGCCGAGAATCTGCGGTCGTTAGATAAGGTAGTCGAAGCCTCCCCAGGACTTACTATCGTGGTTGGCTTTGTCGACGCTAAAGAAGACATCTACAATGCTGCAGCTATAATCCACGATGGCAAGCTAGCTGGCATCTATCACAAGATATACCTGCCCAATTATGGTGTCTTTGACGAGAATCGCTACTTCCGAGCGGGGAGCAAATGCCCTGTCTATGGCATCGCTGGCATTAGTGTCGGCGTCAGCATCTGCGAAGATATCTGGTACGAGGCGGGGCCAGCTACCACCCAGGCTTACTCTGGGGCCGAGGTTATAGTCAACATAAGTGCCTCACCATACCACTTCGGTAAGGGAAGCTTTAGGGAAAGAATGGTAGCGACACGTGCTGCAGACAACGTGGCCGCTTTTGCCCTCTGCAACCTAGTAGGTGGGCAAGATGAGCTAGTTTTCGACGGAAATAGCATTGTACTGGATGAGAAAGGACAGTTGATAGCCAGAGGCAAACAGTTCGAGGAAGACCTAATAGTAGCTGACCTTGATGTCGAATCCGTCTTTCGGGCGCGCCTCCATGATTCTAGATGGAAGAAAGAGCTACTCCTCCACGAAGAGCAAGGATGGCGTAGTGCCCCCAAAATAGTGATATCCGAAGCGCCATTTAACACTGAAAAACCGTCGCTACCGCCCAGACAAGTTGAGGTGCAGGGCTTTCCGGGCGAGGTCTATGATGCTTTGGTGCTGGGAACTCGTGACTATATCCTCAAGAATGATTTTGAGAAAGTGCTGATAGGTCTTTCCGGAGGAATAGACTCCAGCGTGGTAGCCGCTATCGCCGTTTATGCCTTAGGGAGCGTAAACGTGGTCGGGGTGGCCATGCCTTCAAGATACTCTTCTCCCGGCAGCGTATCAGATGCTGAACTTTTGGCTAAGAATCTGGGCATAAGGCTAATGACTATTCCTATTGAGAAAGTGTTTCAGGCATATCTGGATACACTGGCCGAGCATTTTAAAGGCACAGAGCCTAATGTGGCTGAAGAGAATATTCAAGCTAGAATCAGGGGCAATATCCTGATGGCACTATCAAACAAGTTTGGTTGGCTGGTTCTTACAACGGGTAACAAAAGCGAAATGGCTACGGGCTATACCACCTTATACGGAGACATGGCCGGTGGTTTTGCCGTGATAAAAGATGTACCGAAGACAATGGCTTACGAATTAGCCAGGTACCGAAACTCGCTGGCTGAGTCAGAACTAATACCACGTACAATCATAGATAAGCCTCCGTCAGCCGAGTTAAGGTCCGACCAAAGGGATATTGACTCCCTACCACCGTACGAGCTACTCGACCCGGTATTAACTGCATATGTTGAGGAAGACAAAAGTGTCGAACAGATTATTGGTATGGGAGTCGATGAAAAGGCAGTCAAGCGTGCGGCCCGATTGGTAGACAAGAGTGAGTACAAACGCCGGCAGTCGCCACCAGGCGTGAAGATAACCCCTCGAGCCTTTGGTAGGGACAGAAGGTTGCCTATCACCAACAGATTCGAGGGATGGTGACAAATTGGCCACGGAATAGGTAGCTTAGAATGGAGAAAATAACAGGGTCGCGAAGACAAATATGAGTAAAAAGGCATTTTTAGCCTTAGAAGATGGCTCGGTCCATCACGGATTCACCTTTGGTGCGGAGGTTGATACCTTCGGCGAGGTAGTATTCTGCACTGCCATGACTGGTTACCAGGAGATGCTGACTGACCCCTCCTATGCTGGGCAGATTCTGGTTCCCACTTATCCCCTTATCGGCAACTACGGTATCAATGAGCAGGATATTGAGTCGGCCAAAATACAGGTCAGGGGGTTTGTTGTTAGAGAGGTGTGTCTTGAGCCCAGCCACTATCTGAGTCAGAAGACAATTCACCAGCATCTGGCCGAAAGTGGCATCCCCGGAATCCATGGGGTGGATACCCGCGCAATAACTCGCCGACTTCGCTCGAGTGGTGTGATGATGGGCATGATAACCAGCAGCAAGTCTCCGCAACAGGCTCTGGAAGAATTAAAGAAAGTGCCCAGCTATGGCTCCATCGATTTCGTCAAGCAGGTGACTACTCCAACCTCCTATCAGTGGCAGCCGGAGGACTCGGCGCCACTATACAACATAGTTGTGCTGGACTGTGGTCTGAAATATAACATCCTTCGCATCCTGAACCGCCTGGAGTGTAGCGTCACCGTTGTGCCCTGTACTATGTCTGCTGGAGAAATCCTCTCTCTAGAGCCAGATGGTATTCTCCTCTCGCCGGGCCCCGGCGACCCCGACATACCGAAGGTAAACTACGTCATTGACACCGTCAAGCAGCTCGTCGGTAAAAAGCCGATAATAGGCATCTGCTTCGGCCAACAGCTCATTCACCGTGCCTTCGGTGGCTGCCATTTCAAGCTCAAGTTTGGCCACCGCGGTGGTAATCACCCTGTCCGTGAACTGGCTACCGGCAGAATCCATATCACGGCGCAAAATCATGGTTACGCCGTTGACCCAGATACTCTCGGAGAAGACCTGGAAATCACTCACATAAACATGAATGACAATACAGTAGAAGGCCTAAAGCACAGGGAGTTACCCATATTCGCCATCCAGTATCACTCCGAGGCTTCACCAGGTCCCTGGGACAATACCTATCTCTTCGACAAATTTATTGAGATGGTAAAGGAGGCGAAATGAATGTAGGAGTTATTGTTTGAAGCCCTCTAAGGTCTTAATAATCGGTTCTGGGCCTATCATCATCGGACAGGCAGCGGAGTTTGACTATGCTGGTACTCAGGCGTGCCGGGCAATGCGTGAAGAAGGCATTACCTCAGTGCTGGTGAACTCAAATCCCGCCACCATCATGACTGACGAGGACATTGCCGACATCGTCTATATTGAGCCGCTGACCGTGGATGTACTGGCCCGCATCATTGAGCGAGAGCGTCCCGATGGATTGTTACCTACGCTGGGCGGACAGACTGGCCTTAACCTGGCTGTAGCCTTAGCTGACACTGGTATTCTTAACAAATACAATGTCAGAAGTCTAGGGACACCAATTCAAACGATAAGAAACGCCGAGGACCGTGAGCTGTTCAAGCGGATGCTGATTGATATCGGTGAGCCGGTACCGGCGAGCGCCGCCGTGAACAGTTTAGGAGCGGCCAGGGAGGTTGCCAGTAATATTGGCCTACCCTTGATAATCCGTCCGGCTTACACTCTGGGTGGAACCGGCGGAGGCATGGCTTGCAGCTGGGAGGAACTGGAGATAGCCGTTAGTAGAGGATTGGCAGCCAGCCCCATACATCAGGTGCTGCTTGAGGAATCCGTAGCAGGCTGGAAAGAGATTGAGTATGAGGTGATGCGGGACAGTGCTGACAACTGCATCACCGTCTGCAATATGGAGAACCTTGACCCGATGGGAGTTCATACCGGCGATAGCATAGTCGTTGCTCCCAGCCAGACGCTGAACAACAAGGAATACCAGATGCTGCGAACGTCGAGCCTTAAGATTATCCGGGCGCTGGGCATCGAAGGTGGCTGTAATGTCCAGTTCGCCCTTGACCCCAAGAGCGAAAAATATTATGTGATTGAGGTCAATCCCCGGGTAAGCCGTAGCTCAGCCCTGGCCAGCAAGGCCACTGGTTACCCTATTGCCCGTGTTGCGGCTAAAATAGCCGTGGGTAAGAGACTGGATCAAATCCCAAACCAGGTAACGGGAAAAACAATGGCCTCCTTTGAGCCGGCGCTCGATTATGTGGTGGTCAAGATTCCCCGATGGACTTTTGATAAATTTACCTCCAGTGACCGCTCTATTGGCACCCAGATGAAAGCCACCGGCGAAGTAATGGCCATTGACCGCTGTTTCGAAGCTGCTCTGCAGAAGGCAGTACGTTCTCTGGAATTCGGCAGGAGAACGCTCCTTTGGGAAGACCCCAAGTGGAAATCATCAACCGATATCAATTCCTATCCCCTACAGCCCAACGAACTGAGACTGTGGGCCATAATGGCTGCCTTAAGAAGGGGAATAAGTGTGCAGGCAATAAGCGAGCACACCACGATTGACCGGTGGTTTATAGATAGGATGCAAAATATTGTCGGTATGGAGAAACAATTCCTAACTCAGCCACTAACCCCCGAATTCTTGTGGCAGATAAAGCGGCTCGGCTTTTCTGACGAGCAAATAGGAGTCCTATTAGGTGAACCTTACGAGCATATAAGACTGTTACGTCGTATTTGGAATATTCAACCTGTCTATAAGATTGTTGATACCTGCGCCGCCGAATTTGATGCTGCCACGCCGTACTACTATAGCGCCTACGAGCAGGAGGATGAGGCACAGCCTGATAAGAGGAAGAAAGCCATAGTCATCGGCAGTGGGCCTATTCGCATTGGCCAAGGAATAGAGTTCGATTATTGTTGTGTCCATGCCGCGTTTGCCCTGCGGGACGAGGGGTATGAGACGATAATGATTAACTGTAACCCGGAAACAGTCTCCACCGACTTTGACACCTCGGATAAGCTATATTTCGAACCGGTGACGGTTGAAGACGTTTTGAGTATCTACGAAGAGGAGAACCCCGTCGGCGTAATCGTTCAATTTGGCGGTCAGACACCACTTAATATCGCGGCGGAACTTGAGAAAGCTGGCGTTTCCATACTGGGCACATCGGTCAACTCGATAGACATTGCCTCTGACCGGGGCCGGTTCAGCCAGATAATGAAGAAATGCAGCATCCCCATGCCAGAATCGGGTACTGCTAGTAGCCTTAAAGAGGCCCTGGTTTTAGCGGAGCGCATCGGCTACCCACTTATAGTTCGCCCGTCATACGTCCTTGGCGGACGCGGTATGGAGATAGTACATGACGAAGAAGAACTAATAAGGTATGTGAGTGCAGCCGTCGTGGTAACGCCCGACCGGCCGATCTTGATTGATAAGTTTCTGGAGAATGCTATCGAGGCCGAGGCGGATGCCATTTCCGACGGGAATGATACTTTTGTGCCGGCAGTCATGGAGCATATCGAATTTGCTGGTGTCCATTCCGGCGATTCAGCCTGTGTGATTCCGTCCGCAAGCATACCAGCTAAGCATCTCACCACAATTCATGATTACACGAAGAGAATCGCCCGCAAACTTCATGTTGTCGGCCTGATGAATGTCCAATATGCTATAGCTAAAGACGTTGTGTATGTTCTGGAGGCCAATCCCCGGGCATCACGCACCGTACCCATCGTCTCTAAGGTGTGTGATATTCCCATGGTACATCTGGCAACTCAGGTTATGCTGGGCAGGAAGCTAGCTGAGCTTGACCTCAAGTCACGAAGGATTCCCTACTTCGGAGTTAAAGAGGCAGTTTTTCCGTTTCACATGTTTCCCGAAGTCGACCCGCTGCTCAGACCGGAGATGAAGTCCACGGGCGAAGTTCTGGGGATGGCCGATTCCTTTGGTCTGGCATTCTGGAAAGCGCAGGAGGCAGTTTCAATTCTCCCGACTGAGGGCACTGTGCTTATCACTGTCTCGGAACGTGACCGGCAAGCAGCAGGCAAGGTAGCCAGTCAGTTTGCTGACCTGGGGTTCAAGATTAAGGCTACGGCTGGCACCCATGCTTTTCTAACTAGCCTGGGCATAGCCTCAGAACCGATACTGAAGGAGCATGAGGGTAGGCCTAATATCACGGATGCCATAAGCAACAGGGAAGTTCAGCTAGTAATAAACACGCCGGCGGGGAAACTAAGTGCACATGATGACTCGTACATCCGAAAGGCTGCTATAAAGTACAAGGTGCCATATATCACCACGCTAGCAGCCGCCATGGCAGCCTCCAAGGGAATAATAGCTTACCGTGAGGGTAAATCAGATGTCAGGTCGCTGCAAAGTTACCACGACGACGTGAAGGAAATGCAAGAGAGCTGATCCTCCCCTCCGAATATTATCAGATACATTGATTGAGGCAGTAGGTGGAATTCGACGTGCTACTCACAACTTTCGTAACAGGCATGCTATAATAACCTGAAGATTATCCAAAGAAACAAGGAAGCTTCTGTTGGTACAAGGTTCTAGCTCCGAAACAGAGATAAAGATAATAGCCATTCTTAAGGTCTTGAGTGAGTCCTCTGAGCCACTCGGGTCAATTACTATTGCCCGTAAACTGGAGCAGGAGGGAGTTTTCCTGAGTGAGAGAGCAATCAGATATCACCTGAGAATAACAGATGAGCGTGGTTTTACCCAGCCGGGCGGTCGGGATGGCAGAATGATTACTCCAGAAGGGCGGCAAGAGGTTAAGGACGCACTGGCACCGGAGCAGCTTGGTTTTGTGCGTGATAAGCTCGAGATGTTAGCTTTCCAAACCACATTCGACCCACAAAAGAGAACCGGCCTGTTATCTGTAAACACCTCCTTAATTGACAAGAATAATTTCAAAAAGGCATTATCAGCCATGAGGGATGCATTCAAGGCCGGAATTTGTGTCAGCGACTTAGTGGCCACCGCGTCTGAAGGAGAAAGGCTTGGTTCGGTAATCGTGCCCAGTGGGAAAATCGGCCTGGCTACCGTCTGCAGCGTGGTGATATATGGGGTACTTCTGAAGGCAGGTGTGCCTACAGAATACAGGTTTGGAGGATTGCTCGAGGTTAGAAATTCAAAACCACGGCGCTTTGTAGCCATAATTGACTATCAGGGTACATCCCTCGACCCCTCTGAACAATTCATACGTGGCAACATGACGAGCGTTAATGAAGTTGCAAGGACAGGGAATGGTAAGGTATTAGGTGTGTTCCGTACTCTGCCAGCACCGGCGAAAGAAATCGTCGAGGAGAAAATCGCTTTGCTCAAGGAAGCCGGCATCGGTGGGGTCTATGCTCTGGGCAATACCAGCGAGTCGATTTGTCGTGTTCCAGTGACTTTAAATCGGTTTGGTATCGTTCAACTCGGTGGTCTTAATCCAGTGGCGGCAGCCGTTGAGGCGGGAATCGAGATAGAAAACATAGCTGAGAGCGGGCTAATTGATTTTCAGCAGCTTCAACCTGTTTGGCAGATTTAGCCCGAATATCCTGTCCTATCATGGATTTCGCTCTATTAGAAAGCGACCGAGCTTTATGCGGTAGAATTGCTCGGTTCCCGACGTTACTTCCATCGCCCTTCGCGACTGAAGAAAAAGTGTGAAATACTCGTGCTCAGTCTGCTTTCGGCAACGGTGATTCCCTAGGAAATGGAGAAGCTTCTTGGAAGGAGACCGACGGCCATGCTTTACTTGGGAAATGTACGACTTACTGAATTTGCTTAACTCGGCGATTTACGTTACGCTTAAGGAGTTAAGCAACCGTAGCGGGTGTGAGACCTCATAAGCCTTTGGTCGTGGGTTCGAATCCCCCCGCTGCCACTTTTTATTTCCCCACACTACCACAAAATTATAGCATAACACCAGACTTCGAGATAGCCTTCAATAAGATGGGGTGACTTAGAAATGAGTAGAATTACTTTTGCAACCATGGCAACTCGGAATAACCTCACACGGGCCATCATGCTGTTTGATAGCCTACGAACGTTCGGTGGCGAACTCGGTGATTCTCTCTGTATCATACTTGTCCCTGAAAAGGGAGAGCCTTTACCCGATAAAGCAAGAGAACAGCTTAGCTTACTGGATGTACGCCTATTACCTTTTGATATGGACGAGGGAGCCGTACGGTTCCCGCTCGCTTCAGTAGTTTATGCAGCAGCCAGAGCAGAGCAGCAGGTACACGATGAAACTGAAATATTGGTCTGGACGAATGAGGACACGCTGATAGTCAGCCCACCATCGGACTTTCTACTCGAAGAAGGTATTAATTTTGCCTACAGACCGGTACATCATACCAAGATTAGCTCAGTCTATGGCAAACCTCCGGATGATTTCTGGTCACTGATATATCAGTACTGCGGCATTGAGGAAGGCAAGGCGTTTCCTATGGAGACCTGTACCAGGGACAACACAATAAGGGCGCACTTTAATGCCGGACTGCTTGTGGTAAGACCAGAGCAACTTTTACTGGAGAAATGGCTTGACCATTTCAGGGAGCTATATCAACATCCTGATTTTCGGCCGTTCTTCAAGGAGGACGTTCTTTATATGGTATTCATGCATCAGACGGTGCTATCAGGCGTTGTTCTAAGTATGTTTAAGAGACGGGAATTACTGGAACTCCCGGAGACCGTTAACTATCCACTCCATCTGCACCAAGAATATCCTATCGAATACCAGCCTCAGGCATTAAATAATCTAATAACCTGCCGCTACGAGGGTATCGAAGATTTGCGGAATTCCTTGAAAACAATTCCGGTAGAAGAGCCTTTAAAAGGTTGGTTGAATGAAAGACTGGGGCCAATGGAGGTTTGATAGCTCCAATCCCTCCGCTGCCGCCAGATAATGTTAAGCAGAGTCGATTCTCTTCTTGATTCTACTCCACGTGTTTGTAATCAGGAAACTCTCCTCCATGTTGTCAACCATGCTGGTGAACTTGCCAATAGGCACCGACAGCGTTATCACATCCGGTGGAACAAAGGGTCTTGCCGAAGGGTCGAACATGCCAATTATTGCTTTAGGATGCTCTGAGTCCTTTTCAAGGCAGGGATACTGCACAATCGTGGAACAACCAGAGCCAAATGGAGCGGACACTGCATTTCTATCCACTTCGTCAAATCGGGCTAGGGTGAAGAGTCCTGAAAGAACATCAGGTTTTGCGTAAAAAATTATGACTTCTGGATCATCCGATTCATCTAACTTGTCCCATCTTTTGAACACTATAAACCGAGATGGTGCCTTAAATGTTGGCGTATTTTTCATTATTTCCTTAACAAGCTCCGGCGATTTGCAGTAACGTTCGCCCTCCAGCCTGCCCGGAATCCCGTAAGAAAGGAAGTATTCAAAACCACGCATGATACCCTCTGCAAAGCCAAGATATCTCTTCCCTCCAGGACAACCAATCGAATCTGCATCAAAGCACAGAGAATTCCCCTCCCTCACATCTGTTAACGCACCAATCACACACCTCGAAGTAGACCCCGGTTCAACCATCTTGGCATGCCCTTCCTCATCTGTGTAATAAAAGGTAATTGGCAGTTCGGCACTGCCAAAGTATTTATTCCAGAGTCTGATAAATGTATTCCTGGCATGCATGTCCATTGAACTCCTCCGGGATAATGAATAGATGAGTCAATTAAAAAGGGGAAATGGTAAGGCAGCTTCTCGCTTTCTTAACTTATCTGTAGTTCGAATCCCTCCGCTGCCACTTTCTTATTTCCCAAGTACCTGCCTGATTATAGCATAACACCAGATGTGAAACAGGCTTCTAGGCCGAATTCAAAGGTGGATGCCTGCAGGAAATTATGCAACAGCGTATTACAGGAGTAAAATGACGTCATGAGCTTGACAGGTGACAGGTTTAAAAAAGCCGATATTCATATTCACATCATGGCCAGCGCGAACGAGGGTGGCTTTATCTCGCGGTCGCTGTTGAGCAAGCCGTGGTCGAAGTACATGTCCTACTGGCTCGGCTTGGAAAGCGACACGGTAGAGGAATACATATCACGACTTGTAAGTTACATCAGAGAATCACCGCTTGATATTGGAGTAATCCTTGCCTGTGATGCAATTTATGACGAACATGGTGAGGTCGACCCCAGGACTTCTTTCTTTGTCCCCAATGACGTGGTACTTAAAGTAGCTGGCACACATGAGGAGTTACTACCCGGTGTATCAATACACCCAAACCGGAAAGACGCGCTGGAGGAAATCGACAGGTGTGTTGAGGCCGGTGCTGCACTTCTTAAATGGCTCCCAAATACACAGGTCATTGACCCATCGGATAAGAAGTATAAAGCGTTCTACCGTAAACTGAGTGACTACGGTTTGCCGCTACTGAGTCACAGTGGATTCGAATTCACAATGAAAGCAATAAATCAGAGACTGGGAGACCCGAACAAACTGAGACTCGCACTTGAGGAAGGAACCACAGTCATTTCTGCCCATTGCGGGATTTCTTATGCCGGCCTTTCAACCAGATACCTGAAGACCTGGCTTTCTCTGCTGAAGGAATACCCCACTCTATACGGTGACCTTGCCGCCCTATCGCTTGGCTTTGGTGGCAGGCTGATCAGGAAATTACTAGAAAACCAGATAGCCAGTGAGCGGCTGGTCAACGGTTCGGATTTCCCGGTACCCCCCTTACGAACCGTGATTGACATATTTAGGAGGAGCAATCCTTTCATTAGGGATTATCAGATTAAAACCACGCTCGGAGTACCCGACAGTGTATTCTACAGAGGTTACCAGCTAATACGCAGACAGTAGACATAGCCCAATACAGCCTACTATTAAAAGACACGGACGGTTTAGACACGACATGCGAGTATGTTCGTTTATTAGCAGGATAGGCCGGGCAGCAAAGCTAGATGTCAAACTCTACCAAGAGGTAAAGGCCGACAGCAAAGCCAGCTGGCAGGCATTCCTTGTCGTTGTATTGGTCAGTCTGGCAATAAGCATTGGTATTGGTATAGCCGGCTGGTTCGCGTTGGCAGGAGCGTGGTCTATCTGGGGTATACTCGCTGTGCTGGTTAGCTCTGTTATTGTGTGGCTAATCTGGGCGTCCTTTGCCTATTTCGTCGGGACAAGAGTATTTAGACGCCCGGAGACATCAGCCTCAATGGGTGCGTTGCTACGCACGATTGGCTTCTCCAGTTCCCCCGGGGCGTTGGGCGTCTTAGTATTCATACCTATGGCAGGGGGTATCATATTGCTCGGTGTATCCGTATGGGCTCTTGCCGCTGGTGTCATAGCTGTCAAGCAATCACTAGCGTTCACCACCCGTCGTGCTATCGCAACCTGCCTCGTAAGCTGGTCCGCCTGCGTATTGACTGCAGCACTAACCATGATTCCATTATCATCTTATATTATCGATGGAACTTGCACATGCGGTAGCAGCTTTGATAATCAATTAAACTCGATAGTGAATGCCTACCGTTTCAGCATAGTACGATGGGAGATTGCCTCTATTCCGCATGAGTGGGGTCAGTGGTTCAGTATCAGCGGTGAGGATATTGATAACGCAGTCGATAAAGTTGTCGATTATTTCTCTCACGAAGGAGAACGAGATAAAGAACTGGGAGACACAGTAGAAAGGATTTTAGAGAGTCAGATTAAAGAAATCCTGGTTCAACAGGATATCTATGGATTCCCTCCCGTGAACCTTAAGCTGGGTGAATTGCCTCATTTACTTGTAATCTCACCCCGAGACAAGATAGAAAGCATGAGAGAAATAATGCTGCTACCCGGCATTAGCCTCGAGGAAATTGAAGATATCGAGGCCAAGGTAGATGAATTGGGCGTTTCCTCACTCGTAGTGGGCCTGGGTGGTTTCGGAGGAACATACCCCAGCTTCGTAACAAATAGTGCCAGCCTGAGGGCCACCATTAATACTACGGTTGAAGAATGGATACATCAACACCTGGCCTTCAAACCCCTCGGATTCCGATATTTGCTAGATATCCTCGGTATAGCGCGAAATTATGAAGTTGCCACCATGAATGAAACCGTGGCCGGTATAGTCAGTAAGGAAATCGGCGCAATTCTTTATGAGACGTATTACCGTGACAAGGAAGAAAGTGTTATCGACCATCCCGAAGATAATGCAGACGAATCAGGGTTCGATTTCAACCAGGAGATGAGAGAAATACGAATAGCAGTCGATGCCTTTTTGGCCCGGGGAGAGATTGAACTGGCCGAGCAGTATATGGAACAGAAGCGCGAATATCTGGCCTCACAGGGTTACCATATCAGGAAGTTGAATCAGGCCTATTTTGCCTGGTACGGAACATACGCCGACGAACCAACCTCAGTCAGCCCGATTGGAACAGAGTTAAGGGAATTAAGAGACAGTAGTGCCTCGTTGAAGGATTTTCTGGATACAGTCGCCCAAATGACAAGCAGACAGGAGCTTAAAAGTACTGTCGAATCAATACGATAAATGGATTTTGCAGACCCAAAAGTGAAAACCAGTACCTGTTCTATCACAAGATTCGTACTGCCAATGCGCGTACATAAATACAGGATATTTGATAGTTAACATATTTAATGTTAGAATCCTATATATAGTGCCTGGTAAGGTTAATTTCGTATTCATGCGCAAATGCTCGATGAAACCGGAATAACCCGATCCAAATAGAAATCTCGGATAGAGCTTTTTAATTCAAATGACAGACATTCAAGATGTATCACATGGTCTACTGGACCTCATTGGAAACACGCCACTAATCAGAATAGGCAACGTTTACGCCAAATTCGAGGGAATGAATCCCAGTGGTAGCATCAAGGACAGAGTTGCACTTGAAATAATAGAGGCTGCTGAAAGAGAGGGAAAATTACAGGAAGGTTACACAATAGTAGAAGCCAGCAGCGGAAATACTGGAATCTCTTTAGCCATGGTAGCCGCTTTCAAAGGCTACAAGATGCTTGTGGTAATGCCCGAAAACATGAGCGAAGAGAGAAAACAGATGATGCGGGCATATAACGCGGAACTGGTTCTTACTTCCAAAAGTGGTAGCCTGATGGAAGCTATAGAGACAGCAGAGCAGATTGCCCAGAAACCAAAGACATTTTATGCAAGACAGTTTAGCAATCCCAATAACATAAAAGCGCAGGAAAAGACTGGGCAAGAGATTCTCAAAGAAATAGGACCAGTGGATGCTGTTGTAGCTGGTGTTGGTACCGGCGGAACACTAATGGGCATTTCAAACGTGATGAAAGAGGCCAATCCAGAAGTACGAGTAATAGCAGTCGAACCGGAAGAGGCTGCGGTGATGTTTGGCGGAAGTGATGTCAGGATAAGAGAGCACCAGATACAGGGAATCGGTGACGGATTCATACCTCAGCTGATAGACATGAGTAGCGTTGATGAAGTTTTTACAGTCGATAGTCAGGAAGCTGTACATACAGCAAGAAGACTCTCGAAAGAATACGGACTATTAGTAGGAATAAGCTCCGGGGCTAACATGCTCATCGCGCAAAGGATATCAAGGGACTACGGTAAGGTCGCCACGGTTCTACCGGATAGAGGAGAAAGATATCTGAGCATGAACCTGTTCAAAGAATGAATAAAGAAAAAGGCTGGCAGGAATTTGGCAACCTGCCAGCCTTTGTGTGCTCTAGACCCCGCAGCCTTACAGGCTACTCAGACCCATCTCAGCCCGACTCCGTGACATTGATGCTTAGCCGCTCACTTGATTCACTACCGCTCTTATCCGTTACCGTAACGGTAACCAAATACGTACCATAGATATCTGGAGCCGTCCAGGTAACTACGGAACTCGTTCCTGAAATACTGCCACCGGTTGCCGTCCACTCGTAGGTAAGTCCATTGCCATATCTGGCAGCAGTAATACACTCCACCTGAGTAGACTCGCCTCTTTTTACAGCAGGGAATTCACTGGTCAGGTCTTCGATGATTGAAGTGTTACCAGCCTGACCGCAGCCAATAACAGCTCCCGAAAAAATGATTAGAATCAAAAAACCAAGAATTACTTTTTTTATATATACGCCAACTGCTCGCATGGGAGCCAATCTCCTAGGAATGCTACGAATTTCCATAGTGCACGCATATCCTAATATTGAATATGGATTAATACTTATTCATAGTCAAGCGGTTTTACCAGTACTTTGGTACATATGAGTACTAATGCACTATTGATAGAGGAATCCGACAGGCATAGCATAAGGGTATGCGACTCCTTGTCTCCTGCCGAACGTAAATAGAATAATAATGAAGAGGAGGTGAACTCATAGGTGAAAAAATTCCTGCAATCTCTTCATCGCGGTAAGAAGGGTTTCACATTGATTGAGTTACTGGTGGTAATAGGCATCCTCGGTGCGTTAGCAGGCGTTGCTGTGCCCAATGTCGGCAAATTCATGAACTCGGGCAATACTGAGGCAATGGACACTGAGCTGCACAATGTGGAGCTGGCAATGGCTTCAGGGATGATTGTCAATAACCTGACTTCAGTGTCCGCAAACTGAGGATGCTGGACAAATGACCTGTCAGGAAAGCCTGGTGAGTTTGACCTAGCCGATTACCTGACCCCCGCTACAACCGAATTTTACTACAAGTGGGATACCGACGGCACAATATATCAGGACGAAGACGGGTCATGAAGGAGTGGTAGTTTACCACTGAGGATAAAAATACGAAGACAGTCCCCCTCTAAATTCTATTTCCTTATGAAAGCACCACCATTTGTATGGCGGTGCTTTCTTTCCCGCATTTTTCTAAAGGATTCAAATCCCTCCGCTGCTACTTTATTCGCTCACGCTACCACATTTTTATCACATAAAACCTGATTTCCAATTGCATCCTGTCATTCCCATACCAAGGAATCTGCAAACTCAAGGAGATGCCGATTGAACTCTTCGGGTGAATCCAGGAGGCACCTATGCCCGGCTTTGCCCATAACAACTACCTTCGAGTTTTTAATCTTCTCGCGATACAATCGCTCACCCCTTCGAAAAATACGGTCTTTCTCCCCGTTGATAATCAGCACTGGCTTTTCGAACGACATTAGGCCAGAGAGGAAGTCCTTTCCACCGATTTCCTTTTCCAGGTCCGACACAGCCTTATGATAGAATCCCGCTTTAATAACCGGCTCGGCAACCATTGCTCCATACCTTGACCGCCAAAGACGAGCCTCACGTTTAGCCAGCCATCTATGGTCAATAATCCTGTAAAGGAAGGCCAATAAGTGGTAGGGTATAGAAACAAGTCCCTTCGGGACAGTGCTTGAACTAACGAGCACGAGCCCGTTAACCCTGTCTGGATAGTGATTTACAAACTCTGAAGCCAGATAACCACCCAAGGAAAACCCAACAACCAGTACCTTATTACAATCTGTCTCTTCGAGGAGGGTCTTTAGTCCTGCCAACGCCCTTTCAAACGTAAACATCTCATGGCTTCTGCTACCATGGCTTGGCAGGTCTGGAGCTAGCAGCTGATAGGACGATGACATAGATATCATCTGAGGAGCCCACATCTTCCTGGTAACAGCTATGCCATGAAGCAGTAGTATGGTCTTTTTATGACCACTACCGGATACATCGTAGTGAGGATATTCTGTAATTTCTTTGAGTCTCAATTTGCTGTGGCACTGGTATTTACAGTGAATAGCGCTCAGGGCTGTTCTGAAATCTCTTCAAGGTAGAGATAGCAGTTACGAATCAGCACGCTTGATTCAGCCTAGCAGCACCTTGCTCTTTACCTATCGGTAGTTCAAATCTCTTAACTACTACTCACCTTTGAAGACAGGGTCCCGCTTCTCCGTGAAGGAGCGTACACCCTCCCGGAAATCTTCCGTCTGGAAGAGTCGACCCTGAGCGAGTACCGAGAACTCCAGGTTAGACTCGTAGTCTGAACTAAGCCCCAGGCGCATTTGCCGCTTGGCTGTCTGGACAGCCAAGGGGGCATTATTGGCTATCTTTGTTGCCCATTCTCTGGTGGTCTGCTCTAACTCTTCATGAGGGACAACCACATTTACCAAACCGATGCGCGCCGCCTCGGTAGCATCCATCCTTTCACCAAGGAACATAATTTCGCAGGCCTTGGCCCAGCCAATCAGCCGCGGCAGCAGCCAGTGGCCTCCGTTGTCGGGCACCAGCCCCCGCTTAACATGCATGTCTCCTATAACAGCCTTATCCGAGGCTATTCTGATATCGCAGAGCTGGGCCAGCTCAAAACCCCATCCTATTGCCGGACCGTTGATGGAAGCAATCGTCGGTTTGTCCAGTGAAAGCATGAGGGTAGAGAGAGAAGGTCCACCGATTCTGATTCTTCTCTCGGTTCCACCCGAACCTGCTCCCTGACCACTGGCCTGAGCCGCCAGATCAAGCCCGGAGCAGAAACCTCTGCCGGCGCCGGTGATGACTATCACCCTGATATCATTATCATCTCTAGCATCCTTAATGCCCGCCATGAGTCCCGATATCATCGAGCTTGTGAAAGCGTTGAGTCTATCAGGCCGATTCAATGTTAGCGTAGCAACCGGTCCTTCTTTCGTGTAGATAATGTCCTGCGATTCCATCGAATTCCTCCTCTGCAACTTTATTAATTATTTCGCCACAACACTTGATTATAGCATGCTACTGAAATACCTCACATCTTATCCAAAACAGGGATTGAAAAGCGCAAAAATAGTGAGTATGATAGTGCCACTCCCCAAAAACCGCCAATAGACCGGATATTTTGGCAAGGAGGTCATAAATGAAGGATAGCTTCTGGTACAAACTATTAATGCCGTTCCTGGTACTGATGCTGACAGTATCGGTCACGGTATCCTGCAATGGTGTAGAGGGACAACAGGAGGAGGAAGAGGAAGAAGAACAGTCAACCGAAATAGTTGACCCGATAATGACAGACGCCGGACTAGTTTCGGGGACGGTGGTGGGGGACGTTGGAGAAGAGGTACGCGTCTACAAAGGCATACCGTTTGCCGCTCCGCCCGTGGGCGATTTACGGTGGAAGCCACCGCAGCCAGTTGAACCCTGGGATGGAGTCCTTGATTGCACCGAGTTTGCCCCGATTGCCCCACAAATAACAAGCAGTGAGGTGGAACAAAGCGAGGACTGCCTTTACCTGAACGTATATACGCCGGCTACGAATACCACCGACCTTCTGCCTGTATTTGTTAGTATCCATGGTGGCGCGATGGTCATAGGTTCTTCACGCTCGCCGGACATGACATACTTTGCCCAGCAGAACGATGTCGTCGGCGTATCTATCGCCTATCGACTAGGCGGCCTCGGTTTCTTTGCTCACCCCCTGCTTTCTGAGGAATCGGAAAATGGGGTTTCCGGTAATTATGGCCTGATGGACCAGGTTGCTGCCCTGGAGTGGGTACAGAATAATATTGCCGCCTTTGGCGGTGACCCGGATAACGTGACTATTCAGGGCTGCTCGTCCGGCGGCGAATCGGTTCTTTTCCTGATGGCCTCACCTTTCAGTGAAGGGCTTCTCCATCAGGCCATCGCTGATGCCGGTGTGTATGGCTCCAGCCGGACCCCACCTCTTGAAGAAATGGAAACGCGGGGTGAGAACCTTGCAATCGAGCTTGGCGTCGCTGACGAACCCGATGTACTTGCCGCCCTGCGTGCTCTCGGTGCTGATGAAATCGTGGCGGCTGTCCCCGTCAGTACTTCGGGAACAGAGCTACAGCTTCCGAACGTGGATGGCTGGTTCCTGCCAGACCTGCCGCTTGAAGTTTTCCAGGCAGGCAATCAACAGAATGTGCCCCTGATGATAGGCAGCGGCAGCGATGACCTTGCCAAAGAATGGAACCAGTATGGGGACAAGAACTTCGCCTGCGCCATGAGCACGGTCTCATCCGAGGTATATGCCTGGATTTTCGACCATGCACCCTGTGGCAGCGGAGGCGGCACTCATTGCCTTGACCTGACCTATCTGTTCGCCGATTTAAGTACTCGAGAAGATATGTGTGATGTTGACTTAGAGGTATCTGAAGCAATGGTCGCCATGTGGGTCCAGTTTGCCAGGACCGGAGACCCTAATGTCGAGGGCCTTATCGAATGGCCAACCTATGAAGAGGCTACTGACCAGTACCTCAAAATCGGAGACCCGGTAGAGGTAAAAACCGGACTGTACATACCACCTGAAGCCGGGGAAGAGGAGGAGGAAACCCCGGCCGAACCAGCCACCTATACCAATACTGAATACGGGTTCTCTCTGGAATACCCCGGTGACTGGGTAGAGAAGACGGAAGACCTCGGGCCTGGTGTTGTCTGGCGAGTTGGTACTACGTATACCGTACCTGCAGTAAGAGTTATCATCCGCGATGAATCTGAGGGAACTACCCTGGAGGAGGTATTCACCATTCACCTGACGGAGGACGGTGAGAAGACGATTGACACCTTTACAGCGAGCGACGTCACCATCAACGACACTGATTTTACCCAGGCTGAAGTCACTTATTCCAGCACTGCATATGATTACGAGAGTGTGATTATCGGGCTGGTCACGGACGGCAAGTGGATTATCATCGAAGTATATACCGTCTCTATATTACCGTTTGACTATGAGGACCAGCAAGCAGAGATTCTCAGTACCGTGACATTCGAGTAGCCGTATCCAGCTTGGCAGGAACTGACGAAGGGCGTACCCGAAACAAGGTACGCCCTTCAGATTTTCAAATCCTAATCCTAGGTTCCCACTCGCCACTCTCATTTGACACCAATCACCCTGTAGGTTAATGTGGACTGGATGACCACCGATTCAGAGTCGCCAACCACCTTCCAGGTAATACTCAGGCCAGGCGGGGTACAATGCGACCTTGCCTGCAGTTACTGTCCCTATCCACCAGAAGAACGGCAGTACAAAAAGAAGACCTCCCGCATGACGAAAAACATCCTTGACACCTTCACCCGCCAGTACATCGAAGCCCAGCAGGTGCCGGAGGTGATTTTCAACTGGCAGGGGGGAGAACCGCTTCTAATGGGGCTGGAATTCTTCCAGCAGGCAGTCAATTTCCAGTTCCAGTATAGAGGCCCCGAGATGACAGTTTATAACACCGTGCTGACTAACGGCCTTTCAATAGATGACGACTGGTGCCGCTTCTTCAAGGAAAACGGTTTCCTCATTATCATTGGTATTGATGGCCCGGGGGATATCCACGACACTAGCCGCATCGACAGCAACGGGCAGCCCACGCTGGAGCGCGTCATGGCCGGAGTGGATTTACTGCACAAGCACGGAGTTGAGTTCAACACCCTGACCCATTTGCATGCCGGGAATACCGATTGTCTTGCAGAAATATACCGGTTCCTCCGGGATGATGTGAAGGCCCGTTTCATGCAGTTCACCCCGGTCGTCAAACAAGAAGGAAAGAAGGTAACCGGGGCATCGGTAACAGGCCGGCAATACGGCGATTTCCTCAAGAGAATCTTCGACGAATGGGTGCGGCGCGATGTCAGGACGGTCTCCGTGGACATTTTCGATGCCGCCCTGGCCACCTGGGTGGGGCAGCCACCAGGCCTCTGTATCTTTGATGAGACCTGTGGTAAATCGCTGGCAGTTGAACAAGATGGCGACCTCTATTCCTGCAATTACTTCGTCGAACCGCACCATTATCTCGGCAGCATCAAGAACAAAAGCCTAGCCGAGATGGTCAACTCAGAGCAACAAGCCCGGTTCGGTCGTGCCAAGAGTGATTCTCTACCTGTCCACTGCCTCCAGTGCCGGGTAAGGCTTGTCTGCAACGGAGGCTGTCCGAAAAACCGGCTTCTGCATACGCCTGATGGCGAACCGGGGCTGAATTACTTGTGCGAGGGATACCAGGACTTCTTCAACTACATCGGGCCGGCGATGGCGTTCATGGCGGAGGAACTAGAGACCGACCGTTCCCCGGCCAATGTAATGCACCTCATCGCTCAGCAGGACGCCATGCTGCAAATGATGCTCTCCCAAGTAGAACCAAATAATCCTTGCCCCTGTGGTAGTGGCCTCAAGTTCAAGGACTGCCATGGACGTCAGGAGGTCTGATTTCGCCTGAAGTCTCTGTTATGAAGTAGAATGGAATGAGGTGAAGCTTGATGAGTGACTACGTTATCATTGATGCCCACGTCCACACCTACCAGACCCGGCAAGTTGGTCTTCAGGCCAAGCAAGGCAATGCTATAACCGACTACGCAGGTACTATCGATGAACTACTCCCCATCATGGAGAAGGCTAATATCAGCCGGGCGGTAATGGTCAATATGCTCCCGCTGGCTGAAATGAAGAAGGCAGCTGTGGACAGACTGCCAGAGAACCTCAGCCAGGCACAACGAGATGATGCCCTCAAAGAAATAGACACCCGGATGCTGGGGCGGCTGGAGCGCCGTAACGCCTGGACCTGTAACCTTGCCCGCGAGAACCCGAACCTGATTCCTTTCATCAACCTCGACCCCCTACAGGACGAGACCACCATGACTGCCGAATTGATTGATAAGGTCAACAACCACGGTGCTAAAGGGATAAAACTCCATCCCGGCGCCCAGTGGTTTTACCCAGACGACCGCAGGCTCTGGCCAGCCTACCGAACCGCTCAGGAAATGGGGTTGCCCGTCATCTTTCACGCTGGCCGCTTTGTGAGCCCCGAAACTTTTTCTCGACCGAAAAACTTCGTTGAAGTGCTGGAATCATTCCCTGAACTCACTTTGGTAATGGCCCACATCGGCCTCGGCAATGAAGATGAGGCAGTCTCCCTCACCAAAGATTTCCCCAACCTCGTGTTTGACTGCTCTGCTATCATCGGGAACGTCACCCTGGATGGAGACCTTACAGAAGAACGCCTCACTTCCCTGACAAGAGAGGTCGGGGTGGAACGGGTCATGTTTGGCTCGGACTTCCCCTGGTACGACCCGGCTGACTCCGTAGCACGGCTGCTCCGGCTCGATTTCAGTGAGGAAGAGAGACGCTTGCTCCTTGCCGAGAACGCCATCCGAATCTATAAGCTCTAGGATAAGTATACCACGTCTGAACAGGGTGGAGCGAAGGCTCTACTCCGACCGCCTTCTTAGACTTAGCAGGCGTTTTAACAAGAAGGGGCAGAGTTCCACCCAGGACTTCTGCATCCTCCCTTTTTGCAGCCCGGTCAGCTCCTTGCTGCGACCGAATTGAGTCTCGATGTAGGTCTGGGCAATCGTATTGACTGCCTGAGCTTGTGACGGTATCACCCGTGCCAGTCGGCCGGAGTATTCCAGCGGCGTTTCCTCAGGTCGCGGCCCGAATTTACTCAGTGATGCCAAGTAGCACATCCGATTGTAGACATCGGCCGGGTTGTCCACTCTCTTAAGACGCACCAGCCAGTAGGCATAGCCGAGTCTCACTGCCAGGTACAGCACCAGCGGAATCCCGAACACAGCAAAGTAAACATACAAGGCCGGGCCCGGTAAACCACTGCGACCCGCCGTACCGGACGATTTATAGTCTCCCTCTACGGGAGAGGATGTATCCTCAGGGAGGATCTCCGGAGGGTACAAAGGCTCGGATGTCCCGTCGTCGCTGGTATCAATAACTGCACTCGTGTCATCATCGCCAGGCGTCGCTGAAAACTCCACCCAACCATATTCGGGAAAATAGACCTCGGTCCGGGCGTGATAGTCTTTGGCCCGAAGGGTATAGCTACCGGTATCCCTATCATACACGCCCTCAAGATACCCGGTATTAAGTCTGGACGGCACGCCTACGGAACGCAACATCACCGCCAGTGCCGAGGAGAAAGAAGTACAGACGCCCTCCTTTGATTCAAATAGAAAGTAAGCAACTCCATCAGCACCCTCAGGAGGCTTTTCGGCCTCACGATTATATTCAAAGTCCTGCAGGTACTCCTTAACTGCTATTACCTTGTCATAGGCCGTCTCTGCTTCTGCCGTTACCTCCTGGCTGAGTAGTCTGACCTCCAACGGCAGGGTATCCGGCAACTGCAGATAGTGATCAATGATTGCCTCCGGATAGTCCTCCCCGGCCTGTGATAGCTCCTCCGGCGTCAGCGCGGTGATACTAGTGCTAGCCGCGTAACGCTGATAGGGTCCCATTAACTTCGGTGACACCACGGCGACGATGTCAGTTTCCACTTCGGTCGAAACGCCATCAGATGAGTCCAGAGGCACTTCCTCATTCTCCACAGTAACAAACACCTGCCCCAGTGCCGGGATATTGATGGAGACAACCTCACCCGACACGAGCAGGACATCCGTTCTCAGCCTATTTTCCACCGTATAAGTCACCAACTCACTCTCAGTCGGGTCCGTATCCTCAATGGCCACGAGTTGACTAATGTCATACTCAACAACCTCACTGCTGGTCCACCCCCAGGACTGATAGTCATCATACCGCCTGACACGCCAGTAGGACGGCTGGTCAGCGGTAACAATAAACAGTGTCCGTGTGCTGGTGCTCACCGAAGAACTGAAGGACAACTGCATCTGGTTATCACTGTCGATCTTTACCCATTTGGTGCGGGCCACAGCGAATATGTTATACCACTGGTTCTGAGCATTATCTCTAAGAAGAGCAACCAGGTCCAGCCCCATCTGTTCTACCGGGGGCTTCGGTACCACCCAGGCAGTAGTCACCGTGATGACACTGATGACAACCACAGCCCCGACCACTTTGATGACACTTGGCCGAGAGAAGCGGATATTATGCTGTTGGAACCAGACACCCTGCTTTGCCAGGCTCGCCTGACCGAGCAACAACAGTGCTACAAATAAAAAGATGGGCAGAAAGTAATAGTCCTCCTGGCGAAGGTTGCTCAGGTTTATCAGAATAGTAACCGTGCCTGCGGTAACGGCCACCCAGGCGTTCCGCCTCCGCACGAGAAACCATGTCGAAATAAAGCCCGCCACCCAGGTTACAAGGATAAGGAACATGGCGAGAAAGATGGGGTCCTCGTTGGGACGGTCACTGGTTAATGTCTGCCACCAGTTCCCCAGAGCCGACTCCGTCTCTGATGTAGGCACAAGACCGACGGATTGCCATACGGTAACGCCTATCCCAAGAACAATTGCAAGAGGATAAACCACCTTGCCTGGCCAACGACCCCTGGCAAGCCATAGACCAGCGAGCACCGAGAGACCGAGTACCAGTATCAGTGACGGTTCTCTCTTAACCCAGTTGGCATGCTCAATAGACCACACCGCGACAGCCAGGGTAAAAAAGAGGAGCACGATGCCAATCCACTCCTGCGGGCTACCGAGGACATTCCGGATGGTCGCGATGATTTGTGCAGGTATCCTGAGCCTGCCAGTCAAACGCGAGGCGTTGCTCTGTGCTCCACTACCACTACCTATACCATCCATTTCCCAACACCCTCAAATATGTCTTGCATGCAACAGCGAGACGCGGTGGTCGAGCGCTGTCGCCAGCTCATCTCCTTGCCCAACAACATAGACCTGCACACCGGTGGCACTCAGGTTGCGTGCGATGTTAAGTGCACCGGGTTGTCCCCCGAAGCTGGAGGTATCAATCTGGACGACGACAACAGCGTCAACACGATTCCTCAATTGCCGGATGGCGTCAAATAATTCCCCGCTGACCGACGGCGTGATAACGATAACGATTGAATTACCCCTGAGATGCTCCATCTGGTCAGAGAGAAGCCGCCCCACCGGTTCTTCCCCGGTTGCCCTCGCCACGGCAAGAGTCCCCAGGACACGCCACAGGTGCTCCTCGCCCCTCTCAGGCGGAATGTAGTAAAACCGGTCAGCGTAGGCCATCAGCCCGACACGCATCCCCGTATCCAGATGTTTTTTCGCCATCGAAGACGCAATGGCCACCGCATACTCCTCCGTGGACTCATCACCCTCGCCGACGTGAGACGCTGCCTGCATATCGAGGACAACCCAGACCGTTTTGGCCACATTCGAAGAACGGTCAGCATCAAATAACTTGACCATCAGTCTGCCGGTATGGGCCGTACTCCGCCAGTGGATGTGGTTGAGACTATCACCAGAATAGAACTCACGCACGCTGGAGGCATTAGGACTTATCTGACTGATGGACTGGTAGCCGGCGCTCCGGCCGAACTCATTAAAAGAAACAGCCCTGAACAGGGGTAGGTCAAAAGTCGCCGGGTAGACGAGGACGCTCTGTGGCTCCCCAAGAGTGCGCTTCCGCGAAAACAGACCAAAGGGGTCGACTGAGGTGACAACGACCGTGCCAAGGTCGTATTGGCCCCGGCGCCGGCAGTAGACGCCGGACTCCCAGCTATGGGAACTTCGCGCCGACAGGTTTAGCACCTCGACATCACGGTAACCCGGCATATTGGCACCTTCTTCTATCCTGAGCCAGAGCTTGGGGATACGGCTGCTATTGGTAACCGTAATCCCCTGCTGGAACTTTTTACCCACCTGGCAGTGCTCCGGTGGCGGCTCAGCCCGAACACGAATGCCACGAACACCAAACACCGTCCACAGAAAGCTTACCAGCAGTAACAGCACCGATAGGAAGAAGAGGCGCAGCACTAGACCGGAACCTCCTAGCAGTGATACAGCAAGAAGTGCCGTTGGAATTGCGGTAATTAATACAACCTTTCGGACTTTCATCGCCTTCGTACCGGACGTTGTCCACCCTGACACAGATTGTTGAGGTTGGTCGGGACTTACTCCTTCAGCACGGTTCCGGGCACGGGAATGGTCTCCAGTAACTCAGCGATACCAGCCCTCCCCGTCCTGTCCTGAGACACATCGGTCAGCCGTATTATCAGCCGGTGTGCCAGAACAGGACCCGCCAGAACCTTAACATCATCAGGTAACACGTAATCCCGCCCATGTATAAGGGCACGAGCCTGAGCCGTTCGAAAAAGAGCCAAAGAACCACGTGGCGAGGCACCTAGATATATCGTGGGGTGGTCACGGGTGGCAGCCACCAGAGACACGATGTACTGCTTAACCAAATCGTCCACGTACACGTCTTTCACTACCGTCTGTAACACCAGGAGGTCATCACCGGTGGCTACCGGAGAAATATTTTCAATCGGGTGGGTGTATTGTTGCTTTTCCACAACAGCAATTTCATCAGACTGGGAAAGATAGCCGAGGTGTATGCGCATGAGAAACCTGTCCAGTTGTGTCTCCGGGAGGGGAAAGGTGCCCTCATACTCGATAGGGTTCTGAGTAGCCAATACATGGAAGGGAGACGGTATCTGATGGGTAACACCATCAACCGTTATCTGCCCCTCTTCCATACACTCCAGCAAAGCCGATTGCACCTTAGGGGTAGCCCGGTTTATCTCATCGGCAAGAACCATCTGTGCCATGATTGGTCCAGGACGGAACTCAAAGTCCTGTATCTTCTGGTTATACACCGAGACTCCGGTAATGTCGCCGGGAAGCATATCAGGCGTAAACTGGATTCTCCGAAAGGTACAGTCCAGTGATCTGGCCAGACTGCGAGCCAGCATTGTCTTGCCAACGCCCGGAGCATCTTCAATCAGCAGGTGCCCCTTGCTAATCAGGGCTATTACCGCCAGTTCAACCACTTCCTTCTTGCCGAGAATAACCTGCTGCACATTGTCCAATAGTGTGGTAGCAGTCTTCTGGGCTTGAACCATCGCGTCGTCCATCTCTACCCCCGTCCTCATCTCACTCACAGCAATAAACCAGGTTGCATCCGGTGTTCACTGCTATTTTAGCATAAAGTACAGAACAAGGATAAGAAAACAGCAGGCCTAACGGCGGATAGTATGAGGAAAGGTATAGCAGGCAATAAACAAAAAGAAAACGCCCGCACTCTAGGACAGAGTATCGCGGGCGTTTCACCTACTCTTTTGTAAAATATGATGCCGATGTGTTATCTATACGACAGTGGAGTACAGCTAGGTTGCCGGTGAAGTCTCGGAACGCTCGGTCCCGACCGTCACTGGCTGCCGCTCCAGTTCATCCAGATTTTCCATCTCACGCCGATGGGAGCACTGAAGGCACTGGACATACCACGTGTCTATGTCTCTATCAATAAAGAGGTCGCCACCACATCGGGGGCAATTCTTCAGCTTCCACATCACCATAGCCGTTACTCCTTTCTGAACCACAGTGCAATTAAGGGGTAAATTGAATGCACTCACTATCTCACCCAAGCCGCCCGTTTGTAAGACCCAAAGAGATGATATACCTGAGCCAAATGGACTATCTTTTTAACCGTGTCGGACAGTCCGGTGATACTATTGCAGACTATTGCTCCGGTACTACCCGCCATAGCCTAAGAGCGGAGTTGCCTGCACCAAGGCTGAGGAGACTGCCTGCCCATGGAAAAGTAACCCTTTAGGGTCACCCGAATGAGCCAAACGTATCTTACAAAGGTATCCTTCCGGTACCAGAATAGACTAAATGGAACCAATCCCGGGAAAAAAGATGGAGATTACAGACCTGAGAAAGCTCCGGGAGCAGTCGCGTCAATCCCAGCTTCTGGCGACTCTAAGGGAGATGATGGCCGGTATTGCCAACGAAGTGAACAACCCCTTGGGCAGCATCCTCCTCTATTCAGAACTACTGATGGCGGGGGACGTCTCACCACAGACCCAAAAGGACCTGAAGGTCATACATGACGAGGCCAAGCGTGCTGCCAAGGCAATGACCTACCTTCTGACCTACTGCCAGCAGGAAAGGCCAGAACTACGCTACCTTGATATAAACAGGATTCTTGAGAAACTCCTCCGCATGCGCCATCATTCAGAGACGGCGCATAACATCACCATAACCACCGATTTTCAGTATGGCCTGCTCCCGGTGAAGGGTGAGCCATCTCAACTCAATCAGCTTTTCATGAACCTGATAGTCAACGCCGAGGAATCCCTGAAACAAGTCGATGGAGGCCATATCACGGTCACTACACGGAGGGAGGGGAAGTGGGTGAAGATATCAATCACTGATGATGGCCCGGGAATACCCCCGGAAAACCTGCGGCAGATTTTCTATCCCTTCTTCACAACCAAACAAAATGGAGAGGGTTCCGGGCTCGGCCTGAGCACCTGCCATGGTATCGCCACCAGCCACAAGGGGCTGATACACGCCGAAAATAACAGAACCGGGGGCGCCACTTTTATCGTGGAGCTACCGCTGGCCGAGGCACCGGAGAAAACACGGACAAGCGAAGATGCCAGGATGGCAGGTTCGTTAGTAATTTGATGGGATCGAGTGGAGCGGAGAGATAGCGATGACAACAAGAAGTCCGCTAGTCCTGATAGTAGATGATGAGCCTCACCTGCTGAGTGGCTTACGTCGTGTCCTGGAGAAAGAAGGGTACGAGGTAACGACCGCATTGGACGGCGAGACAGCACTCCAGCTTGCCAGAGAGAAGAAGCCTGACGTAGTCCTGCTGGACATCATGATGCCCGGGATGGACGGCAGGGAGGCATGCCGGAGAATTCGTGAGGTCGCTGAAGGAGTCCAGGTAATTTACATCACCGCCAGAGCAGAGCTGAATGACCCACTACAATTAAAACGGCTCCGAAGTGAGGCTAACGCCTTCATTACCAAGCCGACCACCAGCAAAAGGATAATATCAGCCGTAAATGGCCTTTCACGAAGTACCCGCCAACAGCCTGAAGAGTCACAGCTATGCCGGACAGGACAGTTGACCAAAGCAGAAGACTACTCACAAAGCACTGAGGCCAGCGAGGACGACAGAAGGCCAATTCGTTGACAATAAATGTCAGCAGGGGTATATTTTTAGCAAATTCGTGACCGCATTCTCGGCAGAGGAGATAGATAGAAGAACAGGCGGGACTGTCACAACTACCGCCTGGGGTCGGGGTAAAATGAGAAGTGGCAACATCTTAATGCTGGAGGCTAACGAAGGCCTCCGCCTCAACAGGAGCCGTGCTCTATCACGGGAGGGCTACAGTGTTACCAGCGTTGCCAGTATTGGAGAGACCATCGAGGCAACCCGGCAGCAGTCCTATGACCTGCTGGTCATCAGTATCGGAGAGCCGGAACAGCTCCGTACGCTTCTGACCCCACTCCCCCCAGAAATGAATGTGTTGATAGTGACCTCTATTGACACCATCGGCCAGGTCACCGAGTATGCTGGCACAGGGATACACTCTTTCCTGCTTGAGCCGTTTACCTTGAGCAGGTTCAAGGCTGCAGTCGCCCAGGCGATTGATGGTGCCCGGCTGATAAAAGGAGGTATCCGCAGTGAGGTCCTGACCTCCCTGGCACGTGCTAACTGGCCGCCCTCTCCCGGAACCGGGGCAGACCAGTTCTTCAAACGCATCGTAGAAATCAGCGCCGCCGATATCGAGGCGGAACATATCTTCCTGATGGTTAAAGATGAAGCGACCGGTGCGCTCGTTACCAAGGCCCGGATGGGTGACCACCAACCAGACCTGCACACCGTATGCAACCGGGTGGTAGATACAGGAGAGCCGGTCGTTATTGACAAAACAACCCGAGACGCCGAACTGCGTGGGCTGGTGGCTGAAACAGACGCCACGGCCGTCATGTGCGTACCCCTGTTAATCAAGGGCAGCGTCGTTGGGGTGATAGGTCACGTCAAGCTGACCGAGAGGGCACAGTTCACCTCCAACGACCTGAGCTTTGCTTCGCTTATCGCCTGGTGGAGTAGCATGGTGCTAGAAAATGCCCGACTATTTGGCCGGGTCCAAAAGCAGTATCTCCACATGGAGAGACTGCTGGAGGAGATAAGGGTCGCCCAAGAGAATGAACGCCGACGGGTAGCTGTCGAGATACACGATGGTGTTGCCCAGTGGATGGTCGGGGCTTCCTATGGTATCAAAGCAATCGGTCACCTCATCTCAGAACAAAGGCTGGCCGACCTTGAGCTTGAGTTGACCAAGATAAGAGATACGGTGCAGACAAGCATCAAAGAGCTTCGCCGCACCATCGCCAACCTGCGCCCGTTGCCGCTTGAAGAATTGGGTCTTGTGGCGGCTGTCCGCCAGGCGACGGAGTCTCTGCAGGAAGACGGTATCAGGTACCACAGCGTAATCGACAGAGACCTGCCCGAGCTTACACTCGCCCAAGAAAGCACAACCTACTGGATAGTCCAAGAGATGCTATCTAACATCAGGAAGCATTCCGGAGCCAGCGAAGTTACCGTCCATATCCGGTATTATGATAGCATGTTCTCAGTCGAGGTCAGTGACAACGGGCAGGGCTTTAACCCGGAACAGGTGATGCACAGCGAATCGCCACTGGTACACCTGGGTCTTCTCGGCATGAGGGAAAGGGCAGAACTGCTAGGCGGCAGTTTGGCAATAAAAAGCGAACAAGGAAAGGGAACCTCGGTAAGCTTCACCTTCCCGGTTTCCGACTCGGAAACCGCAGAAGCAATGATATCAGGTTGAAAGGTGCAGACATGGGAGAATCACCAGCTATCAAGGTACTCATTGTTGATGACCACAATGTCGTGAGAGAAGGGCTACGACGAATACTGGCAACAGACGAGAGCATAGACGTGGTTGGCGAGGCCCGGAATGGAGAGGAGGCAATCGCTAAGGCCATAACACTCAGACCAGATGTCGTTATCATGGATCTCAGAATGCCCAAAATGGACGGCATAGCCGCCACGCGCGAGATAAAAAATAAACTGCCCAACGTGAACATACTGGCGCTGACTCTATATGCAGAAGACCTCGTTAGCCAGGCCGTGGAGGCTGGCGTATCTGGATACCTGCTCAAAGACAGTGACTCAGAGCAGATTACCAGAGGCGTACACCAAGTGTATGACGGCTTATCACCAATCGCTCCTTCCCTCACCCGGGGACTGGTTACGGAGTTCGCCAAGCTAAGCCGGAGCAACCGTTCTTCGATACTGACCAGTCGGCAGGTCGAGATATTGAAGCTGGTGGCCGAAGGAGCAAGTGGCAAACAGATTGGCGAGAGGCTCTTCCTCAGCACATCGACAGTAAAGCGGGAGGTGCGGCATATCTTTGATAAACTCGGTGTAAACGACCGGGCCCACGCTGTTTCTGAAGCCCTGAAGCGTAACCTCATCTAACCCTACTATCCTACACCGCAGCCTGGAAAATCGTGACCCATACTGGTCACAACAAGACCCCGCAGGTCTTGTCATGTTGTCCCATCAAGCCAAACAACATTGTCTCTTCGGTTCTCTTTTGCTGCCTATTTAGGCCTTACGTATGGTTTTAGCACATGCGACAATGAGTGCAGACCGCTTGTTTGGAGAGAACGTAATGACAAGTGTGCTACTTCCCGGGACAGTGCCCGAAGTCATAATGACAGAAAGACCCCCCAGTATCCGGGTTCTCATAGTCGATGACCACCACGTGGTCCGCGAGGGACTACGACGGATGCTGGAAATGGAAAACGGTATCCAGGTAATTGGTGAGGCCAGAAGCGGTGAGGAGGCAATTGCCAAGGCAGTCTCACTCTCACCGGACGTTATTGTCATGGACCTCAAGATGCCGGGGATGGATGGCATCACAGCCACGCGAGAGATAAAAGAGAGACTGCCCAACGTCGGTATTCTGGTACTCACTCTCTACGCGGAGGACTTTGTCAAGCAGGCCGTGGAAGCCGGGGTATCCGGCTACCTGCTCAAGGACAGCGATTGTGAGCAGATAACTCAGGCGATATACCAAGTATACAAAGGGCTCTGCCCAATAGCACCTTCCCTTACCCGTGACCTGGTAATGGAATATGCCGAGCTTAGCCGGAGCAGTCGAGCTTCGATATTAACCAAGCGGCAGCTTGAGATACTGAGGTTGATTGCCGAGGGAGAAAGCGGTAAGGAAATCGGCAACCTGCTCTTCATCAGCACCTCCACCGTGAAGCGTGAAATTCGACAGATTCTGAGCAAGCTTAAGGTCAACGACCGTGCTCAGGCCGTTTCGGAAGCAATCAAACGAAGGCTAATCTAGCTAATACCCCCACTCATATTTCTCGATTATAAGCCGTCGACCCTGACCCACTAAGGTCAGGGTTTTGTCTTCTTAGTCAATACTGGTGCACCCCCAGGGCCACAAAAGGTGCTTTTCGCGGTTCTTGTTTAGTATCTGTTTAGACCTTACACACCAAATGCGAGCGTGGGACAATGAGAACAGAACAGGCAAGCATATCGGAGAAGAGAGATTTGAACCAAGAAGCAAGCGAACTCCGAGATATTATCGACTCCCAGGACGATATCATACTGATAATTACGCGGGACTACAGCATTGAGAACGTCAACAAAGGTGGCCTGACACTACTCGGTAGAGACAAGGAAGATGTTATCGGGGAGAAGTGCTATCAGGCCCTACATGCCGAGGTAGAGCCGTGCCAATACTGTCCGTTTACTCAGACGATGAAGACCAAGAAAACGGAGGCGGTCGAGCGCTACGATGCCACGTTCGAGAAACATTTCCGCATCAAGAGCACCCCGATATTGAACGAGCACGGCGATGTTATGAAATGTGTCCTATCGATGAGAGACGTCACCGAAAAGGTAAACACTGAAGCGAAGCTGAAAAGGATGCAGCAGGAGCTTAATCTCGATAGACGTTTGGTCGCGATTGGCCAGGTGGCCGCTGGCATGACCCATGAGATAAACAACCCGCTGACGGGTGTGATTGCCTTTTCCCAGATGCTGATGCAAATGGACATCCCGGAAAACATGAAGGAAGCGGTGGAGGTGATTTACGATGGCGCCAGCCGCGTCGTCGGGATTGTTGATAGGCTACGTACCTTCGCCCGTCGCGATAGACCAGCGAAGGAATACGCCGACCTTAATGACATCATAGGTAACACGCTGGCAATGCGCGCATACGAGATACGCAGTAACGGTATCGAGGTGACAACCCATCTTGCCACTGACCTGCCCGAGACGATGGCCAACGTCGGACAACTTCAGCAGGTACTCCTCAATATCATTATTAATGCCGAGCAGGCAATGGAAACCAGTTTCAAACAGAAAAAACTGACCATCACGACGGAGCAGGTTGCCGATAAAATCAGAGCAAGTATCAGCGATAATGGCCCCGGAATACCAGAAGAGATTATCGACCGACTATTCGACCCCTTTTTCACCACAAAGGACAATAACAGCGGTATGGGACTGGGCCTGAATATTTCCTATGGTATTATCACTGAGCACGGGGGTGAAATTCGTGCTCAAAATGAGCCTGACTCTGGAGCAACCTTCATCATTGAGCTCCCCATCGTTGCCGAGACCAGAGAAAGGAACCCCTCTAACATTGCCGACGCAGAGCAAGAAGAACCAGCCGAGGCGAGGATACTGGTCGTGGACGACGAGCCCCATATTTGCCGTGCTCTCGACAGGTTACTAACCGAAAAGGGCCACCAGGTAGAGACTACATCCAGCCCGTTTAAGGCGCTTGAGATGCTGAGTGAGACGAAGTACGACCTCATCCTGCTGGACCTGAGGATGCCAGACATGAATGGCATCGAGTTCTATGACCGTATCAGAGCAATATCACCGGCGCTACAGCAGAAGGTAGTTTGCGTGACCGGTGATGTCGTCAGTACTCAGAATGAGGCTTTCTTACATGAAACTGGAATACCATGTGTCGCCAAACCTTTTGGCGTCAATGAGCTAATGCGCCAGGTAAGACACGTGCTGGAGGGAGAAAAGAATGGTACGCAAGTCACGTATTCTCATAGTTGATGATGACATCGCGGTCGTGAAGTCTGTCCGGGCTAATCTGCAGGCCAGAGACTGTGAAACACTAACGGCCATGGACGGCGTCGAGGCTCTCCAGGTCATCGAAAAGGAGCTTCCCGACCTGATAATCCTGGACATCACCATGCCCAAGATGAATGGCTTCGAGGTCTGCCGGAAAGTCCGTGAGTGGTCGCGAATTCCCATAATCATGCTCAGTGCCAAGCATGATGTCGAAGAGAAGGTAAAATGCCTGAATATCGGCGCTGATGATTATATTACCAAGCCCTTCGGAGTGAATGAACTGGCGGCACGGGTGCGGGCAGTACTGCGTCGTGCACAAGGCAGCGAAGAAGAGCAGACAACACCGAACTTCACCTGCGGCGACCTTAAGATTAACTTCGTGGAGAGACGGGTTACGGTCGGCGACCGTAATGTCAAGCTGACCCCGACGGAATACAATCTCTTGCAGGAGCTTGTACTCGGAGCCGGTAAGGTATTTCCCCACTCTTCTCTGCTCGGCAGAGTATGGGGGCCAGAATACATCAATGAACGAGAGTACCTGCACGTTTTCATTGGGCGTCTCCGCAAAGAGCTTGAAGCTGACTCGTCACACCCTAAATACATTGTCACCATACCCGGTGTCGGCTACAAGTTCCAAGCACCAAACTAAAATCGATCCGATAACTCCTGACACTGAGAAGAAAGGCACCCATACGGGTGCCTTTTTCATTTCCATGATATCTGGTAATTACCAAATAGGGTATGCTGTCAGCGCAGGCACTGCCAGTATTCTTCCAGATGGTCTTTTACTATCCGGACAACGGCACTGATATCACCGAAGGAACGGTCACTCTGCCATATAGCAGTCGGTTCCGGCTCTTCCAGCTCGGCATCAATGCCGGTCAAGCCACAGATAAGGGCCAGCCAGGCATGGGGTAAGACCTGCCGGTTGTAGCCGGAGCCGATGAGGTCAATCTCCCAGCCATTACAGACCTCAGCCATCTCCCTGACCTGCTCACCGAGCATCCTGAAGCTCTCTACCCTGAGCCCGAGGTTTGTTAGCTCGTCAGCAACATGCGGGTCGGAGCCACCATTACGGATAATCACCTGCGGACGAAACTCTTCGGCTACCGGCCGCACAATTTCCTCAAAGACCAGTTTGTAGGCTTCCTGGCCAGAGAAAAGCGGCATGGGTACGTTAATCGTGAAACCCGTACCTTCGCCCGAACCAATCTGGTGGGCAAATCCCGTCCCGGGATAAAGCGTCCTGGGGTCCTGGTGCAGGTCAATCAGCAGCACAGAGGGGTCTTCATAGAAGTACTCTGCGGTGCCGTTTCCGGCGTGGGCGTCAGTATCAAGGACAAGAACCCTGTCAAGCCCGTGCACCTCTCGCAGGTACCGGGCACAGAAGGCGACATCATTGTAGATACAGAACCCCTCCCCGTAATTGGCCTTGGCATGGTGCATACCACCACCAAGAGCGACCACCTTCGGTGATTCACCTGTCGCCACCAGGTCGGCAGCTGCCTTCGCCTGACCGATAATCAGCCTCGCCGCCTCCTCAACTTTGCCCGGTCGACCTCTGGGAATGTTGTCCGCGCTGAGGTAGCGGGCGACATCACCTGGATAGTCCAAGCCCAGATTGGCCGCCCGGTAGTAGCGCTGGCAGAAATCAACATAGTCCTGATGGCATACCAGACGCAGCTCATCATCACCCGCCGGCTCGGCTATGACCATCTCGTAGTCTTTACCCTCGACCAGCTTTTCCTTGAGGAACTGCGGGAAGATATCATAGCGGTCACCCCGGAAAGGGTGACCAGGGCCAAAGTCGTATTCCCGCAACTCCTCGCGATAAACTATCGGTATCGCCATCTCCAGTTTCCTTCCCGATTTATTTTACCGAATTGCCAGCATCCTGCCAATGGGCTGCTATCATGTACCCATTGACCTCGATAATGTCGAATAGTATCATGTAGCTAATCTATCGACATGAAACACCTCCGAAGGAGGATAACATGGGCGCAGAGATTCACAAGCTACCTATGGGAATATGCAACTGCTACTTAATTAAAGAAAAGGAAGTGATTCTGGTTGATGCCGGCCCGCCCAAACAGGTCGGCAAATTCCGCACGGCACTACAAAAACTATCGACTGAACCCCATGACATTTCTCTCATGCTGATAACTCACGGCCACTACGACCACATCGGTTCCGTTAGTGAAGTCAAGGCGTTGACCGGCTGTAAAGTAGCTATCAATCACCGTGAAAAGGAATGGGTGGAGCAGGCCCTCAGGCCAATGCCCCCGGGAATCGGAATCTGGGGTACTGTTATGGCGGCACTGATGCGAGCGATGGTTCCCTTTATGAAGTTTCCGGCCTCGTCAGTAGATATTGAACTGGGTGACGAGGAGTTCCCCCTGCAACCATTCGGCGTAAATGGTAAGTTCATCTATACGCCGGGGCACACCTCCGGTTCCATGAGCCTGCTGCTGGAGACGGGCGAGGCTTTTGTCGGCGACCTGGCAATGAGCAGTTTGCCAATGCGAATCGGGCCGGGTATGCCAATATTCGGCGATGACCGGGATACCATCAAGGCAAGCTGGCGCCTGCTCCTTGACAATGGTGCCAAATGGATATACCCTGCTCACGGAAATCCCTTCTCAGCCGAAGTTCTCAGCAAAGCACTCTGAGCCGCACCATAAAACAATACAGAGTGAATCCCGATTTTTGGGCTGCGGCGATAGAGAATTCCCTTTTCCCATCTGGCACCCTGGTGCTGTGATATAATCTATGAAACACAGAGGATGACTACTGGCGTCGCATGAATGAACTGAATCAGGTCGAGAAACAGATTAACCGGCTCAAGGAGCAAATAAACCACCACAACTACCGCTATCACGTGCTCGACAGTCCGGAAATCAGTGACGCCGAGTATGACCAGCTTGTCCGAGAGCTAAAACAACTAGAGGAGAAATATCCCCAGTTCCTCACACCGGACTCGCCAACACAGCGGGTGGGAGCAGCCCCGGTGGAGGCCTTCGGCGTTGTCGAACACCCCTATCCCCTGCTCTCACTGGGTAACGCCTTCTCAGAAGAGGAACTGACCAGCTGGTACACGCGGACTTCACGGACGCTCGGTGATGAGCATTTCGACCTCGTCTGTGAGCACAAGATTGACGGACTGGCCGTGGCGTTGACCTATGTCGACGGCCAGCTTGTGACCGGAGCCACCCGCGGGGACGGCTTCCGCGGTGAGAACATCACCCAGACCCTGAGGACTATCCGGAGCGTACCCCTTTCTGTATCACGCGACGCACCACCACGGTTCGAGGTGCGGGGGGAGGTCTTCCTGCCTGTGGCCGGTTTCCATCGATTGAACGAGGAAAGGGCACAAGAAGGACAGCCGATATTCGCCAACCCGAGGAACGCAGCGGCTGGCTCGGTACGCCAGCTCGACCCGCGAACCACCGCCCGGCGTCCACTGGACATCTATATCTACATGCTCGGCTACGCCGAGGGTAAGACAGTCCCGGACACCCACTGGGACAGGCTGGATTACCTGAAGTCGCTTGGGTTCAAGGTAAATCCAAACAACGCCCTTTTTGGCAGTATCAAGGAAGTAGAAGAGTACTACCAGCGCTGGATTAGCAACCGTGAAAGCCTTCCCTACGAAGCCGACGGCGTGGTTGTCAAGGTGAATTCGGTTATCAGGCAGGACCGCCTGGGAAGCGTCGGTCACGAGCCGAGGTGGGCAATCGCCTACAAGTTCCCGGCTGTGGAGGGGACGACCCGTCTCAAGGAGATAGCTATCAGCGTCGGCCGAACCGGTACCTTAAACCCCTACGCCATCCTCGAACCGGTCAAGGTGGGTGGGGTGACTATCAAGCAGGCGGCCCTGCACAACGAGGACGATGTCAGGCGAAAGGACATCCGCGAAGGCGACTGGGTGACGGTACGGCGGGCAGGGGAGGTCATCCCCGAAGTCGTTGGGCCGATAGTGAGCAAGCGTACCGGCAAGGAGAAAGAGTACAACCTGCTGGAGAAGATATTCGACAAAGCAAAGGGGCGTCCGGCCTGCCCGGTCTGTGGTGCCGAGGTCGTCCGGCCTGAGAATGAAGCGATGTACTACTGCACCAACACCGCCTGCCCCGCCCAGGTGCACCATGATATCGGTCTATTCGTCTCGCGGGGGGCCATGGACATCCGCGGCATCGGGGAGAGCCTCAGCGCTATGCTATTGAATGAGGGTTTTATCCGTGATGTCGCCGACCTCTACTCCCTCAAGGAAAAACAAGAGCAACTATCGCAACTCGAAAAGATGGGTGAGAAGAGTGTCGATAACCTGCTGGCAGCTATCGAAGTCAGCAAGGACAGGTCGCTGGCCAGGCTCATCTACGCTCTGGGGATACGGCATGTTGGTGGTGAGATGGCACAGTTGCTCGCTGGCGAATTCGATGACCTCGACGACCTGAAAAACGCCTCCTCAGAGAGGCTCTTGGAGATTGAAGGGGTCGGGCCAAAGATTGCCGAGAGCATCACCAAGTTCTTCGCACAACCGGAGAACCTAAAAATCATAGAGAAACTAAGGGAGGCCGGTGTCTGGCCGAGAAGAACTCCCGCCGAAGCCGATAAACTGCCGCTAGCGGGGATGGAGTTCGTCATCACCGGCTGTTTGGACGCATTCAGTCGCGAGGTAGCTCAGGAGCGGGTTAAGGCCCTCGGCGGCACAGCCAAGGACAATGTTACCCGCAACACCACCTACCTGGTGGTCGGGGAAGACCCTGGTGGCAGCAAGCTGACCCGTGCCCAAGCGTTGGGCACCCGACAACTGACCGAGGAGGAGTTTCTGGCTCTTCTGGAAAAACAAAGGAGGCAATAATGAAAAATTCAAGCCGGTTGTTAGTGGCTGTGGGAATCGTAAGCCTGACCACACTACTATTATCGGGATGTGGCATTTCCAGGACTGAATACGAGGCACTGGAAGCCGAGTTGAATGAAATTAAAGAAGTCTATCCACCCAGGGACTTTTCTTCGATTGCGGAACTGGAAGATTGGCTCAGCACAAACGATGTATCGGAAGAACCGATAGTAGAGTACGCCGACGAGTGGTATCGAAAGGCCTTGAGGATACAGGAGGATGCGCTCGAAGACGGATATATAGTGTCCGCTGATTATGATATATGGGAGGACGGCGAGACTGCAAGCGTATGGTGTGTAGCTATTGTCCGTGGGAGGGCATTCTTCTGGGACCCGGAAACCGATGACGTGACAGAAGAAACGTTCTTTGGCACGGTCAAGTAAGGGAGGAGTTTCTTGCTCTTCTGGAAGAAAAAGCGTGACGCAATACTGATTGTCGGGCTGGGCAATCCGGGGGACAAACGCGCCCGGAACCGCCATAATATCGGTTTTATGTGCACTGACCACCTTGCCTGGAGCAACGGCATCCGCATCAACAAGAGCCAGGGACAGGCGCGAATTGGCTCAGGAGAGGTGGCCGGTACGCAGGTCATTCTCGCAAAGCCGCAGACCTTTGTAAACCGCAGTGGACTGGCAGTCAGTCAACTGGTGAGGAAGTACCAGGTCACCCGTGACCGCCTGATTGTTATACATGACGACCTCGACCTACCATCGGGAAAAATCAGGATACGGCATGGAGGAAGCTCCGCCGGGCATCGAGGTGTTATGTCAATTGCTGACTCCCTGGGTGGGAGCGATTTCACCCGAATCCGCGTTGGTATCGGCCGACCCGCCATCACAGAGGACAAGGATGCCGAGGTGGTCGACTATGTCCTCGGTGATTTGACATCCGAGGAGGAAAAGATATTTGAAGAGGTAATTCCGAGGGTGAGTGATGCTGTCCAGTCCCTGTTGACCGAGGGCCTGGATGCGACAATGAAAAGGTTTAACTAAGCGGGAAGTCTTAGAAGGGTTTTACCCTTCTAAAAAATCCCTTCCCCCTCTCCTTTGAAGGAGAGGGGGACCGAGGGGGTGAGGTAGATAAAAATCGACTATCAACCAGTTGAGTGGCTCGGCGACCGGGTGAAATTGCTTGACCAGACCAGATTACCCGGAGAAGAGGTCTATCTCGAAATTGCCGACTACCGTGAACTGGCCAAATCAATCAAGCAGATGAATGTCAGGGGGGCACCGGCCATTGGGGTGGCAGGGGGCTATGGAGTCGCTCTCGGTACTTTGAAGATTGAGGCAGCTTCGAGTAAAGAATTGCTTAGAAAGCTGCAAGTGGTCATTAAGACCCTGAAAAACGCCCGCCCTACCGCCCGTAACCTCCCCAGAGCGGTCGAGCGCATGGAGAGGGTTGCTCATGAGGCTGTGACTGCTGAAAAGAACGTAGACGAGATTAAAGAAACCCTGGTAGAAGAAGCTAAAAAGATACACACCGAGGAAGCCGAAGCCACCTATAACATAAGCGAGTTCGGGGCCGACCTTATCTTGAGCGGTGCCACCGTACTCACCCACTGCAACACCGGCCCGCTAGCAACCACGGGTTACGGCACGGCGCTGGGCGTGATCATGCGCGCCCATGAGCAGGGCAAGGAGATTACGGTACTGGTCGACGAGACTCGCCCCCTCCTCCAGGGAGCCCGCCTCACCACCTGGGAAGTGCAGAAGGCCGGTATCCCCATGACACTGATTACCGACTCGATGGCGGGGTACTTCATGGGCCGGGGAGAGGTCGACTGCGTAATTGTCGGGGCCGACCGTATTGCGGCCAACGGCGACACCGCTAACAAGATAGGTACATATACCCTGGCGGTACTGGCAAAAGAGAACAAAGTCCCCTTCTACGTAGCTGCCCCCACCACCACCATCGACCCCTCGCTGGCATCCGGAGAGGAAATACCGATTGAGGAGCGTAGCCACGATGAGGTCACCGGCTTCCGAGGGGTGCGTACTGCCCCCGGAAACTGTGAGGCAGCCAACCCCGCCTTCGATGTTACCCCTCACAGGTACATCACCGCCATCATCACCGAGCGCGGTATAATTCAGAGACCTTTTCAGCGGGGGATTGCGAGGGTGTTAGGATAGGCAGTTCGAATGCACATATACCTTGACGAGTCGGGCGACCTGGGATTCAGTGAAAAAAGCACCAAGTTCTTCACAATCGCCTGTGTCACTATGGACAACACTACCCTTTTTCGACGCAGTGTCAAAAAGGTCAAGGTGAAGTACGATATACCCCGCGATACTGAGCTTAAGGGGTATAAAACAAGGAACGAGATTAAGCGTGACCTGCTGACGAGACTGGCCGCTCTGGATATCGAAATACACGCCATTACAGTAAAAAAGGCAAACGTTGATAAAAAGTTTCAGAAAGATACCAACATACTGTACAACTACATGGTGGGGCTATCTCTGGTACCGATAATCCTGCGGCAACCGGCCGACGCCAGGATTTTCATCAATGTCGACAGGCGGACTATCTCATTAACATCGGGCTTCAAGTTCAATGAGTACCTCAAGTATAAGACCTGGTATGAGGGAAACAGGCCGGACATCAATCTGGAAATACACCACATGGACTCGCATGAGGACTACGGTATCCAAGGCATAGACGTTATCTGTAACAGTGTATACCGGAAATACAGCTCGGGAAACTACAAACTGTTCAACCTTCTACGGAGTAGAATCAGAACCGACCGAAGGCTATTCTTCACAAAACAAAAATAGCGGCCCCTGCGAGCGACTAGCTTACAGCTAGTTTATGCCACCTTCCGATGACACGCTTGGTGCAGGACTTACCCGCTAAATAAAAGATAACATAAATACGGCACTTTGTCAATTCAACCCTGACGTTATCCCACCCAGTTAAATCACATTTATTACCGCCGAGCATGGTATAATACGGCAACTATTCATGGAGGGGAGGAACCACTAAATGCCACAGGCCAAAATCGGGGTTATCGGGGGGAGCGGGCTCTACGATATCCCCGGGATTGAGGATGTTGAACAGGTAAACGTTGATACCCCGTTCGGCAAGCCGAGCGACACCATCACCGTGGGCAAGCTGGGGGGAGTGGGGGTGGCCTTCCTGCCGCGGCACGGACGGGGGCACCGCATCCTTCCCTCGGAGATACCCGTCCGCGCCAATATCTACGCRYTGAARTCKCTCGGYGTGGAGCACATCATCGCCGTCARCGCCTGYGGCAGCTTCAARGAGGASTTCARRCCCGGCGACCTSCTMATYCCCGACCAGCTCATCGACCGTACCARKGGMMGGGTGAGYAGCTTCTTCGGCGAYGGCATYGTYGCCCAYRYCMTCTTCGCCCAGCCCTTCTGCCCSRAMCTCAGCMAYMTKCTSTACGAGACYGGSARGGAAGTGGGCGCTTYCATCCACCAGCACGGYACCTACCTRGTRATGGAGGGRCCGRTSTTCTCCACCAGGGCGGAGTCKYTRCTGCACAAGTCMTGGGGGGYKGAYGTCATCGGGATGACRRTCTCGCCGGAGGCCAAGCTGGCRCGGGAGGCCGAAATCTGCTACGCTTGTATCGCCGGGGTTACGGACTACGATTGCTGGCACGAGACCGACGAGCCAATCCCTATTGACGTTATTATCCAGACCCTGCAACATAACACCGAAACCATCAGAGAGATCATATCAAGGGCTATCGCCAGAATACCCAATAAACGTGAGTGTGATTGTGCCAACGCCCTGCGGACGGCCATCGTGACCGCCCCGACGGCGATAACGCCGGAGATAAAGAAGCGGCTCGACTTAATAATCGGCAAATACGTGAAGTGAGGGGAGTTAGGCGAAATCGTGGCTAATATAGAATTCGGCTGTTTACCGACCGCTATCGGCAGCATGCCCCAGACCGACCCGAAATCAGCCTGCGCCCAGGTATTGCATTACCTGAAAGACGTACCCGCCTGGCCGCAGTTGCCCAAACGCTCCTATAACGAAAACATGTACGTCCAGTACAGCCAGGGCTTTCCCGGGGTGGTGGTGGAAAACGAGCGCATCTACGTCGACCGCACCCAGGCCCAGAAAGAACTTGAGCAGTTCTATACCGACTTCCTGGCGGATGACTATAATAAATACGCCATCGGGGCTGAGTACGCCGCCGGCTTACACTCCTTTCTTAGCTGGGAAAACCTTTCGCCCTGGGCCGTCAAGGGGCAGGTAACCGGCCCTGTCACCTGGGGAATGACCATCACCGATGAAAACCGCAAGGCCATAATCTATGACGACGCCCTCAGTGAGGCCGTTCCCAAACTTCTCCGCATGAAGGCAAAGTGGATGGAAAAGGTCTTGAGCCAGATATCAAAGAATACGATAATCTTCCTCGACGAACCCTACATGGCCGCCTTTGGCTCGGTGGGCTTGATGCTCTCCCGTGAGACCGTGGTCAGCCTCCTTAATGAGACCTTCGAAGGCATCAGCGGTATTAAGGGAGTCCACTGCTGCGGCAACACCGACTGGTCAATCATGCTCGAGACCACCACCGATATTGTCAACTTCGACACCTATAACTACGCAGAATCGCTGGCACTCTATCCTGCCGAGGTCAAGAAGTTCCTCGACAAAGGGGGGACTATCGCCTGGGGAATCGTCCCCAACGAGACCGAGAACCTAGCTAAGGAAACAGTCGCCAGCCTCAAAGACCGTCTTGAAGAGGCCATGGCACCCTTCACCAGAGAAGGCATCCCCTTCCGACAACTGATAAGGCAGGGGCTGTTGACCCCGAGCTGCACGCTCACTCCCTTGGGGACGGATGAAGCGGCCGGACAGGCCCTGGAGCTGCTGGCAGAGCTGTCGGCAGATATCAGGAAACGGTATCTTTAAAGATTATTTCATCCTCACCCCCTCGGTCCCCCTCTCCTTTGAAGGAGAGGGGGAGGGTATTAAAAAGAGGGGCGAAGCCCCTATTGAACTCCCCTTACTTGAGAAGGGTTTTGGATTAAAAGTCGTCATTCCCGTGAAAACGGGAATCCAGTTTTATATAATTAGGCACGATTCCTGGATTCCCACCTGCGTGGGAATGACAATAAGACTCAGGAACGGCACCTATGATACAAGCCCCTTGAGAGGAGAGGGAGAAAAGATAAAGGAGGCTACTTCTCAGCCTCCTGCTACTAACTGAAGGTGTGGTTCTATGATGTCAGACTATATCCTGAAATACGACCCGATACCGACTATTTTCGAGAGGGGCAATTCTTATCATAAACTGAAAGCCCTGAGCTTTCTGGCGGGAAGGGATGGCAACAGGCTCCTTGGTCTACTAGATAATATAAACTCCTCCCAGAATGCCGACGGGGGTTGGCCGTGGCTGGGCCGATGGGAATTTGACGAGAAAATCCCCAGCAGCATAACGGATACGGCCTATTTCCTGCCGCCGTTGATAGATGCCGGTGTCGATACAAATTCTGAAGAGATAAAAAGGGCATCGGCCTTCCTGCTGAAAGCCCAGAGGGACGATGGGGGATGGGCGGAAAACCCGGAGTTACACAAGACCATGTGGGAGAGCTGGACATGGTTCAGTGTCGACCACAGCGTTACATGGATTACCGGGCTGGTTATCAAAGCACTGCTAAAATCGGGACATCCGCCCGACGCCCCAGCCATAGTCAAAGCCGTGGGGTTTTTGAAAAGCATGCAGAACGAGGAGGGCGGCTGGCCTTCCCACATCGGCGTGCCGGAGCCGGGCAGCACCGAAATGTGGACGATGGAGGAGGTCGTCTCGACCTTGTTGAGTTGCGGCGAAACGAAGGACTCGGAGATAATCAGGAAAGCCGAAAGTGCCATATTGAACCACCGTGGCAGATGGCAGGAACCTGTGGAAAATCCCCTGGGCGTGTTTCTGATGCTGGGGTATGACCGAGAGCATGAGTACGTTGCGGAATGTATCCGCCATCTTCTGGAGAATCAAAAGGAAGATGGTGGGTGGGGTTTTTACAACGAATGGAACTCCAGTCCCGACCAGACAGTCCGCTGGCTGGAGGTTCTACAGAAGTACGGGGTAAAAACAAGATAAGCTGTGATGTATAGCGATAAAGAATTCTGGGACAAACGATTTGACGACGAAGGTAAGGTCTGGGGTGAGATACCGAGCAAATCAGCCCACCACGCCATGGAGCTTTTTCGCAAGCACGCTGTTAAAAGCATCCTGATCCCGGGTTCAGGCTATGGGAGGAATACCAGATTGTTCTCAGCGTCGGGCTTTGACGTAACCGGTATCGAGATTTCTACGACCGCCTGCGAACTGGCAAAGCAGTTCGACCCTGCATCGAAGGTCTACGAAGGCTCGGTGTTGGAGATGTCGTTTGTCCCCGGTACGTTTGACGCCATCTACTGCTTCAACACCCTCCACCTCTTCTGTGAGAATGATAGAAGGCAGTTCCTGCAAGAATGCCTCGGTAAGCTGGTAGAGGCAGGCCTTGCCTTTTTCACCGCCTTCTCGGAAGAGGAACCGAGCTTCGGACAGGGCAGAGAGGTTGAGAGCAATACCTACGAAAGTCGACCCGGCAGGCCGACCCACTACTTCACCGAGGACGACCTGAGAGAGCACTTCCGAGACTTCGAGATTATCGAGACCGGGATTGTCCATGAGCCGGAAGACCACGGCGGACAACCACATACCCACATCCTGCGGTATATCTTTGCGGAAAAAGCAGCGTAGCAAACGCACAACCGGCACCGATTGTGTCAGTCCAGTGAGAGGAGCAATTTAGAATGGAATGTAATATCGAGGCCAACAAAGCTAAATGTAATTGCACCTACGAGCCCTGCCCAAGGAAGGGCAAGTGCTGTGAGTGTATTGCCTACCACCTCAAGTTCGACGAGCTACCCGCCTGTGTCTTCCCCCCGGAGGTAGAGAGGACCTATGACCGCTCCTTCGGCAGGTTCGTACAGGTCTACGCTAACAAAGCCAGGGGGTGACAAGCCGACCTGTTTGGGCTATATTGGGGATAAAATCGTCCCAGCTCTAATATGGGAGGTAACAGTATGAGTATCCTAGTAGTCGGCTCGGTAGCCCTCGACACGGTAGAGACGCCAATGGGTAAGGTCGAAGGTGAAATCGGTGGCTCAGCCATCTATTTCTCGGCGATTGCCAGTCTTTACACCAAAGTAAACCTAGTGGCCGTAATCGGTACCGACTTCCCGAGGGAGAAAATTCAGTTCCTTCATGAGCGGGGAGTCGATACCCGGGGGCTGCAGGTAGTTATCGGAGAGACCTTCCGCTGGTCAGGGCGCTATGACTACATGTCAAATATCACCGAGACCCTGGATACCAAGCTTAACGTCTTTGCCAATTTTCACCCCGTTCTTCCCGAAGGATACGAAAAGAGCGACATCGTCTTCCTCGCCAACATCGACCCCGACCTCCAGAGGGAGGTGCTGGAGCAGGTACCCGAGACAAAACTAACGATGATAGACACCATGGACTTCTGGATAGAAAACAAGCGGGAATCCCTCATCAAGACAATGAGCATGGTGGATATCGTTACCATGAACGAGGGTGAGGCCCGTCTCCTCGGTGAGACCGAGAGTATCCTCACCGCTGCCAAGGGTATTCTGGGACTGGGACCAAAGATGGCAGTTATCAAGCGGGGCGAATATGGCTGTGTTAAGGTGGATAAAAACGGCTACTTCACCGCTCCGGCCTGCTTACTGGAGCAGGTCAAGGACCCGACCGGGGCCGGGGACACCTTCGCTGGTGGATTTCTCGGCTACCTAGACCAGACCAACGAATTAACCGAACCAGCCATAAGGCGGGCGACGATACACGGCTGCGCCGCCGCCAGCTTTACCGTGGAAGAATTCGGCGTGGAACGGCTCCGCACCCTCACCACCGAGGAAATTGCCGAACGGTATCAAGAGTTCTACAACTTCTCCCATCTACACGACTGGTGATGGTGTCGCCGTATATGTGGTCATTGGTCCGGAGATTGTTTGGCCACAACTTAATGCTCAAAGTGAACGCCAGAAATACTGCCAAGGGGGGATGATTCTTGCCCTGAAGATATGATAAACTGGTATGCGCCTGCCCGAATGACCTTAAGGGAGCTTTTGGGTTACAGATGGCTTCCAAACTATATCGCTAAAAATTTCACGGTACTCAAGTAGATAAGGATGACGAATTCTAAACTGCTTTTTATTCAGCCGAATTACACCACCAGACTTATGATACAATACCAGTTATTAGCTCAAGCCAGTCATATTGTAAGTTTGGGCATTTCTTATCAAAGCGCTAGCAAAGAAGATAAGCTGATTTATCAGTGCGGGTAACGCCAAATGAGTGAGGCAGGAAGGCCGCCAAAAGAGAGAAGTCAAAAGCACCCTCTGTACGGACAATTTAATGGTGAAGTACCCTGGCTGGATGGTTGTAAGGAATACGGGAGAGACACCTGTCTAGATTGCCCTGTGCCGTTAGAGAAGTGTCCTGCGGAAAATCCTCGTCTTCACAAAGGCGGTCGACCAAAGGGAAGTAATAAATAATAGACCATAGACCATCACAAAAGGAGTAATTAATGGCTTCGACCAAGAACTATGATGTAAAAGACCTCAATTTGGCCGATTTAGGTCGACGGCGAATAGACTGGGCATCCCGCGAAATGCCTGTGATACGCCTGCTTCGAGAAAGGTTCGCCAAAGAGAAACCGCTATCCAGTGTCAGAATCGCTGCCTGTCTCCACATTACCACCGAGACGGCTAACCTGGCGCTTACTTTGCAGGCGGGAGGTGCCGAGACCATCCTGTGCGCCTCCAACCCCCTCAGCACCCAGGATGATGCCGCCGCTGCCCTGGTTGAATACGGCATACCCACCAACGCCATCAAAGGGGAGGACTCAGTCACCTACTACCAGCATATCAACACCGCCCTCAACAACAAACCGCACATCACCTGTGACGACGGTGCTGACCTGGTGAGCACGCTACATACCAAGCGTGAAGACCTCATTAGCGGCGTTATCGGTGGTACCGAGGAGACCACCACCGGCGTCATCCGACTACGCAGTATGGAAAAATCAGGTGACCTGAAGTATCCCATCATCGCTGTGAACGACGCCCAGACAAAGTACCTCTTTGATAACCGCTACGGCACTGGCCAGAGCACGATTGATGGCATTACGCGGGCCACCAATATTTTGTGGGCCGGTAAGAAAGTGGTAGTCTGCGGTTACGGCTGGTGTGGGCATGGCATCACCATGCGAGCCAAGGGAATGGGTGCTCACGTGATAG
>DUEV01000007.1 GCA_011170375.1 Dehalococcoidia bacterium
CCTAACCCGGAACGTCCTCAAAGGAATATAGGCATGATGCTACGAAATTTCATCGTAGCGCATGGTTGGTGGCACCTTGGGGAGATCAAGTATGTAAAAGGAATGCAGGGAATGCCAGCAGCTCGATAAGAGTGTATCATTCTGAGATGTAGTCGACATCCCGATGTACATGTAATAGTAGTTGGTAACTCAACACGGCAAAATACTTACAGATTCCTCTCCGTTCGAAGCTAAGTACAAGACGATCAAACATCCCGATGTTTGTTTGACAGGTAAATTCTTTCGTAGTTGTTTTGGCAGCTAAACATCGGTTGAACTCATGCTCCTCGGCATCCCGCGCATAATAAGACCGAAGGCCATGCTAGCGATAGCTAATAATCCACCGACAATTCCAAAAGCTGTCTTGTAGTTTAAAGCGCTGATTAGCAGTCCCCCCACCATGGGACCCGTAGAGTGTCCTATGTCCATCACGCTGGACAGTACACCTAAGGCACCGCCATGGCTGGAAGCCTTTGATAAATCAGCAACCAGTGCCGCAGTTGAAGCGGTAACAGTTGCCAACCCGAGACCGAAAAATCCAATAAGCAGTGCCAATAATAGATAATTGTCTGAATAAGTCATGAAGGCCATAGTTATACCACCCAGTAGAAGTCCGGTTATTATCATCGGAACACGGCCATACTTATCTGAAAAGCGTCCCATCAGCGGTTTGGTGAGTATAACTACAACCGTCTGTATGGCTAACAGCAGGCCTATCGCTAGGGTTGCGAGTTTTGCCTGTTCATTTAGGTAGATAGTCAGAAATACTTCCAGACAGCCAAACGCAAAATACTGCACCGCCTCGACTACGCTCGTAGCTAAAATACCACGATGGGTCACGATAGCTACGACATCTGTCCATATTTTACCGCGTTCCCTCTTTAGTGCCTCACGCGCTGAACTAGACGTTAACGTTGGAAGCGGTAGCGTGAGCGCTGCTGCTAATGAGAAAGTTCCGATAATACCGGTGGCTATGTATACCCAATGAAAATCCTCCCCAAATATCAAGGCGCCTCCCACCAAGGGGGCCAGAGAGCGTCCAACCATTGTCGCTGACGAATACCAGCCCATACGCTCACCGCGTTTTTCATCAAAGGTGTCAGCCACCGCTGCCATAGCTACCGGACCGAGTATGGCCGTAGCAAGGCCGTGATAGATACGTACCAGCACCAGATGCCAGGGCTGAGTTACCAGAAGGTATAAGAACGGGGCGCTGGCGAAAACAATAGCGGCAATAAGAATAACACGCCGCCTACCGATGATATCGGAAAGAATACCCGCAGGCAGGCTGACGACGATTCCGACCACAGTAGAAGCGGCGGCAATAAAGCCTACCGTGCCCAGTGGCACGTCGAGGGCACGGATGAACAGAGGTAGCACTGGGTTCTTGGCCATCGTGGAACTGAAAATAGCCAGCCCACCCATAATGCAAAGGAGAACGAATGGCGAGATTCTCAGCTTCAATTACGTCTCTCTATATTGTCTATATCTGTATCTTTGCCATTTTCTGGCTCGAGATTTTGCATTCGTTCAAAGGTCTCTTGTGTGAATGCTGCCAAACCTGTTTCGGCTTCGCGTATCAATTCTTCTACTTCTTCTCGAGTGGCAACATCCCAGAAGTCACGCTCTCTGGCCTCGGCAAGCCAGCGGTTTATCTTCTCCAGGTCACCCTCCAGTTCTTGCACTTCCTCAAAGTTAAACTCTTGGTGCTGGCGTTCTCTCTCCATATGCCGCAGCATCTTGTGACATTCCTTGATTATCTCGGCATACTCCCTATCCCTCTCATGTTGAAATCTTTGTATCGCCCGCTGCTCCTGCGCCTCACTGAAGTCGGAAACTGAGTATAGGTTCGCCGTGCCCTCCAATTCCTCCACAGATTTATATATATCCTTGATTTTCATCGCGAACGGTTCTGCGTTTGGTATGAGCCAGCCTGCTCCTTCCATAGAAAGGGCTCCAAGCTTCTTCAGCTGCCTCCAGACAAATACCCTCTTGCGCGAAGGCTCAGCCGGGAGCCAGTAGGTAAACAATAACCAGTCCATCCGCGAAAACCTCTTGACAGCCATTCTAGCATATGATTTACTATGTAACAACTGTTACATTCATTTGATTTTCCATAGAGCATATATCAACTAGACTAAGGAGGGTACCTATATGGATAACCAGCTTGACTATTACACAGATACCGGTAAATTAAGGGACGAGTTTGATAAGGGACTACCGGTAATGTCCGACTATACCGCTTTCCGTAAAGGAGTATATCAAGATGGAGCCTTAAATCTTAAGAGTAAAAGACTTATAGCTTTGGCCTGTGGTCTACAGTCAGGTTGCACTCGCTGTGTTCAAGGGCAGACAAAGGACGCTATCAACGCTGGAGCCACCAAAGAGGAAGTCCTGGAAGCTGTATCTGTGGCCGTAGTAATGGGCGGGACGGCTGTTAGTGCCGAAACATGGCGGGTGGTTAAAGTCCTGCAAGAACTTGGTAAGTGGTAGATTATGAATCCTTTAACATTCGGAGAACTTGATCTTCAATCTGAAGGAGGTAAGTATCATGAAATGGGTTACTCGTTCTCATGTCCACGTTGACCGCGTGGCCTGTCCCTGGCTAATCAAGAGGTTCGTCGATAATGAAGCCGAATTTATGTTTGCTCCCCCCAGCCAAGTAATGGCCATCGCCGAACAGACCGGTGCCATTCCTTTCGACTGCATGGGGAAGGCAGAGTTGGACCATCACGAGGGGCGGTGCTCTTTCGAGTCAATCATCCAAAAGTATGAACTGAGGGACAGAGCCCTGCTGCGACTGGCTGAGATAGTCCATGCCGCTGATTCCGCCCAGGATATCGACAAGGACCCTATTGCCCGCGGCCTGGAGGCCATTGCCGTTGGCTACAGCACACGCTATCCTAACGACGAGGAGAATCTGTCGTACCAATTCGATGTTTATGATGCTCTCTATGCCTGGTGCCGGTTACAAGTAGCCAAGGGCTAGCGAAGGGGAAACAATGCTAATAGATACTTATCTGACCGGTTAATCGTGAGTACAAAGAAATAGACATCACGATTTTTAAACATTGATTACTTCCGCCCAATAGAAAAAGCAAACGGTATCAACCACGAGTACGCATGGCTGGACAAACATCCCGATGTTTGTTCGGTAAAAACATTTCTTTTTTCTTGACAATGCACATATTGGGAATTCATAGTTGAACAGAGGCCACCCCCATTCTAGACTGGCCTCTGCTTATCTTCGAACGATGGCTTCTATACTTAGTCAAGAATTCTTCTGGGTGCCAACTTGACTACGTGACTGCTTTGGCTCATTTGTTGAATCTGATTTTTTGGATTTAGAACCTCTGATTGTCGAGTCCAACTCTGCTATTTGTGATTCGTATTGTTCTTTCTGGAGTTCCTTTTCCTTAACTAATATTTCAACACGTGAGCTTAGCTTTCTTAATTCGGACTTATACTCATTATTTGCCTCAGCTATTTGTGACTCATACTTTTCATTTAGATTTCTTGTTTCTACCTTATGCTCATTATTAATGGAAGCTATTTGCTGTTCATATCTTTCCTTCAGCTGCTCTTTTTCCTTCGCTGACGTCTCCGCCAGTAGCTCCTTTTCCTTAGTTAAAGCATCTATTCGCAAGGTTAGATCTTTTGCTTCTGCCCGATGCCGGTTGTCAGCTTCAGCCACCTGGGACTCATGCCTTTCATTCAGGTTCCTTATTTCTACTTTGTGCTCACTATTGATGGCGGCTATCTGCGATTCATGTCTTTCTTCCAGGTTTGTTGTCTCTGCTTCGTGCTGATTGTCAGCCTCAGCTATTTGTGATTCATACCTTTCCTTCAGCTGCTCTTTTTCCTTCGCTGACGTCTCCGCCAGTAGCTCCTTTTCCTTAGCTAAAGCATCTATTCGCAAGGTTAGATCTTTTGCTTCTGCCTTATGCTGGTTATTAGCTTCAGCCACCTGGGACTCATGCCTCTCATTCAGGTTCCTTTTTTCTACTTTGTGATCACCATTGATGGCGGCTATCTGCGATTCATATCTCTCTTTCAGACTTTTTACCTCCGCTTCGCGCTGATTGTCAGCCTCAGCTGTTTGTGATTCATACCTTTCCTTCAGCCGCTCTTTTTCCTTCGCTGATGTCTCCGCTAGCCGTTCTTTTTCTTGAGTCAGGGTTCTTATTTCCGACCTTAGCCCATCTATATCAGCTAATTTCTCTGTAATTGCTTCTGAGTTGATCCTAGATGTTTTGAGATCCTCTCCCATTACATTGGTCAGCTTTTCCATAAATTCCTTAGAATCGGACCTTAGATCTTTATATTCCTCCCCGAGTATTCCGATCGCCCTTCCCATGAGTTCATCATACCTTATATTTGCCCGGTCGCGTTCCTCTTCCAAGGCCATTATGTATGACCTTAGGTCTCCTACTTTCCCACCATACTGTTTACTTAGCTGACCATATACTGCGACCGCAACTCTCTTGGCTACTGCCTCACCATATCCGCGTATATCAGTTCCTCGTGGACCAAACACTTTATTAAGAAACTTATTCTCTGACTGAATGTGTTTATCGTAGTCATGTAGGCCATCATCCACTACGGGATCCAATCCTGCACTGTAATATATCTGCTCCGCAAGCTGTTTTTCTTCCGGTTTGAAATCCTCCGTTACTACTAGGCTTGTTGTTGTATTTTCCTTCATTAAAGTCACCTCTCTTCAAGGATTGGTGTAGAACCTCCATTACAAATTCTATGATGTTCGAAAACTATCACCCCCTTTGGCTCGTGGTATTGAAAAGTCTCTCTTCTTGTTTCATAATAAACACGAAGGCAGCGAAGAGCTGGCCAGCCAGTCAGTCTGTTTCTAAAGCCTTCAATGGGCGACCTCTCGCCAGGTCGCCCTCTTATTTAACTATGGTTGGTCAGCATAGTAAATACTGAAAAGGTCATAATTCAGAGCATACGATGGTACCTGTAATAAGTGCGACCTTTATAGGTAATAGTCCACGATAATACATACTGTTGTTTATTCGTGACAACTATATTGAAATACAAGCGGTACCAAATATCTATACGAATGGCTTGACAAACGTCCTGATATTCGCTCAGACAGGAACAATGCTAACCGACTCTTTTTCGTCTAGGCTGTTATAGTACAAGACGAACAAACATCCCGATGTTCGTGCAATTAACTTCACTTTCCGCTTTGACCTCACACGTTTGCGGTGGTATGCTTGGCACAATATATCTAGCATGCTTGGAATAAGCCGAGGAGGTTTGTGATGAAAAAAGCAATCCTATGGTTATTTCTCAGCTGCCTTATGGTATTAACTTTGATAGCATGGTCCTGTAGCGGAACAGAATCCGGTGAGCAGGAGGAAGAGGAGGAGGAAGAAGACGGAGGAGAGTGGGAAGAACCCGGGGACTTGAATCCTTCCTGGTCATCTGACGGGAACAAGATAGTATTCTATTCAGGTAGAGATGGGAATGGGGAAATCTATGTTATGAATGCTGACGGAAGTGAGCAGACAAATCTGACGAATAATCCTGATTTGGACATGTATCCCTCCTGGTCACCTGACGGGAACAAGATAGCATTCCATTCGAGGAGAGCCGGAAATGGTGAAATCTATGTTATGAATGCTGACGGGAGTGAGCAAACAAATCTGACGAATAATCCTAATACGGATTCGAGACCTTCCTGGTCACCCAACGGGAACAAGTTGGCATTCTATTCAGATAGAGATGGAAATTCCGAAATCTATGTTATGAATGCTGATGGTACTGGGCAGACTAGATTGACAAACAATTCTACCTGGGATACACACCCTTGCTGGTCACCCGACGGGGACAAGATAGCATTTGTGTCAAATAGAGACGGAAATTACGAAATCTATGTCATGAATGCTGATGGGAGTGAGCAGAGAAATCTGACAAATGATTCCGCTCTGGATACGTATCCTTCCTGGTCACCCGACGGGAACAAGATAGCATTCTATTCGAAGAGAGATGGAAATGGCGAAATCTATGTCATGAATGCTGACGGGAGTGAGCAAACGAATCTGACAAATAATCCTTCCTGGGATGCGAGCCCTTCTTGGTCTCCCAACGGGGACAAGTTGGCATTCTATTCAGAGAGAGATGGGAATTACGAAATTTACGTTATGAATGCTGATGGTACTGGGCAGACAAGATTGACAAACAATCTTTATTGAGATTCGAATCCTTCGTGGTCACCGTTTATAACCGAGTAATAAAGAGGGTCTTTTTTCTCGCTTTTCATCCCACAGAAAAAGCAAACGGTATCGCCCAGTCGTACGCATGGCTGGACAAACATCCCGATGCCGATTCAGCGTCTAATGTGAATCTAAATACCGCACCAGTGAAGCTTCGTGGTATACTTACACCGATGGGCAATTCAGTTGCTCTGACAAAGGTATAAGGAAAGGGTTGTGAGAGGAATGGACAACGACTATATTGCCTTTCGGGGTAATTTACAGCAACTGCTGGAGAAGGTTGAAAGCGGTGAAATGGTCCCCAAGTTGCAGGCTTCGCATGCCCCTCCCTGTAAGTTCTGGACGGCCTTCATGGTGGTTAATGGTATTCGCCATGTGGCGCCGGTAATACACGGCCCCACCGGTTGTACTTACGGTGTAGCTAACGCATATAAGTTAACCAGTTGTGAATACCGTGGCGTTCCCCTGGAACCCACCACCTGTACAGCGCTGGACGAAAGCAATGTCGTCTACGGCGGAGAGGGTAAACTGGTCGAGGCTATCAGGGAAGTAGATGATAGATACCACCCAGAGCTTATCGCCGTACTTTCATGCTGCTGCTCTGGCATCATCGGTGACGACGTTGAGACTATTGCCAGGGATGCAGAGAAATCGGTCAATGCCAAGGTGATTGCGATACGCAGCGAAGGCTTTGGGGGTGACTTCCGCAGTGGTTTCGAGGATGCCTTCAGGGCTGTCATGGACCTGATGGAACCCCCAAGCCAGACCAAAGCGAACACTATCAACATCCTTGGTGCTCGAGTGGGACCAACCTACACCGAATGGCTGGAAGACCTGGACGAGATTAAGCGGTTGGTTAGTGCCATCGGTGTCGAAATCAACGCAGTTCTCTGTGGGGGCTGTACTCTCGATGAGATACGGCGGGCTCGTGAAGTAAAACTTAACGCATCTTGGTGTTACGACTGGGGGCAGAAGCTGGGCGACCTTATGCAGGAGAGATTCGGCATCCCATATAGCCGGACCGGCCAGCCCTACGGTCTGCGAGCGACCAAGGAATGGGTTACCGGTGTGGCTGATCCACTCGGGCTGGAGAAGCCGGCGAGAGAGCTTATTCGCAAAGAAACAGACACGGTAAAGACAGAACTGGAGTCCCTGCGGAGGAATCTCAACAGCAAAACCGCCATTGTCGAAGTGGCTGAGTTCCCTGGCCCCATCAGGGCGCTTTCTCTGGCCAGGATGGCGGAAGAATTCGGTGCTCGACCGGTAGTCATCAATATCCACCCTTACACCATCAAAGAACGGATGCCGAGCATTAGATTTCTTCTTGAATCAGGGCAGAATCCGGAGGTGGTGCTCACGAAAGGCCTCTTCTCTCTGGGCACTTTCCGCTCGTCTAGAAGAACAGAACTTGAGATACGGCAACTTGTTGCCAATTACGATAATGCTATTTTCCTTGGTACCCCAATGCGTCAGCCCGGGATACCACAGGTAAATCTGACCACCCGGACAGGCTACCCTCAGTACGGATTTCCGGGGATCCGTAATATCGCCAGGCTGGTTGAATCCGCCGTGGCTCACGCTGCCCGACCCCGCTCCAAGCTGTTCCGACAGGTCCTGTATGGAAGTTAAGGCTTATGGCCACTGAACATGAATTCCTGACAGGTACTGCAGAGAGGTGTCACGACCCCTATCTACGTTGTGCCCTGTACGGAGCAGCACAGACCGTTCTTGGCATCAACGGTTGCTGCGTTTTAGCCCATGCCCCACAGGGTTGTAATATGCTGGTTAACTCAGCCTTCGGCTGGCAGGATGCCGATTACACGGAAACACTAACGCTGTGTACCAAGCTCTGTGAGGATGAAATCGTCCATGGCGGTGAGGAACTACTCACACGGACAATCCTTGAAGCACAGGAATTCAATATACCTATCATGTTTATATTGAGTTCCTGTGGGCCAGAGATTGTGGGTGATGATATCGTGGCCGTCTGTGAGGACATACAGGACCAGGTAGATTTTAAGCTAATGCCCATTCAGTGCGCCGGCTTCCGTGGTTCTCAGTACGACGGCACGGATATCGCCCTGGAAGCACTGTTGAAGAATCTGGTGACTGATACCGGACAGAAAACGGCTAATTCTGTTTGCCTCATTGCACCCCACGCCAATGCTAATCCCACCTGGGTGGGTGATCTGGAGTGGGTGAAAAACGTGCTTGCCCAGATGGGAGTCCAGGTAAATGCTACTATTACCCACGGAACAGCCCTAAGTGACTTCGAAAAGGTTTCGACAAGCGAGGCCTCGTTATTACTTAGCTTTGACTGCGGGCAGAAGGCTGCGGACTACCTGACAACAGAGTTCGGCATTGAGCAGATATGCAAGGATATCCCTCTGCCATTCGGATTTGGCAATACGCGCCGCTGGCTGACGGAGCTAGGGAAACGTTTCGGAGCAACGGATGTGGCCAACAGGCTGATTACCGAGGGGGAGAAAATGGTGGTTGAGGTATGCCGACGCAAGGGACTGGAGCAGTTCTTCATGCACCGTGCTCCGGCAGCTATCGTTACCGATGCCACGATAGGTATCCCTCTGGTGCGCTTTATCAGCGAGGACCTGGAAATGTTCCCAGAGCTAATCTGTCTCCGGTCGTCGCAGGAAAAAGCCAGAGAAATCCTAGAGAAAGAACTGAAAGAGCTTGGTCTTAGTCCCCGGGTGATACACGGGGCTGACGTCTATCAATCCAAGGTAGCTCTAGCAGAGTCCATGCCAGAGGTAGTCTTTGGCAGCAACATCGAGAGACACGGTACCGAAGAACTGGATATCCCGTTCATACTCCTGATAGCCTCCCCGACAATGCGCTTCCGCATAATTAACCGCGAGTATTTCGGCTACACAGGTATGCTTAATCTTATCGAGTTTATTCAGAATGATTGGCGAGAAAGGTATCGGTCACGGCAGTCCAGATACCAAGCAAGGTGGTAGAGAATGAAACAGATTGCGATATATGGCAAAGGTGGCATTGGCAAAAGCACGATATCATCCAATCTATCTATGGCCCTTCGGGAGAATGAACTGAAGGTGATGCAGGTTGGCTGTGACCCGAAACGGGACTCCACCAGGTCCCTGACTGGCGGTCGACTGATACCCACCGTCCTCGAGACCTACCGACAGCGCTTGAGGTTAGGACAGGACCAATATAGCATCTCTCTGGAAGATATCGTCTTCCAGGGACCGGGTGGAGTGTACTGTGTTGAGTCCGGCGGGCCTGAGCCAGGGGTGGGCTGTGCTGGTCGGGGGGTATTGACGGCGATTCAGATTCTCAGAGACCTTAAAGCCTACGAGACCTATGACCTGGATGTGGTTATATACGACGTCCTTGGTGACGTCGTCTGTGGTGGCTTCGCACAACCTATCCGGCAGGGATTTGCCCGGGAGATATACCTCGTCTGCTCCGGTGCCTTCATGAGTCTTTACGCTGCCAACAATATCGCCAAGGGTATTCAGCGCCTGGCAAGGCGGGGGCAGACCGGCCTGGCTGGTGTCATCTGTAACAGTAGCGGAAACGAGGGTCTCGAAAAAGAAGTGCTCTCTGATTTCGCAGAGCGGATTGGTAGCAAGCTTGTTCACTTCATTCCCCGTAGTCCCATCATCCAGGCCTGTGAGGTAGAGAGCAGGACTGTTATCGAGCTTTCACCTAACTCTGTAGAAGCCGGAGGGTTCCGGGCAATGGCACAGAAGGTGATGAGCAGTGGTACCCCCACTATCCCGACTCCACTGGAGGAACTGACCGAACTTGAGGAACTTTACCGCCGGCATTTGGAGAACTAAAAAATGAATATAGCTGGACTACCAGCGATGACGAGCGTATTGGAGCATCCCTGTTTCAATGACGAAGCGCACGAGCGTATTGGGCGGATTCATCTGCCAGTGGCCCCTCGATGCAATATTCAGTGTAACTACTGCGAGCACCGCATGTGTGCCGACATTCAGCACCCCGGCTGGGCAGCTAGGCTGCTATCGGAAGCCGAAGCTGTTGACCTGGTTCGGTCGGTCATAGTTGAGCGGCAGGCCTATGACTTCGTGGTAGGTGTCGCCGGGCCCGGTGACGCCCTGGCCAATGACAAGACCTTCCATGTACTTGCTTCTATTCGCGGGATGCATCCTCAGTTAACGACCTGCCTTTGCACCAACGGATTACTCCTTGATGACAGATTGCATGATATAGTGGAGGCAGGAGTCAGAACTATCACGGTGACCGTTAATGTCACCGACAGTCGGGTGGGGAAGGACATCTACTCACGTGTACACTATCAGGATACGACATACCAAGGGGAAGAAGCTGCTGCTATCCTTATTGAGAAACAATTCCTTGGTATTAGAGGGGCGGTAGCTGCTGGTCTTCACGTCAAGGCGAATACCGTGCTCGTACCCGGTGTGAATGATGAGCACCTGCTGGAACTGGCCCGCCAACTTAGAGATACCGGCGTAACTGTAATGAACATCATGCCCCTTATCCCCGCGGGAAAAATGAAAAATTATCGACCACCCAGCTGTGGAGAACTCCAGAGGGCGAGACAACAGTGCGCGGAAGTAATTCGTCAGTTCCATAGTTGTGAACAATGTCGGGCTGATGTCATCTTTCTGCCATCGAGATGATTGAATTGCACTCTAATAAACAGTCTCAATAAGCAGTCTTAGGTAGAATACTCGCAACCTCATCATTAGTCGGCCAATCATACAAGGAAAGAAACATACATCCCGATATTCGCTGTGTGACAGTCTGAACCAACATTCTAGTAGATTGTGACCTAACAAATTGTTATAGTTTAGTTTGCAGCGTTGAATACATCGGCTCTCAGTGCCATACTGGCATAGTGAATGTAAAATCAACTCAAACTTTAGGGTCATTTGCATATAAAGATTTGGGAGGTAGAAGGTGGCAAAGATTGCGTTAGTTCCTATCAAAGGTATGATTGTATCCGAGAAGCCTCCTCTACGAACGATGAGGACAATTTCTTCGGTGGAGATTATCCAAATATTAGGACAGATAAGGAAAAGCAGAGGAATAAAGGCTCTGGTTCTAGAAATCAATTCTCCAGGAGGAAATCCATTCCCTTGTCAGGAGATTGCTGATGCACTTAAGTCTATCGACAAACCTGTAGTAGCTTGGGTAAGAGAAATGGCAGCTTCTGGCGGTTACTGGATTGCCTCAGCTGCCGATTCAATCGTGGCTGGTAATTTGAGTATAGTAGGATCAGTGGGAGTCATTAGCATTCGGCCTGATTTGTCAGAATTACTCGGGAAGATTGGAATTGACATGGATGCAATGGCAACCGGTGTTCACAAATTACTTGGGCTCCCTTTTAAACCGCTTACTCCAGAGGAAAGAATGATTGATAGACAGAAAAGACAAGATGAGATAAGCACTATTCAACAGAGTTTTATTACGGAAGTAATGCAAAAACGTCGGCTCACAGATCAAGTAGTGGAGGATATTTCTTCTGGTAAAACATATTTAGGCCAAGAGGCAAAGAATTTAGGCTTAGTTGATGATCTCGGGGGAAGAGAACAAGCTTTCGAGATTGCCGCACATAAAGCAAACATTACCAAGTACAAGGTCATAGACTACACTAAGAAACTGGAAAAGATGAGAAGGTGGCCTCTTGCTAGACTGATTGGATAGTTTGTTTCAAGCCAAAATGTGGCATAATTCAATACATGCCACTACCCATCAGCCACCGCGCACAATTGCACAGTGTACTACTTTGTTGAGCCGATGCTGAGAATACATGCAACAGAATGTAGAAATGTTGATTATATCATGGAGCGGTATTTAGAATTATTATCTGCCCTACTGGTTGCTGTCCTGCACAAAATTCAATTTCGCTAGAAGTGGGGTTCGAACTTACCACCATCTTTATCAACTCGGAATTTTCTCCGCCAGAAAGCTCTATAATGAAGATTCACTGCCCAAATTAACACTAAATTACGGCGTGCCAGTCCGACCCTCCTCCAAATTGATGGTAGGCTGTAGAACTCGCACCAAACCCAGTCACGCCCCTTTTGAAGCATCTTTTGTGACATTAGCTTTGGTTTGAATACGAGGTTAGACTCATACTGTGACCAGTCTTTAGTGACTATTCGCCCAACCTTATCCAAGGATTCGCAGAGGTCGGTGCTTGGGTACGGTACGGGCCAAGCAAACTGAGCGCCCTCAAGGCGCATTTTCTGGGCAAAGCGGACGGTACGCTCAAAAACATCTTCATTGTCTTCGTCTAAACCAAGGAGAAAGAAGCCATGGATGGCGATGCCGTGGGAGTGGATCTTTCTGATTACCGTTTGGTATTCATCTACCGAATTGACTCTCTTGCCCACCGCCGCCAGATTAGCTGGGGATAGTGTCTCAAACCCGATAAATAGTGCTTGGCAGCCGCTAGCAGCTACCAGTTTGAGTAATTCATCATCTCTCGCTACCGTGACTGAGGCCTGTGCGACCCACTTGATTTTATAGGGAACAAGAGCGCTAAAGAGCTCTTTGGCGAATTTGGGATTGCCCACGATATTATCGTCAACGAAAACGATAAGTTTCCTCCGGTTCAATGTTTCGATCTCCTTGAGAACTTCTTCTACTGGGCGACAGCGATAAGTATGGCCGAAGAATGAAGTAACTGAGCAGAAGGAGCAGGAATAGGGACAACCTCTAGTGGTTGAGATCGTGTTCGTGACGTAGTACGCCCCTTTGGCGAACAAGTCCCGCCTGGGAATAGGCAAATTGAGTAAACTGGGGCGCCCACGGTGTCTGTAAACCCTTTGGAGTCTGTTGGCCTTGAAATCCTCAATTAAATTCGGCCAAATTCCCTCGGCTTCCCCGATAACCACTGCATCAGCGTGCTGACTTGCCTCTTCGGGCAGGGCGCTAGGATGGGCACCCCCTAAGACAACCTTCACTCTTCTGGCTCTGAAGCTATCGGCAATCTCGTAGGCACGTTGCGCCGTGATAGTTAGTGCTGTAATCCCCACTAAGTCGGTTTCCTTTTTGAAATCAACAACTGTGACATTCTCATCAGTTAAGGAGACTTCGACCTCTGGCGGGGTTAGCGCGGCGACCATTGCCAAGCCTAGCGGTGGGCATAGGACCTTCTTCAGCGGGGTGTTCTCTTGTATAGCCGGGACGATTAGTTGTAGTTTCACGAGGATGCCCCCTCTTGAGACCTCATACGAGACTATATAGCAGGCCAATCTTTTTTGCAATATGTGAAGAGAATTCAGGCTGGAGGAGGCAACCAAAGCTCTGGTAGAGTTGAAGAGTGGTAAAATCCGGGGATCTAAGGTGTTGGTAACGCGAGGATAACAAAAGGGTGGAATGTTTAGTTAGGTATCCGCAGCCTTCTTTCCCCCGCTGTCCCAGAGGTAACATCGCAGAATTGGGGTCAGGTGAGCAGAGTGCCACTGAAATCCCTTAATACCAACCGTCTTCTTCATTAAACTCGTCCCTTATTATCCTTTCGGCCTTCTCATCGCTACCTAAAGTGGCAAAAGTGGTGCGGGGAGCTCGGTACTTCTTCACCAGTGCCCGAATCGTTTCCCGGAAAGCTCCTTCATCATTGGCTGATATGTGGACTATATGCTGCATGATCTCTTCAATGGCCTTACCCCTAGTCTCACCGTGTACTGCGCCTCGCATGTTTTCAAGAGAAATGCTCACCCCACACTGCTTGGCTACCTCTTCCAGCCCTTCTTCTGTGATGGCCTCTAAAGGACCCTCAATGGGGCCTAGAGGGAACCATCTCAGAACAGCATTGAACTCTGCCATTGTCTTACTCCTCAACTGGTAGATTCTGCTGGCTCAGGGTCAATCTGCAAGTACTCCCGGTACTTCTCTCGTCCTTCCCTCAGTATTGGTCTCAACTTTCTGAAGTAGTCTTTAGAGGGCAGTATTTCGTAGGCCGCATGGCCAGACCTGCCCGAATGAATCCAATCAAGCTGTTCTTCGGAGAAATGCACCTTTATCTTGCCACCCTCAATGTTGACCTTACCTGTAATCCCACAGGTGCCGCACTCGACCGTCTCGCCATCCTTGCGAATACGGATGATACGGTCATGGCAGATAGGGCAAATCCCGGGCTCACCCAGATAGGTAGTATCGCCAGTTCTAATTGAGTTGACCAGTGCTTTCCCCATACCACATACTCTCTCCAGAAGCTCGGGATGGGCTACTGCCTCGTTCATACCCTGAGTGTGAACCAGCGCCCGGTCGATGACTTTCATCCCTAGCTGACGGAGCAGGATATTGGGCTGCAAGAAGGCATATTGCGTATATCCCCGGGTGGCATAGGGCATAATGATTACCGCTGGCTTTCCTCGCACCCGAGAAGGCTGGCTACCTAGAATAAACAAACGGTCAATGAACTGCTTCACAACGGCTGTAGCTTCCTTGATATAACAAGGGGCACCGAAAACAACGCCATCAGACTGGTATATCATTTCCAGCAGGTTATTATGATCATCCACATCCTTGAGTTTGCACCCTACCCCGCCGAACAAGCAGGTAGCCAGTCCTTCACAGGGCAGTATTCTATAGTTCTGCCATCTCACTATTTCGACTTCAGCCCCGTCCCGTTCAGTGGCCATTAACGCTTCCTTCACCAATATCTCAGTATTCCCCAGCCGTCTGTGGCTTGCTACGATACCTAAGACCTTCATCGCTTCTGATCTCCTTTTACTATATCTGGTAGTTCCTATTTCAACTCAGGATGAGGCATCCCGGCCCTCATTACTCGTGCCACTAATAGTAGAACTGTGGCGCTTGGCTGTCAATGCAACAATGGAACGATTATTATTCACTCATTATTCTTTTGTCTAGAATATCCTGTATCGAGTCCGAGAAAGCCATAACAATACAAGGGTCAAGATTTTGAAACCACTAAATGGTATTGTTACCTCTTATGGCACATGAGTAGTATTGTCCGATAGTTCCTCGAATCAATTGCTGAAAATTGGAGTGACCTTAACTGGATCGAACTCACAAAGGTCACGAGCGATGGTTATTCGAATCTTAGTGCTTCCGCAGGATATATTTTAGCAGCCTGTCGTGCTGGTAGATAAGTGGTGAGTAATGAAGCCCCGTAGGCGATGATAACCACCGCCATGATATTAATCCACGGAACCTGATACGTGATACTGGCAAAGTATTCTTTCATCGCCCCTATGATTTGTACCGAGAGACCAGCGCCCAGGGCAACGCCGAGGCCAATACCTAGCAAAGCGACGAAAGAAGATTCCAACAAGAAGGAGAACTGCACCATGCTCTTTTGGAAACCTAGTGCTCGGAGTACACCAATCTGCTTTCGGCGCTCTACTACGGAACGAGCAGCGACAACACCCAAGGCAGCGATACCCACTAGCAAACCCAAGCCCATAAAGCCTTGGAGTAAATTGTTAATCATTACACTAGCACTAGCGTTTTCACGGATCTCATCTGCCATTACCTCCGCTTGCATACCGTGCTTCACGAAGGTCACTTCCAATGCTCTGGCTATAGTCTCGGCGTCCACACCATCCTTGAGCTGGAACATATAGGCCAGCGGTGGTACCGGCTGTGAAAACAGGGAATCCACTGTTTCCTGAGATGTTAAAATCCCACTGGCATAAAACGCTTCTTGGCTCAATACCCCGATTACCTGGAGCCTTTGCTCTACCCCGGTAAACGGGTCTTGGGCCTCGATACTCTCTTTAGACTTACGAGACCCCTATCAGAGATTTTATGGAAGAAATATCCGAATTGTTGCCCCGCTTGTCATTCACGCCGAGTCACACGCGGAACTGAGGAGTTTAAGGGCGAAATAGTGGAGTGCAATTGTATATTGACTCTAGCTGAGACAGAAGATAGGAACTCATTCCTATCTGATGATCAAAAAGAAGGGGCCGATAAGAAAAGAAGAGAATATGCAACTCAGTATTTGGAAAAGGGCATTTGTGAATATAGCTCTCTAAGCGTTAAACAAATTGAGGAACGATTTGAGAAGATATTTAGAAGAAATATTTTTGCATCTGACCTTGAACATGTTACATTTCACCTGCTTGAAGAGGTCGGCGAAGTCACAGCGACGTTAATTAAACTATATATACATATAAAGTTAAGGAAGATACGAAACCGGAAGATTTATCAGCAGATTGGGAGAAACTCCTCCCAGAATTGGAGGATGAAATAGCTGACTGTTTTTCCTTGGCTTTTCGCAGTTTCCTCAAAAATCCGTGATGTATGCAGAATTTTTGATAATTGTAGCGGAAATACTACAGTAGCCGAAAAGATGTATATTTCAGAGCACCTAAAAAAGAGGCACATGCGAGAGGCTGATGGGTTGATGCAGTGTTGGGATTGCGGGGGGGATGAATGCAGGTGCGACATCAAGCTAATTACAGATGCTGGTACTGCTGAAGCAATCTCTAGAGTTTATAATCTACATACAGATTAGCTATAATATTCGCTAAGCTGGCAACCTGCAGCCGCTAGGTTGTAGGTTCGAGTCCTACCCGGGGAGCCAGCTACCAGTGCTTAACTATTCACAGGCAAAGTAAATGACCTGCATCAAAAGAAAAAGGAGCCTTTATAAAGGCTCCCTCAGTTGTAGGGGCTATATGTATAATGTGTACATATGCGCCTGTGACATGTGTCCTTAGACCGGCCAGCCAGTGCGGCGAAGGGCCGGCCACACAAAGGCAGCCTGGCAGACCATTGGCGAGCTGCCAGCCTTTAGCTTACATGGATGTGATTCAAGAGATACAACCTATCTGAAGTCTTCTGGGTTAACAATTATATCTAGCTCGTAAATACCTTCTGTCGGAAAATCTGGTGCCCCCTTGGCCACAACTTGACGTATGGACTCAATGTCCTTCGCATCCCAGAAACAGTATAATTTGCCTTCCTCGCGTGCATAGTAGCTCTTAAGCCAAAAAGCATCAGCTGTGACATTCGCCTTCACACCCTTAGCGACAGGTGTAGCGGCCTCCAATGTCAAATCCTTGCCTACTGGGTGAACGACTATAAACTTAGCCATTTTTTATCGGCTCCTTCTTATTGATTGTGTCGGGTACCCGAAATGATACCAGCTGGCCTCCCTACCGCCCGCAAGAAAAGAAGCCAGCTTCGTTCTAACATGAGCAACACCTCCTTTCTAAATAACAGGAGCACCAGTCACCGCCATTCACTTCGACGATTCTGGTGTCACCTAAGCTTCCACCACCCACCTCCCGACATTATTCCACAAGAGGTCGGGTATGGTTGGGTATTAGTGATATACGTATAGATATTGTACTGGGGAGTTGATTTTAGTCCTTTGGAAGACTGTTGTCAATACCACTTGACATTACTCTAGTATACTACTACACTAGGGGCACTGAACCAGCACGGGGGCGTTACCCATGATATGCCCGAAGTGCCAGACAGAGAACCGAAAGGGACGTAGGTTCTGCTCTAGGTGTGGTAGCCCACTCCAGATAGTATGTCCAGCCTGTCAAGCAGTCAACGAGCCTGGGGAAGACTATTGTGGTGAATGTGGTGCCGCTCTAACCGAACCAGCACCCATGCCAACTCCCCAAGTACCTCCTTCCCCCGAGCCCGCCTCATTTGTCGGGGGCCGTTACCAAGTAAAGAAATTACTCGGTGAGGGCGGCAAGAAGAAGGTCTATCTCGTCCATGACAATACCCTCGACCGAGACGTTGCTTTTGCCCTGATAAAGACGGAGAAGCTCGACGACGAAGCCCGTACACGTATCAAGCGTGAAGCCCAAGCTATGGGCAGACTCGGTGACCACCCCAATATCGTTACTTTATATGACTTCGGAGACCATGAAGGCCAACCTTACATCGTCTTGCCTCAAATGCCCGGTGGTGATGTCGAAGGGTTTATAGAGAAAGCACCCGAACACCGACTTCCCCTCGAGCAGGCTATTAGTATTGCCAAATCGGTCTGTCAGGGTCTGGAGTTCGCACACTCAAGGGGCATCATCCATAGAGACTTAAAACCGGGTAATGTCTGGATGAGTGCCGATGGTACTGCGAAGATAGGTGACTTCGGTTTGGCAGTAGCAGTTGACCTCTCACGATTGACTCAAGAAGGCATGATGGTGGGTACAGCCTCCTATATGCCTCCAGAACAGGCAATGGGCGGAGAGGTAACAGCAAAAGCCGACCTCTACTCCCTTGGAGCGATGCTTTACGAGATGGTAACAGGTAGACCACCGTTTATTGGGGATGATTGGGTATATGTCGTAAGCCAGCATATCAACACCTCGGTAGTGTCACCCACCTGGCACCGGGCCGACCTGCCAGCGGGACTAGAGGTACTCATTCTACAGTTATTAGAGAAAGACCCCGAGAAACGACCCAACTCTGCCGGTGATGTACTCAAGGCACTAGAGTCTATTGAGGCAGGCAAGGTTGAAAAGGAACCATCACAGGTAACCGCCGCTCCAGAGAATAGTCCTCTTTACAGAACAGTTTTCGTCGGTCGTGAACCGGAGCAGAAACAGCTGCAGGCGGCTTTCGACGGGGCCATGTCGGGACAGGGTGCCCTGATGATGGTGGTGGGAGAACCAGGTATTGGTAAGACAGCCTTATGTGAGCAGCTATCCACCTATGTGACACTTAGAGGTGGCAAGACCCTAGTCGGCCACTGCTACGAGGAAGGCTCATTATCACTACCATATCTGGCCTTTGTCGAGGCGATGCGTTCCTATGTTCTTACACGGGAGACCAGAAACCTGAGGAGGGAGCTGGGGACGGGGGCGGCTGATGTTGCCCGTATCGTCTCTGAGGTAAGAGAGAAGCTCAAGGTAGAACTAAAACCGTCTGGGAACCCCGAGGAAGAGCGCTACCGTCTGTTTCAGGCTGTAACTGCTTTCCTCACTAATGCTGCTAAGGTCCAGCCATTATTGATTGTACTGGAAGACCTGCATGACTCTGATAAGGGTACGTTAGAGATGCTGACCCATGTCTCACGCAATCTATCTGGCGCAAGGCTCCTGATAGTTGGCACATATCGAGATGTAGAGGTAGATAGGACTCATCCCTTATCAACAGCCTTGGCCGAGTTAAGACGTGCTACCACCTTTAACCGCGTCCTGCTGCGGGGCCTCAATGCAGACGAGGTCAGGCGGATGTTGGAGAGCATCACCAGGGAAGAAGTACCGTGGAGCTTGGCAGAGGCAGTGTACCGTCAGACAGAGGGTAATCCACTGTTCGTGCAGGAGGTGATACGATATATCGCCGAGGAGGGACTACTCTACCGTGAGAAGGGACAGTGGAGAATTACCAGGGAAAAGTCTCTAGAGATGAGCATCCCCGAGGGATTACGGGATGTGGTTGGTAAGCGTCTCTCTGGGCTGAGTCAAGAGTGTAATAATCTACTCTCGATTGCCTCCGTGATAGGTAGGGAATTCAGACTGGCCGTATTGCAGAACGTGGCCAATGTATCCGATGATGAGCTATTTATTGCTCTCGAGGAAGCTAAGGGAACTGCCGTGGTCGAGGAACGCTCGACCGTTGGCGCAGCGGTCACATACCGCTTTAGCCATGCCTTCTTCCGGCAAACCCTCTATGAGGAGATTATTGCCCCGAGGCGAATACGACTCCACCAGCAGGCAGGTCAAGCGCTAGAAGAAGTGTATGCCAGGCGACTAGAGGAGCACGCTGCCGAGTTGGCTGAGCACTTCTCCTACTCATCTGACCCCGCCGACCTTGCCAAAGCAATTAACTACGGTGAGATGGCAGCTCGAAAAGCTATCTCTGTCTACGCCTATGGGGAGGCAGCAAGGTTACTAGAGCAAGCGCTCAAGGTGCAGGAGGTGCTCGACCCGGAAGATAAGGCCAAACAATGTGACCTGCTGTTGCTTATGGCTGAAGCCCTACTCCCGGGCGAAGAGCACCGTCAGGTTGTTGATGACGTTGCGCCCCGGGCCTTTGCGCTGGCAGAAGAGATGGGTGATAACATCCGGGCTTCACGCGCATGTTTGAGGGCGCTGGATGGTCTACATCGCTCTGGATGCGTGAACGCCTTCAGCGATCCAGCAATCCCGGTATGGGCAGAGCGCGCCGACCAATTCGCGCCAGCCCAGAGTGTCGATAGAGTGTGGGTTGATATGCGCTTAAGCTGGGTGCGGATGGGTGAATTGAGATTTGTGGATTCTCAAACCTTACGTAGGCACGCGCTGGAACTGGCACGCCGGCTTGACGACCCGGACGCCCTGTTCTTTGCTATCTATCAGAACTATGCTATTTTCACGACTGTGCAAGAGGAACAGGAGAGACTTCAACTTACCGATGAAGCCCTCACTGGTTCGTCTAAGGGAGTGAGTTCTTGGACTCAAGCCGAAATCATGTGGCATGGGGGAGACACGTATCTCTGTTGGGGCCAGCGGTCCAGAGCTGAAGATATCTGGCAAAGAGCAGAGGAGGTGACGGAGCGAACAGGAGACACCTTTTTGCTGCTTCACAAGAGTGTCTATGATAATATCCTTCACTTAATAGATGGTCGGTTGCAGGAAGCTGTGGCCGCGGGGGATGCATTGGCTGTCCAGGGCCAGCAGCTGGGCCTGCCCGTAGTGAGTGCACTTTTTGGTGCCGGAACTACCGCCAGACCCCGTTTATACCTGGGCCAGGCGGACGAGGTGTTGAGTGTAGCCGATGCTGGCGGGCTGATAGGTGCTGACTTGTGGCGAGGCCTGTGCTTGGCTTACCTGGGACGTAATACAGAAGCTCTAGACGTGCTAACCGGGTTCACCTTGTCACAGAACGGTGGCGATAACCAAGAGGATACCCCGACGACGATCTTACTTGGGCTTCTAGAAATAGCTACTATAATCGGGCAACAGGCCACGGCGTCGCTGTTATCGGAGCAGCTTGAAACGATTGCAGATATGTCAATATTGAACGGAATGACAGCAACGACCTGTCCAGCGCGACATTTAGGGGCCGCTGCTGCCCTCCTTGACGAGCCAGACAAGGCCAGGGCCTACTACCACCAGGCTCTAGAGGCATGCGCCAAGATTCGCTATCGTCCGGAGCTAGCCCTCACCCGTCTCCAGCTTGCGGAGCTGCTCCTGGAGCACTACCCGCAGGAGAAATCAGAGGCTCTGGAGCACTTGGACTTCGCCATTAGCGAGTTCCGCGAGATGAAGATGCGGCCCTCGCTGGAGAGGGCGCTGAGGCACAAGGAGATACTGGGGGCGTAGGATGCTGCCAGGAAAAGGGGCAGGCAACACTGCACAGAATAGACAATTGGGACTTGGTTAGATTTTAAAAACAGAAAGGAGGATTGTGCTATGACGATTGACCCGCAGGCGCAAGCGTTTCTTGATCAGATGGCTGCACTTAACACACCGGCATTAAACACACTTACTCCAGAGGAAGCTCGTAAGGCTTTCGACATGCTGGCGGAGCTATCAGAGCTAAAACCAGAACCCGTTGCCAAAACTGAAGATCGACTGATACCAGGTCCAGCCGGTCAGATTCCAGTTCGTGTATACACACCACAAGGTAGTGAGTCTTTTCCGGTACTGGTGTTCTTTCATGGTGGTGGCTTTGTCATTGGCAGTATCGAGTTATACGACGAGCTTTGCCGAGCGCTAGCAAATGGTGCTCGTTGTATCGTGGTATCGGTAGATTATCGCCTAGCCCCAGAGCACGAGTTCCCTGCTGCGGTGGAGGATTGTTACGCCGCAACACAGTGGGTTGCCGAAAATGCCAAGGCCATAGGTGGTAACCCGGCGTTTATTGCTGTCGGCGGAGACAGTGCTGGTGGTAACCTGTCTGCAGTTGTTGCGTTAATGGCGCGGGACAAGGGTAGTCCTGCCTTGGTGTTTCAGATACTTATATATCCCGCCACCGACTTTGCACATGATACACTATCAAGCCAAGAGAACGCTACCGGCTATTTCCTCACTAAAGATGATATGGTGTGGTTTCGGGATCTTTACTTACAGAGTGATACCGACCGCTACAGCCCCAGTGCTTCACCGATGCTAGCGCAGAATTTCAACGGGCTGCCACCGGCACTAGTCATTACCGCCGAATTCGACCCACTGCGAGATGAAGGAGAAGCATACGCTGCCCGATTACGCGAGGCGGGTGTGGATGTAGTGTGCACACGATATGACGGCATGATCCACGGTTTCTTAAGCCTACCTTTCGAGCAAGGGAAACGAGGAAGGCAGGAAGTTATTGCTGCTCTGAGTTCTGCCTTCGCAAAATAGGGCATTGAGGCACAAGGAGATCCTGGGGGCGTAGCTAGCCGTTGCCGGACGCCAGAACAGCCTTGGCTCCTAGGCACATCAATGAAGGTGCGGTATCAGCCGAAGGAGCGGCATCGCAAATATCCCCGCCCATTGTACCGCGGTTTCTTACCTGCACTGAACCAATGACAGAGCAAGCCTGCGCCAGCATAGTGTAATGTTCCAGTATTGCGTTGAACGTTAGCAGCTTATTTAGGCGTACCGCTGCGCCGATGTGTAACCCGTCGGGTTCACTCCATTCGAGCCGGTTTAGTTCGGGAACCCCCTTGACATCTAAAACCAGAGAAGGACGCACCTGTCCCTGCTTTATTTGCAGAACCAGATCGGTGCCACCTGCCAAGACTCTAGCATCGGCGCCGCTTGTCCTAAGTATATTTAATGCTTCATCAAGTGAAATGGGTGCCCTGTATTCAAATTTACCCACGGAACGGATATCAGTCACTACAACCTCTTATCTAAGATTGTATTCCTAGACTTCTGGCAGTGTCAATTTAAAGAAAAGACAGCTGGACAAACGTCCCGATGTTTGTCCAGCTGTCACATTCTAGTAGATTGTTGCATAGCAGGCGCTTTATTTGTGCAATTCAATATCACACTGAAGCTGTTACACCATATCACGCTTTACAATAATAGAGATAAATGAATTCCTTGTTATATCAGTATATTTCTTCGCCAATATAGCGTATTAGCCAATGAAGTCTTTTGATATATCGAAAAATAATGACTATTATCTTACCTGTTATAATTGATATATTTGAGATAACATATAATACCTAATACATGATTGGAGGTGAGTTTATGAATAATCCCAACAATCACAACCGATTGTTTGTAGAGTTAAAAGGTAACCAGTGCAATCCCAAGCAGGACGTCACGGGTTCGAATCCCGTCACCCGCTCCACCCCCAAGATTCCCCAGTTTTTACATGAGCGGTACGATTTGTGACACATTGTGCGACTATTGACATTAGCCGTGCGAAGTAGTAACCTATCACCCGTAAACAATACCATAATTGACATTGATACATTCGTGTACCATCTTCAAATGTGATGTAGACATAGGGGGAGCTATCTTACAGTGCTTGTTAAACCGTATCGAATATAGGAGCTTAGGAAAAACAGTACACGATGAGATAGCTGCTGGAAGCATACCTACCTTTTTGAATGAACCCTAAATAACCTGAGAAGTGGTATGGCTAGATTCGCTACGAGACTATTAATCATCTCTTTGCTCGTTGCTGTCGTTTTTACATCTGCGTGCAGTTCTCCAGTAGATGCCCCTTTCGAAAATTCTCCTACTGTACATACTCAAGCTCTGGGCGAATATTTGAAAGACTTGTTCGAGAGTCATGATATTATTCTGGATAGAAGTGATTTCCTAGAGCCAGCAGAAGAGCCTTATCTGGCCTTTGCCAAAATGCTAAACCTGATACCCTCTTCCGACCAGGGCGATACGGAAATAACCGACGAAACGGCCGAGCAAATTTCTGAGCAATTCCTTTCTATCAAAGACTATATACTCCTCGACGGGCTTTATGGGAAGATTGATATGCACGAGCACTACCGGGATGGTGGCGATGTCGAGGAGTTTTTAAGAGCCACCGGTTGCTTGGGAATCTCAAAAGTTGTTTTTCTACCAACCGGCATGGGACCTGACAATGAAGGCTACGAACAGCATCAAGAGTCTCTACTTAAGCAAATTAAAGAAGAGTATCCTGACAAGGTTATTGCTTTCTGCACCATTGATGAAGCTGACCCCAATGCAGCTGAAGTCTTTGAACAATGTCTCAAAGATGGGGCAGTTGGTCTGAAGCTCATTGGTGGCCATCCCAACTTTTACGATGAACCCCTTAATTCAGAAAATATGTACAAAGTCTACCAGAAGGCCTCTGAATACGGAGTACCGATTTTATTGCATGGAAGCATCATGACGATTAGGGGATTGAAAGAACAACTAGACCAGGTGTATTCAGATTTCCCTGAAGTGACCTTTATTCATGCTCACTATTGTTCCACTATAATGAACGGAATAAACCTTGACCAATGCGCAGAACTCTTGGACAAACACCCCAATTTATATATTGACCTTTCTATGGGTGGGGGCATTAAGCGATATCACGGATATTTCAGGCTGAAAATATCCTTATTTGTAGACTTCATTGTGACCTATCAGGACAGAATTCTCTTTGGCTCAGATATCATACTCGATACATCAAAACACAAGGATTTCGACTGGCTATATCAGAGAATGAAGTGCGATATCGACCTTCACCAGCAGGAATACTACGATTGCTCCTTCGGAGACGATGAGAATCCGAAACCGGGTTTTTGCTTGGACGAAGAGGTGCTCAAAAAACTCTATTATGAGAATCCCCGAAAAGTCCTCGGCTACTAGCCATTCCCGATAATGGAGTGAGGGTCTTTCAAGACTATTACAACACGTCCTGTCTTTCTGTTTTACTATCTGCTTATGAAAGGCACAATATTAGTCGATTGTACGAGAGGATTGTACGTAACTTGACGGCGGTATGGACACGACAGTATGCTGTCTAGCGAAGCGGATAAAAGAGGGCAGGGATACCCTGCAAGGAGGTAGCAACAATGCCGGTGGGAGCAGAAGACACTAATATCAAGATTGTGCAGTTGGATGTAGTTGGAGGCATTGTCTCCAATGCCTATTTGCTGGTGTGCCAGAAAAGTAAAGATAGCGTCCTGGTAGACACACCGGGAGACGCCAGCAAGCTTTTAGAGCAGCTACAAGGTACCAATCCCCGATATATCCTGATAACTCACAACCACTTCGACCACCTCATGGCCTTCTCGGAAGTACGGTCAAAGTTGCAGGTACCGGTGGCGGCCCACCCTCTGGACGTCTTACCTTCACCACCCGATATCTTGCTTGGCGATGGTGACACCATCTCCTTCGGCGATATTGCACTCCAGGTGCTGCATACACCGGGTCATACCCCTGGCAGCCTCTGCTTCTATACAGACAAATATCTGATATCCGGGGATACGCTCTTTCCCGGCGGTCCGGGTAAAACAGGCTCACCGGATGCACTGAAGCAGATAATTAAGTCCATAACTGATAAACTCTTACCCCTCCCTGACGACACCCAGGTGTTCTCTGGGCATGGTGATGCCACGGTGCTAAAAAAAGAGAAGGAAGAGATAGCTACATTCAAATCACGGAGCCACGACCCAAATCTGTGTGGTGATGTTCTCTGGCTCTCCTCATGATTTGAAACAGAGGGCGCGGTTACCGTAGAAACTCTTCGCGGTGGAAATTCTCGGCCAGCTCGAATTTCTGGTCGGCCGCCATTTGCTGGTAACGCTCTCTCATCCGTTGTTTCATCTCGTCAAAACGCTCGGGAGGTATCTGGCTCTTATGACAGGCTAGAGCTGCCATCTTAATTTCCCAGGTATCAGTAATATCGAGGCTATAATTGGTATCAGGAGACCCCCACAGCAAGACCTCATGTACCTTGTGTGGTTCCAGACCCTCTTCCCTGTAAAGGTCAGGGTATGAGTGGATATCCCTGGCATAGGGAAAAACGGCATCCATAACAACACGTCCAACAATACGGTGGTCACGATGCCACAGATAACGGCGGTATGGGTCGGCGGTCACCACCGTGTTCGGACGGTATTTTCTAATCTGACGTACAATATCTTTTCTGAATTCAGTGGTATCCTCTATACCCTGGTCAGGATAGCGCAAGAAGACAACCTCTCTGACTCCCAGCAACTCAGCTGCCGCCAGCTGCTCTTTTTCACGTATTTCAGCTAACTCTGCCGGGGCCATATCAGGATCACTGCTACCTTTATCGCCATTGGTACAGACAACATAGACAACATCCTTACCTTCTCTCACCCAGTTGACCACCGTCCCGGCAACACCAAATTCGGCATCATCAGGATGTGGTGTGCACACTAAAGCATGAACAGGCTCAACAGTACTCATTGCTCTCCTCAAATATTCTACAGGGATACAATTAATAATATATAATATCTGGTAGGGCTGGTACAATTCACGTATGAGGAGAGCGACCAACTAGATGAGTTCTGACTGCATTATCCGTAACTACCGCCCTGACGATTTTGAAATACTGGTACAATTAAAAAACGAGTCGATATCTCTGGCTGCAGACGGCAGATATCTATCACCACAAGCAGTGCGTGATATTCTGGAACGCCCAAACTACATCCCAGAGCAAGACCTCTTTATCGCCGAAATATCAGGGACAGTAGTCGGCTACCTAGACATTACTAACGAAGCAAGAATAGGTCGGGCAGTCCTAGAATGTCTGGTACTTCCCGAACACCGTCAGCAGGGGATAGCCCGAAGGCTCTATTACCAGGCAGTACCACGGATGAAAGCTCTAGGAGCACAGGTAGCTCATGTGAACATGTGTGAAGACAATACCCTAGCCCGGTTGGTTCTGGAAAAGATGGGGTTCACCTCTGTCCGCCGCTTTAATGAATTTTCAGTGAATCTTGACATAATATCAGAGAGCAAAATGTCCACTATCTTTCCGATACGTCCACTCCAGGCAGGGGAGGAGACGACACTTGCCAAACTCCAAAACCTTACCTATGCGGGCTCATGGGGGTACAACCCCAATACTGCCGAGGATATCGGCTATGCCATCAGCACAGCCGGTAATGCACCGGAAGGGGTATGCCTTGCCTTGGACAAAGACAGACCTGCTGGCTATTTCTGGATGAGGATAGAACATGATGAGCAAGGTAAACGCCGGGGCAGGGTCTCCATGCTCGGCGTAGACCCCGACTACCGGGGGAGGGGAATCGGTAGGGAGTTATTACTGGCCGGACTGTCCTACCTTAAAAGTAAAAAACTAAGTGTAGCCCAGTTGACGGTTGACAGTGAGAACCTGGTGGCTGAGTCATTGTACCGCTCCATCGGCTTCAAGAAAATAGACTCCAGCCTGTGGTATGAAAAGTTGCTGGACTAAATCAGAACAATAGCTAGATGGTTATCTGGCACCGGTATAGCTGGACTTCCTGACCCCCAAGGTGATACTTATATTTCTCGTCCCCCTTGAGGAAGTCGAATTTCTTCCTGCCTCGCTCGATACTGTCTTTAATACAGAGGGCTTTGGAGAGTACACCCACACTTAAAGAGCTGTATTTGGGGTCGTAGGCACTATTATAAAGGTAGGTAACATCGTTATAATCAAAGGCAATCAGTGCCGCCACCGGTTTGTTATCCAGCTCAAGGACACTCAGCCTCAATAATCCAGCATCAAAAATGACATCGGCCATAGACCGGAAGAACTTCTCCATCTCCTCAGTCATAAAGGTAGCCTTGTCATCCCGACTTTCGACGAACTGCTTTAAGAAGATGTCCATGAAACCAGGTACTGCTCTATCGTCTTCGACGAAGTGAAAGTCCACCGCTCCCGCCTCCTCCAGCCTTCTCAGCTTCCTTCTGACCTCATGCCGCTGCTTGGCACTCAGACTCTGCAGGTATTCGCCCCAGTTAGCTGGCAACTCACGCTCAAGGGTAACCTCATCCTCGGTGCAGGCGATCCCGCAACCGTATTGCTGTGCCGCTTCCCGCATCGAGGCCATCACCACTGAATCGGGCCTGACCGAGACCAGGTCAAGATGTTCGATGCCTCTCTCTTTCAACGCATCGAGTAGAGCGGTACAGAACTCGGTGCCTTTCCCCGGAGCAACGATAAAATCGGCGTAATCACAGACATCGGGGCTACCGATTATGGAAGCGGTGTGCTCTGTGAGCATGAGCGGGGCGATACCGATTACCCGACCTTCCTGCCGACCAGCAAGGAAGCACAGCCGGGCTTCGGGGGCAAAAACCTGCTGCCAGACGCGCAGCCATGGCGGTAAAACAAAGAAATTGTCCCAGCTCAGACCGTCCTTATTATCCTGCCAGCAAGCAGTAAACCAGTCGAAGCTCTCCTCTGTGATAATACAGTCCATGAGTACTACTACAAGTGTAGCATGGTGTCTCAAAGGAAGTAAACGATGGACTGCACTACTGTAATTTAAGTCTAGGCTAACTCCTCCCTGGTACCGTTCCAGGCGTGCATAAAGATTGCTTCCACCTCTTCAACGGAAGCTGGTATCCCACGAGCACGCCGGTCTTCGGGTGAAAGCTCATTTAAGCCGGGTATACGACTGAAAGTCGCCGCATAGCTGGCTGCAATCGAACCAAGGTGTGCCTGCCACTCGCTCTCTTCCAGTCCAGAGTCCTTTATTGCCAGAGGAATGCCAATCTTCTGCTTCAAATCATCAAACAGTGCCAGCAGGTTCATGACCTTGGTTTGGTCATCCTTGCCCTCAACACCTAGGTGCGACGCCAGGGCAGCGAGACGGGCACGATAACCTTGATAAAGAAAAGTGAAGACCTGACAAAGCATAAAAGCGTTAGCCCTGCCATGAGCAATGTGATGAGTACCACCAATCAGGTGTGCCGTGCCGTGTACCATCCCCAGTCTACCATTACTGAAAGCTATGCCTGCCTGAAGTGATGCCAGGTGCATCTTGTCACGGGCTGTCATGTCTGCACCATTAGCCACAGCCTTCGGCAACCACTCCAGGATTGTCCGGGCCGACCAGATAGCCAGAGGGTCAACCATGTCAGACGGTGGTGTGAGGACGTAGCATTCAACAGCATGGACTAGGGCATCATATCCGGTGTTGGCAGTTACCGCCGGTGGCATCGATGCCGCCAGCTCCGGGTCGGCAATAGCGATGTCCGGAACAAGCTGTGCTGACCCAAACCCGGCTTTATTAGGTGGGTCGACATCACGGTCAGTGATTACGGCAGCACTGGTTACCTCGGAACCGGTACCGCTGGTCGTGGCGATTGCCACATATTTAGCCTTCTTGCGGAGCTCACGTCTCCGCACCTCCATCAGGAACTCCAGGAAAGTCTTCTCGGCAAGGTCGGGATTTTCATAGAGTACCCAGGCTGCCTTGCCGGTGTCTATCGGGGAACCCCCGCCAAGACCGACAATCATGTCCGGCTTAAACTCCTGTGCTACCGCAAAAGCCGCCCAGGCAGTCTCCTTCGATGGGTCGGGTTCTACCTTGTCAAAGACAGTGGTGGCAATGTTACCAGCCTGGAGGGTTTTTTCCACCTTCTCTGCCAGTCCCAAGTCCCTGACTCCAGGGTCAGTTACTATCATTGCTCGCTGCGCTGGTACGCTCGACAGATGCTCAAGGGCTCCAGGTCCATAAGCGATAGTGCGCGGAACGACAAACCTCCGGTACGGCATAATAAACCTCCTCTATAGCAGTACGATAAAATCTGGTGTCATTGTACAGGTCAGGTGGTAAATCGGTCAAATTTAATGAGTATATGGTTACAGGGGATCAATTCAGCTAGACAAGTACATTCAAAGCAGCAGGTATTACCCGGAAGCGGGCAGGGGCCTCCCCGAGGAGTTCGCCATCAGCCTGTATCAACAATGTCTGGCTGGACTCTATCTCAACCTCCCGACCCCGCTGCATGGTGACTTTGGGATGTGTCAGATGCGTTCCTTTATATATACGCGGCAACGACCACAGGAGGTCCGGTTTGCTTAAATCGCCAATGGTAAGAACGTCGAAATAGCCATCGGTAAGGTCGGCATCAGGAGCAACGAACATGCTGCCGCCGCCATATTTACCGTTGCTCATTACAGTGGCACATACCTTCTTGCTGACAACCTCGCCATCCACCTTCAGTGTTATCTCCCGGTTTCTGTAGCAAAGGAGTGTGGTCAGTAACCCCAGCAGGTAGGCGGGCAGACCACCCAGAGCTTTGTATTTCAGTGTGGTAGCTCTGACTACTTCAGCATCGAAGCCGAGACCGGCAAAATTGACGAATAGCCTCTCAGCCATCTGCCCGTTGTCTTTGTATTCAACCACGCCAAGGTCGACAAGTACCTTATTTGGTTCCAGTAATCGCTTACAGGCGTCCTCGTAGCGGCGTGGTATGCCAATAGTACGGATATAGTCACTACCGGTGCCGGTGCTGATGATACCCAGAGAGACGTCTTGCAGGGTACCGCTGTCATGGAGTCCGTTGACGACCTCATTTATCGTACCGTCACCACCAACGGAGACCACCGTCTCGTATCCTTTCTGAACAGCCGATTTGGCCAACTCAACGGCGTGCCTCGGGGCCTCGGTAAAATCATGCTCGAAGTTCAGCCCGATACTCTTCAGCAGGTCCCTTATCTGAGGCCACTTCTTCCGTGTCCGCCCCGCCCCAGCCACCGGATTAACAATCAGCCTCGCCCGTAACAAAGGATAGCTCCTCCCTGAGACGTCCAGTGAGGTATTGTTATCTTATAGCTGAGCTATTATAGCACATGTTGGTGCTGGAGCTGACTCTAATCACTCTCCACACCATAGTAATGTATCACGTATATAAACAATATCCATCCACGCAAGGGTAATATAACCGCGGAGCTTGGCCCGGAGACTACGGCCATCGGCCCAAATCTCAAAGCTATCTACCCTGTCCGCCCAGGGCCTACCCGACCATAGAGAAACACCTTCCTCAATATACTGTCTGAAGACCTCGACGTTAGAGCTAGCCTGCTCCGGACTGTCATAGACGAAAACTATCGCCATGAAAGGTCCTTCCTCGTCCTCGCCGATACCGGTAGCAAAGGTACGGAAGACACTCAAAAGCTCGCCTCCAGCTGCTGTGACAATATCATCCTTCAAGTGTTGGAGAACTTCTTCAATACTCTCATTTGGCTCAACCATCATTGCAGCCATTAGCTCCATGAGGCCTCTATTATTCACATACATCACCTGGTCGGTTAGGAAGCAGGAGTAAGCCCCCATCTCCGAGAGGGCCTCGGCCATAAGACTGAAGTCAGGGTTGTCGGCCAGGCTGTCCTCTCTCCCCTGGCTGGCATCTATCATCGTCTTTACCAGTTCGGGCGTATCAATGTTAAAAATATAGTCTTCCTGAACCGCCAAGGTAGTACCTCGCCCGAGATGGTCAAAGACGGGTGGCGCAAATCTTTCATTCTGGAATATCTCATTAACCTGATAGCTCCAGATGTAAAGCGTCACGCCATGATAACTGTCAGTATCAGGTGACACGGATTCATCATACTGACTGAGAGCATCTTCTATAGCAGTCAGGTCAAAATCACCTTTGATGGCCTCATATTCCATTGGTGAAAAACCAGCTAATATATCCACTTCCACATCCAGTGGTCCGAATCCGATGTTTTGCCTCCTGATGGGAGATTCGAGGGCATACTGTCGTGGTCCAAACCCGCTGACAAAAGATACTCCACCGAGTCTACGGCTAGCGGTTGGGTCGTTCTCCAACGCAGTATAATCACCCACCAGCATCGTAAGGTACTCTACTATCACCTCTCCATCAGTATCCAAGGAAGGAAGATTGACGTTATAAAGCTCTCTGATTCTGGCGTGGTCACTTATATATACACTGTACCGCGTGTCAGATGTGTCCGGGATTAGCTTCAACATGTCGAGGAATTGGCTGCCACCGCCACCACCACAACCGCTAATCGCAACGGCGCCTGCCAGCAACACCATTGCCAGCACCAGGTACAACCACTTTTTCATTTATCTTTCCTCCATTTAAGATTCCCTTGTGTCGAGTTCAGGGCAAGATAAGTTCCAGTTACGTGTAGTGACGTCCATTGTAGCTGGGCAGACTGCCACTGTCAACAGTACGAAATTGATATTGCTCATCCATTGAAATGAAAATAATTAAAGGAAGTTGAAGAGGGGCGCCAGCCCCTCTTCATGTTTGTTTCCCCCTTCCTTTGGTAAAGGAAGGGGGACAGGGGGATGGATTCCTCAGGGGGGATGGGGCCATCATTACCAAACAGGGCGTGTGAGTTGATTAACAGAATGCATGTCAACGAGTACAATTACTTGCAACATCAGGCTACTTTAGGCATAATTCGTGTGATACTTTCAAGGTTGCATCGTACATAATATATGCAGGGCAACCTTGGGGGGCTTTAGGAGCAAGGATAGACCAGGGTGAGTACTGCTAGCGAAGAAAGAGGCGCCAGGGAGATTTTTGTTGAACTTTATGAGGAGTTTCTCCCCAAGGTGTTTCGCTACATAAGATACAGGGTAAATAGTGAACAGGAGACGGAGGACCTGACATCGGTGGTGTTTGAAAAAGCGCTGGTTAACTTCGAGAAGTACTCCAGAGATAAAGCCTCGTTTTCCACCTGGATATTCTCGATAGCGCGCAACACGGTAATTGACCATTACCGGACACAGGCAAGAAGGCCAGCCTTATCACTGGAGAAGGCAGAGATAGAGGCGTCATCAAACGAGCTGCTGCCAGACGATGTCATCGTAAAAATGGAGGAAAGGGAGAAACTACAGGTTTGTCTATCACGACTGTCTCCTGAGGAGCAGGAGATTATCGCCCTGAAATTCGGGTCGGAGATGAACAACCGCCAGATTGCCAGGACAATGGGTCTGTCGGAATCAAACGTAGGCACCAAGCTTTACCGGGCTGTCAGGAAGCTGAGAGACAGCTTCCAGGAGACGGACAATGGATAAGGAAAGGAACGAAGAGCAGGAATTCCTGAAAGACGTGGACCGATTCCTCAATGGCGAAGAGGTCACTCCCGACGAGGGTACCAATGAGGACACCCGGTCGGCGATAGAGTTCGCACGCAAGCTGACCGAGCTCCGTGCTGAGCCTTCTCCCGAGTTTCAGGAAAGCCTGAAATCAAAGCTGCTCAGGAAGCTGACCGAGCAAGAGGTAGCTGCCCGCGAAAAGGTAGGGGCAAACTGGCTGCGTGATTTCATGGACAGGCTCATGCCACAAAGTCCGGTATGGCGTACGGCGGTCGTTACCGTAGCTATCCTCATGGTGGCCACCGGTGTCATGTGGCGGACGGGGATGTTCACTCCTACTGGGGGCCTTGAAGGAGAGACATTAAACGGCCGTTTCTCAGAGGAGACGTTTGACGACGAATCACAAAAATGGAATGGTATGGCAGTGGCCGGGGAGCAAGAAGAGGAGGAAGAGGGCGAAGCTGTCGTTAACATACCGCCATGGCCAGGAGCTGAAGATGATGCATCTATCTTCGGTGAAGAACTGCAGCTTGAAATAGAGATAACAGCCATCGAAGCTATAACTAGGCTGGCTGGAGCTGGTTTCACGGCCCCTTATGGTGACGAGGTTACTCTAACGCTGGTCTTCACGAATACCGGCTCCGAACCAATCACAATAGACATGCCACAGATAACTATTGCGGGTGCCCCCGAAATCGGGATAGTATATACACTATCAGCAGTCGATGATCCGGTTGAACTAATACCCTCCGAGCCCCTTCATATGCTCTTTGTCTGGGAACAACAGGATAGTACAGGTGCCCAGGTTACTCCCGGAGTCTATATTTTCAACATAGGCACTATTACCATCACCCGCGGCGATGATACCTTCGAAATCGTGCCACCGTCGGTCGAGGTAACGGTAGTGGAACCGCAGCAATAGAGACAGCACTCATACCGCCGTTCGCCTCTCTTTCAAATTCTCATGTGATCCCATGTGATACTCTAGTTGCTTAAGCGTATATATCACTAGAAACAGCACCGAGAGGGTAACGAGATGTGGATTCTGAAATATTTGGGCTGCCTGATTCATGGTCACAGCTTCATCGATATCATCGGACTGGGCCCGGATAACGACTATTACCAGAAATACTGCTACCAGCAATACTGCCTGCATTGCGGGAAGACGCAAGGTAGAGTCATCAGCTAAGGCCAGGACGCAGGGAGGAACATGATGAAAACGAAATTGACTCTAGTAGGTCTGCTGGCCGTAGCCTCTATAACAGTAACATTACTGGCTCTTTCTGCTGGTGGCATCAACCCAGCGGCAGCCGAAGGTGAAACAGGGCAAATCGATCTTGATGCTTCGCATGATGGACAGGAGATTGAGGTTGCTGCTGGGACATTGCTGGTAATCACTCTCGAGTCCAATCCTACCACCGGCTTCGGGTGGCAGCTGTCCGAGCCTATTGATGAAGGTCTCATAGCCTTAATCGAGAGCCGTTATCAGCCATGCGAAAACGCCGAGCAAGGCACGGTCGGCGCTGGTGGTAGCGAGGTCTGGACCTTTGAAACCCTTGCCACCGGGGTGGCCACAATATCCATGGAGTATAGCCGGCCCTGGGAAGGCGGCGAAAAGGCTGTCCAGACATTCGAAATTACCGTAATTATTAATTAGGTACAATAGAAGATAACCAAAGGGTCATTCGGGAAAAAGGTCGGGGAGGAGTCCTCGACCTTATCCTTTATAAGAACGGGCAGGGGACATCAGCAGCATGGCAATCAGAGCAACCACGGGAACGGCCGACATCAGGAACCACATATCCTGGTAGCTTCCCCAGTTATCATATGCCCATCCTGCTAGGGCAGGACCACCGATACTACCAACCATGCCGGCCCCTATGATAATCCCAAAGATAGTGCCAAAACTGCTCCTGCCAAAGTACTCCTGCACCAGCGCTGGCCGCATCACGTTGATGCCACCATAGCCGATGCCGAAAAGAACAAGAAACGGAATCAGTATCCAGGCACCTGTAATCCCAGTGAGGGCGAAGCAAAGAAGCCCGAGACCCATCATGCCAAAACCCACCACCGATACCAGCTTCCGGCTAGCCCTATCGGCAAACCAGCCAAAACCAAGTCGCCCCGCGATACTGGCCAGCGGGACAGCCATCGCCACTTGGCTGGAAGTTGAGCGAGCGACATCGATGCTGCTCAGATAGGGCATCACGTGGGTGATAACGGCAGTCACCAGCATAACGTGACAGGCTGACGCCAGGGCGATGCTCCAGAAGGAACCGCTCCTTAAGGCTTGCCGGGCACTGACATCTTCTTCGGTAGTCACCAGGGGGACAGAAGCCAGACCATCATTAACTGCAATTACATCCACCGTTGGCTCACCGTCTGGTTGCTGGCCATACTGTTCTGGCTTGTGTCGAAACAGGAGTGACAACGGTAGTACCAGTACCAGCATACCCAAGGCAAGTATGATAATCGCGACACGCCAATCATAAGCCTCGATCAATCCGACAATGGCCGGCACCATCAGACCACCTAGGCCGAATCCACTTACCGCTATCCCGGTAGCGATGCCGACTCTTCTCCGAAACCAGTTGGCAACAGCTGTCAGCAATACCGTCATTGTGCAGGTACTTATGCCGATGGCTATTAGCGCAAAAGCAGCATAGAACATGCCCAGAGAATTGGTCCGACCGAGCAGAAATAGGCCCAGAGCGGCCAGAATTCCTCCGCCAAATATCAGTCGGCGTGGTCCCCAGCGGTCAGTTATTATCCCGACCAATGGGGCAAGCAGACCCATCTCGACACCACGGAGTGATGCTGCCAGCGATATCTGGGTGTAGCTCCAGCCGATTTCATCGGCTATCGGTTCAAAAATCGCCGTGAATCCATAGAACACCCCACCGCCAACATACATCGCAATGAGGAGAGAGGCACCGACCAGCCACCAGCCGTAGAAAACAGTGGTAAACCGACCCTTCATAGACGGCTACTCACCCCACAGTGAGCACTTCTGAGAAGGGGAGACAATACCGGCAAAAACAACAACCCCTCACTGCATAATTTTGAGCTTGGCATCCACCTACTATACCCTGTATTCTATCTCAGCACAACTGCTCCTGCTACGCTGGTATTGGGAATACTCCTTTGATATAATGACAGCGACAAGAGAGTATGGTCTGCTGTCAATCTTGAGTTTCATTGTAGGCGTGATAATTCTGGGTCTTTCTGGACGTGAGGAGTCATGAGATTCGTTAAAATGCAAGGTGCCGGCAATGATTTTGTCTTACTCGAAGCCACAAACGGCCAGCACAACTGGTCACAACTGGCAACGGCAATGTGCGACCGCCACTACGGTATCGGTGCCGACGGTCTGCTGGTACTATTGCCCTCGGACAAGGCGGATTTCTGTATGCGTATCTTCAACGCCGACGGCTCTGAGTCTAACGCCTGTGGTAACGGCCTTAGGTGCATCGTCAAACACTACCTTGACGGGATGCCAGATGATACCGCAGTCGGAGAGATTATGGTAGAGACCGGGGCTGGCATCAGACGGGCCAGAATATATCATACCAGCGGCAAGATAGCCCAGATTCAGACTGGCATGGGACAGCCAGGAGTCGGCCGGGATAATGTTTTGGTATCACCGGCGACTGAGTCGGGAGAGCTATTTGACATAAAGTCCAAGATGGATTACTCTCTTAATATATCCGGAGCCAAACTCGAGTTTTTCCTGGTGTCGATAGGTAATCCGCACGCCGTCTGTTTCCTGAAAGAGCCGGTTGGTGATTTTCCGCTATTAAAGTTTGGACCACAAGTGGAACGCCACAAGGCATTCCCGGAAGGCGTCAATTTTGAAATCGCCAACATTAAGGATAGGGGACTGATTGAAGCCCGTGTCTGGGAGCGAGGCGTCGGTGAAACCTTGGCCTGTGGCAGTGGTGCCTGTGCCATCAGTGTGGCAGCTCAATTACTGGGATACGTTGATAGACAAGTCGACGTGAAGCTACCGGGGGGAATACTCAACGTCGAATGGGATGGGACAGGCGAGATATTCCTCAGCGGCCCTGCTGAGACGGTCTTTATCGGTGATTGGCCCTAGCTATTTTCTGAATGAAGGCATGCGGGAATAATGCGGAATGAAATGTGAAGGATATTATTATCATGAAAATGTCGAAGAGGGTAGAGAAACTTCCACCTTATCTCTTCGTGGAAATAAATGAGAAGATTGCCGAGAAGAAAGCCAGGGGTGAAGACGTCGTCAGTTTTGCCATCGGTGACCCGGATATCCCAACGCCATCTCACATAATCGACCGCCTATGCGAGGCAGCCCGGCAACCCGAGAACCACCGCTATCCGAATCCCGTAGCGGAAGGACTGTTGGGACTCCGCAAAGCAATCTCTGATTGGTACCAGCAGCGCTTTGGCGTGTCCCTCGACCCCGACACGGAGGTGTTACCACTTATCGGTTCAAAAGAGGGTATTGGTCACATGGCATTTTGCTTTGTTGACCCCGGGGATATCGTACTGGTGCCGGACCCTGGCTACCCGGTATATTCGGTAGGTGCGCTTCTGACCGGAGGGCATCCATATTACATGCCACTCCTCGATAGGAATGGTTTCCTACCCGAACTGGATAAGATACCCGAGAACATCTTAAGAAAGACCACCCTGATGTGGCTCAACTACCCGAATAACCCCACCAGTGCTGTGGCGGACTTAGATTTCTTCGAGAGAGCAGTTGACTTGGCCCAAAAAAACAACATTCTGGTGTGTCATGATGGACCATATTCCGAGGTAGCTTACGACGGTTACAAACCGGTCAGCTTCGTGCAAGTGAAGGATGCCAAGGAAGTGGGTGTGGAGTTCCATTCGTTTTCCAAAAGCTACAACATGACCGGCTGGCGGATCGGGATGGCAGTAGGGAATTCCATCATGATTGATGCCCTGAAGAGGCTCAAATCAAACCTGGACTCAGGTATTCCCCAGGCTATCCAGTATGCTGCGATTGAGGCCCTGACCGGTCCGCAGGACTGCATCGACGAGCATAACGCCCTATATCAGAGACGGCGTGATCTGGTGGTTGAGGTACTTAACGGCATGGGTCTCGAGGTTAGACCACCACAGGCCAGCCTGTACATTTGGGCCAAAGTCCCAAACGGCTACACATCCGTAGAGTTCGCCAACGACCTGCTGGAGAAGGTGAGTGTGGTGGTAACACCCGGCATCAGATATGGCAGGCACGGCGAAGGCTACGTCAGGCTCTCATTAACACTTAATGACGCCAGTCTCGTCAAAGGCCTTTCACGCCTGGCGGAGTGGCGTGATAGCAAAAACCGTTTCAAGTCCAAGGTTTAGCCATATATAATCCATATATAATCATATATAATCCATATATAATAATGTAGGTAAAATAACAGGGAGGTACCCGACACAACGAAAGGAACCGTTGCTACAAAGACATCCTCAGAACGGGCTATGCTGGTGGCAGTGGCCTCAAAGGTGAGTGCTGACATCGTCTCCCCCGAGGACTCTTTAGACGAACTGGCCCGGCTTACTGCTAGTGCCGGTGCCGAGGTGGTGGGCAAAGTTATTCAATCACTGCCGGTGCCATCGAAGGCATATTACATCGGTAAGGGAAAGCTTAACGAACTTATCACCCTCAGAGAAAGCACCAGCTACGATGTTGTTATTTTCGATGACGAGCTCTCACCACTGCAACAACGCAATCTCGAGGACGCCCTCAAGGTCAAGGTGCTCGACCGTGTTGCTCTCATCCTCGACGTATTTGGGCGGCGGGCCCAGACCCGTGAAGGCCAGCTCCAGGTAGAGTTGGCCCAGCACCAGTACCTCTCTCCACGCCTTGCCGGGCAATGGAGCCATTTAGAAAGGCTTGGGGGTGGCATTGGGACACGTGGGCCGGGTGAGTCACAGCTCGAGACGGACAGGCGTCTTATCCAGCGCCGTATCCACCGCCTCAAACAGCAAATCGAGAAGGTACGAAAACAGCGGATGCTTTACCGCCAGCGACGGAGAAAGAGCGGCATCCCGATAGTCTCTCTGATAGGCTACACCAATGCCGGTAAAAGTACGCTACTCAATGCCCTCAGCCAGGCCAACGTCGCCAGTGAGGACCGACTCTTTACCACTCTTGACCCGACCACGAGGCGAGTCTTTCTCCCCGATAGAAGCACTGTCCTGCTCAGTGACACGGTCGGCTTTATCAGAAAGTTACCACCAGCCATCATCAGTGCCTTCAGGGCGACCCTTGAAGAACTGACCGAAGCCAGCTTATTGCTCCACGTGGTAGACCTTACTTCACATAATGCTGCCGAGGAATGTCAGACTGTTGAAGGCATCCTCAGCGACCTCAGTCTGTTGGAAAAACCAAGACTCACAGCTCTGAACAAGATAGACCTCCTCCTCGACAATAGCCGGCCCTGGACTGAAGAGGAAGCCCTTGAATACCTCTCCGATCGTGAAGAAACCACCAGTGAGGACACAGTGCTCGTTTCATCTACACGGAAGTGGGGCCTTTCAAGTCTCCTGGAAGTTATAAGCAAAACTCTCAGCCAGCCCGCCGCATCGGCTCACGGATAGTTCCTTATCCCATAACTACCACAAGGCGGTTTTTACACAAACAATTTCCGCTACCATATGCTATAATTCTCGCCATAGGAGGTGGTGCTATGATTAACAAGCGCGCCAATGAACTGATGGTTGTTTCACTTTCTGCTGCTACATTTGCTGACCTGGAGGATGTAGTGAACGACTGGTTAAGAGACCAGGGAAACCATGTCATTGTACACGATATTTCTTTCGAGTATATGTCTGCCAAGCGAGCCGAGTACACCGCCTGGGTAACAGTCACTCACGAGACCAAATAATTACCCATTTCTAACACCCCTAAAAATGACGCTCTGAGAGCCAAATCTAGGCCCCTTAAATCATTTTTTAGTGTCTAGATATCCCTCTGGTCACGTTCTCGTTGATTTGGTTGATTATTATTGATGTGATAATCGCATCAGATTAAAATATGGACTGCTACCTCCCCCAGTTCCCCGTTAATCCACCTCGCTACCAAGCTTAACATAATTATTGGCTGCTTCTTCTACTTATTCTTTCAGTACCTTTCAAAAATCATACCAAGCAACCGCAGTTACTTTAATACCACCTCATGCCTCTATATATATCTATAAGACACCATGATCCGTAACAGGAATTCAAGGAGTAGTCCAGCTATCGGATTTTTGTCCTTATAATGTCACCAATAGTTCAGAGTGATGTTGTTAATTAAAAATTTCATAGAGATCTGCTTTTGTTTTGACCACACAGTAGGTACTAACCAACCGGTTGGCCTAGCTATTATGTGAATGAAAAGGGCATGCGTTATTAAGGGGCGCACAATATATGTTATGTAGTATTGTAGTAACAGAATGAGATTACCATTCCCCTACGTATGGATATTTTTGCTAATTATTAAAATTATCGAATCTAACATCTATCAAACATGAAGTAACATTAAATAATTAAGACAATAATCATTTTTTTGCAGACGTTTATCCCATTTTATGTAATTTTTCATATTGTGCGATTTTCTGTATATCTTGTGCTAACTTGCATAGGTAGCCAATAGCCCTTGCTTGGCGAGCCGTACTCTTACCAGTAATGAGATCATTTATAGCTTTTTCCAATACCCCTTGTATATCATTATATGTCACAATTTTATATATATTAGAGTTTTCATTCTGGTTTTTGCGTCGATTGCGGCCGCCTGTCCTACGAGCCTCTAGCCTCTGAACTTTCATTTCAGGATTATGCCAAAAGCATAATGATGATCCAGTTATGGCGTATGCCTGGCATCCAGTGCCGTCTGTTTTTATCTTTTTACACCGCGTAGCAAATTGACTATTCATCTTTTTTTTATATTAGCAATAGTAATATTTACTAACCTTCCAAAAAAGCAAAAGGGAGGACCGACCATTGCGTGTCCTCCCGTTCCTCTAGTATATTTTATCAAAAATAATAACAAATTGTCAAGGATTAACCTTATTGTTATGTCAACTATAATACAATTCTGAATACATTTGATTGATCACTAATATACTGTACAATGATGGAAAAGGGAAGGAGCCCCCGAAGAGGCTCCTTAGTCATTACTGAGTTCCTAAAATATGATCACTTTTTCTCCTTAGTGTGAATGACGATTTGGCCGCCACCTATCTCCTGATCCATTCCATTGTCATAAACTACAATCTCTGTATCACCAACCTCATACCATATTTTGATTCGGAAGGTATCTACTTCGTCATCACCAGCCCAGATTAGGAATCTGTATTCTCCTATACCATTAATCGTACCAGTCCCCTTGAATCGAGCATAACTAGAACCAGTTACAACGAGCCAATCGTAGCTCGTGCTGTGGAAGTTAAGGTCGGCAACTCTAAAAACAAACTCTGTATTACCATCTGGTGCATTAGCACCTTTGTTGTACTTAGCGACGAAACCGAATGTGGCTTTGCCAACTGGGCTACCTTGTATTAGTCTGCTGTTATCAATAGGTAATGCAAATGCTATTGGGTCAGAAGGAGTTAGGAACCAACCATATCGATTACCGCCGGCATCAGCAAGTGCGACTTGTTTTAGGTTGTAATTTTCGTATATTTGGATGCCGGTACTATCGTAGATGAAAGTATTCCGATCTATCCTTGATGGATCATCGGTGTTCTCAACCCATTGGCTTTCGATTGTGTACCAACCAGCAGTATCTATTTCCAATCCTACGCCACCTGTTGCAGGACCAGGATACCCGGCACCGTCACCATCTGCAGCAAGCCACCAGTTACCATCTGTTGCTTTTAATGCACCTACACCACCCGCTTCTTCCCAAATTCCGTCATCTCCATTGATAGCATTATCTAGTGCCCAAGCATCACCAACGTTACCCATTGACGAATCTATATAAACATCCACAATCTGTCGAAATCCTCCGGCAGGAAAAACACTTGAATATCCGCTGAAATTAGTGTACGCGTCAATGACTTCTGCATGCCAGTTACCATCAGCCGATGGTACTCCATTTGTTCCTGATGCTACCCGTGAGATTGTGCCTCCCCATGGAAACCAACCATAAGTATCTACTTCAAAGCCGTTAAAATACCATTCCATTGATGGGGCAGCACCTTCAGGTGAGTCAATCCAACCACCGCCAGTGACAAATCCGCCTTGTCCAAGCCAAGGTTCATAAAGGATTTGGTTGGTGACCTCATCACCCAAACCGTCAGGATTAGTGATTGTTTGTGAATTGTAGGTCCAAGAGCCTTGATGATATGGCCCAGAAACATCCCCCCACCAGTTGTATGTAGCATCCACTATCTGTGCAGTTGTGACCGCACCAAAGTCGTTACCATAGATTTGATTGTAATGCGCAACTACCGTGCTTGTGTCAGATCCATCGTAACCTACAGCAATCCCAACTGTACTATCAGTCAGAGTATTTCCTATGATTGGTACTTCAGTACCAGAACCATAATAAGTAGTCACGAGGATTCCAGCTGAGGTAGATCCATCACTACTTGCTACGCCGCGGCAGCTCGAGATAGTATTGCCATTGACATCAACTATTGCTCCAGCGCTAATGTCTAGGGCGTAGTCCAGCCAATCACCATCACCTTTGCCGATATATGTATTACCACTGAAAGTAGACACGCCTCCCAAGGCGTAGTAAAGAACACCTACTCTACCAATTCCTGAAAATGAACAGTCACTTATGTCTACTGGACCGGTTCCATAAGCGACGACCGCCAATCCTGCGTAGGTAGGACCACTCTCGTTGTAGCGAATCTCCGTGAAGTTAACATTATCAATTGAACCGTATCCTCTATGACGTATACCTTGGTAGATCAAATAACCTGTTCCATCCAGGGTTACATTGCTCAGATGGAACTCTATTCCGTCGTTTACTAGGAACCAACCCCTAGAGTCTCCACTGGTTCCTGTGTTTGAATCCGGTATAATAATAGTTGTAGTCGGATCCTCTCCAATAATTGTCAGATCCTCGTTGATTACGATCTGTCCTGACGTTACATATGTCCCAGCCGCTACATAAATGGTGGTATGTGAGACTGCTTTAACCGCTTTCTGGATTTCCGAGAAGGCGTTGTAGCCATAAAATTTCCCTTCCTCAACTTCTGTACCGTACGGAGTTCCCGCCCAGTTGTCGTCAACCCAGACTTCTGTAACAGGAGAAGGATCTGGTGTTAGTGTCACCCTGTATTGGTTGTCACCGGGAAGCGACTCGATTTCGACTGAGAATCCGACATACTGCAGCGGTACCATTTCACTACCCCAGCTCCAGTCCATGTCCCAAGCCCAGAGGCCACCACCATGCCATGCAGCACCATTTTCGATTTCTGGAGTCCCAGTTCCACCATAGTAGTGTCCGAAGTCCAACTCAGCGGCGTACATGCGTGACCAGTCCATTACCCCGGACATAGGCATGCCAGCTGCAGGTTTGGGCCAGCCTGCCAGAGAGTCGTCATACCAGGGATTTGCTTCAGTTGCTCCAGGATGGTTACGTAACATCCATTTCTGGACACCGAGGTCTTCATCGTAGTACAGTGTCAGGCTATACTGATACCAGTCTGGTGTATCTGTAGGACACCCTGGCCATGCATCGTGATTAACGATTAGGACTTCATCCCAAACTTCAGTGCCTCCTACGAGATCACCCATCCATGCTGAAGATCCCTCCTCGGCATAAATGTCAAAGCCCCCGTCAACCACCATCGGAATTTCCACTCCAGAATAGATACCTCCGCCTTCATCTACTAGTGTGCCTTCAAAAACCATAGTGGACGATTCAATAGTCGTTGGATCTGCTGCTGATGCCGGTATCGCTCCAACAATATTAAGGCTCAATAACAATAGTGTAACAAACAGGATATATATCACTTTTCTTTTCAATGATCTACTCCTTTATTTATGAATATCTATTTTCAACTCGGTTCGAGTATTATCAAGAAAGTAATCACGTAAGAATAGAATGTATTGTTTCTTTTTATCACCTCCCTTTAATAATAAAAACCGACCCTTTAAGGTCGGTTTCACTATTGGCTCGGCACTACACAAGTGTCCAACTACAGGTAGTGCTTCAAAGCCCCCCCTAAGCTACACGTAAAGATGTATACGTTCAGGATATAAATGCAAGCGCATACTACATTACGCTCACGTTTTTGTCAATCTACCTTAACCTATCTTTTCTTAACTTATCTTACCTTTTCCTACACATTAATTTGGACGGATACGTACTCTTTCCTACCTTTTTCTACACGTGATCGGGTGTCTGGTTACCTTTAGTATGACGTGAGGTTACATTCTTAGAGTATTATGTCAAATAATTCTATTTTATGTGTTATCGTCAGTTTACTCGGCTAATCGTAATATACTGAGACATCTTGAGAGCCGGAGGTACAGCAGAGGTGAGACGAGGAGTTTTTGGAAGTCATGATGGATTGGGCGGGGGGCTCGCAGGACAGTAGGTCATCTGAGCAAAGCTATTCGCTACCCTGCTCTGAGACACCACTATCCTCATTACCCTGTCTATGGTGTGGGTCTGCCTCATCGGAATCTCCCGCGCTTGGGGTGAGAGCTTCTATGAAGGCATCCAATCTCGCTATCAGTGCCTGTCGGTTCGGCTGTATTCTGTTTCCGCTCGATACATGAGTAGCCGTATCACGTCTTTCGTCATTCAGCCTTCGTTCTAACTCTGATGACCTTTGGTCTGGTGCAGTTAGTGTGCCACTCGGTACCTGAATATCTGCGCTATGTGGCCCGTTTTCCGATTGCTCCACCAATTGAGGCTCTTTCTCTTCCAGAGCCCCCTGGTCTTTCTTCTGAGAAACCTGTCCCGTAGTCTCCAGCAAGCGAGCTAAAACCTGATTCTGTTCGGCGGCACTCTTTTTCAGTTCTTGAGAAGCCTCACTGAGACCTTGAATAGCACTAGTGTGGCTCTCGAGATGCTTGGCATATTCCTCAATGGCGGAAGAAAATCTGCTCAGAGTTTGTTCGGTGCTTTCTATCCTTTCTTCCAGCACCCGGTTACTACTACGGCTCGCTTCAGCGATTGGAGAGAGTAATCCGCTTTGCACCTTCCTTCTGGCGCGATTAAGTTCATTCGAATAGAGATACATGGTAAAAATGCACAGACTTACTATGATGAAGACCAACCCCTCTTTACTCTGTAAATAGAGAAGAGGGAATCCAAGGAATGGAATCCTACTACCGACCTTTCCCTCTATATCTTGAGAGCGTACCACGAATGGGTCCTCACCACCGGTATTATCGCCTCTCGTGCGGAAGGAAATGCCGCTTTCCGCTTCAACTACTCTGACAACTCGATGTGCTATGGCTATCGGGTAGTTATACGCCTCACGAACCGATGGCGGAACATTAACGACGACTACATCACCTACATTGATTTCAGAGTACGATACTTTCTCAATCGTGATCAGGTCGCCAGCTTTAAACTCCGGCTCCATACTGTCACCCAGGACAGCCATGAACGGCATTGCCCCTCTAACACCGACGGTAACAACGATGATTACCGCAACTACGATGACAAGTCCCAGCGCTCGCTTCATTTTGGTCTGCTATTCTCCCATCTGGATAACCTGGCAGTATAATTCCGGGGTCACGCTATAACCACTTTCCCATTCTGAGGGATCAGTCGAAACCAGACAGTAGCTGCCGCCAGTAACAGAGAGGGTGTAGGTACCAGGAGCGTAATCTTCCAGACTGAAGGTAGCCACGCCATTGTTGAGGGTGAGTAATTGGTAGTTGGGCGTCTCCCCTGCCTCCACCGAACCGTCTAGGTATAGCTTCATGTTAAGATACTGGTAGGCTTTGATTAGGTCGCCAGTATTAGTCAGGTAGACCTTTACCCCTAGGTCGCCAGTGAAGCCAGCATCTGGAGTTACATCAAACAGGTCGCCGGTGGGCACATCACCGCAGAGAGCCATACCGCCACCATAGTTGACCTCAGCGTAGACTTGGGTGCACAGTGTATCCTTGCCTGTCCCTCCGTCCTTTCTAAGTCCAACACCGACTTGTAGGGCATCTATTTCGTCCCAAGTCCAGGCAACACTTGTATTTGGATTGATATTCCACTGATATGAGTAGGTAGCATAACTGGTAGTTAAGAGCTCCGCATTACCATTATACTCCACGCCTCCGGTCATGAGATGAATATAGGCACTGGTTTGGCCCGGTGTGTCCGTTACCTTACATACCATATAGACCCTAACCGAATTTATCGTGCCCGTACCTGTAGAGTGGTTGACGATGTTATATAAGTCTTCCTGCCAGTTGGTGTTGTTGGAGAGAACGTAAGTGCTATCACCATCAGATGTGTCCTCATCCACTTTTTCCCAGTGTTCTCCTGAATCAGGATATTGGTATGTGATACCGGTCTCGTCACCAAAAGCGTTCGGCCTCAGTATCTCTGTGCCCCCAGGCTCCGAAGTCAGGATGGAATTCCAGTCAGGCTGGTCTCCAACCGGAGCCGGTTCACAGGTAGCTATTTCATCACCGGCTGAGGTAACGTCTACCACTGTCGACGACGACAAGTAGGCGAACGCGTATCCCCCACCGGTGATTGCCAGTGCCACGAGCACAACTACCATTAGCCGGAGTTTCGTCACTATTCAGCCCCTCGTACTGTTACTAACGTCACCCAACCCAGTCGTCCTAGACTAACTCATTGGCACTTAGTGAGGAAATCTCCAGTTGAAAAGATGACTGGTATTACTACTAAGAGCCCTTTTGTATCACTTCACAGAGAATGCTTGGGTCTTCACTTCCTGCAGCCCAACCGCTTCGGTTGGTCACGTAGGAGCCACCTGTGAGCTGCACGGTGTAGGGCGCTGTTAAGCCAGTCTGGTCAATCTCAATGGTGATATCTCCCTTACCCAGAGTGAGATACTCGGTCGTCCCCACCTGCACTGGGGTGGCCTGACTGTCATAGATCTCAATCTCTAGAACCAAAGCTCGGTATGTCTCGACGAGGTCTTGAGAATTAGCGAGTGTAAGCTGCACCACCATATCGCCAGTGAAGCTAGCTTCAGGTGTTACCGTGAATAGGTCGCCAGCAGTTACGCTGCCCTTATACTGTCCCCACACAGTCCACGTGGGTGGTGAGCCAGCTGCCGTGACACTGGCGAAGTCTGATGTGCCGGTCAGTGCCAAGCTAACTGTGGTCGTGGTTGCAGTAAAGGCAAATAATCCACCCGTGATGATCAAGGCAAGCAGTACAGCCCCAATCAGGAAAAATCTCTTGCCTCTCTTCTTCACAAGTGACGCCTTCTCACCTGCATCAAGCACTGTCTCGGATTTATCGCTGTATCCGATTTCAACCATGTTTTGTTTGCCTCCTTTCTTCCAACATTGGTGATTACTTTTCGGCCGTGATGTAGCAACTCCGATGCCACAATCTAGGTGGCAGTCCTCCTATTTGCCACATTACCTAGAAGTACACACGACCTCATATCTACTCCGCCTCTTGCATTTCCTGGCTGGTTCACATACTGATTTCATTCTCCCATCGCAGGGTGTCTCCAACAAGGCATTTGGGTTCACGATTGGTGAACCTAGTGATTAAATCATATGAGACTAAAAGTTCATAAAAAGGTATATAGATGCATAAATAAGACCACAGAGAATTCTTAATTCGTGCGTTTTATGCACATTTTAAGCAGATGTCAACGTCGCTATTTGATGGATATTCGTTACGGTGTGGTTAAAAGCCCCACCCTTCGGCCAATGTGCCGGACACCCTGTGAGTGCGGTAGGACGGGGGATTACTCAGGCTGGATCACAAAAGAAGAAGGTTGGGGGGATACAAAAAGTTGAGTAGAACTGAAAAGTTGAAAGTGGGCTCGGCAGGATTCGAACCTACGACCAATCGGTTATGAGCCGACCGCTCTGCCGCTGAGCTACGAGCCCCTATAAGCGGGTGCGGGTATGACTGATTATAATGTACGAATCCTCAAATGGTCAATAACTGAATGAGGCACCGATATTGGGCAGGCGAGTAATAATACTACGCCTCCACCGCACCTTCCAGACTGCGTAATTGCTCCCGGGTGCCAATAACTATCAGCTCATCGTCTACCTCGAGTAGCGTATCAGCCGGCGGATTGGTAAAGAGACGTCCGTCTCGCTTCTTTACTGCCAGGATTGTCGTCCCGCTAGAGTGCTGCCGTCCTTCCTTAATTTCTTTACCACATACCGGAGAACCAGGTGATATCTTGATGTTCTCCAGTATCAGTTCTCCACGACGACTCGTCAAGGTCGTGTCTACAAAGTCAACCACTACCGGTCGCAGAGTAAGCATTGCCAGGCGTCGTCCACCGATACCATACGGCGACATGGTACGATTGGCACCAGCCTGTAACAGCTTCGGTTCCGACTCGGTGGTACTGGCCCTGGCAACAATGAATAGGTCGGCACGCATCTGCCTTGCTGAGAGTGTGACATATACATTTTCGGCATCTGTACCCAGCGCCGCCACCAGTGCTCTGGCCTTACGAATGCCTGCTTCCTCCAATATTTCGTCACTATTAGCATTACCCTGAATGCACAGGTATTCACCTTCGGCAGCCAGAGCCAGTGCGTCGGGGTCCTGCTCGATAATAACCAGTGGCACCCCTTCGTCCTTGAATACTTTTGCTACTTCCCTACCTACCAGCCCATACCCGCACAGAATGACATGGTTCTTCAACTTTGCGATTTTATCTTTCATCCGACGTCTCCCCCATATAGTGGCGAGGTTTCCTTCGAGAATATACTGACCAACAGTAAAAAGACTGTACGAGAGGGCAGCAATACCGAAAAGGATAAGGACCATGCTGAAGATCATACCCCCCTCCGAAAGCTCTCTGACTTCCTGAAAGCCAACGGTGCTCAGGGTAATGATGGTCATGTAGAGAGCATCAAGGAAAGACCACCCTTCAATCAATACGTACCCAATAACGCCAATACAGATGATGATGATGACGGCATATAAAATCGTCAGCAGGCGTTGTCGAGTACTCATCTATGTTTACCCCCGGCGGGCCATCCTCAACAGTCCTATCAAAGGATTGACCATTTTAATCGGATTGTAACCTGAGAGGGGCGCCGCTGTAAAGACCTGCCAGTGAACCAGGGCACTAGCAGTCAAGAAACTTACAGGCCGTACTTATCTCGCAGCAGCCTTGATATTTCTGAGAGGTAGCCGAACGCCTTCTCGACCAGTTGCTCTTCACCACCGGAGATCATGGACACCCTTCCCTGCTCTCCCGGAGCGCCCACCGCCCCGATATCTTTGAGACAGCACCTCGCTGGCGCAACCAGCGCCTGCTCTGCGACCTGTTTCACTGACACAGAACTGTTTTCAGACACCACCCCCCAGTAGCCGGACAGGCGGTCGGCCAGGGTCTTTGGGGTCTCCGTAGCGAGGCTTAGAGAATCGACCGGCACGATTCCCCAGGAGATAATACCTCCCTCAGAGACAAATTCAGAGACCGCCCGGGAGTAATCGCGGGGCATGAGCTCTATCTGATAGGCATCGAACGAGAGGATTTCAATGCCTAGACTGAGCAGGTAAGGCAAGTTGACGTTGGCGCAGAGGTGAAGGGCTGGTGGCCCCTCCAGGCCACTGAGGAATTGCTGGTAGTCCTGCCGGGCACGGATATCATCGTAGCCAGTGAGCCCACTGAACACCCAGCCCAGACCGGGCTCGTCCAGCCAGACAAAGGCATTCGGGTTTTTCTCGCTCAGCTCGTGGTACTGGACATTGGCCTTCCTCTGCATGAAGTCATAGAGGATTGTCCTTATCTCCTCGTTATAGATAATAGGCCGATTGTCTTCATCAACCACCTTAAAACCGAAACTCACCGGCCCGATTTGTTGTCCCCGGATAGCTGAGTAGGTGGTGAGATTTTGCTTCAGGAATCGATGGTAGACGGCTGAATACTCCTTTGTGAGGCGAAAGGTATTCGGCCCCGTCATCCGCTCGCTGTAGCTAGCCAGTTCTTTAGCAAACCGGCTGCTATCGAGGGTAATCTTTCCGGTCTCCATATCTACGAATATGCCAGGGAAATTTTCCGAGGCCTGGACATACATGTCTTCATATAGGCTGACATGCGGTAGCTGCGGCCAAAAAGCGATATCCAGGCCAAGGGCAAGCTCCAGTGCCCGGTCGATGTCCTTATGGGGCATGATGCCCATTGCCGTGGTCTGACATCTCGCTTCAAGTTTCATGCTATGTCCTCACTTACTTGACCCTTCCCTGCTCCCAATACTACAATGCTACCATCCGTAGAACAAGTTTGAAAAGAATGCTGGATAGCTAGACAATGTCACAGCGAAAAACAAAAGTCCTGGCACTGCTTGGCAGTCCTCGAAAGCAGGGAAACACCGACATCATGGCAGACGAGGTTCTGGAAGGTGCCAGGGCAGCAGGTGCCAATACCTCTAAGGTCTACCTTGATGACTATCATGTCCGCCCTATCGCTGAGGTAGCCGATAATTCTCGACAAAGAGACGATCCGCGTCGCGACGATGACTTTCCGCTTTTGCTGGAACGTTTCCTGTCTGCCGATATAGTTATCTGGTCAACCCCCGTCTACTGGCAGGGTCCGTCAGCTCAGATGAAATGCTTTCTTGACCGCATGTCGTCCTATTTTAACCATCCGGAATACGTCGAGCGATTCAGGGGAAAGGGGCACATTGTTCTGTACGCATTTGGCAGGCCTGAGCAAGAACATGGCGACTGGATCACCAGACCAATGAAACTCACGGTCGAGGTGCTGCACGGGATATATCTTGGAGATATCTGTGCCTCAGTCTATCAAAAGGGTAAGGTCAGGCAGATGCCGGAGATACTGGAGGCATGCCGTCAATTAGGGGCGGATGCGGTAAACGCTATACGAGAGCAGAAAGACCGCTCTCACAAATAATCTGATATATTCTTGAGCCACATAAACAACTAGCCCCGGTTCGTTAACTCAAACCGGGGGCTATTTTAGAGAGACCAAGGAGGAATCTGGATGCTTCTGCTGAAAAGCTCTATATAACTATCATAATAGAATGGGGTTAGAGCAAATTATAAGAACCGTTAGAATAGGATTGTAATTTTTCTAAACGAAATGATCATTCTCTTTTAGCGCCCCGCCTTGGTAAGCGTGGCCCCACGTACCAGCTTGGTCTGGTGTGACGTCCATCTGTATACTGCCTTTATGTAGGAAAACCAGACAACGTTGCCCGGCACACCACTGCCAGTACCGGCCACCACGAGATGAATATCCTTCGGTGAGATTAAAACAGCAATCTTCCCTCCCGGCTTGAGGGATTCCTCAAAGCCTGCTATCAGCTCCGGCGGAATCATGTCAGCAAAGAGCATCCCACCCTCGATACTTCCCTTTATCCTCTCCTGCAAGCCACGCACTTCATCCGGGCCTAATTCCTCGAATGGCACGCTCGTACGTTCGTAGATGTGGTTCGCGAGACGTTCCCGGGTAAAGCCCAGATTATGCAGGTCTGCAGCCGCCTGTGGGTAAAGCGCTATGATATGCTTTGTCCAGTGGGCCGCCGGATTGGCTGTCCCACGCCTGAACAGGGAAAATATTCTACGGTACGAACTCATCGATTTTACCATACCATCCAGTAGCTCCGGTGCACTACGGCCAATGAGGTGACTCACCGCAAAACCCCCGTAGCCCCCGACCGTTGTTACTGTCACACAACTGTCTTCTGGTTTGAAACCTCGGTCTGCATGATAGGGCTCCCAGGGGTTGAAATCTTCATTTTCAGCAAAAGTGTAATAGGTATGCGATGACGGTCGTCCCACATTGGCCATGTCGCTGATTCCCGGCCACACATAGCCACAGTTAATCAGACACAACCTCACGGTACGCCCGATGGTATTATTGGCTCTCCATCCATGTCCCAGATAGCCTATACCCGAATTCATCTTAATTTCGTTGGCTATAGGCCCGGTCACGATTATGGCGAGGGTGAAGTTGCCAATCGAAGCCTGCGGGTGGAGGACATCAAAGTCCGGGTCGGTAAGGCCCTCCATGGCGGCAATTATCACCGGCAGGTACTCAGGTCTGGCCCCGGCCATGACAGCATTGATAGCAATCTTTTCTATCGTGGCGATACCATTGCCCGGAGCCACCTTGCCGATTACTTCGTCAGGGGAGCGACTGGTCCCCGAAAGCATCCACTTAACACGCTCCGGGGTTGGGGGCACCAGAGGTAACCCATCACCCCAGCGGTTTTCAAGGAATGACTGGTTAAACTCCTCAAAAGCAGCCTCATAGTTCTCTGCGATAATCTCAACTGGTTCTATCCATATTTTCTTTTGTGTTGGTTTCTGCTCCTCTATCGATAAGGGACGAAGCAGGGCTTCAACCAGCTCGTCACAATGGGCTTCTGCCAGAGGCTTTTTGGCTTCCCTGGGCTGACGGCCCCAGAAATAGCCCGGCATCACCACCAGGCGTAGTATGGGCATTCCATGAACGTCAGCCGCCGTATTGGCATCATCCTCAAACCCACGGGCGATAGCCAGGACCCCGGGTATGCCGAGTTCCTCTAACCTGACCGCTCCAGTCACGCTGGAACAAGTGAAAGTACCTCAGTCACCCACGCCATATAAGAAGGCATCGACTTCCTTGGCCATCCTGGCGGCCAGCGCCTCACCGAGGTCGCCCGGGCCGTTATACCGCAGGACTTTGGCAGTTGGGTATTTCTGCTTCAGCAGTCCTTCAATGGTGTCCCAGAAATAGTCTCCGTCTTGCTTGCCGTTCCAGTATAGTCCAACCCTTTTGCCTTCTATTTCCGTAAGGCGCGGTGAGATTCCCCGGGCAGAGACGGCTTCCCTTTCACCCCGAGGATTAAGTACTTTCAATGTTGTATCAGATTTCTCTGCCAATCTCTCCTCCTTCTTGGTCACCAGGCAATAGCAATATCGTCTTTAGCTTTAAAAAATGGTGGGGAAGGGGGGATTTGAACCCCCACGCCTTGCGGCACATGATCCTAAGTCATGCTCGTCTGCCAATTCCGACACTTCCCCGCGTGAAAAAACAGACACTCAATTCTATGCCATACGCCCGTCTCATTCAAGTGGGATGAATACCGCCTTCCACGGTTGGTTATTGACCGAGCGGGTGATATGGCCCCGTCCGGTGGTATCTTCGATAAGCTGGATATCGCCGGGACCGAAACGGCGCTTGGTGCCGTCCCCTACCTCTACCTCCACCTCCCCTTCGAGGATAAAGATGTATTGCCTCCGGGGAGCATTATGCCAGTCGGCCACGAAGTCCCCACCTGTCTCGCGGAAGATGATGCCAACCGCCTTCTCCATCTGAGATGTTCGCGTCGACCTGCCCCTGTCCTGGAGTGGCATTTCGAGGTCTTCGAAGTGGGCCTCCCCATCATCCCCCGAATAAAGGCGGATGTATTTCATCTTGATAGTCCTCCCTGTTTTCGTATGATTATGTCGACTTCCCTACTCCGGTGCCGGGAGCTCCCACTCCCGCCCGACTCGCTCGTTGAACTTGCACAGGGGAGAGCCTTCCGGGATATTGCGCTCAAAGGCCGCCGAGCTGCAGTTGATGTTACACGAGTCGCAGGCGACCACCTCCCCGAACCGCCCCTCCCTTACCTTTTTCGGCCAGAAGGGGTCGGCTACCAGCTGCCGGCCGATAGCCACCATGTCCGCCTGCCCCTTCTCCAGGATTGATTCGGCCACCTCCGGCGTGTTAATCCGCCCCACCGTAATCACCGGTATACTGACGGCTTTTTTAATCGGTTCAGCAAGATATACAAAAGTGCCCATCTTGTGACGCTTCGGTGGCGTCACCGGGATACGCCCCCAACCCCCCGTAGAGATGTCGAGGCAATCGACGCCCGCCTTTTCCAGCTCCTGTGCGTAGGTAACGCTGTCGGGGTCGATGGCGCCGTCCTTCTCCAGGGCACCGAGCCGGAAAAGTATCGGGAAGTCCGGCCCCACGAAAGCACGGACTGCCCTGACGATTTCGATGCCGAACTTCATGCGGCCTTGCAGGTCCCCCCCGTATGTATCGGTGCGCTTATTTAGTTCCGGGTTGGTAAACTGGCAGGGCAGATAGGAATGGGCACCATGAATCTCGACACAGTCGAAGTTGGCGTCGCGGACATTCCTCGCCCCCTTGGCGAAGCGGTAGATGATGGACTCTATCTCCGGGATGGTCAACTCCCGCATGTCCTCGCGTGCCGAGGGGGCTACCCGGTCACCGCTGGTGGGGTCTACCTCCTCCCCCCTCACCTGAGTGCCCCGCCCTATGGGAAAGCGGTTCGCCTGCCACAGTTGCAGGCCAATTTTGCCCCCCGCCCCGTGTACCTGGTCGGTAAGGCTGCGCAGTCTCTGGATAAACCCCACGAGCTCTTCAGCCCCACCCCACAGCTCCTCACATGCCAGGTTATCGATGGCTGTGTTGGCCCCCATCACCAGCCCGGCCCCTCCTATGGCCCGCTCGGTATAGAATGCCTGGGCACGGCGGTTGGACAGGCCCATATTCATCTGGAAGGCCGGGTAGACAATGCGGTTCGGCACCTCCATGTCGCGTATTGTAATAGGTTCGAAGAGCTTCATGGTCCACCTCATTTACAGTATTAACAAACGCCCCATGTTATCATAGTTCCAGACCATCCTCAATAACTACTAAGCCAGCTTGGAATTGATAATGCTGTATCCGTAATACTTGTAAATGGGTGATTGCTAGGTGGGTAGGAGACCATGCTTAGAAAGCAGCAGGCAAATCTTTGATTACTTGTTTTAACTCAATGACTTGTATTTCTTCAGGACAATTTTTCCAATCGTGTTCCCAGCAAACAATAAAATCCACCAGTGCAGGGTCGTGCTTATGGACTTTGAAGTGACTGCTAAGATATTCAAACTCAAAATGCTTGCGTTCATAACCCTTCTCTGTTTTCAAACGTCCTACCATATCAAAACCTGATATCGGAGAAGACTCGTAGATGATTCCTAGCTCATTCATCACTTTGGAGAACAGTAAGACGACACCCGCCTCATTTAGAGGAGCATATACCATACCCCTAAAATTAATAGGCTCTCCTACAGGTTTATCACGTTCCTGCTTTATAACAGGTGGAGTTACAATTGTTTCTGGCTCTCTAGAGTAGAGGTCTATAATAGATTGCAGTATCACTTCTGCAGATTTCTGTATGCCATTGTATATTACCTCTGTCATACTTAATTCTATGATCTTTTCCTCTATTATCTTATCAAGGTATCTCAGGATTTCATCACTACTAAGAGAAACAACTGAACCCACTATCCTCATTGCCGCGATTTGCAGTTTTTCCGAGTATTTAGAAGTTCCCTGAAATGCCTCAGACATTGGTGCTTTGAAGTCAATAATGGGGTCAAACCATTGTTGCCACTTATATTCATAATCTTCCCAGGGGACTTCTTCTTGACTAGTAACATATTCCTCTCTTATTAGTCTCCATATTCCCATCACCCCATAATCTTTACCAGTGCGTCTAACAAGAAAAATATCTCCTTCACTGAATTGAGGGCGACGAGCGTCAACACGGATACCAAAGCGATGTCTTTTATACATTCCTCCCAATTTTCGGGGCGTATATTGATTATAAAGACATTAGGTTCATTATTAGCCATTTTCTTCCTCAACACACAGTTTAATAGCTCACAATACAATAACTACTCGCTCACAAGAGATATAGGAATTCTATTCCGTCTGCAGAGGAGTGTCAAGCGTATACGTTCATTCATAGTGCCCCCCTTTACTATCTTACCCCTCTCCCCTCTTCAAATAAGGCAATAGTGTAGAGAACAGGTAAAGGATTCATCTGCACATCAACTTGACATTCCCTGAAATAGGACTATAATTTACCCCGTATTAATAGACTAATATAATCTATTATTACCCGGCACCAGTAAAAAGGGGGCAGTGACTCGCCACCTGTATCTGGTCACTTGGGTGGCGAAGAGCCAACAGTGAAACCGACCTGAAATATGGTCGGTTATCTTTTTGTGGGGAGGTAATGCTTATTGAACAGAAGGAAGTAAGATGTCGTTGAATTAGCGTACACTATGAAAACCAGACTGAAGAAAAGGAGATAAATCATGGAACAATCAGCACAAGGCTTTGCATCAATGATGAAACTAATGTTCGGTGGGATAGGGGCTTTGAGTAAAGCTTTCTACGAGCAATATGGAGAAGAAGCTCTACCTATCATAGCTGAAATTGCGAAGCAGGGGGGAGCTGAGTATGGCAAGATTATGCAGCAAATGGCTCCAAACAGAACCATGCAAGACGCAGCAGAATCATTAAAGATGATGAGCCAGATGATGGAGATGGGACTTGAGATAGTTGAAGTATCAGATAATACGATGCGCTTCAAGGTGTCAGATTGTCCACTTGGTATAAAGGGGACGAGTAGAGGGCTTTGCGAAGCTTTGATGACCAATGATAAGCAAATGATGAGCACATATTTGGGAAAAGAATTAGAGATGAAGATACCTAAATCCGTAGCCGTAGGAGATGAAATATGTGAAGTTATTTATTCTACAAAGTAAGGGAAAGAGCTTCTATCACTACCGATGATAATGTCCTTTCAATACAGCGTAGTTATATTGCTCTACGTTAAAATTAATAATTGACCAATCACCTTTAAGATTGAAGTGAGTCTTTTCGGAGGCTCCCTTCTTTTTTACGTAGTTGTAACATCCCTCGGTTCTGGTTCGATGCGGTGCTCCTTTTTCCTATTTGTCCCTCCCCTCCCCCAAATAAGTCGGTAGCACAGAGCATATGTCAAAGACTCCAGCCCTTGTCCGCACTATGAGTGTCAATAGTTACGTTTATGTATAGTACTTAAGTGTTATTTACTACCGGGTCCTACTGTAATAGCATATATATAGGCACATGCACTCGCCATATAAGCAGGTAATACAATCATGAGTAAACAGGCAGTTCTGGCAATTACTATTCCCCTACTGATTACTATACTTATTTTGTGCTCCTTATCTTGCTCTCAATCTGCTGACATATCAGATGAACTGAGAGAATTGGAAGAGAGGATAGAAGACTTGGAGCAAGAGCTTGGTGTTTCATCACAGGATACAGTGTCCGACCCCAGTCCAGGAGAATCGTATGAGACTGAACTACACAACATACAGACCGCGGTTCTCGCAATGCTAGTTGATAGCGAATCGGCAAGGTTAGATGCTGATTTAACCTCTATAGAAGATATGGATTTGGTTACGGCTGACGGTGGTGCTTATGTTCTCTCCCGTTATATGGCAGGACTTAATGCTGATGGTACAGTGAAATCCGGCTGCAAATATGACTTTGCCATGGATGGAACAGTCACACAGAGATCGCCTTTTGCCCCTATTCAAAATCCCCAGGATTACGAAACAGAATTACACAATATCCAGACAGCAGTTCTGGCTATGCTTGTTGATAGTCCAAGTGGTCAAATAACCGCAGGGTGGGGCACTCCCACCAATGACATGGACACTATAACTACCGATGATGGAACAATAGTATTAAGCGATCATATAACGGGGCTGAATCCAGACGGTACTGTCACATCCGGTTGTACTTATATCTTTACTCAAGGCGGAGCAGTTACTCAGATAACGCCTTAGTTTGTTGTAGCCTGGATTGTGCTCCCTTTTCCTGTTTGTCCCTCCCCTCCTCCAAATAGGCTGGTATTACCGAGCATATGTCACAGACTCCAGCCCTTGTCCGCAGTATAGGTGTCAATAGTTACGTACATGTAGTATACTACCGAATACAGATTCAAAATTAAAAGCGAGTCATTACAAAAGGAGCACCCGATGAATGAGAGCACTGAACGAGAGCCATGGAAACCGACGTGGAAAGATATAGCCCTGTTCACATTCCTTGGAATCCTGTTTGTCGGTCAGGTAGTTTATTGCTTCATCTCTTATAATGGAGCTGGCTGGGACGTTGTGCTGTATATCGGCTGGGCAGTTTTTGCCTTCAGTATGATTTTAGGATGGTTGTCACGTATCGCTTTTGAGGCAAAGGGCAAAGCTCCGGAGGGTGAAAGCTTTATTCATACCGCCGTTGTCGTTGAGAGCGGTATTTACACCATTGTCCGGCACCCCATGTATCTCAGCGGGATACTCATCTTCGCTTCACTGGTCCTTATATCTCAACACTGGCTTAGTTTGATTTTCAGCATTCCTATTATAGTCTACTTCTACATAAGCACCTGGTCTGAGGAGCGCTCCAGTATTGAGAGATTCGGGGATGATTACAGAAAGTATATGCAGCGGGTGCCAAGAATGAACCTTATTTGGGGAATAATCAAATTATGGAGACGCCAAAAATATAAGTAGTGTATTCCCTTTTCCTATTTATCCCTCCCCTCCCCATATAAGCCAGCGATTATAAAAGACTCAATGGATTTGCCCAACATGGCATTGCCGTATCCACTCAGCAGCTACGATGCCAGTTTATCAGCACCATCGTAATATTAGTATTGTCTAGTGGAGAAAAGTTTACTTAAATTCTGGTGCATTTTCTATGTATAACTTCACCTCATTTTCCATCGCCTTTAGCTTGGGCTTTAACACAGTTAGATATATTATGACAGAAATTAGAATACCCAGACCCATCCAGAAAAGTAACGCTAGTAAGGCATTTGGTGCGTCGCCATCGAAAACGAATGATGTCTTGCCTTCACTCTGCTCTAGCTTAACACGGGTTCCTATGAGCGGACTTCTACAAATTATAAAATGCCTTGCTATCGTCCTTTTTATCTTACGAACCTTGTATTTACCACTGAAGTGCCGTTGAAAAATTTCCATTGCATCTTGCCAAGTTAATTCGGGATGATGGGCCACCGTAACAGTCTGCGCCATAGTTGTCTCCTCACTAATCAACCTAATTATTTATCGTAGACAAGATAACATCATGAATGTTCTAAGTCAAAGATGAGTGGAATGTTGTCAATACGTCCAGCATAACGCTCAGCGAACACCTTCACTTCTTAATGAGACCATTAAAACTGAACCCCCCAAATAGGCCAATAATATGCACCTTAAAGTTTCGTGCTATCGGGTAATATATCAGGCCCTCCTCGTCTATTGACATTTCCCCGGATTATCATTATCATTCTGTTTGCTGTCCTTATTTCCACATGAAGCATCTTCTTATTAGGGGGGAACTACCATGAAGCTGCGAAGCATCCTGCTGTTTGCGATGCTTGCCACCTCACTCTTGCTTGTATCAGGCTGTGTCACGTCCCACGATTACAATGAGGAGTTTTCCTGCGACGATTTTGAAGAGGAAAATCATCGCAGCGGCGAGTTTGAGTTGGAAGTCCACGACAAAATCAGGCTGGAGCTGTGCTCGAACCATACGGCGGGCTTTGCCTGGAGCGCCGAAATAGATAATGAAGACGTGCTGGCGGAAGAAGACTACGACTATATAGAACCTGAAAGCGATGGGATTCTCGGGGCCCCCGGCACCGAAATCTGGACCTTCGAGGCGGTCGGAGAAGGGACCACCGAGGTAACTATGGAATACAGCCAGGCCGGGGGTGATATACAAGCGAAGTGGACCTACACCATGACCGTCACCGTTGAAGAGGAATAAAATCATCAGGGGCTGGGAGGGGGAATAACTCAGAGGAGGTAAACTGAAATGCCTGCTCCGAAACGTTCACCCGCAGTGAAAAAGCCTATCAAGGGAATAGCACTTCTGGAACGTAAAGACCAAATATCTCTCAAGGCACAACAGGAGGCACACGAATTAGTCAGTAGAAAGGTTGCCAAGACAAAGTAAAACAATGACATTCCGCTATTACGATCCCGCCTGGTGCCTGCTCCCCTTCCCTGCTGTCCGACCCTTCTCTTTAAACAAGGTAGTAGCAATTCAATACGCGGTGTAAAAACAGTCCTACTTCCTGCTAACGCTTTTTGTCCGCTTTTTACCCGTCCTGGGCTTCGGTTTTGAGAGGTTCAGGGCCGCCTCGAATGCCGGACGGCACATCTCGTACAGAGAGCGCCATCGCTTCATGTCTTCCCGGCTCTTGACCTTATGGAGCTGCTTTGATAGCTCATCAAGGCGTGTTAGCTCCAGCTTCACCATCGAGCGTTGCTGCGGCGAACCCGATCGCATCTTCCGCAGGCTTTTCCGCACCTCGGCAAGCTTCCGGACCTGCGTTGCTTTCTGAGTTTGCAGATACTTCTGCCCTACGAACTTGATTATCCCCATGTTACGCCGCCCTGTTCCAGCAGGGTTATATTAACGCTAAAATATCGTAAATACAATAGCTTAAGCATTATATCGAGTAACGCTCAAAATCCCCCTTAGTCCCCCTTTATAAAGGGGGATACTTGAGCCTCTCCCTTTGGTAAAGCCTGCCTGCGCGTAGCCTGCTTGCGCTAAAGCTTCAGCGCAGGCAAACAGCTCCGGCGAAGGCAGGGGAGATTGAGAGGGATTTTCCCCTATCCCAGCGGAGAGTTTAAGAGAGGGCAGTAACCCTCTCTTCTTCAAAAATATTTCCCCTTCCTTTACAAAAGGAAGGGGGAGACACAGGGGAATGGATTCTCTGGAGATTTATGTTCGTTCTTTTGTACACCACGCTTAAATTGAGCTATAATTAGCTACGGCGATGCGGATTATTATCAGACTGCTCGGTTTCCTCAATAAGTACTGGAAGCGTGTCACCCTGGCCTATGTCTGCCTTTTCCTGTCCGTCGGCTTCAGTCTTGGTATGCCCGAACTGGTCAAGCAGGCCATCGACAGAGGGATAGGCTATGACCCGCTGACTAACACGATGTCCGGCTCGACGTCTCTTCTTGTCTGGCTGGGGATAGCCGTACTGGCGGTGGCGGCACTGCGTGGTGTCTTTGCTTTCGGACAGACCTATCTCGGTGAGTACATCTCCCAGCGCGTTGCCTACGATATCAGGAACCTGTTTTATGACCGCGTCCAGCGCCTCAGCTTTGCCTTTCATGACACCGCACAGACCGGGCAGCTGATGTCTCGTGCCACCCAGGACGTCGAAGCGGTGCGGTTCTTCATCTCGATGGGCGGACTCAGGATACTTTATGTATTCATTACCTTCGCCGGCATTTGTGCCCTGCTTTTTATCATGAACTGGCGGCTGGCCTTAATTGGCATTGCCAGTATGCCATTGATAGGTTATCTGGCCACTGTGGTCGGTACCAGGCTTCGCCCCATCTGGACAAACGTACAGCAGGGGATAGCCTTGCTGGGCACAATACTCCAAGAAAATCTCTCAGGAGTCAAGGTCGTCCGGGCATTCACTCAGGAAAAATATGAGTCCCGGAAATTTAAGCAGCAGGCCAAGGAGCTATATGACGACAACATCAAGGCGAGCAAGATACGTGCCTTTAATATGCCCCTGATGTCCTTCATCCTGGTCCTGGCCAGTGGTGTCATAGTCTGGGTCGGCGGGAGTGAAATTCTTGCCGGTAGACTGACTGGTGGTGAACTCATCCAGTTCTACCTCTACCTGGCGATGATGGCCATGCCGATACGGATGATGGGTATGATGGTCAACATGGTCTCGCGCGGTGTCTCCGCCGGGGCGCGCATCTTCGAAGTGCTCGATACCGAGTCGGCGGTAACGGAAAAACCGGGTGCCATTGAGTTGGATGGTGTCCAGGGACTGGTCAGGTTCGAGAGGGTCTCCTTCAGCTACGATTCAGCCAATCCCTACGAAATAATGGGACCTGTCCTCGACAATATCAACCTCGAAGCCAGGCCCGGTGAAATGGTTGCCCTTCTTGGCATGACAGGTAGTGGTAAGTCCACCCTGATAAACCTGATACCCAGGTTCTATGACGTCACCTCAGGCAGCATTACCATTGATGGCATAGACATCAGGAATGGCACTTTGAACTCACTGCGAAGCAATATCGGAATCGTCCAGCAGGATGTCTTCCTTTTCACAGCCACCATAGCCGATAACATCGCCTACGGAGCAGTTGATGCCAGTATGGACGATATTGTCGCTGCTAGCAAGGCCGCCCAGCTACACGAATTCATTGAGAGCCTCCCTGAAGGCTACGATACCTGGGTCGGGGAGAGGGGGCTAACTCTCTCCGGTGGCCAGAGACAGCGGCTTGCCATTGCCCGCACCCTGTTGATTGACCCACGTATCCTCATCTTTGACGACTCCACTTCCAGTGTTGATACCGAGACCGAGTTTCTTATTCAGAAGGCACTCCGTGAACTGATGAAGGGACGGACTACCTTTGTCATCGCCCAGAGACTGCAAACGGTACGTGACGCCGACCAGATTCTTGTTCTCGACAAGGGAACGATAGCCGAGCGCGGTAGTCATACCGAATTACTTCAAAACGGCACTATCTATCGACATATATACGAAATCCAGCTTCGTGACCAGGAAGAAGCACTCAGCCGGAGGTACGACGAGTCATGATGCACGGTGGCAGTGGCGGGATGATGCATGGCGGCGGCATGATGCACGGCGGGGCAATGCGCCCTGGGCTGAGCCGTGCCGGCGACCTCATAGATGATATTACCTACGGCAAGGCGTATGACCACACCGTGGTAACCCGTCTGCTGAAGTATCTCAAGGACTACAAGGGCCGGTTCGCCATTGCCCTGATATCCATGATTGTCTATACACTCACCCTCCTGGCCATGCCGCAACTGGTAGGTATGGCCATCGATGACCTGACCGCAACCAGAGACCTCAGCAGACTCACAATATGGCTCGGTTTCTTTATTGGCAACGGCCTGCTTAACTGGGGAGGCCAGTGGCTACAGATACTTTACATGGCCTATATTGGCCAGGGTGTCCTTCTCACGCTACGCACCCAGATGTTCGATCACCTGCAGAAACTTTCTCTAAGTTTCTATGACCGTCATGAGGTCGGCCGTTTGATGTCCCGGGTCCAGAACGATGTCACCGCACTTCAGGAGGTAGTCAGCGCCGGTGTCCTCGACATCACTGCCGACCTGCTGAGCCTGGTTGGTATTGTTGTCATGCTGTTCATCAGCAACGTGCAGTTGGCACTGATTACCATGACCGTGATACCGGTCATGGTGGGTGTCATGGCAATATGGCAGAGATACGCGCGTAACGCCTTTATGCGAGTGCGCATGGCTATCTCAGCCGTCAATGCCGGACTTCAGGAAAATATCTCCGGCGCCCGGGTTATCCAGAGCCTATCCCGTGAAGACCTGAACCTGCAGCGGTTCGACGACATGAATACAGCCAACCTGGACGCCAATATACAGGCCGGTCGCCTCACTGCTGGCATACAGCCGGCGACAGAGATACTGATGGGCGCCGGGATTATGCTGGTCGTTATCTTCGGAGGCATGCAGGTCCTTGACGACACGCTAACCGTAGGAGCACTGGTGGCCTTCGTCCTCTATGTCCAGAGGTTCTTCGATCCGATACGCCGACTCACCATGCAGTATGCTCAGTTGCAGCGAGCCATGGCCGGCGGGCAGCGCATTTTTGAAGTGCTAGACACCGAACCGGAGATTGTTGATGCCCCCGATGCCACCGAACTGCCGACAATTGAAGGTGATATTGTTTTCGACCATGTCAGCTTTGAATATGTCCCCGACCTGGAAGTGCTACACGACATCAATCTCCAAGTACGTCCCGGTGAGACCATCGCTCTGGTTGGCTCGACCGGGGCCGGTAAGAGCACCCTGGTCAGCCTCGTTGCCCGGTTCTACGAGATAACCAAGGGCAAGCTGACAATAGATGGTCATGATATCCATAATGTAACACAGAGCTCACTGAGAAGGCAGATTGGCATCGTCCTTCAGGAACCATTCCTTTTCTCAGGGACAGTCAGGGAGAATATCCTCTATGGCCGGAGTGACGCTACTGAAGAAGAACTTGTGCAAGCAGCCAAAGCCGTCGGTGCCAACGACTTCATCCAGCGTCTCGAAGAGGGCTATGATACCATCCTCCATGAGAGGGGCAGCAATCTGAGCGTTGGGCAGCGTCAGCTTATCAGCTTCGCCCGCGCCGTACTGGCCGACCCACGTATCCTCATCCTCGATGAGGCAACAGCCAACGTTGATACCCAGACCGAAATGCTGATTCAAGACGCCCTGCGACAACTCCTCAAAGGCCGTACTTCCCTGGTCATTGCTCATCGCCTTTCCACCATTCATGATGCCGATAGAGTCATCGTGCTTGAAAACGGCAAAATTGTCGAGACCGGCACTCATCAGGAGCTAATGGCAAAAGAGGGTGTTTATTACCACCTGTACACAATGAGCTACGCCGTCGGTGAGTCGGGGTCGTCAGGAGATGGCGCACCACCAGACAATACTGCCCCAGGCAATGACAGCTCCGGTTAACCTTTACTCGGCTCTGTAATGCCCGGTTATTCCTCATCCCGAGTATGCCTAATTTTTCTCCATAGATACTCAAAAGCACGGAAGACGTGTACAGCGACAGCAGCCATTATCAATTTGGGTATCCACAACCAAAAACCGTTCAGGCCCAGCGCCATAAATAGAGCCGGGTCCTCTACCATACTGTGATTTATACCAATCGATACATGCAGGTGCCTTAACTCGGTCTTGGTCAGGTCACCCCGTTTTACCTCGTCCTGTATCACTACCCCACCGTACATCAGTCCAAAAATAACGGCAGTCACCCAGAGCATCGCCGTCAGTCGTGAAAGACCCAGCAACTTCATCAGAGGCCTGGAGAAATTGAACAGATACTCAGACCAACCCAGCGCTGTTAAAGATTCCAGTACAATCATGACGAACATGATTATCCCAAAAATCTTAGTCAACAGGAGCAATGTATCCACTGCCCACTCTCTTAGTACCTCAACAAAGGAGCTTTCGCTCGTAATTTCAGCGAGGCCGGCAACGCTTTCCGAAGTATCACCGATAAACTGAGACACGACGAGTACTGTCAGGATAGCAGCGCCGATGCGGACCAGAGTGATTGTAAAGGCATTAATGCCAGAGCGGTGCTGGATAATCCCCTCGATGATGAGGTTATGGGCAATCAGACTGAAGATGGCGATCAGTGTCATCTGGCCAACTGTAAACGGGACCACTGTTATTGCCGCCATCGTGGCATATAGATTTATTACCAGTCCGCTGATGATGGGTAGTGCCGCCTCACTGGGCAGGTTCAGCCATCCCATCAACGGTTTTAGTACGACGTCAGCTTCGTAAAGCCAGCCACTCCACTGGAGGAGGGCCACCAGCAAGGACATGGGGATAATAATCTTGCATATCCAGATGAAGTTACCCCACCCTTTTTTAACTCCCGCAAACAAAGCGCCCTTTAGCTTGGTTTTGTAGCCAGGCATCCTAACCTTTCACGAACCTAATTACAGCCACATTACTCCAGAGTATTATAGAGTAATTAACAAAGCCTGTCTCACCATTAAAGACTAAGCTACTTTCGGATTGACAGGTATCTGGCAGGATTGTAAACTTGCACCCAAGAAGAGACGTGAAGCCTAAATTTGAATCCATACACTTAGAGGTGAATTGAGTTGATTATCGACGTACATTACCATTTTTTCTCACGCTGGCCCGCCGATGAAAATGTAGCTAGAAATATAGCAGAAGGTTTTTTGCTCGACGGTGAGAGGACCGGGGTAAAGAAGACCATGGAAGAGGTATTACCTGTCTACCGAAAAATCATGGATGACCCGGAGAGTAATGAACTGGTTAGGCGTATGGACGAAGGTGGTATTGATGTTACTGCAATCTGCGTCGTGGACAACGTAGACATGGGCCTGGACAAGGAGCGTGTCATGAATATCAATAAGCGCTGTGCTACCGCCGCTGCTGGGCATCCTGGGCGGCTTATCGCCCTGGCAGGTATTGACCCCCGAAGACCAGACGCACCAACCCTGTTTCGCCGGTGTATTGAGGAATTCGGCATGAAAGGTTTGAAATGGCATCCGGATAATGGCTATTACCCTAACAGCCCGGAAGCCTACGCCGTACTGGAAGTCGTCAATGAACTGAGGGTCCCTCTGCTAATACATTGCTCTCCACTCCCGCATTCACGCGCCAAGTATGCCTTGCCTATTCATCTTGATGATGTTGCCGTGGACTTTCCTGATCTGGAAATCATTGCTGCCCACATGGGAAATATGTGGTGGCGTGACTGGTTATCACTGGCACAATACAAGAAGAATATCAACGGTGATATGGCCATGTGGCAGCTAATGGCCGTAAGCAAACCCCACCTCTTCCGTCGTTACCTCAGAGAAATCCTGGATGTTATTGGAGCGGAACAGGTATTATTCGGTACCGATGGTCCCATCTTTGAGCCCCACGTATCCAACAAGGATTTTGTGGATATAATTGAGAACCTGACAGAAAAAGACCAATATGGAATATGTTTCAGCCAAGAAGAGATTAATGCTATACTGGGTAGTAACGCTGCCCGAATTTTTAGGTTGGATCAGGACACCAGGGAACCGCACAAATAATAACTAAGAGAAGAGGGGATATCCAGATGCCGTTTAAAATGACCCTAGAAGAAGCCAAGGAAAAAGCCCTATACCATATGCATCATGGCTATCACTGAGGACCCAGCGTCCTGCAAGTTATGTGGGAATCGGAAGGGCTGGGTGATGAGGATAATCTCTGGGCTTCTATCAATTTTTACGGAGGTATCGCCGGACAACAAGAGGCACCCTGCGGGGTAGTATCGTCAGCAGCCGTTTGTCTGGGGCTTCGCTACCGCTGCCCCATAGAAAACAAAGAGATGGCCAGGCAGGCCCGGATTAACACCCGCCGCGAAGCCAACGAGTTTGTCCAAGGTTTCAAAGAGAAGTTCGGCGACATCACCTGCCTCGGCCTGCTCGGCGTCAGCTTCTCAGACACAGAAGCATATCAGAAGCTGCGGGAGTCCGGGGCACAGCAGGGTAAGTGCGATAGTTATTTAATGTATGCTATTGAAAAGTTATATGAGTTGGCCGATAGGTAAGAAATGAGCCACTTTCCGAGCCGCCTTTTGCCACGTATAGCGTTGTTACTGGTGCTGTCAATCCTGGCCTTGGGATTTATGGCAGCCGAACCAGCCTGGGCTGGTTGACCTGGCTCAACACTTAGGCTAACGGTCACTGTTAGCCCTGAACAGGGCGGTAATGTTCAGATAAATGCGGCGATTCCCGAATCGTATCCGGATTTTTCAACTCACACATCAGGTACTATACTCGAACTCAAAGCAATACCTGCCCCTGGCTACATCTTCATAGAATGGAGTGGGGACCTGAGCGGAAATAGTGAGTCTACCAGCCTGGAGTTAAACTGTGATACGAACGTAATTGCCGTCTTTACCGTAGTCCCGTCAACATTCCCCTGGTGGTGGCTGGCGGTGGGGATTTGTGCAATACTCATCGTGCTCACGGTATATTTACGGTTCTTCAGGAAGCCAACAACTCTGGGAGAATAGTCTGACAGGCAGGGTACGATAAGCCTGTTATACACCTACTGTGCTTGACATGTCACTCACTTAATGCTATCTTTGCTATGCCGGTGGCATATACATTTTGCCAATCCCGGAGGTAAGAAGCTATGGGCTGGCATGTTGTCCTCCCCGTTTTGCTACTGGTTGTTCTTAGTGCTCTTTTTGGCTGCTCACTCCCACCGGAAGGCTCACCTGAGTGGTATTTCAATAACGCCGATGAGCTTGCCAGTAAGGGGCAATATGAAGAGGCGATAGAAGAATATACCAGAGTTATCGAAGCCAATGCCACAACAACCACCAAAGCTAAGGCCTATATTAATCGGGCGGCCGCCTATATAGCTTTGGAGTACTATGACGAGGCAATCGCTGATTGCACCGAGGCTGTTGCCCTTGACCCTGAACGTGCCTCCGCTTATACTAGCAGGGCTACTGCCTACTACGCTAAGGGTGAGTATGAGGTAACAATTATCGATTGCATCAGGGCTATTAGTATCGACCCATATAATGCCTATGCCTACTTCAACCGTGGCCTCGCTTATAAGGGACTGGACATGAAAACAGAAGCAATCAGTGACTTCGAGGAATCTATCGCCTTAACCGACAATCTGCAGTTGCACGAGAGGGCCACACACGAAATCGAGACACTTACCGAAGAAGAAACGACAGAGGAGGCAGACTAGCCCCTCTTCTCCACCACCACGTGCACCAACCGCCTAGAATTTATGGCTTTCCCACCTACCAACCCTAGTAACTGAGTTGCCTCGATAACAATGACTGTTACGTCAATTTATTGGTCGAGTGCAACCCTCAGCCCCCGCACAAATGATGTGACTGACTCATAGGGGGGCTTATCATCTCGAATCAGCTGTACCAGTCGGCTGCCGACAATAACACCATCGGCTAGCTGCCCCACCTGTCGCGCTTGGTCAGGGGTGGAGATACCAAATCCCACGCATAATGGTTTGGCAGTCTCTTGCCGAATCCGTCCTACAAAATCTCTCAGTCCGGTTGGCAAACTGTCCCTCGCCCCGGTAACACCAAGCAGGGAGACCACGTAGACAAACCCTCGTGATTTCTCAACAACCAGTCGAATACGCTCGGTGGTACTGGTCGGTGTCAGCAGAAAAATCAGGTCAAGTCCGTGATTCCGAGCAGCATTATCAAGGTCAGTGGACTCATCCGGCGGCAGGTCAGGCACTATCAGTCCTTCGACACCAGCCTTGGCACAGGCAGTACAGAAGACTTCCAGCCCATAGTGCAGTACCGGGTTATAGTAGGTCATAAAGGCCAGGGCCACATCCGTCTTCTGGCGAATTTGCTCCGCCACCTCAAGACAGGTCTGCGGTGTTACTCCAGTCTGCAATGCCTGATGGCTGGCCTCCTGTATCGTGGCGCCATCAGCCAGGGGGTCGGAAAACGGGACCCCCAGCTCAACGATATCGCAGCCGCACTCCGCCAGTAGTGGCACTATGGCTAGTGTCGACTCAACCGTAGGATAACCCACAGTCACATAAGCAACCAAAGCCTTGCGCCTCGATTCCGCAAAGACTACGCCAATACTACTCATAGCTTTGACCTCAAGTTCTTAGAGACTGGCTAACCCCCCGCTAACTCTTTATAATTAAAGTGCATGGCTTCGCGGACAAGTCCCAGCGTTTCTCTACCCTCTTGCCTGGTCCTTTCATTACCCTCTCGCAAGGCCTCTCCAATAATTGATGGCTTTGCCTCGAAGAAGGCCCTCCTCTCGCGAACAGGGTCAAGAAAGGCGTTTAACTTTGCAGCCAGGTTTTGTTTGCAGGCCACACATCCTATCTTGCCCTGCCGGCAAAGCTCAGCTATATACAGAGCCTCTTCTCGATTGTAAGCACGGTGATATTGATAGATGTTACAGATATCCGGATGTCCTTTGTCAGTCGCTCTGATGCGGGCCGGGTCAGTGATGGCAGCACCAACCTTTTGCTGCACTTCTTCCGGGGTATCACTCAGATAAATAGCATTATCCATACTATTGCCCATTTTCTTTCCATCAGTACCGGGCAATCTTGGAACCTCTCCTATGAGAGGCTTAGGAACAGGAAAGACCTCCCCAAAAAGCCGATTAAACGTGCGAGCCACTTCCCTGGTCTGCTCTACGTGAGGAACATTGTCATCTCCCACCGGCACAAGGTCAGACCGGACTATCAAAATATCTGCTGCCTGAGAGACGGGGTACCCGAGAAATCCGTAGCTCATCGCCCGTAACCCGGATTCTTTGAACTCTTCTTTCACGGTGGGATTACGATGCAACCTGGCCACTGTTACCAGCATGGAGAAATACATGGTCAGCTCGGCTATCTCTGGGACCATCGATTGTATGAAGAAAGTGCTTTTTGCCGGATCCATGCCAACTGAGAGCCAGTCCAGTATCGTCAGCCTGATATTTTGCTCGACCTTTTCCGTCTCCCTAAGATGGTCGGTAAGGAACTGATAATCAGCCACAATAAAGAAACAATCGTACTTGCCCTGAAGCCTGACACGATTCTCCAACGAGCCAATATAGTGACCGACGTGCATGGGCCCGGTCGGCCGGTCCCCCGTCAGAATCCTTTTCTTCGTTTTCTCCATAACCCTTCAGCCAGCCCCTTTACTCATTCGCCAGGGCTTCGTTAACTATACTCAGGTCTTTATCACCACGACCGGACACGTTGACCACCACCAGGATCTCCCGACTCAACTCAGAGGCGAGCTTGGTCACGTGGGCAATGGCATGGGCCGACTCCAGAGCGGGAATAATACCTTCGGTCGTCGTCAGCAGTTTGAATGCCTCCAGTGCCTCGTCATCGTTAGCCGTCACATAGCTTACCCGGCCAGTGTCTTTGTAGTAGCTATGCTCGGGGCTTACCCCAGGGTAGTCCAGACCGGGGGCAATACTGTGAGTCTCGGCAATCTGCCCGTTATCATCTTGAAGCAGATAGCTGTGGGCACCGTGAAGTACACCCGGGCTTCCTGCCGAGAGGGACGCAGAATGCTTCCCTGACGCTATCCCCTCCCCTTCCCCCTCAACTCCGACAAGCTTAACGCTTTCATCGTCAATAAAGGGGAAAAAGATACCGATAGAGTTGCTACCGCCGCCGACACAGGCAATGATATAATCAGGCAGGCGACCATGAGACGCTAATATCTGCTCACGGGTCTCTCGACCAATGACCGATTGAAAATCGCGTACCAGCATCGGATAGGGATGCGGTCCTACCGAGGAACCAAGCAGGTAATAGGTGGTCTCGACATTGGTCACCCAGTCACGTACCGCCTCATTGACAGCATCCTTCAGCGTACGGCTACCGGAATCGACCGAGCGGACATCAGCCCCGAGCAGCTCCATCCGAAAGACATTCATCGACTGTCGTCTGATATCTTCCGCCCCCATGTAGACGACACACTCAAGACCGAGCAAGGCGCAGACCGTGGCCACGGCGACACCGTGCTGCCCGGCACCGGTCTCGGCAATGACCCGCCTCTTTCCCATCCTTACCGCCAGGAGTCCTTGCCCGATGGCATTGTTTATCTTGTGAGCACCGGTGTGGGCCAGATCCTCCCGCTTGAGCAGGATCTGCGCCCCGCCACAGTGCTCAGTGAGCTTGATAGCAGGGTACAGCGGAGTCGGCCGCCCGACATAGTCCTTGAGAAGCTGTTTAAGCTGCTGCTTGAATGTCTTGTCCCGTTGTGCTTCGTGGTAGGCGCTCTCCAATTCCCCCAGAGCAAACATCAGCGTCTCCGGCACGAACTTACCCCCGAACTGCCCGTAGTAACCCCGTACATCAGGCAATATGCTGTATTTCATCATCCACTCTCCTTACGGCCTGGACAAACGCCTTTATCTTAGCGATGTCCTTGCTACCACCAGTCTCAACACCGCTGGAGACATCGACGCCCCAGGGCCTGGCTACCCTGATTACCTCTTCAACGTTCTCAGGTGTTAGCCCACCGGCAATCATCACCGGCCTCTGCTGACTGACCTCTCTGGCTAACTCCCAGTCAAACTTCTTCCCCGTACCACCATAGCTGCCCTCCACACTGGTATCAAGCAGGCAGGTAAAACCGTCCCTGCCAAGCACTCGCTCACCGGTGGCTATTTCCTCAAGAACTCCCCCAGCCCCGCTGTTTTCGGAGACATGGATTACTTTGATAACCGGCCGGTTGATATCCCGGCAGTACTCCCACGACTCGTCGCCACTCAACTGCACCAGCTCCAGCCCGCAGAAACCAGCCAGACGGTTTATCTCCGACGCCGGTGTATTGACAAAGACACCGACCACCTGAGGTCTTATCTGAAAACCATCTAGTGCCCCGACTATCCGTCGTGCCGTCTCCGGTGTTACCTGTCGTGGGCTCGATGCAAAGATCATACCAAGGTAGTCCGTTCTGGCCTCAGCTACAGCCCGGGCATCTTCGATTCTCGATATTCCGTCTATTTTTACGACCGTCATACCAGTCCCCTCAGTCTGGCGACAACATCATCGGCAGTAACCAGCGCCTCCCCGACAAGAGCAGCATCAACCTTCCATTCCCGTAGTCGCTCGATATCCTCTCTACGGCTGACACCGCTTTCACTGACGACAACGCGGTCAGGCGTAATCAGAGACTGCAGCCTTCGGGTCGTGTTAATATCAACTTCAAAGGTGCGCAGGTCACGGTTATTGATGCCGATAATTTGAGCACTGCTTTGCAGAACCCTGGCCAGCTCAGCATCATCGTGTACTTCTACCAGACACTGCATACCCAGTTCATGGGCAAGCGCAATGAGGTCCTCCATTTCTTTATCTTCAAGAATGGCCGCGATAAGGAGAATCGCATCGGCACCATATGCCCTCGCTTCATACACCTGATACGGGTCGAAGAGAAAGTCCTTTCTTAGTAAGGGTATTCCCTCCAGCCCCGATAACCCCCTGATTTGGGACAGGTAATCTAGACTCCCCTGGAAATATTTGACCTCGGTCAGTACTGATATTGCCGCCACCCCACCCTCTGTATAAGCCCTGGCCAGAGCGACCGGATCAAAGTCGGGACAGAGCAGGCCCTTTGAAGGCGACGCCTTCTTTACCTCGGCAATAATGCTAACACCCTCACCTCGCAACGCCCCACCGAAATCGAGCGGTACCGCCCTCTGAGCAATACGTGCCTCGAGTTCTCCCAAAGACGTTTCCGCTTTGGTTCGTGCCAGCTCTTTTCTTTTATCGGCAACAATATCGTCCAGTATCATCGTCCTGCGCTCTGACTTATTCTTATGAAATCGTCCAGCTTTTGCAGTGCGGCCCCGCTTTCGAGTACTTCCCTAGCCAGCTCCACCCCACCAGCGATGTCCTGCCTAAGGTCACCGGCCACCAGCCCGGCCGCCGCATTAAGCAGCACCACATCCCGCGCCGGACCAGTGGCACCGCTCAGTATATTCCGCAGTATCTTGGCGTTCTCCTCCACCGTCCCGCCCTTGATATCCCCGATACTTGCGCGCTTCAATCTGCACTCCTCAGGGGCGATGGTATAAGCAGAGGACGAATCCCCTTTTACCTCCCATATCTTAGTTGAGCCACAGATGGATATCTCGTCCAGCCCCTCCTCCCCGTGCGTTACCAAGGCATGGCGACAACCCAGTCTCTGCAACACCTGGGCCATCTTCGGAGCAAAGACAGCGTCGGAAACACCGATAACCTGTGTCTGTGCCCCGGCCGGATTGGTCAGCGGGCCGAGAAAATTGAAGACTGTCCGGATACCGATTTCGCGTCGCGGTCCGGCAGCGTGCTTCATGGCGGGATGAAAGACAGGGGCAAACATAAAGCCAATGCCCGCTTTCTCCAGGCACTCCTGCACGCCCTCAGGCCCCAGGTCTATCTTAACCCCAAGGGCCTCCAAAACATCGGCGCTACCGCAGCTACTCGTCATCGCCCGGTTACCATGCTTGGCTACCTTGAGACCAGCTCCCGCCACGATAAGAGCTGCTGTCGTCGAGATATTGAAAGTGCCGAAGGCATCACCACCGGTGCCGCAGGTATCCACTGTTGGCCCTGATACCTTCACCGGCGACGCTTTATCCCTCATCACCTTCGCCAACCCGGCAATCTCCTCGACTGTCTCACCCTTGAGACGCAGCGCCGTGACAATAGCACCGAACTGGGCGGGAGTAGCCTCGCCGGACATTATCTCTGCCATCACGGCGGCAGCCTCATCCATTGTCAGTGATTGACCGGATACCAGATTCTGAATCGCTTCTTTAATCATTCTATTTCCCTCAGAAAGTTCCTCAAAATATCCTTGCCCACGTGGGTCATTATCGACTCCGGGTGGAACTGTATTCCTTCGACCGGGTATTCCTTATGGCGTACCGCCATGATAACACCCTTGTCCGTCCAGGCCGTTATCTCAAGGCAGTCGGGAAACTCCTCACGGTGAATCGCCAGGGAATGATAGCGTATCGCCTCGAAGGGGTCAGGCAGCCCCTGAAGCACACCTTTACCGTCGTGATGAATGAGAGAACTCTTGCCGTGCATAATCTCACCAGCGTAGCCGACCTTCCCACCATAAGCGTATCCAACACACTGGTGCCCGAGGCAGACCCCGAGGACAGACAGTTTGCCGCCGAAGTGTCGAATAACATCGTTAGAGATACCGGCATTCTGGGGGGTGGAGGGGCCGGGGGAGATGACAATCGCCTTCGGTGACATTGCCTCTATTTCCTCAAGGGTGGTCTTATCGTTGCGTACCACCATCAGCTCCGCCCCCAGTTCGCTGAAATACTGGAAGAGATTATAGGTAAAGCTATCATAGTTATCAATCAGCAGAATCATCGGTCACCCCCCAAGTTCATCCCTTCGGCCACCTCGATTGCCTGCAGCAAAGCCGACGCCTTACTAACGGTCTCTCTGTACTCCGTCTCCGGTACGCTATCGGCCACTATCCCACCACCGGCCTGGACATGAGCGACTCCCTTGCTAATTACCATGGTACGTATCGCTATTGCCGTGTCCATGTTACCGGAAAAGCAAAAATAGCCGACCGCTCCAGCGTAGGGCCCCCTCTTATCCGGCTCCAGCTCGGCGATGATTTCCATCGCCCTGATTTTCGGGGCACCGGAAACAGTACCCGCCGGGAAACAGGAACGGAGGGCATCATACGGAGTCAGGTCGGACCGCAGCTTGCCGACAATATTGGAGACAATATGCATCACGTGTGAGTAGTGCTCCACGTCCATCAGCTGGGTTACCTGTACCGTTCCCGGTTCACTAACCCGGCCGATATCATTGCGACCGAGGTCCACCAGCATGATGTGCTCCGCCCTCTCTTTCTCATCGGCACGAAGCTCTGCCTCCAGAGCAGCGTTCTTCTCGTCAGTAGCTGCGCGGGGCCGTGTCCCTGCCAGCGGGTGGTAGGTGAGCCAGCCGTTCTCAGCCCGCACCAGTAGTTCCGGTGAAGAGCCAACGATATAGCAATCGTCAAGATGGAGGTAATACATATAAGGAGATGGATTGACGGTACGTAGTGTCCGATAGATATCAAAGGGATGGGCGTTTATCTTGCGGGAAAATCGCTGTGATAGCACCGCCTGAATTATTTCGCCGTCGTAGATGTACTGCTTCGCCTGGTTGACGATTGCCGCATGCTGTTCCGGTGACATGTTGGAGGAGATTTCACCCGGTGCAAAATCTCCAGATGGTCTCTCACCATTACGCGGTGCTGGTAAAGGTTGTCGTAGCCTTTGCACGAGAGTCTCTATCTTTTCAATAGCCTGTGCATAAGCCTCCTCCACGTTACCATCGAGATAGACATGGCTCACCACCTTAATCTTATGCATAAGATGGTCGAAAACGAGCAAGGTATCTGTGAACAGAAGGATAGCCTCCGGCAACTGCAATATGTCGACCTCCGGGCTTGGGAGTTCCTCGAAGTAGCCGACAGCCTCATATGACAGGTAGCCGACAGCACCACCGTGGAACCGGGGTAGTTCCGCCAGTGGTACCAGCCGATATTTCTCCAGTTCCTGCTGTATCAACACCAGCGGGTCTACGGCACCGACCTCTTCACCAGACCCGGTCCGGAGCACGCGATACGGTTCCGTGCCGATGAAGCTGTAGCGGGCCATCCGCTCACCGCCCTCGACACTCTCCAGCAGGAAAGAGTGCGAACCCCGGGCTATCTTGAGAAAGGCCGTCACCGGTGTCTCCAGGTCGGCCATGATTTCCCGATATACGGGTATAAGGTTGCCCTCACCGGTACGCTTTTTCACCTGTTCCAGTGTCGGGAAGTACATCACGTTCCTCCATAAAACACAAACCCCCTCATCCCTTAAGGGGCGAGGGGGTTCTCTCGCGGTGCCACCCTTATTAGCCGCTTAATAAGTAGATGTAGTACGGCCATCTCTTCTCAGGTACGGAGATTACTACTAAGACCTCGATACCCTGGGCTTCGATAACGGTGCCCTCTCCGTCAGGGCCTACGCAGATACTTTCACATACCCTTCGGCTTGCGGCTCCGGAGTCCATTCCACTTCGGCACTGGCATCGGGCTTCCACCTTACCCCGACTCTCTGGGCCCCGCTCTGAAGCGTACTAATCTCCTTCCCAGCCTTTACTGTCTGCATGATAGCATCTTATGTAATGAATGTCAAGATACCACACTATCCATGCTATTGACAAGCAGAATTGATAATGGTACACTTGTACTAATATAGTCGGTTCAACAATGCTAGAGAATCTCTGGGGGAAACAATGAGACAACCGGGCTTAAGCAAAACGCGTGAACGCATTTACACATTCATCAGAAAATTCTACCGGGAGCACGACTATGCTCCAACTGTGCGTGATATCCTGAGGGGGTGCCGCCTTAGCTCGACTGCGGTTGTCCAGCACCACCTTAATGTCCTCGAAAAAGAAGGGCGTATCCACCGTGACCCGGAGGTCTTCCGAAGTATACGGCTAACTGAAAAACCAGGTATCTCCAGCGTACCCCTGCTGGGAACGATTGCCGCCGGTGAGCCGATTCCAGTGCCCACCGCAGAGACATGGGCAAGTCAGGCACTGGAAATGCTGGAAGTCCCCGAAGAACTGACACAGGGCAAGCATCTCTATGCCCTGAAGGTAAAGGGACTTTCCATGATAGACGCCCTGATTGACGATGGTGACACAGTGCTTATGGAACCAGCCAATACCGCCGAAAACGGTGACATGGTCGCCGTCTGGCTCAAGAATGAACAGGAAGTCACCCTAAAGAGATTCTATCGAGAAGGTGAAACAGTCTGTCTCCGGCCAGCCAATGAACTCATGGAGCCAATATACCAGCATCCCGAGAATGTCGAGATTCAGGGTAAAGTATCCGCGGTTTTAAGAAAACTCTAATAAGAGCCAGCTAAGGTATTACTCCGGAGGACCGGCAGCCACCCCTACCCTATCCCACTATCGATTGGTCCTGATTGCATTGTAGCACTCGCTACAATAGACCGGCCTGCCTTGACGAGGCTCGAACGGTACCTCGGTTTCTTTGCCACACTGGGCACACACCACGGGGTACATCTGCCGGAGCGGACGGTAACCGAATCCATCGTTGGCATCACGTCTTGCTTTCCTGGCCTGGCGACAGGCAAGACAGCGCTTCGGTTCATTCTGATAGCCTTTAGACGCGAAAAGCGCCTGCTCATCAGCGCTGAAAACAAAGACAGTACCACAGTCAACACACTGGATGGTCTTATCCTCATACTCCATCGGACAACCTCCTCTCTTACAGTAGTTGGTTAGAGTTAGGTCATCCTGGGTATGAACGATTGCCAGAGGACTGGACTGATTGCGTGATAACCAAAACTAAACCACCGTCACTTAGTATAACACCACGACTGCGCTTTTGGCAAGTCAGCATACTCATCGACATCACTTATGATAAGACATCTTGACAGCCACGATTTCGCAAGGTCAGAATAACAACCCTCGAATTGCTTGCTGACTACTCCTCCAACTCCACATCCAATGCGATAAGGAAGCGACTCACCATGCCGTAGTAACCAATAACTACGGTAAGTTCGACGATGGCATGTTCACTAAGGAAGCTCCTGAGTCGGTCAAAAGTCTCGTCCCTTACCCTGATATCACGCTCTACCTCATCAGTATAAGCCAGCACAGCGCATTCCTGCTCACTGAAGAGAGATGAGCTTGTCCAGTCATGGATAGCCTCGATTTCCCCCCCTGTCAGTCCGGCTGATAGGCCCCTTCTAGTGTGCTGGGTGAACTCGTACTCAGAACCTGTCAGAGAACCAACCCTTAGAATTGCTATTTCTCGCAGTCTGGTCGGCAATTCCTCTCCCGTGAGCAGAGAATTTCCTAATCGTTGCCAGTTGAGGCCAATATAAGGACAGTGTCCCAAAACCTTAAAAAGGTTGATTATCCTCTGTCTTCTGCCCTCTATCTTCTGGTAGAGGTCCTCGACCATAGGATGGCCCTGTCCTTTTTCTACGAAACTAACACGTGCCATATTACCTCCCCAGCGTCATAATCTGGCAATCTAACTAACGGTTTCACTTTTTAACTACTATGGTGCGAGGGATACGATTGACCCAGGCATAAACGGTAGGAATTACCAGCAGTGTCAGCATGGTAGAACTGAAAAGCCCTCCAATGACAACGGTCGCCAGCTCGGCGGCCATCAGCACACCCTTGCCGAGCCCAAAGGCCAGAGGCAACATGGCAATCATCGTTGTCAGCGCCGTCATCAGAATCGGGCGGAGCCGTGTTCGTGCTCCCTCGACCAGGGCTTGATAGGGACTCATGCCGTCTCTACGCATCTGCTCGACAACGGCAATAAGGACAACGGCGTTTGTCAGAACAATGCCGACCAGCATCAGCACACCCATCAATCCTGAAACCCCCAGTGGTCGCCCGGTAATAAGCAGGGCAACCATTGCTCCAATGGATGCCAGCGGCAGGCTAACCATGACAATCAGCGGGTTCCGGAAAGAGCGGAATGTCAGAATGAGTACCACGTAGGCCAGCGCCATCGCAATAGGTATAGCGATAAACATTGCCGAGAAGCTGTCACGCATGTCCTCTGCAATGCCACCCTGACTCATCTCCACACCGGGGGGCAGGTCGAGGGAATCTATCTCTGACTGCACGGCCCTGCTCACAGCCCCGATGTTCTCCTGTGTTATCGTAGCCGTAATGGTGGCTGACAACTTCCCATCAACGCGAGAGATTCGAGGAATCTGCTCGCCTAGTTCCACAGTAGCAATTTCTCCAAGGGGGATGGCTGTCGGCCCAACCGGCATATTCTGGGCTATATCGACACTAACCAGTTCATTAACAACCGGTTCAAGGAAGACATCAAGTGAGGTACCATCCAGGTTTGCCGTCTGGACTTTCCCCCCCTGCCTAATCAGATATTCCTCCTGTCGTAACTGCGTACCGTCGAGATCTAAGGATTCTATCCTGTCATCATCCCAGTCAATATCAGGCTCGGGCTCGACACTCACCAGCTCAAGTCTCAGGTCTTCCAGATAAGAAAGTTCCCCATGCTGTGCCTCCCCAGCCGCTTCAAGCCTCTCAATAAGCTGGTTAGCAGCTTGGGTAACATCATCATAGCTCTCAGCACGCACCGAGATTTCAAGGCCGGATGACATTCCACCAGACATGGCCTCCAGTGCGGCGACGGTAATCTTGCCTGTCTCTGTTATCCCAGCAAGTTCCTCCTCAAGTTGCTCAATTACATCATCTGTATTAGCCTCAGGATTAACGACAACCTGGATAGTAGCATAATTGCTGGAACCACCACCCATAAACAAGCGGTATAACTCACTACCCATGCCAGTAGACGCTCCAGCCACAGTGCTGTAGGTAACCACATTTGGATTTCTACCAAGGACTTCCTCCACCTCACCCGCCACCTCATTGAGGTCAGTCAGCTCAGTCCCTCTGGGCATCTCTATCCCGACAGTCAGCATGTCAGTGTTCATCTCCGGTATGAAGGTAGTACCAATGATAGGTAGTAGAAGGAAGCTCCCGAAAAACAGCAGAATCGCGATAACCAGGGTAACAACGCGGTGATTGAGACACCATCTCAGTGCCGCAGTATAGGCTTTCAGGTACCACGATGCCCGTGGTCTATCCTGGGTCCTCATCCTGAGCAGGTAGCCGGATAGTGCCGGTACCACTGTCAGGGCAATTACAAGTGAGCCAATCAGAGCATACGTAATCGTCATGCCGAATGGAAGGAAAATCTCACCGACGATACCCCCGACAAATGCCAGGGGGATGAAGATGACAATAGTAGCTATTGTAGCCGAGGTTATCGGGGCAACCACCTCCCTGACGCCGTTGACGGCAGCATCGTAAAAGCGTTCTCCCTGCTGCATCCGGCGGTAGACCACCTCCAGGATGACAATACTGTTGTCAATCACCCGTCCCACGGCGATAATCATGGCACCCAGAGTGAGGATATTGATTGTGACGCCGGTCAAACGCATTACCAGAAAACCGACAAGCAGACTCAGGGGAATAGATATGGCAGTGATAAATGAGGCACGGAGGGCCATCAGGAAAAAAAAGACGACCAAAATGGCCAGGAGACTGCCGATAAGGACATTGTTGGTCAAATCGGAGACACTGGCTTCGATGTACTCGGACTGGTCGAGCACAGTAATCAGCTCGAGACCTGCCTGCAGGTCGGATTTTATTGCTTCGACCTCATCGAGTACGGCATTGGCAGTGGTGACAGTGTTAGCGGTGGCCTCTTTGCTGACATCGATGTTGATACTGAGTTTACCGTTAGTACGGCTAATAGCAGTTCCGGTAGCCGGCCCTATGGATACATCAGCCACCTGGCTGAGACGAGTGCCATCCTGGGGCAATACAACATTTTCGACTTCAGCCAGTGAGCTATATCGCTGCATCCCCAACTGCTCCTTTAGCTGAGCCATGGAGATGCCGTACTGGACCATCTTATCCAGGCTGGGTTTTACCAGCACTTTGTCACTGGAACCACCTTCGATGGAAACACCATCATCCGCAACACCATCAATCTCTTTAAGTCGGGGTACTATATCGTCGAGGGCAATCTGCTTTAAATCCTCAGCCGGGATATCGCCGTTAAGACTCAGTGTGACCACCGGCATCTGGTTAATGTCAATGGGTATCAGTTGAAGGTAAACCCCCACTGGCAGGTCAAGCTCAGCCAGGTTTTTTGCGATAGTTCCATTGACTGAGCTAATGTCCTCGGCTGAACCCATATCAGTGCCAAACTCGAACTGGAAAAAGACAAAAGAAATACCATCGGAAGATGTTGATGTGACGTGCTTCAGCCCATTAATACCGTCAGCGGCCCCCTCAACCGGGATGGTTACCTGTTCTAAGACCTCATCAGGTTCTAAAAACTCACCAGGCTGGGCTCCGGGACAAGCGGTAAACACAGTGGTCATCGGTAGCTCAATATCCGGGAACAGTTCCATCTTGAGCGTCAGCATCGCCCATACAGACACCCCGGTCACCAGGGCGGTCACTAATATCGTTACCCATCGTTTTTTCAGGGCTACTCTGGTCAGCCAGGTCATGTCAGTACTCCTTTTGGGTAAGTAGTAAAGGTTGCTCTCTGTACAGCTTACTTTGGCTGTTCGGCAATATCGGCTCTAAGAATGCTTTCAAACTGGGACAACAGACCACTGACACTAGTTATGAACTCGGTTAAGAATTCCGCTTTTACGAACATCAGTGCCCGCCCCTCCGGACCCCCAAAGGCAAGCAGCTTAATCCCGGGGACAATTTCCTGGTCCCGTCGGGCCTCAGCGGGAATAGCGACCTGCCCTCGTTCACCCACTGTCACCGAACCATAGAATATCGGCATTCTTTCCGTGAGGTCTTCTAACATACTATCATACCCCCTCTATCAAAACCAAGGCTGCATAATTAACATAGTATATCATGTATTACATGTGTCATCAATAATACTCAAGGAGGAAATGATTGAAAACTGGCAGGATTTTAATGGACGGATTTTCTGAATATCCCCAGATAAACAGCGAGGCGGGAAGTGGCCTACCGTAGGCTGAAACTCCCGCTCCAGCCTACGGCGGTTATTCCTCTATAACTCCTGTATCTGTAAAATAGCTTGGTTAGTTACTCTGTTCTGCCTCGGATGTTTACCACTACTCCCACCAGCATCAGAGCGATGCCCAGCCCTATCACAATCCAGAAGCCGTAGACCGAACCCCAGAGTAGCATGGTACGGCCACTGCTGGCCTTGTCAACCAGGTCAGCAATCGTGTCATCGGTAAAATGAATATCGGATTCATAGACCGTCATTTCCATGCCAGGCACCATAACAATCTTAATTGTTGTGATGCTCGCAGAATAAACGGTCGTGCCAGTGACCGGTTCAACTTTCAGATTAATAGTTGTATCCAGTACCTGGGGCAAACCGGTCCCTGCCTGGGTACCGATATCAAAACCCGTTTCGTCGACCTGAAAAGCATAGACCTTAAGGCCCTCGAACTCCTCTTCAGCGACAAATTTGGCTTCCAGGTCAGTCATTGCAGTGGGATTCCACAGTTGGTAGCTTTCCTGCTCCAAATCCGAAGGGGCAGAAAACTGGCCGGTCCGGTCCATATCACCGTAGCCGGCGACATACTCCCGGGTAGTCCTGTCGACCCCCAGTGTTTCCTCCAGCCCGAACTGTGGCAGTTCTATACCATAATCAGCATGGGTAGTGGTCACTGTCTGGTGGAGTATCAGCACACTATCCTCGGTTCCGGTCGCCTCATAATACCGCGTCACATTTACCGGAATTACCTCTGGCATTTGAGTGGTGGGGTCCATTACTGTATACGTACCCTCGAAATTAGTTGTTTCGCTCAGATCACTTGGCAGTTTAGATAACATAGGAAAGATGGCAAGCACCCAGATGAGAGCCAGAATAACCAGTATCAGGCCGGCAATAGTCCAGCCTCCGAACATACCTCTCAAGCTCATTCGAAACATACCTCCTTCTATTTACCTAGAAACTCTAGGTATAAAGATGTATTCTACACCACAAATAACCCCTTTGCAAGCGGAGGCACCTACTGTCTGAAATCAGGGTATTCGGGCATGCAAATCACCGAGGCGGGACAGAGCCGTAAGAGGCCGGATTACTCTAAAGAACAGCAAAAGACACAAGCTAACAGCACAACCCTAATCTTCAATCGGTGGAGCGGGAGATGGGTATGTAAAGAAGGCTAAAGCGGTGTGACTAAATTACTACCCGTAATGTACATTAGCCCTTGACTTCTCCGTGGACATAGTAGGTAAGAAATGGTAAAAGACAAAGTGGCAAGCAGAGTCTTTATTACACTGATTGCCGTCTTTTTCGTTGAATGGCTCGTTAAAGGTGATGGAATAAAGCTATAGTTGTTTGAAAGTATTGAATTAAATGCGTGTCCTGGTGTAATCGAAACGATAAACATACCACGTGCCAGACGTATCAGGACCACCTGCATGTGCTGCGCATCCGACTCGATTGGCGTATCGGATTTCATATTCTTGAGCATCTGATTTGTATCTAAAAGTATTAATTATCCGCCAATTAGTTAATCCTACTACATGGTTCTCCCAATATGCACGTCTTGTATCAGGGTCTGTAGTTATTCCTACTCTGCATGGCATAATATACACCTCCTTACAGAGTCTGTATATTTATATAATTTACCCTGAGGTGCATTATACATCTAAAGTGGAGATAAGGCAATAGATAATTAGTCGTGGAATTAGTAAGAGTTGGAGCGGGAGACGGGACTCGAACCCGCGACAACCTGCTTGGAAGGCAGTATGACAATATGCTCATAGTTATTGACAATAAACGCACAAAAGAATATAGTTAACATTCCAGTACAATAATTGATATATACACCATTAATACCGGACCATTCCCGACATTTATATAGTTTTGTATAGTCGGGAGGTGGACAGTGGAAGAGGTAAGGGCACCAGAATCGCCAGATGTGACGGCGGTGATTGGTGGTCTTTTTGTTTGTGCAAGGAGGTAATTCCTGTGGAGAAACAGCTGAAGAAGGTAACCCTGTGGACAGCGATACCGATGGTGATAATACTGGTTATCGCCCTTTCTCTGATTCCAGCGAGTATACACTCATGGGAGATTGACTCGGGAGTCGCCCCTTCACTTATGTGTATGATTATCGGCATTGCGTACGTGATAATTTCTTTTATCGTGGCGATTATCCTGAATATTCGATATAAAGGGGAGATTGCCACGAGGATAGCCAAAGTGAACGGTATCAACCTAGCTGCGTTTTTTGTAGTGTTTATCATAATATTCATAATAGGAAACGCAATCGCAGAGGGCGCTGCATAAGTAGCAGTCCAGTGGCAAGTGGATTCATTTTAAGGTGCTTGCCGTCTTTTGTGTTATGAGATAGATATAAGTATGGAGCGGGAGACGGGACTCGAACCCGCGACAACCTGCTTGGAAGGCAGGGACTCTGCCAACTGAGTTACTCCCGCAGTGGCAACGCCCTAATTCTAGCTCCAAAGCACTCTCACTGTCAAAGCATATCGCTATCAGTCTTAGTAACTAGTACAAGGTGTTGACAAACGAAACCCGCATATCTTAATATAGAAAACGAGATTATGCGCCATCATAGAGTACTTACCTCAAGGCAGGCGGAGTGTTCGTCGGTGAGGGGGAGAGAGGGGTAATTTTTTCCATTAAGAAGCCAGGCTATTAGCATGTGGGAGGTATTTTGCGCTAGACACTGTGAAACCGGAGTGGTGTTTCAGCGCTTAGAATAATCAAATCTAGTGAAAGGGGGTACTTGAGGTACTGATGGAACTGAACCGAAGGGATTTCCTAAAAGCCTCAGGAGCTGGAGTAGGCGGTATTTTCCTGCTGAATGCATTGAGTCCTGCTGCCATGGCTAGAACAGCAACAATACCGCCACTCAAGAAACAAATCGGAGAGGGGTATACAATCTGCCCCTACGATGGTTCAGGTTGTGGGTTCCTTGTCGCCTCAGAGATGAAGGATGGTAAACTCAAGGTAGTCAACATCGAAGGCGACCCTGACCACCCGGTAAACCGTGGAGGCAATTGCTCCAAAGGTGCTGCCATGCGTCAGCTATCGGCTGATAACCCCTGGCGCCTGAGTAAAGTCCTCTACCGCGAACCAGGTGGTACAGAATGGGTAGAAAAAGAATGGGACTGGGCAATCGAAAGAATTGCCCGAAATATCAAGGACACCCGTGACGCGAACTTCACCACGACGGATGGCGAAGGAAACCTGGTAAACCGAACTGATGCCATCGGCAACTTTGGCGGGTCGGCTCTGGACAACGAGGAGTGTTACCTCCTGTCCAAGTTGACACGGGCGCTCGGTATCGTTTATCTGGAACACCACGCCCGCATATGACATTCCCCCACCGTCGCCAGTTTGGCGGAAAGCTTCGGACGTGGGGCAATGACAAATCACTGGAATGATATCGCTAATGCCGATGCCATTCTAGTAATCGGCGCAAACCCCGCCGAGAACCACCCGGCCTCTTTTGGCCATATCATGGATGCCATAGATGAGGGTGCCAAACTCATCGTCGTTGACCCCAGATTCACCAGGAGTGCAGCCCGGGCACACATCTATGCTCCCATGCGGTCAGGCACCGATATCGCTTTTATCGGGGGAATGATCAAGTATGTACTCGATGATATCGATGACAACCCTGACGATTACAACCTTACCTATATTACTGAGTACACCAACGCTTCTTACCTGATTAACTCCAATTTCCAGGGACCGGCTGACCTCGAAGGGCTCTTCTCTGGCTACGAGGGAGAAAGCAATGAGACCGACGGCAGCAAGCGTAAGTACAACAAGTCCTCATGGGCATGGCTGACGGACTCACAGGGTATCCCGCTACGAGACAAGACCCTTCAGGATCCGGATTGCGTCTTCCAGCATCTCAAGAGACATTACGCCCGCTACACACCAGCAATGGTAAACGCTATCTGTGGTACACCGGAAGACACCTTCCTCGACGTATGCCAGGCATACGCGGCCGTCGGCAAAGCAAGCAAGACGGGTACTATTATGTATGCCATGGGCACCACGCAGCATACCTACGGTGCTCAGAATATCCGCTCTTACTGCATCCTGCAGCTACTGCTGGGGAATATCGGCTGTGCCGGTGGCGGTATTAACGCTCTCCGGGGTGAGTCCAACGTACAGGGCTCCACCGACCACTGTCTCCTCTTCCATATCCTCCCCGGCTATCTGAAGGTACCCACCGATAAGGACAGCTCTCTGGCAGACTACATTTCGCGTACCACTCCCACAAGCAATGATCCTTTGAGTCTCAACTGGTGGCAACATACGCCCAAGTATATCGTCAGTCTTCTCAAAGCATGGTACGGAGATGCGGCTACTGCTGCCAATGATTTCGGTTTCCACTATCTGCCCAAGATTGAGGACGGCAAGAACTACTCACACATTTCACTTTTTGAGGACATGAATGATGGTGTCATCAAGGGTCTGATGGTCTGGGGGCAGAACCCGGCGGTGGGTGGTCCGAATGCCAATTTGGAAAGAAGCGCCATGGACAAGCTGGATTGGCTGCTGGTCACCGACATGTGGCAAACGGAGACCGCCAACTTCTGGCAGCGACCGGGTGTTGACCCGGCCGATATCGACACCGAGGTCTTCTTGCTCCCCGCCCTGAGTTCTTACGAGAAAGAGGGTAGTGTTACCAACAGCTCGCGCTGGGCCCAGTGGCGCTACAAGTGTGCTGATGGTCCAGGAGAAGCCGAAGATGACCTCTACATGCTAACCATAATATACCGTAAGCTGAAAGAGCTTTATGAAGCCGAGGGCGGGCCGAACGCCGAAGCCATTACCAATCTGACCTGGGACTACGGCAGCGGTCACCCCGATGTGCACGCAGTCGCCAAGGAAATAAATGGCTACGATCTCACCACCGGTAAGCTGGTAGTAAGCTTCGGTGCCTTAAAGGATGACGGCACAACATCGTCCGGTAACTGGCTCTATGCCCAAAGTTACGTTGAACCGGGAACAGACGCTACTGCACCGGACGGTAACAAGATGGCACGTCGTGACGCGGTTGATACGTCGGGTATCGGGCTCTATTCAAACTGGTCCTGGTGCTGGCCGATAAACCGCCGAATTATCTACAACCGTGCCTCGGTTGACCTGGACGGGAATCCCTGGGACGCCGATCAGCCCGTAATCAGATGGACCGGTTCGGGCTGGACTGGTGATGTCCCAGATGGTGGCGCCGCCCCGATGAACCAGGGTGGCTATTACCCGTTCATTATGAAGCCAGAGGGGTTATCCCGTCTGTACGGTCCTGGCATGGCTGAAGGTCCTATGCCGGAACACTACGAGCCATGGGAGTCCCCGATAGACAACCCCATGTCGAACCAGCAGAACAACCCTGCCTTCAAGATATGGCATGCTGACGAGCAAGGTTCTACCAGCGAATATCCATACGTTTGCAGCACCTACCGTGTCTCGGAGCACTGGCAGGGCGGTCAGATGACCCGAAACAACCCCTGGCTGGTTAAGTTGCAGCCTCAACCGTTCTGCGAGATGAGCGAGGAGCTAGCCGAGATAAAGGGCATCAAGAACGGTGACGATGTCATTGTCAGGTCAAAGAGAGGCGAGGTCAAAGTAGTTGCTGTGGTTACCAAGCGCTTCAAACCATTCCAGATGAACGGTGATACCGTGCACCAGGTAGGTGTCGTCTGGCACTGGGGTTACACCGGTCTCTCCACTGGAGACAGCGCTAACATGCTAACACCCCACGTTGGTGACGCCAACACGATGATACCAGAGTACAAAGCCTTCTTGGTAGACGTGGAAAAGGCGGACTAGACAGATGAGAACTGAATACTTAGTCGGAGGTAGCAATGGCTGAAAAAGCATTCTTATATGATGCAACCCGCTGTACTGCCTGTCGTGGTTGCCAGACGGCT
>DUEV01000008.1 GCA_011170375.1 Dehalococcoidia bacterium
AACCGTTCGACTTGCATGCATAAAGCACGCCGCCAGCGTTCATCCTGAGCCGGGATCAAACTCTCCATGCAAAGTTTTTCTCTAATTCAGGCCTTCCTTCCGCTATCCAGTTGTTAAGGTGCTGTGCTGTTAAGCAACTAACTATAGTATCATAGCCACCTGACTATGTCAAGAAAAATACCCCTCTTTTCAGCCTGATATTACTACATTATGTCTACCAATCTTTGCCCTGTCAACGGGGTACGTCCACAAGACTGCTTGCACTGGCTGCCGATGTCTTTCAGGACTGCGGCTGCTTTCCTCTGGACCGCTCCCGCAGCGCATCGAGGTTATGGACACTCTGGGTGCGGCCTACACGCCCCAGGGCATTAAGCTGACGATGGTAGGTAAACACAGCCCCTCTGCTCAATATCTCGGCATGGGTATTGAGGGCCTCCTTCATTATCATCATGCCATCCGGCGGCACTTCTGCCATAGCCTGTGCCCACTGCCACACCTCTTCCTCCAGCTTATCCACTGGCACCGCCTTGTTCACCAGGCCAATACGCTCCGCCTCTTTCCCGTCAACAAACCGCCGCGTCATGAACAGCTCCTTCGTCTTACGCAGACCCAGGAATGTCACCCACAGAGGCATGCTGTCAACTCCGCCGCTTAGCGTGGCCGGATGCCCAAAGATGGCATCTTCCGCAGCAATAGCAACATCACACAGCATCTCCAGATAGCATCCGGCTGCCAGGCAGTAGCCATGCACCTGAGCAATGACCGGCTTGGTCAGGTTCATTATCTTTAGATATCGCTCGCTGATACCGCGTAAAGTCTTAAGAGCATTCCCCGTGGTCCAGCTGTCATAGCCTTCGGGTATGCTGACATAGTAGCTCTCTCTAAGGTCCCACCCACTGCAGAAAGACGCACCGGCACCACACAGAATAACGACCCTAGCCTCAGGGTCACTATCTGCATGGTCAAAGGCAGCACTCAGATCGTCCCACAGGGCATGATTGAGCGCATTCCTCTTGTCGGGTCGGTTCATAATGATTTTAGCGATGTTGTCCTTGACCTCATAGATAACCGTCTCCAAATTCATAACTATTCCTCCTGTTGTGATTGCCCGATTGAATCATCGCGGGCTGGTGCACCCCATGATACTGCAAAATCCTCCCGCCTACAAGAAATATTATTGAGGCGAGAGTAATTCATGTGGGACCACGCCCCCTTTTGTTGGTGAAGGCCCCATCCCCTGCCCGCCGTCCCTTTAGGACTATGGCAGGCGGGCCTGCATCCCCTTCCCCTCTGGGGAAGGGGAAGATTATAGTAATAGGGGCTGCGCCCCTCTTTAACTCCCCTCTCTCGTTACGCGCGAAAGCCATCTGCCCAAGAAATCATCCTGCAGCCCATAGTTTACACCAGTCTATAAGGTGTAAGTAACCCCTGCAAAAAACGCGCCCCACACCGTTTTGGGGTGTTCGAGGGGTGAAACCCCTCGAAGCGGGGGATTCTAAGGGGGTGCCCCCCTTGGTTTTCATCATTCATAAGGAAAATCGCACAAGAACCACGAGAAGGTTGCTGAAATCAGTATCACTGTCCATCAGAACCAGCTCAGAGGTAATGCTGAGGCGTGACTTATTTTACTTCCAGAATCGGGCATAGTAAAATGAATTAAAGGAGACATTTCAATAATCTGGAGGAGTGGTGAAGAGGCAATGGTAAAGACAACAAATGTAAAGACTATCGGCAAGCTGAAAGCCGCCGGCTACAAACCGGTCTCAATCAAAGAGGAATTGAGGCATAACCTGTTAGAAGCCCTGAGGAAGAAAAAGAACATTTTCCCCGGAATAATCGGCTATGATGACACCGTGATTCCCCAGATTGAGAACGCCATTATCTCGGGCCAGGATATTATCTTCCTGGGTGAGCGTGGACAGGCGAAGTCGAGGCTAATGAGACAGCTGGTCTCCCTGCTTGACGAGGAGGTGCCGGTCATACAGGGCTGTGAGATAAATGACGACCCCTTAAGGCCAATATGCCGCTATTGCCGTGACAGGGTGGCCGAGGAAGGCGACGACACGCCGATTGAGTGGCTGCCGCGAGAGGAACGCTACGGCGAGAAGCTGGCCACGCCGGATATTTCGATTGCCGATTTAATTGGTGACGTTGACCCCATCAAGGTTGCCGAGGGACGGTACCTGTCCGATGAGCTGGCGATACACTACGGCCTGATACCCCGGACTAATCGGGGTATCTTCTGCATCAACGAGCTGCCGGACCTGGCCGAGCGCCTGCAGGTAGGGCTCTTCAACCTGATGGAGGAAAGGGATATCCAGATACGGGGCTACCGCATCAGGCTCCCCCTCGATATCTTCCTCGTGGCCAGTGCCAATCCAGAGGACTATACCAATCGTGGGCGGATAATTACCCCGCTGAAGGACAGGTTTGGTGCCCAGGCAAGGACCCACTATCCGACCACCATCGGGCAAGAGGTCACCATCATGGATATGGAGCGACGGCATTTTGACAATGGTCAGATTGAGAGCCATGTGCCTGATTTCATGAAGGAGATTATCGCCGAGATAACCCATCTCGGCAGGAAGAGCCCTGATATTAATCAGCGCTCCGGGGTAAGTGTCCGCATATCCATCGCCAATTACGAGACAATACTCAGTAACGCCATCCGGCGGGCGGTGATACTCGGTGAGAAACTGGCAGTGCCCCGGATTACCGACCTCCCTCACATTCATTCATCAACAGCTTCCAAGATAGAGATGGAGGGGTTTGAAGAGGCCAGAGAAGACAAGATTATCAATGACCTGACAAGGAAAGCAACCCTTAATGTCTTCAATCGACATTACCGGGTACATGACCTGGAGACGCTGATTGCCCAGTTCTCTGAGGGATTCAGCGTGGAGGTCTTCGACATGATGCCCGCCAAGGCCTATGTCCGCAACACCAAAGAGGTTATTGGCCTGCTGGAGGCTGTCAAGAAGGTCTGCGATTCCGAACGACCAGAGATGATAGCCTCGGCGGCGGAGTTTGTCCTTGAAGGCCTGCACCTGAACAAGCGGCTCAATAAGGCAAAACAGGAAGGCAAGACCATATACCGGAGCTAGCATGAGCATATATCGTTACTCGGAATGGGACGGCACCCAAAACCTGTTCGACCTTGACAAAGACGAGCTAATGGACGAGCTCGCCCGTAACCTCATGTACGACGGGAATATGTCATACTCGCTCTGGAAGATGCAGCGACAGGGCATGCGGGACAGCCAGGGAAGGCGGTTGCCGGGCCTCCAGGACTTGCTTCAGCGACTGCGCCAGCGGAGGCAGGGCCAGCTCGATAAATACAATATTAGCTCGGTGATGGACGAGATAAAGAAAAAGCTGGAAGACATCGTAAAGACCGAGCGTGAGGGAATCCAGAAGAGACTGGATGAAGCCAGGCAAAAAGCCGAAGAAGCCCGCCAGAAAGCCGAAGGGGATGCCGAAGGTCTGGGCAGCGAAGTGCAGGACAGGCTGCTCAAAAAGATTGAGGACATTGCTGCCCAGAACCTGGAAACATTGGGCAACCTCCCCAGGGACGTCGGCGGGCAGGTCAAGGAACTCACCAATTACGACTTCATGGATGCGGACGCGCAGCAGAAGTTCCAGGAATTGATGGAAATGTTAAAGCAACAGGCAATGCAATCGTACGCCCGTGACCTGACCGAGCAAATAAAGGACATGTCACCCGAGTCGTTGGCGGCCATGCGCCACCTGATTGAGGCCATAAACCAGATGCTGGAACAGCGCATGAGGGGTGAGGAGCCAGACTTTGAGAAGTTCATGGAGCAGTTCGGTGATTTCTTTGGCCCGGAGCCGCCGCAGAGCCTGGATGAACTGATAGAGCGCCTCCAACAGCAAATGGCTCAGGCGCAATCTTTGCTTGATAGCCTGTCACAGAAAGACCGGGAATCACTGGACAATCTGCTACGGTCAATGCTGGATGAGGCTACGCAGTACGAGCTGGCCAAGCTGAGCGCCAATTTAGAAACACTGTTTCCCAGTGACCACCTGCGACGGCGTTACAACTTTGCCGGTGAGGAGTCCATCTCCTATAACGAAGCTCTTAAGCTTATGGAAATGCTCCAGCAGATGGACGGCCTGGAGTCGCGACTCAGGGAGTCGCAGTTCAGCCGTTCGCTGGATGACATCGACGAGAACCAGGTCAGGGAGATACTGGGCGAGGATGCGGCCGAGGACCTGGAGAGGCTGCGCAATATCACCCGTGTCCTTGAGGAGGCAGGCTATATCCAGCGTAAGGGTAGAGGCTACGAACTGACACCACGCGGCATGCGGAAGATTGGGCAGAAGGCTCTGAAGGATGTCTTCTCGCAGCTAAGGAAAGACCATCTGGGACTGCACCGGTTGAATCGCACCGGCACAGGTACCGAACTGATTGAGGAGACCAAGCCGTATGAGTTCGGTGACTCGTTTCACTTGCACCTGCAGAAGACCATCATGAACGCCATGTACCGTGAACGGCAGACTCCGCCGGTAAAGCTCATCACAGATGATTTCGAAATATTCCAGTCTGAAGAGATGACACGGTCAGCGACAGTGCTGATGCTGGACTTAAGCCTGTCGATGCCGATGCGTGGTAATTTCCAGGCAGCCAAGCAGATGGCCATCGCCCTTGACGGGCTTATCCGGTCGCAGTATCCACGTGACACGCTGCATATTATCGGCTTCTCCAGCTACGCCCGATTGTTGAAAAAGGACGACCTACCGTATATGGGCTGGGACGAGTTCGACCCGTACACCAACATCCAGCAGGGCCTCCAGATGGCAAGGAAACTGCTATCTAAAGAAAGATGCAATAACAAACAGATACTGCTGGTATCGGACGGTGAGCCTACCGCCCACATTGAGAACGGACAAATCTACTTCCAGTATCCACCCAGTCTCCGTACAGTGCAGCTAACCCTTAGAGAAGTGAAGTATTGTACCAAGCAGGATATAGTGATTAATACCTTCATGCTTGGAGAGGGCCAGTTCCTCAATGCCTTTATTACCCAGATGGCCAGAGTGAACAAAGGACGGGTATTCTTCACCAGCGCTGAGACACTGGGTGAATACATACTGGTGGACTACATGGCCAATAAGAGTAGCCGGCTACACTAGGAGTAGCATAGGCTGCTGATTTCACCCGGTGCCGGTGTCTTTGTGCATGTAGTAGTCGAGTACCTTACGCGCCGCATTGGCAGCACGACCAATGGTCGGATAGAAGGGGATTCCGGCAGCAATTAGGTTAGTCCTCACATCACTGATAAGCCTCCCACTCCAGTCGCCGTACTCATCACTCCCGGAGCAGTCATCACCAATCACCGCCAGTAGTGGTTTGAGCTTTTCCTCTTTCAACCGCCGATAGCCCTCAACGGTCATCTTGAGTCGCTCGCTAACACCATCCTGCAGTGAGAGCGTCAGCATCACGCTCTCGTTGATGAGCCCAATTAGCAGGTCAAAATTCTCGTTGAGGGCCATCAACCGCAGCATATCCAGAATATCAACCCCGAAACCACCAATGATAGAGGCATCCACTGGATTTCCAATCCAGTCCCATATCTCGACCCCCCTGTCTTTCAGCTCATGGCGGATTTCTGCTGGCAACGGGACAATCTCGAGACCCGCTTCTTCACACTCATCGGCAGAGAGGACGCTAGGGCCACCACCGCCACCAGCAATACCTACCCTCGGGCCCTTGAGTGGTGGAAGAAGGCAGAAGGATATTGCCAGGTCAGCCACCTCATCAAGATTGACTGCTGGAACCGCCCCTGTCTGGGCGACCAAAGCTTCCCAGGCACTCATCGAGCCAGCCAGAGAAGCCGTGTGTGAAGCAGTTGACCTTGTCCCAGCCTCTCCCCGACCGCCTTTAACAATAATGACTGGCTTTTGTAATGCCACCCGGCGTAGCATATCAAAGAACTTCCGACCATCCCTCGGTCCTTCGATGTATATTACAATAACGCTGGTTTCCGGGTCCCAGGCGAAGTATTCCAGATAATCGCACTCATTAAGGTCAAGGGCATTGCCATAGCTTATAACCTTGCTGAAGCGAATACCACGTCTGGCTGCCTGCCTTACAAAACCTGAAGCACCCCCGCCGGTCTGGGATAGCATCCCTACCGGCCCCGGTTCCTTAGCCAGGTCATAACCAAAAGAAAGCCCATGTTTTGGATGATAGACACCCATGCAGTTCGGACCGATGAGGCGAATACCTGCCTTCCTCGCCTGCCCCAGTACTGCCCGCTCCAGTTCGGCGGCATCCCTGCGCCCCGTTTCGCTGAAGCGGGCGGTATATAGGTGAACCACCTTCACCTGCTTCTGGACACACTCGGTAAGCATCTTCGGAACATCGCCAGCGGGAATGCAGGAAATCACGTAGTCGACCGTGCCAGGAACGTCTTTCAGGCTGGAGTAAGTCTTGATACCCAGTATCTCTGGATGGTTGGGATTCACGGGGTAGATTTTACCGCGGAAGCCATACTCTATCAGGTGGTGAGTGTAACTGTAGCCCCACGAACGAGTATTGGCCGAAGCACCAACAACGGCAACAGACTGTGGATGCAGGATCTCTTCCAGGGCTTCAACCGACATCCGAAAACCTATCGAACCATCATACCAGCCGGAATAGAATATCGAAAAGGATGGCTATCCTTTCTTATTATAGTAGTTAATCATCCTGCTAACGGCCGAGGCTGCCCGTTTAATGTTTGGATACATTGGATAGCCGTCCCGAATAAATACGGCCTTCATCTGTTCGACAATCTTATCATATTCGGCCATATCTTCATCATTACCTGTGTATCGGGGTCTATCCTGAAAGACCATTACTACCGGCTTGTTATTCATGTCCTGAAGCGAATATCGCGCCAGGTGTTTTTCGAGAGAAAAAGACTCCGGGTCGCGACGCCAGGGACCACTTACAAACGTAATAATGAAGTCGAAATTGGGATGGCGAGCTATCAACTTGGTAACTGCTTCAGCGCTGGACTCGTTACCCATCGAAATCGAGAAATCGGCGGGGTTGCCAATCCAGTCCCAGATAGCATTACCCTGCTTTTTCAACTCTTGCCGGATTTCATCAGGCAGGGGGATAACATTGAGGCCAGCTTCTTCACAGAGATCAGCCGCCATGACACTGCTGCCGCCACTGCCACCGACCACGCCGACGTTTGCCCGACGTATTTCCGGCAAGAAATTAAAGGCGGTGGTAATGTCAACCATCTCGTCAATATCGGCAACATTGATAACACCTGCCTGATTGACAACCGCATTCCATATCTCCCTGGAACCAGCCAGTGAGGCCGTATGTGAGGCCGTTGCCCTGGTACCTGCCTCCCCACGACCCCCCTTGAGGACGATGACCGGTTTAGCTGATGCTGCAGCCCGTAGTGTACGGAGGAAACGGGGTCCGTCCCTGACTCCCTCGATATACAGAAGGATTATCTTTGTTTCCGGGTCCTGCGTGAAATACTCCAGATAGTCGCACTCGTTGAAGTCGAGGGCGTTACCGTAGCTAATGGCCTTACTGAAGCGCAGGCCCCTCTGGGCTGCATTTCCGGTAATCTCGCCTACCGCCTGACCACTCTGCGACGCTAAACCAATGGGCCCTGACTCTTTGGGCATGCCCTCGTTAAAAGCAATCCCTTCGGCAGGGTAGTAGACTCCCATGCAGTTCGGGCCAATAAGACGGATGCCAGCCTCTTTCGCCCGTCTCAGTATCTCCTGCTCCAGTTCAGCGGCATCCTTGCGTCCTGTCTCGCTGAACCGCGCTGTGAAAAGGTGGATCAGCTTCGCTCCCTTTTCGGCGCAATCGGCGAGCATCTCCAGAACCCCGGCTGCCGGAATGGAAGAAATCACGAAGTCCACCGGGCCGGGAATATCCCTTACCCTGCCATAGGCTTTTAACCCCAAAACCTCCTCATACTTGGGGTTCACCGGGTAGATTGTCCCCTTGAAGCCCTGTTCCAGTAGGGGATTGACAAATCCGCCACCGCGCCCGGAAGCAGACGCCCCGACAACGGCAATCGACCTTGGATGCAGGAGTTCCTCCAATGGGTGAGTCGACATTAAATAGACCTCCTAGAAAATGACAGTCGGCTGTTGACAATGGATAGCATCAGATACGAAATAAGCAATACGCTTTACTCTGAGCCAGCTGGCAGCCCGGTGGTGAAGCAGGTTATTGCTACGCCCTTGATGCCAACAATCGCTGTTAAACTGATTTCATCTATAAAATCATAATACATGACTTAGCTACCGCCTGACAAATGTGGTAGAATGTAGCAGCAATACATTAAGGGAGACCAGTCATGGTTAGGCCCAGGGTCAGACGCCGCAAGGCCAAGAAAGCAGAGGTCACGGTAGCAGAGCCAAAACTGAACGTGGAGACGTTAACCTGGGAGGAAATGACCTGGGTTAACATCGAAGGGCCGACGACACGGGAGACGGAATTCCTCTCCGAAAACTACGGGTTTCATCCTCTAGACCTGGATGACTGCCTGAGCCGGATTCAACGACCCAAGATAGACGAATATCCGGACTATCTGTTCATGGTCTTCCACTTCCCGGTGTTCAATGTGCAGGCGCGGGTGACCACCCCCAGCCAGGTCTCGGTATTCATCGGTAAGGACTACCTGATAACCCTGCACAAGGGAGACCTGAAGCCACTGGTGAAGCTGTTCCGCGAGTGCCAGCTAGAGGAAGAAGCGCGACAGGAGAACCTCAGTGGTGGCTCCGGTCAGCTCCTGTACCAGATAATTGACCGACTGGTCGACTACTGTCTGCCGATACTGAATAAAATCGGTGATAATATCGAGCGGGTCGACGAGGAAATATTTGCCCAGAGCATGCCCCGGGCGATAAAGGACATCTCGATACTGCGCCGCGACGTTATCTCGTTCCGCCGCATCATCTGGCCACTGCGAGCGGTGGCTGCCAGCCTGAAGTCGAAGGTCAGCCGTTTTACCAAAACAGACATGGGGCCGTATTTCGATGACATGGTCGACCACATCGATAAGATTTGGGATGGCCTGGACGAGTATAAGGAGATAATCGAGGGGCTGAACGATACCCACGACTCGCTGGCAACCAACCGAACGAATGAGGTCGTCCGCATGCTAACAGTCATCGCCACCATTATGCTGCCGATTACGGTGGTGGCCAGTATCTTCGGGATGAACATCCCCCTGGGGCCGTTTGGTAATTCCCCCCTCTCCGCCCTCTATGTGACGCTCATCTGCCTGGGCATTATCATCGGTATGCTCTACTTCTTCCGTCTCAAGCGCTGGATTTAGCAATGAGTGGCTCCAACCGATTTATCATCGTCGCTGTAGTTTTCGTTACCTGCCTTATCACCGCCAACATCATCACCGTCAAGGTAATTAGCCTCGGGCCGTTTAACCTGCCGGCAGCGATATTCGTCTTCCCGCTGAGCTACATCTTCGGGGACATCCTTACCGAGGTCTACGGCTACCAGCAGGCACGGAAGATAATCTGGATTGGTTTTGCCTGCAACCTGGTCTTTGTATTCTTTGCCTGGATAGGACAGATTCTGCCAGCGGCCGACTTCTGGCAGGACAATCAGGCTGCCTACGAGAGCATCCTGGGACATACCCCCAGAATCCTTGTCGGCTCCTTTCTCGGCTACCTGGTCGGTGAGTTCGCCAACTCCTTCATAATGGCCAGGATGAAGATGATAACTCAGGGACGCTGGCTCTGGTCGAGGACAATCGGCTCGACGGTGGTGGGACAGGCACTGGACACGGTGATATTCGTTACCATCGCGTTTGCCGGGCCAGACTTCGACCCGATGATGATTCTAAACCACTGGTGGTTCAAGATAGGCATTGAGGCCCTGGCCACCCCCCTCACCTACCGGGCAGTGAACTACCTCAAGAAGAAAGAGGCGGTCGACACCTACGACCACGACACCAACTTCAATCCGTTCCGGTTGTGGGAACGAAAAGGGCAGGCTATTGAGTAGTGGACATCAGGCTTCTCGGGGCACACAATACTGAATCGTGCGATACGGGTTTTACCTGCCTGGTAATCGATGACATCATCGCCATCGATACCGGCGGCCTGACCGCCAGCCTGTCTTTCGCGGAACAGCGTGCCCTCAAGGCAGTACTACTCACCCACCACCACTATGACCACATCAGGGACATCCCCAGCCTCGCCATGAACCTCTATGCGTCCGGCGATACCATCAATATCTACGGTACCGGGGACGTCTATCATGGGCTCACCCGCCATCTCCTCGACGGTGAAATTTACCCGGATTTCCTGAAACGCCCCCCCGAGAACCCCACCCTGCGGTTTGTTGAAATCCTGCCTGACCAGGGCATGAAGGTTAACGGCTATGTTGTCCTGCCCGTGCCGGTGGTACACGGCGTACCGGCGGTCGGCTACCAGATTACGTCACCCGAGGACAAATCAGTGTTCTACACGGGTGATACCGGGTTCGGCCTTGAGGAGTGCTGGCGGCACGTTGCTCCCCAGTTGCTGATTATCGAGGTGACCCTGCCCAACGAGCAGGAAGAGAAGGCACTGGAGGCGGGGCACCTGACCCCCGCCCTGCTCAAGCAGGAGCTGCTGGCTTTTCAGAAGAGCCTGGGCTACCTGCCCCAGGTAGTTACCGTACACATGGACCCGACACTGGAGGAGGAGATTAAGGTCCAGCTGGAAGAAGTAGCCGCAGCCCTCCACCACCCCATTACCCCCGGCTATAAGGGGATGTTACTACAGTTATAGGACTGGAGGTGAGCGATAGACAGTCCGAAGTTCATCGTCGATATCAATGTCGGGAAGCTGGCCCGCTGGCTGCGCATGATGGGCTATGACACCGTGCTCTTCGACCACGGCGATGACGGGCGGATGATACGCATTGCCCTCGACGAGGGGCGCGTAATAGTGACGCGGGACACCCAGATGATGAAAAGGCGGGTGATAACCAGCGGCCACCTCAGGGCCGTGCTCGTCAGCGGCGATAAACCGGAGCAGCAGATAAAGCAGGTGATGAATGAAATGGGGCTGGACAGCAACTTCAGGCCCTTCAGCCTGTGCATGGAGTGCAACCACCCCCTGGAAGAGCGGAGCAAGGCGGAGGTGGCCGGGCTGGTACCACCCTACGTCTTCAAGACCCAGGAGCACTACGTCCAGTGCCCCAACTGCTTCAGGGTATACTGGAAAGGCACCCACTGGCAGGCGATGGTGAGGAAACTGGAGGGGTTGGGGGGAGACAGTAGTTCGTGACTGCTTTCAAACTAAATATGTATCATCTAAAAAGTATTTTAGTTATATTCAATCTCTTTTAATATACCCACATAAAGTATTTAATATACCCACATAAAGTACGGTTTCTTCTATTCCATTCACCATTAAATAGAACCTCTTGGTTCAAACCCCAGCATCCAGATACAATAGCTATTATAGCCATTAGCAGATAAGCCCGATTGTATGAACTATAACTTGTGGTAAAATGTTCGGGTAGCGGCCCCTCAATAATTTCATTTTCATCTTGGTAAGAACCGACATCCGCTTACCCATCTGAGCTTATAGGTATAATAATAGCGTCATCACTTGCTTCACTGAAACGCTTCCTACAAATTGAATAGCTATTCCAGGGGTCGCTTTTCCCGCCATAGATTAGCAATATCTCTTTTGCTTCTGAGATATTCTTTCGTAGCTCATCCGGTGAAATCAAAATAGCATCTCCTGGAGGCTTTATAATACTGATCCATTTCAATTCAGTATTGGTTATAATCTCATATCCGTAGGCTTCGCATACATCTGCTAGAAACTCAAAACGTGAAGGTATATTAGGTTCTTTCATCAGCGCATCTAATGCTGAGATAATTTGGGGACTTAGCATTTCTATAACACGGTTCCTAAACTCCTCAACGTCCCATTTAATTGTACTGGACCTAGACGTGTTTAATTCCACGTCTCCGATGTCTACTAATCCAACCATTCCCTTTACTGCAACTTCCCTAACAGCAAATCCTTTTGAACAAATAAGGACATGAGCGGCGTTAGGCATAGCAATTATACGCTCTGTATCGCTAATAACTTCGGGTTGCTTATCAGGCCACTTATTTAGTTCATCAATGTTACTTAAAATAGTCCTATCTCTACGATAAAAAGCAAATTCTACATCAAGCGACCTTCTTGAAATGCTCTTAGTCTTCTCCTCCGCTGGTGGTGGAACAGGTGTTGTTAGATAACGCGTTAATTCCTCTTGAGTAATATTCTGCCACCATTTCGGAAGAATAAGCACTTCATCGCTTCAATTACTTCTAACCCTAACTGGAATGTCCAACATAGGTGCTCTCTTCTTAATAATCCCTTCTAAATCTTTGTAGTATTCTCTGAATTCATCCGCTATTTGAATACTGACAGATGTCCCATTTCTTCCCGAGATTGTTTCTGTCTCCAAATAACCTCGCTTTCCCAAACCTTCTATTCGGAGCGTTAGTCTAGGATTCCCGATTTTCTCTGTTGCTACTTCTACATATCCACTAACCATAAACACTGATAAGAAACCTATTCCAAACCTACCAGCTGGCCTGAATCTAGCTACAGATGCTTGAGGGTAATCCTGAATAAAATCATCCGAATTCCAATAATCAGAAGCTATGCTTAGTAAATATTTGGTAATTATATTTTTACTCATACCAACGCCATTATCGGCAACAATTAATTCGTTATATTCGGGCTTCTCAATATACTGTACTAATATTTCACCATGGTCTTTATTGCCATATTGTGTCCTAAATAAATGTACAGCATCATTTGCATTTTGAATCAATTCTCTTATTGGAGCTAAGTAGTCTTCTCCGTAGAGCTGTTTACCACCGAGGAGATTAATAAGCCTTTCAATCGAATCTGCTCTAAATCTGACATCAATAGGCTCAAATCCCTTTGTTTGTACGTATTTTACAAATTCCTCTGTGGATTCGATTCCTTTCACACCCTGCAGTGAAAATCGCTCTTTAGAACAGGAACGACTATCTAGATAGTCTGAAACAGATATAATTTCTTTGTTAACACCACTCGCCAGTTCATAAAATTTCCACCAAGCATCGACATTTTCTATTCTCTGAGTACTTGAGTACTTTAGCTTATTATCTTCTCTAATAGGGCCCTCAATATTTTCCTGTCCTAGCCAGTGAACAAGGCTCTCTCGGCCTATATCTTTGCGCAATAGTCTTTCTAGAGTGCTGGCTCTTGTCGAATTTATGTCAGCATAATCAATAACTCTGAGCGCACAGGCTACTAAACCTAAATCAGACTCTCCCAAAGCGTCTGGGATTTTGTTGCGCTTTCCCAGTTCCTCATCTAATTTGTGTAGTGACCAATGGTGGCTAGAAGATACCTGACCTATGTGTTCACCCCATTTTTGTCTTAACTCTGTCGACTCAATTAAATACCTGTCCAACCCTGGCAGTTTTTCTTGAACCAATTCCAGAGCTTTTTCCGCATGAATTTTTCGCGCTCCTATTTGCAGACTTTTGAAGCTCGCTTCACCTTCGCTTATATTATTACTCATCAATTGACTTACAATTGCCTGATATTCCGGTGTATTTTCAATATTTCTCTTACCTTCTTCTGTCACGCAATAAGCCATTCCTAAATCATGGACGTAAAATGAGCACGCTAATATAAATGCTTCACCAATGGAAAAATTCTGTACCTCTGCTTCAGTAAATACAATTTCTGTTATTTTCCACAAACTGTCCATATGCTTAACTGAATGATCTGTAAATCCAGGTAACAACTCCGAAGTTTTAGCACTTATTGCTTCAGCTGTGCTACGTATAGCTTTAACAGCTTCCAGCAGTTGAGAATTCTTTTCGATTATCTTCCATAATTCAGACGTAATAACATCAATTGGAACGTCACTCATCACTACACTCCATGAACCTGTGTATTGGTTAGAGAATTATATCATATATTTAAACAACATAGAATTATATCCACCTTTTCATCATAGATATTCCTGAAAACACTCTTTTTACCCCCCCACACCCCCTAAACTCAGCCTTATTCTCCCTGGTATCCTGACTGCTTTCTATTATTGTCACTGAGCAAACACTTTAGAGCGCAGTTTGTACTTCTCTCAGCATGGTAAAGCTTGTCAGTTCTGTTCCCGGTATTTTATCTTCCACAATAACCTCAAACCCGAACCGCCGGTAGACATTCACGTTCTTTGCTCTATGTGTCTCCACGAGACAGGGCATCTGCTCCTGGTCGATACCCTCCAGCACCGGTCTCACCAGCCGGCTGGCAAGTCCCTGTCCCTGGTATGCAGGGTCTACCCCGATGATATGCAGGTACCAGTGTGGCCCCAGGGCCAGCTTACGGTGCAAATTCATTAAATACCTGTCGTAAGCCCGCATCCGGTATGCCCCCTGCCATGCAAACCTGAAAAGGACCGAGAGCGGTACTGAACGAAAGACCTGCCACCCTGTAAAAGGTGTACTCCCCGGTGGCAGCCAGCCGGCGATACCCTCCATCTTCTCTGAAGATGCATAAGCCTCGCCATATTTCAGACAGACAGAAAGTGCAATGAAACAAAACGTCCGGGCTGCCGCAGGCCGCTGCTTCTCATCCGGGAAATAGTACCTGAGCAATTCGTATTCCGTGAAGGCTCTCCCCAGCACTGCTGCCGCAGCATCCCTGTCTTTCCAGGTCAGCCTTACTAGCTTACTGGTCTGCTCAGCCACGTTTCACTCCTGACACTGTTTCGTGCCGCTAATTATAGCAAAAGAATTTTTAACCGCTCCAGCTAATGGCAGCACTTCAGAGCATGATTCCTGACATCTGTGCTATCATTCTATAGCAGGTAGAACAAAACATCAGGAGGTATTACTGTGCCACCAGATTCGAATAATTATCCCGTGAAACTGTCAATTGACTACCCTGATAGAGACCTCAACAGGCTGACGACCTTTTTCCGAATATTGACCGTTATCCCGATCGCCATAATCATCGGGCTGATATCGAGCGGCAGTTTCCAGTGGGAGGGGGAAAATGGGGAGGTCTACAAGTACGCCGCTTCCGGGCTCCTATTCCTGCCGCTGGTCCTCATGATACTGTTCAGGAACAAATATCCAAGGTGGTGGTTTGACTGGAATGTAGCCCTGACCAAGTTCGGCACTCGCGTCGGTGCATATCTCTGCCTGCTCACCGATGAATATCCATCGACCGATGAAGAGCAGTCGGTACACATTGAGATTCCATATCCCGATGCCAAAAATGACCTGAATCCCGGGCTGCCACTGGTCAAGTGGTTACTGGCCATCCCGCACTATGTCGTCCTGGTCTTACTGTGGGTTGCCGTGATAGTGTGTGTCATAATTACCTGGTTTGCCATACTGTTTACCGGCCGTTACCCGAGGGGCATGTTCGATTTCATAGTCGGTGTTTACCGATGGACTCTAAGAACCGAGGCGTACGCGTTCCTGCTGACCACTGATATCTACCCACCTTTCGCACTCAATGACTAAAAAGGAATGGAAGCCAGGCCTGAACCTAACTTCCACTCCGTTCTCTATGCAACTATCCTTAGGCGAAGGACTAGTTATTAATCCTGTGCTGGTATGTTTCTACAGCACCTTCAACTTCTTCCCCCGCATGGTTACTACGGTGTTCATCACCAGGGTCTGCGAATGCAGTAGACACCGCCAGGCATAGAGTAAGCGCGATAACCAGCGCAAGGAACATGACTGTAATTGCTTTTTTGATTTTACTTGTCCTTTCTAGAATTCGTTATACAGGAGAGCGCCATATGAACCCATCCTGTATAGCTATTTTGTTGATACTAATATACTAAGATTTTTTTGCTGTTTATTTGTTCGGATAGATAACATCTACAGAATCTTCACCTCTCAACCCGAGATAGGTGAGGACGAAAATAGGTTTCTCTGATACTATTTCACCATTCACATACACGATTTCTTTGACTTGACCGATATCAAACTTAACGACCAGATTCCCGCAGTCATCCGCGAATGTGAATATTCCTTCAATCTCGTTTCCGTCAACTGTAACAGTAGCACCCTCACCATCCACCCAACCAATGTCCGCATGTATGTGTATCCAACAGCCGTTGGATCCGACATTCAAAACGTTTGGTGACACTACCATATCAAAATCGCTTGATTCACCGTTGGCGAAAACCATGCCAGTTACTGAGACTGACAGAACAGCTACCAATACCAATGCCATTGATAATACCTTAGCTACCTTACTCAAAATCCATAATCCTTTCTTATTTAGGTCTATACCATGGCTGATCCCCATTTTTTTACATCGCTATACCCCTCCTCAATTACTCCCCATATCTATAACGTCAAAAATCCCAATTGGTTAGTATGTCCTGTCGGAAATACTGATTTTGCATGACTAAAGAAATGTAATATAATCCTTTTTAAGGTAAGTGCGTAGCGAAATCATGGAAGGATAAAGAATATGAGCAAAATTGCACTGGATGAGAGTTCGGGACTTTACGTGGATGCGGAGTCGGGGCGGAAATTTTTCCTCGATGAGCCTGACGATTTGAAAGCGGACGAAAAGGTCACGTTTCTCCTCAATTTACACGGCGGCGGCTCCCACGGCATATGGCAACACCTCTATTTCCCGGCACAGGATTACAAGAACGAATACCGCCTTGTCGTGGCGACCCCTACCTCCAAGACCAAAGAGCCGATGCGCCGCTGGGTTGACGAGGCCGACGACCAGTGGCTGCGGGACATCGTCGAGTTCGTCTGCGATAAATACGGCAAAGACCGCATCAAGTCATTCTGGCTGGTCGGCCACAGCCAGGGGGGGATGACCTCCAACCGCCTGCTGCAGAGCGATTATTTCGCGAGCCGCGTTGACGGGTGGCTCAGCCTCTCGGGGGGTCGTATCGGGCCGGCTGAGATAGCGCCGTCCTTTTTCGAAGGGAGCGATCGCCCGATGCCGGCTTTTGCACCTGACGGTCCTCGCCCGGGTCGCGCCGTCATACCCGACTGCGATATCTCATTTATCTTCTCAACCGGCGGACTTGAAATAGTAAAGCTTCCTGAAACCTCGCCCTGGGCAGAAAAGTACAACGCCGGCCATCGAGTACGACTCCCGGATGTGGTCGACACCGAGAAAGGCCAGGTGACGGGTGAAACACCGGGGCGGGGCCCGAGCTGGGGGAGGGCAGCACGACCCGGTACAGCAGAGGTCTATGTCTATCCCAATGCGAGTGGCGGCCGGGTTATCGCGGACGTTGTCCGTCTCGATAAGGGGCACACCGAGGGTTACGAACCGAAGATTACGGAGGAACTAATCAAGATGGTGGTGGGGGCGCCGGGGGGGAAATGGATGGCACTGGCTCAGGCCGGATAGACATATTTAATCTATCTATAGCATATGCCAGTTCTCATCCTCCCGAAGGGCTGTTCCTTGCCCTGTTTTCAATAGTTGGTGTAAAATTATACTCAAACACACGGCTCAGCCCGTGAGCAGAAGGCTGATTAATAGAAAGGAGTTGATATACAAGACTACATAGAGTATCCGAACCGGGGACATATTACATATAGCAAGGAGTTATTATGAGACTAAGAAATGCAGTTGTCGTTGATGGAGTGCGGACGGCTTTTGCCAAGGGCGGGCGTGGCAAACTTGAAGCAGCGCGAATGGATGATCTGGGTGCGCACCTCATTAGAGCTCTTTTTGAGCGGAACCCCAAGGTCAAACCGAACATGGTCACAGACTTGGGTATAGGTGGAAATCTGGGGCGCGGTGTTGGTCATCTCGCCGGACTACCCGCCGAGTTAGTCGACTTCTCAAGTGAACGGGCGTGTGCCACCAGTCAGGAAACCGCGATGCGCATCAGCATGGCCATCATGCTTGACCAGTATGATTGCGGTATCTCCATCGGGGTCGAGCGAATGGGGAGGCAGATGGGTTCCGGTATGCCACGCATGCAGACGACCCGCAGAGATGGCATGAACCCCAAGTCCGGGGAGCGGACTAAAGAACAGCGTGACATGGCCCCGGACCATTTCGACTACTTCTCGGTACCCATTCCGGACTATATTCTGGACTCTCCGATGGCCTCGATGGTACAGACCGCCCAGAATGTGTGCGAGATGTACGACCTGACCCGTGAGGAGCTGGATGCCTTTTCCATGAGGAGCCAGCACAAGCTGGCCAAGGCCTATGATGCCGGCATCTATAAGGACGAGGTACTGCCCGTCGAGGTCGAGGACCCGGTCTTCGATGACGAGGGGAACTGGGTGCCGGACGAGGTAGGCCCGATGGTTATCCTTGACCGCGACGAGGGTGTAAGACCAAATACGACCATGGAAGGGTTGGCTGCTCTGAATCCGGTCAGGGGAATCGTGAGCTATAAACCCGGCCCCCTGCTGATTACGGCCGGCAATTCCTGTCCGACCAACGTTGGCATAACAGTCCAGCTGCTCATGTCCGAAGAGAAGGCCCTCGAGCTGGGAGTTGAATTCCTGGCCCGGGTTATCGGTTGGGGAAACGGCGGCGTCAAGCAGCAGATTATGGGCATGGGTCCCGTCGTATCCACCCCACCGGCTCTCAAGCACGCCGGCCTCGAGATGGACCAGATAGACCGTATTGAGTTCAACGAGGCCTTTGCCTGCCAGGTTGTCACCAGCATGAAGGAGCTTAACATGCCCGAGGAGAAGCTGAATGTCAACGGCGGGTCCATAGGCATCGGCCATCCTATCTCTGCAACCGGAAACCGACTGTGGATGACAGTCTGCAAGGAACTGAAGCGTAGCAACAAGCGCTACGGACTGGCCACACAGTGCTGTGGCGATGGAGAGGGCATGACCGTCATTTTCGAGAACCCCGACGCCCCCAAATAATCCGCACAATATTATGTTAAGGAGTTAGCATGAAGCTAAGAAATGCAGTTGTCGTTGATGGCGTACGGACTGCTTTTTCCAAGGGCGGGCGTGGCAAACTTGAAGCGGCGCGCCTAGATGACCTGGGTGCGTACCTCATTAGAGCTCTTTTGGAGCGGAACCCTAAGGTCAAACCGAACATGGTCACAGACTTGGGTATAGGTGGAAATCTGGCGCGCGGTGTTGGTCATCTCGCCGGATTACCCGCCGAGTTGGTCGACTTCTCAAGTGAACGGGCGTGTGCCACCAGTCAGGAAACCGCGATGCGCATCAGCATGGCCATCATGCTCGGCCAGTATGATTGCGGTATCTCCGTCGGTGCCGAGCGAATGGGAACATACCAGCAGAGGCTAGATAATCCACGCGGAGCGGGCGCGACCCGCAGAGAAGGCCCTAACCCCAAGTCCAGGCAGCTGACCAAAGAACAGCGTGACATGACCGAGAACCATTTCGACTACTTCTCGGTACCCATTCCGGACTACATTCTGGACTCTCCGACGGGCGCCTCGATGACACAGACCGGCCAGAACGTATGCGAGATGTACGACCTGACCCGTGAGGAGATAGACGCCTTTTCCATGAGGAGCCAGCACAAGCTGGCCAAGGCCTATGATGCCGGCATCTATAAGGACGAGGTCCTGCCTGTCGAGGTCGAGGACCCGGTCTTTGATGAAAACGGGAATTGGGTGCCGGACGAAATAGGCCCGATGGTTGTCCTTGACCGCGACGAGGGTGTAAGACCAAACACGACCATGGAAGTGCTGGCCACTCTGCCGCCGGTCAGGGGAATCGTGAGCTATAAACCCGGCCCCTTGCTGATTACGGCCGGCAATTCCTGTCCGCGCAATGCTGGCGTGACAGCCCAGCTGCTCATGTCCGAAGAGATGGCCCTCAAGCTGGGAGTTGACTTCCTGGCACGGATTATCGGTTGGGGGAATGGTGGCGTCAAGCAGCAGATTATGGGGATGGGTCCTGTAGTGTCCACCCCGAAGGCTCTCAAGCACGCCGGCCTCGAGATGGACCAGATAGACCGTATTGAGTTCAACGAGGCCTTTGCCTGCCAGGTTGTCACCAGCATGAGGGAACTTGGAATGCCCGAGGAGAAGGTGAATGTCAACGGCGGGTCCATAGGCATCGGTCATCCCATCTGTGCAACCGGAAACCGGCTGTGGATGACGGTCTGCAAGGAACTGAAGCGCAGTAACAAGCGTTACGGACTGGCCACGCAGTGCTGCGGCGATGGAGAGGGCATGACCGTTATCTTCGAGAACCCTGACGCCCCCAAATAGAGCCACAATATGCGGCAAGGGGGACTTTGAAAGCGTCCCCCTTGCCGGAGTCTACCAACGAACCCTCCACCGCACTTGAATTCGCTAAATTTCACCTTATTCTCCCTTGTATCTTGACCGCAACCTTTCTAGTTGCTACACTTCAAACAAGAGTCTGCAAAAAGTGCGGGGTTGTTCTGTTATGAAAGTCGTGACCGTTGAGGAGATGGGTCAGATAGAGGAGGTCTGCGCCAAGATTGGCCTGCCTTCCAACATCCTCATGGAAAATGCCGGCAAGGCGGTAGCGGAGCAGGTCAGGCTCAGGCTCGATGCCATCGACCGACAAAACATCCTCGTACTGGTAGGGCCGGGGAATAACGGGGGGGATGGGCTGGTGGCAGCCCGCTACCTGCATGACTGGGGAGCTAAGGTCAGTGTATACCTCTTTACCCAGAGACCGGATGGCGACCCGAACCTGAAGCTGGTACAGGAGCGTGACATTGCCTGCATCGAGACCGCCCAGAACGGGGGCCTTGGCCAGCTCTCCGAACTAGTATCATCGTGCAGCGCCGTGATTGACGCCATATTCGGCACCGGCCAGAACCGCCATCTCGAGGGTATTTTTCAGCAGGCTCTTGGCATGGTAAGTAATATCCAGCGTAATCGCCCGTCACTGCATACCTTCGCCCTCGACGTGCCGTCCGGATTTAACGCTGACACCGGAATGGCTGACCCGGCGTGTCTCTATGTGGACGACACCATCACGCTGGGATTCCCCAAGTTGGGCCTGTTTAATGCCTCCGGCGCAGAAAGGGCGGGGCAGATAACAGTGGCGGATATCGGTATCCCCTCGTATTTGGCTGAGCAGGTAACGGTGGAGCTTATCACCGACGACTGGGTAGCGTCGAACCTCCCCGAACGACCATTCCTGGCCAACAAGGGCACCTTCGGCCGTGTCCTCGTGGTCGCTGGCTCGGACCGGTACATCGGGGCCGCTTACCTGGCCTGCATGGGGGCAATGCGGGTCGGGGCAGGGCTGGTAACCCTGGCCACAGCAGCCAGCCTCAAGCCCATCATGGCATCCAAGCTCACCGAGACAACCTGCCTGCCGCTGACGGAAGCGAGGCCTGGCATTGTCTCCCCTAACGCAGCCAAACAGATTCAACAGGAACTCGGCAACTACGACGTCCTGCAAATAGGGTGCGGGTTGGGGCAGAGTAAAGAGGCGACAGCCTTCATAAAAGACATCTTGCTCAGCTCCAAACGGGCACAGCTACCCATGGTGGTAGACGCCGACGCCCTCAATATCCTGGCGACAATCCCAAACTGGTGGCAAAAGCTGCACGACGATGCGATACTGACGCCACACCCCGGAGAAATGGCGCGGCTGGTGGGTGTCTCTATCGAAGAAGTACAGTCCGACCGGACAGGCATCACCAGGAGGATGGCCGGGGAGTGGGGGAAGACAGTCGTCCTCAAGGGGGCCTATTCCGTCATCGCCACGCCGGACGGAAGCTGCCACATCAACCCGATGGCCAATCCGGGACTGGCATCGGCCGGTACTGGTGACGTCCTTGCTGGAGTTATCGCCGGGTTGCGGGCACAGGGCCTGGCAGCCGAAGAAGCAGCCGCCGGTGGTGTCTACCTCCACGCCGAGGCCGGAGAAGTAGTCCGAGCAGATATTGGCGATGCCGGCATGATAGCCAGCGATTTATTACCAGTACTGCCCATGGTCATCCAAGAATTGAAAGAGGATCTCGAAAGTAGCTACGTTGAAGAGGAAGAACATGCTGCTGACAATTGATATCGGTAATACTAATATTATCTTCGGAGTATTTGAAGGCGAGGAGCTTCGGAATACCTGGCGGATGGCAACTGACATTAACAAGACGTCAGATGAGTACGCCATGTTTCTCCTCAACGCATTCAACCATAAGAACCTGAAGACTTCTGATATCACCGGCATAGCCCTGTGCAGCACCGTACCACCCCTAGTCGCCACCTTTCAATACCTGTTGCCACGGTACTTCGGCCTTTCACCACTGGTGGTCGGTCCGGGTGTTAAGACTGGGGTAAGTATCCGCTTTGACAACCCTCGGGAGGTGGGGCCCGACCGTATCGCCAACACCGCCGCAGCCCACATTCTTTACAAAGGACCCGTAATCATAGTTGACCTCGGGACAGCGACCACCTTCGACATCGTATCCAAAGAAGGTGAATTCATAGGAGGTGTCATCGCCCCTGGGATTGCCCATGCCGCCGAGGCCCTGTATGCGCGCACCGCCGCTTTACCACGCATAGAACTAGTCGCCCCAAAGCAGACCATCGGGACGAACACAATCGCTGGGATGCAGGCAGGTATTGTCTTCGGCTACGTCGGGCTAATTGAGGGTATCATCGAGCGCATCCAACGAGAACTTGGAACAAAGGCGACCGTGGTTGCCACCGGTGGCCATGCCTATATCATAACCCCCGTAACAAATATTTTCGACACCATCAACCCCGATATCACACTAATCGGGCTGAGAGCAATCTATCAGATGAACCAGACTTAGACTGGTAGGGAGGTAGCAAGATGTTATCTGATATGACAATCGTACTTGGTGTTACCGGAGGTATCGCTGCCTATAAGGCGGCAGACCTGGCCAGCAAACTGACCCAGGCCGAAGCGGAAGTTAACGTGATCATGACGGAATCGGCTACCGAATTCGTCTCCCCACTCACTTTCCGTGCCCTGACCCACTGGCCAGTAGTTACCAGTATGTTCGAGCTATCATCCGAGTTCAGTGTCGAGCATATTGCTCTGGCAGAGGCTGCCGACATCGTTGTTATCGCCCCGGCAACCGCCAATATCATCGCCAAGCTGGCGGCAGGCATCGCCGATGATATGCTCACCTGCACCGTCCTGGCCACCGAGGCGCCGGTTATCGTAGCACCCGCAATGAACGTCAATATGTGGCAGAATTCCATCACGCAGGAGAACATCACCAAGCTGAAGGCAAGGGGATTTACCATCGTTGGCCCGGAATATGGCAGACTGGCCGAAGGAATGTTGGGCATGGGACGCCTTGCCGAGGTGAGCAACATCATCAGTACCATCAAGCAGGTGCTTGGCAGGAATGGAGACCTGGCCCAGAGGCGCATCGTCGTTACCGCCGGCGGTACCCGGGAAGCAATCGACCCGGTACGCTATATTGGCAACCGCTCCTCAGGCAAGATGGGGTTCGCCCTGGCCGAGGCGGCCCGGGACAGAGGGGCCACCGTGGTGCTGGTAGCAGCGGCAACTTCTGTGCCAGCCCCAGCAGGCATCGAGGTCATCAACGTTGAATCGGTAGCGGAGATGAAAGAGGCAGTCATTGAGACTACCAAGCGGGCTGATGCCTTGATAATGGCTGCCGCAGTATCGGATTTTCGGATGGCCCAGCAGACCGACCAAAAGATCAAGAAAGAGAGGGGTAAGGTATCCCTCGGACTGGTGGGGACTGAAGATTTCTTGCTGGAACTTCCTGATACTTTTATCAAGATTGGTTTTGCTGCCGAGACGGAGAACTTACTGGAGAACGCCCAGAAGAAACTGAAGGAAAAGCGTCTGCAGTTCATCTGCGCCAATGACGTCACCGCTGCCGACAGCGGTTTCGGTACGGACACGAATAAAGTCACCCTGCTCTATAGTGATGGCAGGACCGAAGACCTGCCCCTGATGACCAAACGGGAGGTCTCTGACGTAATTCTGGACAGAGTGGTGACAATATTGGAAGGTAAAAAGGACTGAACACCGAGAAAGCTACCCCAGACATCGCCGTAGGGGGAGTTTAAGAGGGGGTGAAGCCCCCTCTCTATAAACCCTCCCCCTCTCCCTTGAGGGAGAGGGGTTCACCCTGAAGGGTTCTCACTGAAGGGGACACAGGGGGTGAGGGTGACTAAAAAGAAACAATTCCGGGAGAAGCAAGCATGACACAGACCCCACAAGTTGAACCAGAGATGCCCAAGGCTTATCAGGCCGATAAGGTTGAGTCCAAGTGGTACGAGTTCTGGATGGAGAAGGACTACTTCAAACCCGAGATAGACAATAATAGAAAGCCCTTCGTCATCATCATGCCACCGGACAATCTCACCGGTGAAGCCCACGTTGGCCACGCCTTAGGCGCAATACTACAAGACATTATGACTCGCTGGCACCGGATGAAGGGCGAGCCGTCACTCTGGTTACCCGGGGTTGACCATGCCAGCATCGCTGCTCACGTCGTGATGGAACAAATGCTGGCTGAAGAGGGTACAGACCGATTTCAATTGGGCCGGGAAAAATTCCTCGAGAGGATGAGACAGTGGGCGGCAGAGTGCCGGCAGACTATCACGGAGCAACACTGTAGACTCGGGGCTTCGTGTGATTGGAGTCGTGCGCGCTACACCATGGATGAGGACTCGATTAGAGCAGTACTCACCGCTTTCGTCCGACTCTACGAAAAGGGGCTCATCTACCGAGGAGAAAGAATCGTTAACTGGTGCCCTCGCTGCTCCACGGCTATCTCCGACCTCGAGACCGACCATGTAGACCTGACAGGTAATCTATGGTATGTCCGCTATCACCTGGTTGATAGTGATGATTTCATTACCGTGGCCACTACCCGACCAGAGACGATACTTGGTGACACTGCCGTAGCCGTCAATCCCAACGATGAGCGTTTCAAGCACTTAATCGGTAAGAAAGCTATTCTACCAGCCGTCAACCGGGAAATACCTATCGTGGCCGACGAGGCGGTCGACCCCGAATTCGGTACCGGCGCCGTCAAAATTACACCGAACCATGACCCGGTGGACTTCGAGGTCGCTCAGCGCCAGGGCCTGCCACTGGTAAATATCCTTAACGACGATGCCACCATGAATGAGAACGCCGGGCCCTACCAGGGACTCGACCGCTTTGCCTGCCGTGAGGCAATTGTGGCCGACCTGGAGAAGGAAGGGTTGCTGGTGAAGATAGAGCCTTATAGTCACGCCGTGGGGCACTGCCAGCGCTGTGAGACGGTCATCGAGCCACTAGCAAGCAAGCAGTGGTTCGTCAGTACCAAGCCTCTGGCAGAACCGGCGATAGAGGCCGTCCTAGACGGACGAATCACCATTCTCCCAAACCACTTTACCAAGGTCTACCTTAACTGGATGGAGAATATCCGTGACTGGTGCATCAGCCGCCAGCTCTGGTGGGGACACCGCATCCCGGTCTGGTACTGCCAGGACTGCGATGAGATAACGGTGGCCATTGATGAGCCCAAAACATGCAGCAAGTGCGGCTCCGCCAATATCGAGCAGGACCCGGACATCCTTGATACCTGGTTCAGCTCGGCATTATGGCCACACGTAACACTCGGCTGGCCTGACGATACCGAAGACCTGCGTTACTTCTACCCGACCTCCGTGATGGAGACCGCCTATGACATCATTTTCTTCTGGGTAGCCAGAATGATAATGATGGGCTTTGAGCACATGGGCGACATTCCCTTCCACACCGTCTACCTGCACGGCCTGATACGGGATGAAAAGGGCGTGAAGATGAGCAGGACTAAAGGCAACGTGGTCAATCCGGTTGACGTTATGGACGAATACGGAACCGATAGTCTGCGTTTCGCCATGACCACTGGGATAACACCGGGGAACGATAGCAAGCTATCACCCGTCAAGATAGAAGCGGGGCGTAATTTCGCCAACAAGCTGTGGAATGCCACCCGCTTCGTGGTGAGGAGTATCGAGCCCGGTCTAACCGACCTTGAAATCAAGTGGGGGCAGCTTCCCACCGAGGACCGCTGGATACTGAGCAGGCTAAATCGCACCATAGCCAATGTCACCGGATTGCTTGAGGAGTTCCAGTTCGGGGAGGCGCTGCGGCAGATACACGATTTCCTATGGGGCGAGTTCTGCGACTGGTATATTGAACTCAGCAAGAACCGCCTTGGCACCAATGAATCAGTGTCACCTTTACCTGTCCTGATACACGTCCTCGAGACATCATTACGACTGCTCCACCCGTATATGCCCTTCATTACCGAGGAGCTCTGGCAGCACCTTAAGCAGCTCCTGCCGACTGACTGGCAGGAAGCGGAGTCAATTATGATCGCCCCCTACCCCACCACCGACGAAAGCGGCACCGACCCTGAGGCCGAACGCATCATGGAAACGGTCATTGAGCTGGTGCGCTCCATCCGTAATGTCCGCGCGGAGCATAAGGTAGAACCGTCACGGTGGATTGAAGCCCGTATATATGGTGGTGAGCTGACATCGGCGTTATCCACACACGCGGCATCAGTCGAGGCCCTGGCACGAGCAAGACCGGTCAGTTTCCATGAAAGCCGGGTAGCCAGTAAGACAGGTGACAACTCTCTGGTGCTGGTGCTGAAAGAGACTGAGGTTGTCATCCCCATGGAGAGCATGGTCGACGTGGCGGCTGAACGAGAGCGGCTCGGTAAGGAAATAGAACAGGCTGACATGGAGATTACCCGCCTTGAGGCCAGGCTAGGCGATAAGACGTTCCTCAGCAAAGCCCCGGAGACTGTTATCGAAAAAGAACGTGGACGGCTGGCGGAGAAAAAGGACCGGGCGGAGAGACTGAGGCAGGAGCTGGAGAGGCTGGGTTAATTACTGCTGATTCTTCGCTAGGATTTGAGTGGTTGCCCTGAGAGGCCGTTGGTATTCAGCCAGTCCAGAGCTTTCTTGGTGTCACTGGCTATCCTTGCCTTGTCACTGTGTTTCAGTCGGTACTTGAACAGCCAGTAGGTGAATTCCTTCATCTCGAGGAGAGTAGTCGACTTCAGGTGGCGGTAGCCGTTCTCCTTGCGGAAGCTCTTCAGCAGCACTTCCCGACCCTGCCGGTAGACCCGCCGATATACCTCATTGGAGGGGTCCTGCTCTCTGGTAAAACCAGAGACCCTTCTTTCCTTGCGTACCTCGTCCTGCACCGCCCAGAATAGTGCCTCCTCGACGGTTACACCGTAGAAGTAGTTAAGGTACTGGTGATAGCGGGCAATACCGATGAGCTGCTTGAACTGCTTGTTAGTTATGTCAACTGGGAACCTTCCGTTAAAGAGGAAGTCGAGCTTCTCGTCCTCCGGCAACCTGCTATCGACCGCCTCAATCAGTCGCTCGGCTAGCATCATCCAGTCGAGGGCCTCACCGGCAATCAGGTAGCGATAGATACGCCCGTTGTGAGTCTCCTCAGGGCAGTCCCAGAGGGCGATCGCCTCAAGGAGGGCAATATACCATTCCTTGCCGTCAGCAATCGACTTCTCCAGATGCTGGATGGCAGCCCTGGGAGCAAACAACTGCATAACCGCCTGGCTACTCGGGCTGCTCAATCTGTCCCCTCCCCCATCTCCGCCTTCAGCTTCTCATAGAATTCGAGCCTGCCAGTGGTGACAAGCTCGGTGATTTTCTTGGTAATGGCCTCCCCCACTCCCGGCACCTCCTTCAATCTCCCCTCATCGACCAGCTGCCCCACCGGTACCGTCAGCCCCCCGATGGAATCGGCTGCTTTGCGGTAAGCCCTTATCTTGAACCAGTTTTCCTTCTTCTTCTCCAGAAGGTCAGCTATGTCCCGGAAGACAGCGGCGATTTCAGTGTTTTCCATGATACGAGCCAGATTCTACCTGCCGCAGCAGTACTTATACTTCTTGCCGCTGCCGCAGGGGCAGGGGTCGTTGCGCCCCACCTTCTTGCCAGCCACCTTCACCTTTTGTGGCTGCTTCGGGCCATCGTCACCCCGTCCGGCGACCATCTTGGCCATGGCCGCCGACACCTTCCTTTTTACTGGTTGCTTGGTCAGATTGACATGGTAAACAGAATGGACAACATCATGATGTATCGTGTCCATGAGGGCATCGAACTGAGCGGCACCCTCCCGCTTATAGGCAACTAGCGGGTCCCGCTGGGCAACGGACTGCAACCCGATGCCACGCCGCATGTGGTCCATCTCGGTAAGATGCTCCACCCAGAGACCGTCAATGATACGGAGCATCATCAGACGCTCCAGCATCCTCATGTTATCGGCACCGAGTTCCTGCTCCTTCTGCTCGTAGAGGGCCTCCGCCTGCTCAATAAGAGTGTCCTCAATCTGACCCGGTCTCATCTCGATAAGAGTATCGGCAGTGAGTTCCGGTGGTAGCGGGAAGATGGTGGAAACGTCGGCAAGCAGGTTGGCCATACTCTCCTCGTCACGTTCGCCTTCGACGTGGGTGGCGACAATACCCCTGACCTCATCAGTCACCATCGACAGGATATTGGCCTTGAGATCGGCGCCACTCAGAATCTTATGCCTCTCACCGTATATGATTCCACGCTGCTGGTTAATCACGTCATCATATTCAACCAGGTGCTTACGGATATCGAAGTTGTAGCCCTCCACCCGTACCTGTGCACCCTCAATTGAGCGGTTAACCAGCCTGTTCTCAATGGGGGTATCCTCGTCCATTCCGGCCCACTCCATGATGCCCTTGATACGGTCGCCACCGAAGCGCTTCATGACTTCGTCCTCTAAAGACACGTAGAAGCGGGAGCTGCCGGGGTCTCCCTGCCGTCCGGCTCTACCCCTGAGCTGGTTATCAATCCGCCTCGCCTCGTGGCGCTCCGTACCGATGATATGGAGCCCGCCGAGATTTATTGTCTCGTCATGCTCTTTCTGCCACTCCCCCTGGTCTCTGCTCTCGGGATTACCACCGAGTACGATATCAACACCACGCCCGGCCATATTGGTGGCCACTGTCACAGCCCCAGCACGTCCGGCCTGAGCAATGATACCTGCCTCTTTCTCGTGTTGCTTGGCATTGAGTACCTGATGTGGTATACCCTTCCGACGAAAACGGTCGCTCAGGTCTTCCGACTTCTCAATCGATACCGTACCGATGAGTATCGGCCGTTTCTCCTGATGCAGTTGTTCCACTTCCCGGACGACGGCTTTGAACTTGGTGTCCTCGTCCTTATAAATCTGGTCGGAGAAGTCATCACGAATCATAGGCTTATTTGTGGGAATAACCACCACTTCAAGTTTGTAAATCTTGTGGAACTCCTCGGCTTCGGTGACGGCGGTACCCGTCATGCCGGCCAGCTTCTCATACATGCGGAAGTAGTTCTGAAAGGTGATGGTGGCGTACGTCATGCTCTCACGTTTCACCTGGACCCGCTCTTTAGCCTCAATCGACTGGTGCAGTCCTCCAGAATAGCGCCGACCCGGCATGAGGCGACCGGTGAACTCATCGACGATGACCACCTGGCCATCCCTGACCACGTAATCGACATCCCTGCGGAAGAGGAACTGGGCCTTGAGGGCATTATCGAGGTATCGGGTCAGTGAAGCATTCGAAGGGTCGTAAAGATTGGGCGACTGCAGCATCCCGTCACTACTCAACGCCCGTTCTACGTTGGTGATGCCGTTATCAGTGAGGCTTATCGAGCGCCGTTTCTCATCTATGGCAAAATCTTCGTCCTGGCGTAGGCGTGGCACCAGCCGAGCGAAGACCTGATATTTCTGCTCAGCCTCCTCCGCCGGACCGCTGATAATTAACGGTGTGCGTGCCTCGTCAATCAGGATATTGTCCACCTCATCCACGATGGCATAGTGCAAGGGACGCTGGACACATCGAGACAGGTCAACAACCATATTATCACGAAGGTAATCAAAGCCGAATTCGTTATTGGTGCCATAGGTAATATCAGCCGCGTAGGCCTCACGGCGGGACACCGGTCTCATGAACCGCCACGTCTGGTCTTCCGACTCATAATCGGGGTCATATATAAAGCTCTCATCGTGCTGAATGCTGCCAACACTGACACCGAGGGCATGAAAAATAGGGCCCATCCACTGAGGGTCACGTTTGGAAAGGTAGTCATTCACGGTGACAAGATGGCAGCCCTGGCCTACAAGAGAGTTAAGGTAGAGGGGAAAGGGGGCTACCAGTGTCTTACCTTCACCGGTCTTCATCTCGGCTATCTTACCCTGGTGCAGGACGATACCGCCCATCAGCTGGACATTAAAGGCACGCTGTCCCAGAGTACGTTTAGCAGCCTCGCGAACAGCGGCAAAGACCACCGGCAAGAGTTCGTCCAGCGTAACACCGGCCTGATAACTCCGCTTGAACTCCTCCGTCTTGGCACGAAGCTCATCATTACTAAGCCGTTCAAACTCTGGTTCGAGCTCGTTTATCCCCTGTACCGCCGGCTGAAGCCGTTTCAGTTCTTTCTCGTTAGAGTCGAGCAGTCCACTCAACCACTTAGGCATCGCTACTCCCTCGAATTAGTTCCCGCGCCTCCTCCGCCGTTGATTGCCAGACCATAACCCTAACCTCACCCATGCCGTCCGCGACAAAGGCATGCACCGAAGGCGCCGCCGTTGATTTCAACAGAGAAGGTATACCATAGCTATCAAGCAAGCTTTTTATTATCTGCGCCTCTGCCTCCCCCACCGCCCGATACACCTCTACCATCTTCTCGTTACTACTCAAACATCGCTCCTACGGATATTCCGGTGTGGATACGGTGGATAGCCTCCCCCAACAATGGGGCAATGGGTAGAACGGTAAGCTTATCAAGCATTTTCCCGTCGGATATTGGCACCGTATCGGTGACAACAACCTCTTTTACCGGACTGGCGATGATTCTATCCGACCATGGAGAAGTGAACAAGGCATGGGTACAGCAGATATATGCCTCGGTGGCTCCTCCTTTTAATGCGGCATCGACCGCGTTGAGAATAGAGCCCCCTGTCAGAATCTCATCGTCGAAGGCGAGAGCCGGTCTTCCCTCGACATCCCCGATTACATTGAGTATTTCAGTCCTGTCAGTGTTTCCCAGGCGGCGTTTCTCAATAATGGCCAACGGCGCGTCTAATCTAGCCGCCATATCGCGCGCACGCTTGGAGATGCCAATATCGGTAGCCACTACCACCAGGTCTTTAATCGCTTTTTTCTTGAAGTAATCACTCAACAGCGTCAGAGCTGTGAGTTCGTCAACCGGCACACTAAAGAAGCCCTGAATCTGGGCAGCGTGCAAGTCCATAGCAAGCACTCGGTTGGCCCCGGCGGTGGTCAGCAGGTCAGCTACCAGCCGCGCTGTTATCGGCACACGAGGCTGGTCTTTATGGTCAGAACGTCCGTAAGCATAATAAGGTATCACCGCAGTAATGCGGCTGGCCGATGCCCTCTTAAGGGCATCAATCATGATAAGCAACTCTACCAGGCTTTTATTGACCGGTGAACAGATAGGCTGGACAACGAAAGTGTCCCTTTCGCGAACATTATCTAAAATTCGTACGAATATATTCTCGTTGGCAAACTCAAAAACCTCGGCCCGGCCCAACGGCATACCAAGATAATCGGCAATCGCCTTGGCCAGGGCAGGATGGGCATTCCCGGTGAACACTTTCAAATCATCCATAAACACTTCCTTTCCCGATATTCTTCAATACCTGCGCTGTAAGGCTATTATATCACTATCGACAACCATCCTCACCCCCTAATTCCGGGAGGTCTCAGGACACGCGGAGTTATAGTACTTCTTGACTTGCTGAAAATAAGGTAGATATGCTATAGTCGAACTTGGTAAATCAGTCTTACCTGTAATCATAATTCAGGGAAGGAGAGACAATGAAAGAAGCCGTCATAGTGGACGCATGCCGGTCGGCAATCGGCCGTGCAGGAGATCGTGGGGTATATCGAGCTATTGGCCCCAACGACCTGATGGTTCCAGTACTGAACGCAATAATTGAAAGGAACAAGCTGGACCCAAACCTGATTGACGAAGTGGTTGTCGGCTCGGCAGCAACCATTGGTAATGCCATGACAAGAAATACCGTCTTGATTGCCGGACTGCCACAGTCAGTCGCCGCCAGTGACACTGCCCGGCAGTGTGCTTCTGCTTCCAATGCTATAGCCGTAGCCGCCCACTACATCATTAATGACGATGCCGACATCATCATTGCCGGCGGACTGGAGACGATGGACCGCCGTGGCCCGGTACCACCGTCGCAGATAGGCAGGCGTGGTGCTGGTGGTGGAGGCGGGGACTTATCACGCCTCCTTGGTGGACAGGATGAGGGAGAATATCCCCCGGACTGGAAAAAGGCTAATATCATGCCGGCTTTCTTACCCCCAGACGTCCCGATGTGGATTTACGACATGGGCCGTACCGCTGAGGAGCTGTCAATGCGCTACGGCATCAGCAAAGAAGACTCGGACGCCTTTGCCCTGACCAGCCACGAGAAAGCAATTGCCGCCCAGGATGCCGGACTCTTCAAGGACGAGATTGTCCCCATCACCATCAACTACGAGGACGGCTCCAGTGAGGCCATCGAAGTTGACCAGTGCCCCCGCCGAGGGACGTCCCTGGAGAGAATCGCCGCAGTGCCGCCCGCGTATCGCGAGGACGGTCTGGTAACCGCTGCCAACTCCTGCCCCAGGAGTGATGGTGCCGGTGCAGTGCTCCTGATGTCCAAGGAAAAGGCCAAAGAGCTTGGCTACAAACCGATGTGCACCTTCCGGCACGCGGTAATGGTCGGCGTTGACCCCACAGTGATGGGCATCGGCCCGGTCCCCTCCACTCAGAAAATCCTGAAGCGAACTGGTATGAAGCTTTCGGACTTCGACATTATCGAGATCAATGAAGCCTTCGCCTGCCAGGTAGTCTACAGCATGCGCGAGCTGGGCTTCACTGACAAAGAGGTGGAGAAGCTCAATCCTAAGGGTGGAGCCATCGCTATCGGTCATCCTCTGGGCATGACCGGTTCAAGACAGGCTGCCGTCATCGCCCACGAAATGGTCCGTCGCGACCTTGAATGGGGACTGGCGACCCTATGCGTTGGTGGCGGACAGGGAATGGCCACCATCTTCCAGCGAGAGAACTACACCTAATAACACCTTCTTAAGTCACTAAAAAGGAAAAAGCCCCCTCCCTTTACAGGGAGGGGGCTTATGTTATCCAGCGATACTAATCAAAAACGCCCGGTACCGGAAAACGGGTACTTATCTGGCATACTTCCTCTTTGACCTCTCTGGCAACGCTGGCATCATCAATATTGCTGAGTACCCGCACCATCAACGCTGCCAGCCGCTTAATTTCATCCGGACCAAGGCCACGCGTGGTTGCCGCTGGTGTACCCAGCCTGATACCACTGGTCACCCTACGTGAGCGCTTATCAAAGGGAATAGGGTCCCGATTGGTGACAATGCCAGCCTGCTCCAAAGCGACCTCAGCCTGCAAGCCAGTGACGTTCATGGTTGTCAGGTCTACCAGTACCAGATGATTGTCTGTCCCGCCGGAGACGAGACGTAGCCCCAGCCGCTGTAGTTCATCAGCGAGAACAGAGGCATTCCTCAGGGTAGCCCGCTGATAATCCTCGAAATCCGACTGCATGGCTTCGTGGAAGCAGACTGCTTTAGCAGCGATAGCATGCACCAGGGGGCCACCTTGCATTCGGGGGAAAACGGCAGCGTCTATCACCGACGCCAGCTCTTTGCGACATAGGATGAACCCGCTCCGTGGACCTCGCAGTGTTTTATGGGTAGTCGAGGTGACAACATCGGCATATGGCACCGGACTGGGATGGAGCCCTACGGCTACCAGACCGGCGATGTGGGCTATATCTATCAGGAGTTTAGCACTAACTGTGTCAGCAATGCTGCGCAAGCGCTCAAAGTCAATTATCCGGGGGTAAGCACTGGCCCCAGCAACAATCAATCTTGGGCGGTGTTTGAGTGCCAGCTGCTCTATCTCCTGATAGTCAATTCTCTCAGTTTCACGGTCAACGCCGTACCTGATAAAGTTGTACAACCTGCCCGAGAAACTCACCTTTTCGCCGTGAGTGAGATGCCCACCGTGAGCCAGCTTCATTCCCATAGCAGTATCGCCATGTTCAAGCAGGGCAAAATAGGCAGCCATGTTGGCCTGGGCCCCGGCATGCGGCTGGACATTAGCATGCTCAGCGTGAAACAGCTCTTTGGCCCGCTCAATTACCAGATCTTCCAGCATATCCACATTCTCACAACCGCCGTAATACCGCTGGCCGGGATAGCCCTCAGCGTATTTGTCTGTGAAGATACTACCCTGCGCCTCCAGCACTGCTCGACTGGCATGGTTCTCAGAAGCAATCAGGCTAATTGTTTCCGTCTGTCGCTTCTTCTCGAGTCCAATGATACGACTTGTCTCCGGGTCAATGTCTCTTAGGCTCATTTTTCCTCCCCAATGAAGTCTACAATGGTACCATGTTGGTGTCAACAATAAAAGGGCTTCCCGTTCGCCACCATTTGTCATTCCGGCAATGCGCTGTTTGACACCGATCAGATTGACTTGCACGAGTGGCCGTGCTATGATTGTCAAAACTTATGTCGTCTAACCAGACCAATGTCAGCACTGACTGAGCTCAACGAGGAAATTACTCGCTGCCACTTATGCGAGATTGCTAAAACCCGGACCAATGCTGTTCCTGGCGAAGGTGCCGAGGATGCCGACATACTATTCATCGGCGAGGGGCCGGGCTGGCACGAAGACCAGCAGGGACGCCCCTTTGTCGGGCCGGCGGGTAAATACCTGGACGAGCTGCTAGCCTCTATCAATCTGAACCGCCGCCAGGTCTACATCGCCAATGTAATTAAATGCCGGCCACCAGGCAACCGCGACCCCCTGCCCACCGAGATTAACAACTGCAGCCGGTGGCTGGATCGTCAGATTGAGATAATCCGTCCCAAGATAATTGTCACACTAGGCCGCTACTCAATGGCAAGGTTCTTTCCGGGAAAAACCATCAGCAAAATTCACGGTACCGCTCAAAAATGGAATGACATCATCTGCTTTGCCATGTACCACCCAGCAGCTGCCCTGCACCAGCAGAGCCTGCGCCGCACAATCGAAGAGGATATGCACAAGATTCCATCACTTCTGACAAAAACCCCTGATATGCCAGAAGCCGAACCACAGGCAAAGCAGCTCAATATGTTTGAGGTCTAGCATCATGGCCAAACCGAAACTAAGAATAATCCCCCTCGGTGGGCTGAGTGAAATCGGCAAGAACATGATGGTCATCGAGTATGAGGATGACATCATCGTCATTGATGCCGGCTTGATGTTCCCCGAAGAGGAGATGCTGGGTGTCGACCTGGTAATCCCCGATATCAGCTATCTGCTGGAGAGACGAGACAAAATGAAGGGAATGCTGGTCACACATGGCCATGAGGACCACATTGGTGCCCTCCCATATATCCTACCCCAGCTTGGAGTGCCTGTGTATTCCACCAAGCTTACTAACGGCCTGATATCAGTCAAGCTCAAGGAGCGAAAGGCACTCGCCGGTGCCGACCTCAGGATAGTATCACCCGGGGAGACAATAACACTCGGAAGGTTTCGGGTAGAGTTTTTTCCGGTCTGCCACAGCATCCCGGATGCCACCGGTCTCATTATCAAAACTCCTCTCGGCACGATAGTCCACAGCGGTGATTTCAAGCTGGACCATACCCCGGTCAATGGGGCACCCACCGACTTGTCACGACTAGCACGGCTGGGCAGCGAAGGGGTCCTGCTGCTCCTCTCCGATTCCACCTACTCAGAGCTACCGGGCTACACGCCATCGGAAAGAGTGGTCGGAGAAGCCCTGGATCGTATTATGTCAGAGGCACCAGGAAGGGTAATTATCACCACATTCTCATCGCTCGTGTCCCGGATTCAGCAGGTGATTGACTCAGCCGCCAAGTACGGACGCCGGGTCTTCATCATCGGACGGAACATGAGTGATATCGTACGCATGGCGTTGGAACTGGGCTATCTCCACGCTCCTGATGGTATCCTGGGCCGACTCGACGAAATAAAACGAATACCCCATGACCAGACTGTCTTTGTCACCACCGGAAGCCAGGGAGAGCCGACATCGGCCCTGGTACGTATGGCCAACCGCGACCATCGCCAGGTCCACATAGTCGCCGGTGACACGGTAGCGATTTCGGCAACACCAGTTCCGGGCAATGAGGCACTGGTTGCCAAGACAATGGACAACCTGCTGAAGCAGGGGGCCAATGTGGTCTACAGTGCAATAGCCCCGGTGCACGTCCACGGGCATGGCAGCCAGGAAGAGCTAAAACTGCTATTGAACGTGGTCAAGCCAAAATACTTCGTTCCCATCCACGGCGAGTACCGGCACCTCAGTCAACATGCCAAGCTGGCGGAATCAATCGGTATCCCCCGTGAAGGCATCTTTGTCATGGAAGACGGCGAAGTCCTTGAGATTGAGCCGGACGCAGCTAAGCTGGCTGGTAGGGTTACCTCGAGCAATGTCTATGTTGACGGCCTGAGTGTTGGTGACATCGGTACTGTCGTGCTCCGCGACCGGAAGATGCTCTCACGAGACGGAATCGTGGTGGTAATTATCACCGTCAACCGGCAGACGGGTAAGCTATTGGGCCGCCCGGATATTGTATCACGGGGCTTTGTCGATACCAGGGAAGCCAGAAAGATGCTGGACGAGAGCTGTGAACTGGTTGCCCGTGTCCTCGACCGTGGTGGCGACCGCTCAGCGCAATGGAGCTTCGTCAACGCCAAGGTGAGGGATACACTGAATAAGTTTTACTACGAGCAGACAAAGCGCCGTCCCATGGTCCTTCCCTTCATGGTGAAGGTATAACTTTAAATTTAATCTCTATGCACGGAGTCACATGGCTAAGAAGAAGACCCAAACTAGAAAAACACCCAGGAATATACCAAAAGAGCAGCCTCAGAGCCGGTCACGATGGGGTTTGGTATTTAGTGCTATAGCGATAGTTATCTTGGTTGTCCCACTGGCCATCTTCTGGGAAGACATCACTGCCTGGGTCGGTAGTACCGCGAGCAATATCTGGGACACACTTGAGTGGGGCATATTATTCGTCGCCTTAGCTATCCTGGTCCTGGGAGTGCTGCTGAAACAACGCCAGTTGTCTCTGCTGTGGCATAGCTGGAACCTGTGGCTGGGCATTGCATTTATCATCATAGCCCTTTGGGGAATACTGGCCTTTTATGACCTGGGCGGTAGTTTTGGTTCAAGCATCACCAGGCAACCAGGAGTAGGTAGCTATCTCCGAATCGCTGCCTTTTTTGTTGTAGGTATCATTCTCGCCTTCCCGGAAGTCATTTATTATGCCTTCCTAAAACCGATACGGTGGTGGCGTAACCGGCCAAAGCGACCAGTTGTGGCCAAAACACTTCCACCTCCCCAGAAGAAGCAAGCACCCCCAATAATAACACCCTCACCCAGGCCAACCGCAGCCAAGCCAACAGCTCCTGTGGCCCGTCAGCCACAACCTCAACCAGAGCTACGCCAGGTGGCCCAGGACGTGTGGAAGAAATACGGTGAGCCTGCCGCGATTACGATTGATGGCTGGCGGCTGCCCCCGATCGACATCCTTGATAAAGGGGGCGACATGGCCTTTAGCGATGCGGATAACATGCAGCGGGCCAGGCTAATAGAAGAAGCCCTCGCCAGCTACGGCGTGGATGCTAAAGTAGTCCAGATAAACGCTGGGCCCACTGTCACCCAGTTCGGTGTGGAACCGGGCTGGGACCGGAGGACGAAGGAGGTACGCCAAAAAGACAAGGACGGTAATATCCACGTAACAACCAGGGAGGTCTCGCGGACAAGGGTAAAGGTAGAACGTATTACATCCCTGTCTAATGACCTGGCACTGGCGCTGGCATCACCCAGTATCAGGATTGAGGCGCCTGTACCAGGTAAATCAGTAGTTGGTATTGAGGTTCCCAATATCGTTTTCAGTGCCGTTAATCTACGTGGTGTCATCGAGACCAACGCCTTTCAGAAGATATTAAGCCGCTCGCAATTAGCAGTGGCACTGGGCAAAGGCGCCGGTGGTGAAGCCGAAGCAGCCGACCTCGGCAGGATGCCTCATCTACTCATCGCAGGGGCCACCGGCAGCGGCAAGACCGTTTGCCTGAATTCCCTAATCTGCTGCCTGTTGCTGCACAACACGCCCAACGACCTGCGCCTTATTATGATCGACCCCAAGAGGGTGGAGCTGACACCATTCAACAGCATACCGCACCTGGCTGTCCCTGTCATTGTCAAGACCGATAAGGCCCTGGACTCGCTGCGCTGGCTTAATTACGAGATGGACAAGCGGTACCAGCAACTGGCCAGGAGCGGGGCACGCAATATCGAGGGTTATAACAAGAATAAACAGGGGCCGGATAAGATTCCCTATATAATACTCGTTATCGATGAACTGGCCGACCTTATGATGGCCGGTTTCGACGAGGTAGAGCACATCCTGTGCCGCTTGGCCCAGCTGTCACGAGCCGTCGGTATTCACCTCATCGTAGCAACACAGAGACCGTCAGTAGACGTCGTCACCGGACTCATCAAGGCCAACTTTCCCACCCGCATCAGCTTCGCCGTCACCTCCCAGGTAGACTCCCGCACAATTCTCGATGGTGCCGGCGCCGAAAAGCTGCTGGGCAGAGGCGATATGCTCTTTATGCCCACCGAGGCAGCCAAACCGAAGCGCCTGCAGGGCTGCTTTGTCTCCGACTCCGAGACTGAGCGGCTGGTCTACTTCTGGGGGAGCCAGAAACTGGGTGATATGGCACCACTGCAAATCGAGGAGGACCTGCGCTCGCCGTCGGCTCGCAAGATACGAGAAGCGCCTAAGGACTCACTGCTCGAAGCAGCCAAGCAACTGGCCAAAGAACATGGGAATATCTCAACATCCTTCCTGCAGCGGCGTTTACAGATAGGCTACCCCAGGGCAGCCCGCCTCAAGGAACAACTAGATGAAGAACTGGCTCTGGAACAGGAAGAGGGAGACGGAACCGAAGAGCCGGACGAGAGGCTTTAATCCCCATATCGGGATATGACCACTGAGGCAACATGGACAAAACAATAACACTAAGTATCGGTGAGCGGTTTCACCTAAAAAGGGGCAAAGACCACATTGCCTATGCAGGGATGTCCTCCGAAGATGTCTTCTCAATTGTTCAGATTAAGACATCGGGATACCGGGGATACTCCTGGAACCTGTACTTCCCCAAAAGGAAACAGGATGTCACAATTGACGGTGTCGACCTCTATATAGAAAACGTCACGCCCGAGGAAATCCGGGTCCGGGTACAATAGGTTTAAGAACAACGACTGTTATTCAATTTAAAGGTAGCATAATCCTACTCTAACCTCTTATCAGACCCATTCACTTCTCAACACCCTAGTTATTTGAACGTCCCTCAAACGTGTACTTATGTCAGGCATTGACATACCGGCAACAGGTGTGTAGGATAACCGCAGTTGTTAGCAAGATAAATCTGATGGTAGTTAGGAGGTGAGCTTGACGTGAAGAAAGTAATTGTAACCGTAATCCTGACTCTGGTCTTACTCAGCACGGTGGTACTGGTAGGCTGTGCACCCACAGAAACCCGGATTAACAACTTCTCCGTAGGGCCAAATCCTTCGGTAGAGGTTACCGTTGGCAACGGGAATGTGAATCTCGTTGTAGGCACGGAGGGTCAGATTGCTATCACGGCTGACTTGAAAAACCCCGATAGAATTGATTACACGGTCGCACAGGTAGGCGACGTGATAACGATTATCGCAGAGACCGAAACCGGTAGTAGAGCAAACGTCACTGTCACCGTACCCGAAAACACCGAGTTTGTATTAATTACAGGGAACGGCAATGTGGATGTAACCGATGTGCAAGCGTCAGGACAGGTGAATTCTGGCAACGGGTCAATAAAGCTACAGGAGACCAATGGCGATATTACGGGGAATACCGGTAACGGTAGTATCACCATGAGTGATATAGAAGGTTCTTATAATTTAAATATCGGCAACGGTAGCATCAAGGCGACAGGTGCAGCAGGGTCATTCTGGATGAACACCGGCAACGGCGATATAAGTATAACAGATGCAACAGGGTTCTTTATTTTGAGCGTTGGCAATGGAGGTATTTCATTCGAGGGTGAGTTAACTCCTGGGAATGATAATAACGTGAGTGTAGGTAATGGCTCGATTACAATGGAAATAACTGGCTCACCAAGTCTATCACTGGACCTTGAGATTGAGAGCCAAGGCAGGGTGAGATGCGACTTGCCGGTAACAGTGAGTGAACAGTCAGAACATCGGCTAATAGGGACCGTCGGCAACGGCGAAGCGACGCTTATTGCACGCACAGGGAGCGGTAACATAACAATCAGGTGAGTTCAAGGATAATCTGGTATATTGATATTCCCTGAAAGGTCAGAGCAGCGTGACAATCTGAATGCTCTTCCCCTCAATAATGAAGGCATTGAGATTACAGGACGTAACATCAATGTCAACAAATTTTAATTTTAAGTATGCGATTGTAAGACTAGTGGGGGTAATGGGACTCATCCTTCTATTAGTGGGAACGCTTCCTCTGAGTTCTCCCTTGGCCCAAGCTCAAGAAGGTGGTTCAATCGGCGTTGAGGTTGGCGACTGGGCGAACTATAGCATAACGTCCTTCAGCTATGAAAGCAATGTCCCTGGTCTCGAAGAACCGCCAGTGGAGCTTGCAGTCCTCGCGTCCATCGAATGGTTTATTGGGGAAGTTATGGAGGTTTCCGGAAACAGTGTCACCATGCAGGCGGGCACTTATTATGACGATGGCACTAATCAGTTTGAAACAATCACTGGCAACCCGGTAGCAGGTACAGGAAATCTTTCCGATTCACTTGCACCAGAGAACCTAAGCCTCGGCGACCAATTTTACATCTGGCTAGAAGAATGGGGCCTTCCAGGACCGCAGTTAGCCACGGTAAGCGAGACGACCTCACGTGCCTATGCTGGTGAGACGCGACAGGCTAACCACGTAATACTCAACCTTCCCCACCCAGACAGGGGCGACTTTAGCTTCGATTACTACTATGATAAGGAGACCGGAATTGTTTGTGAGTGGGTAACAGTGTTTTCCCATGAAGTTGAGTCTTATTACACGAGCTTTTCCTGGTCAGGAGTGATAACAGAGACCAATCTGTGGGGGCCAGATTCAGTCGTTATCCCCGACCCTGAGGTCGTGAGTGATACAACACCCGTAACCCTGGATGCAGTGGAAACCGCCAGCGCCATGGTGGTTATCTTCAACATTTCAGACTCCTGTGTCATAAAAATTGAACAGGCCACCGATGCACCTCCGCCACCCAGCGGCGCAGTGGATGTCGTTAACTCCGTATTCATCAATACGAGCGAAATGGTTACGACACGCGCCGTACTGAGGCTATCCTATGACCCTGAGGCCTTGGCTGAGCAGGGAATAACTGAAAGCTCGCTCGTTATCCACTACTGGGATAGTACAGAATGGGTGCCGGTAGAAAGTCAAGTGAATACTGACGAGCATTACGTGTCGGCAGATATTGAACACTTCAGCTATTGGACGCTACTAGGCGAAACCACGCCCACTGAAGAGGAAGGCGTACCGATAGTCTGGATTATCGTGCCTGTTGTTTGTGTTGTGATAGCGGTGCTGGCACTACTCTATCTGCGTCGGCAGCGCAGCAAGGTCTAACGTCCATCAAAAGTGGTTGGGGGTCTAGTATCTCATTGCTGCCCTCATATTACAATAGGAAATCAAACAAATAGAGGATACATGACAAAGGAATCTCACACCCTCCCCTTACTTGAAGACTTGATAACACGCTCCCGGTTACCGTGGCGCTGGATTACCGTTATTGTTGCCGTTGTACTGCTCCTGCTAATAATCCTGATGACATATCTAGACGGGGCCTTCTCTAACCTGGCCGACTGGGAATTTTGGCGGAGGTTTCTAGGTCCACCAGTCATCATAACCTACATCCTGTTAATATATCCGTTCATGCAGCGGCTTGAGGAACGGGCTGTCCAGGCCTTCCAAACACTATTGCCCCCTGAGGAGGACGAGAAAACACCGATAATTACCGCACCGAACCGTCGCTGGGAATGGACGGCCGTATTTCTGGGAGTAATCTTCTGGCTGGGCCTGGAACGTCCGTGGCTCTGGGTTGACCAGTGGCTGGATGTGTATGCATCGGTCACGACCCTGCTCATGTTTGTCCTGCTGGGCTGGCTGATATATAACGGGATAAGCGGTACCCGGCGTCTCAATATGCTCAGCCGACGGCACCTTAACATTGATATATTCAACACCGGACTGGTACCCATCGCCCGCTACAGTATGGGAATTACATTCGCTTTCATTGGCGGAATCAGCCTGAGCCTGGTATTCCAGTCCATCGAGAGCCTGCTAGAATGGCAGAGCATTACTATCTATTCGATTCTGGTCTGCGTGACGGTGTTATTGTTCTTTCTCTCCATGTGGAGCACCCACAACGTTATGCTCGGAGCTAAAAAGCGTGAGCTAGCCATTGTAGAGACCCAACTGGAAGAGGCCACACGTGAGCTTAGAGAGACGGTGGGACAGGACCGGGCGGAGGGAATAGACAGGCTTTACTCCGCCGTAGCTGCTTGGGGTATCTACGAGAGACGTGTCCAGGAAGCTCCCGAGTGGCCCTATAACGCCAGCATTTTACGCAGGTTTTCCATATCCGTCCTCATACCAGGTATTGTTTACCTGATAAAGATATTATTTAACATCGGCATCGGTCTATAGATAGGTGGCGTAGCCACGGAAAATAATAGATGGCACAAGACATTCAAACAAGAAGGTTTAACGACGAGGACCTACAGTCCATATATCAATTGATCCAAAATACGATTGATATCTCATATCGTGAAGCCTATCCGGAAGAGGCAGTCACTTTCTTCAAAAATCACCACCGTAAAGAGCAAATCCTGAATGAAACCGCTACTGGCTACACCGTAGTATCCGAGAGTGACGGCGAACTGGTAGGAACAGGTACTTTGCTTGGCACACACATAATCCGGGTATTTGTTAACCCCCTCCATCAGCACAGAGGAATAGGTAAAACAATCGTACAGGAGCTAGAGAGAAAAGCGTTAGCCGAGAAGTCTGCCACCCTTTATCTGGAGGCATCTCTTGTGTCCAGGCAATTCTGGGAGTCCCTAGGCTACGTCATCCAGAGCGAAGACTTTATACCAGTCGGGAATGACCAGAAGTTAGACTTCTATAGAATGGTTAAAACGTTTTCTGCTATCTCTTGATAGCCTGCCGTTTGTGTTCGGTCATATTATCTGCGTGGCCCTGAATACCTAATTCTTTTATCTGCTGGATACAGGCAAGCCGGTCGGAACGGAAAATCAGACTGAATATCTTGGCCATTATATTATTGAACATCTTGCAGTCTTTGGGGTTATCGAACTGTTTGCAATCAGCACAGGACAGATAGTGATTATCAATACAACACACCCTAATCTTGCACCACTTTACCTTCTCATTCTCATGGCAACCCGGACATCTCTCTTTTAAATACGACCGACAAGCTCCGCAATAGAGACCACAATAAGCCACCAAATCCGGATTTGACACGACCTCTTTCATATAATTTTTCTCCCTCCGGCTGTCACCAAGGCACTTTATAATGAAGGCTGCTACTGCTCAGCTCGCCTTTTACCCCTCAGCCGCTTAAGGATAGCATCTCTATATATGGAAGCAAGGCTCCTACCATGTTTGCGGATACGCTCACGCTTCTTTCTGAGCTTCTTTTCGCGTCTTTCCTGTCTCGTTTCCTCACTATCCGGTTGCCTGTCCATAACACCAGTTTAGACAGCGCCGAGCTTACGGTAGACCGCCAGCGTTTCGGCAGCCGTCCTATCCCAAGAGAACTTCTTTGCCTGCTCCAGGCCCTTCCTGACCATATCATCTCTGAGGTCACGGTCAGTCAAGACCCGCCGCATCGCCTCAACCCAACCATTGTTATCAGTTGGACTAACCATGATACCAGCCTCACCAACGACCTCGGGCAGAGACGAGGTATTTGAGGTAACCACGGGACAGCCACTACACATCGCCTCCAAAGGTGGCAGCCCAAAACCTTCATAGAAAGACGGATAGGCGAGTAGCTCCGCCGATGTGTAATAGCTGACCAGATCCGCCTCCTGAACATAATCAACGAAGACAACGTCATCTGTTATCGCCAGGTTATCCAGTTTGTGCATGGTCTCCCGTCGATAACTCTGGTTTCTGCCCACCGGCCCCACCTTGACCAGTTTCAGGTTAGCAAACTCGCGTTTTAGCTCGGCAAAAGCCTCAAAGAGTCGGCCCAGATTCTTCCTCGGTCTCTCTGAGCCGACATAGAGGATATACCTGCCATTGTGGTTCTCCTCACTACGAGGCTTGAATACCCTGCAATTAGTCCCGTCATAAATCAGGCTAATATTATCTTTTGGTATCCCCAGGTACTTTATCAAGTCATCTTTGGTATGCCGCGATGTGGCGATGATATGAGTGGCCCGCTTGATACCGAGAACATCCAGTTTGAGCATCAGGCGCTCAATCAACGACTCCGGGTCAAAACCGAAACGGAACCTGGCGATATCGTGCACGGTGACGATGAAAGACCGACGACGAAATATGGCGTACCTGGCAAAGTGCTGGTTTGGCAGGTGAACGATGTTCTTCTCTCTCCAGATAACAAACGCCAGATGAAGAGACTGTCGCAGAGACAGATAACGCCGACTCTCTATTGTTCGAAAAGGTAACCTTCGAGCCAGTTCCTGACTGTACTTGTCCATCCCTGACTGCTCAAGGGTTACAATCAATGTCGGTATTTGTATCATTATCGCATCATAATTTGCTGGCTGGAAAATGTCAAAGAACCATGGTGACAGACAATTAAGCCCAGTTATTCCTGGCGCCGCAGCTCAATAATGCGGTCGCGCAAAAGCGCCGCCTTCTCAAACTCCAGGCCTCTCGCCGCTGCCTTCATCTGCACTTCCAGGTCCTTTATCAGGCGGGCGATGTCCTCTTTAGCAACAGGTGTTGCCGTGTAAGGAGTACGGGTCTCGGCCACAGCGTGTACCCGTTCCATAATGTCTTTGATTGCCTTCCTGATGCCCTGAGGTGTAATGCCATGCTCGCGATTATATTCCTCCTGTATCCGACGGCGGCGTTGCGTCTCATCCATGGCTGCCTGCATTGACCTGGTGATGGTATCGGCATACATGATAACGTGACCATCAATATGACGGGCCGCCCTGCCCATTGTCTGGACCAGCGCGCCTTCCGACCTCAAATAGCCTTCTTTATCAGCATCCAGAATAGCCACGAGGCTGACCTCCGGCAGGTCAAGCCCTTCACGGAGGAGGTTGATACCGACGACTACGTCATAGACACCGAGACGGAGGTCACGCAAAATCTCGACCCGCTCCAGAGTTTCAATCTCAGAGTGCAGGTAGTGCGTCTTAATCCCCAACTCAATCAGGTAGTCAGCCAATTCTTCGGCCATCCTCTTCGTCAAGGTGGTAACCAGACAACGCTCGCCCCGACCAACCCGCTCTCTAATCTGCTCCAGCAGGTCATCAATCTGCCCATTGGTCGGTTTGACCTCAACAGTGGGCTCGAGCAGACCGGTAGGACGGACCAGCTGCTCCACCACCTGCTGGCTGTGCTCGTATTCGTAAGGCCCCGGAGTGGCCGAGACATAGACTACCTGATTAAGCCTAGCCTCAAACTCGGCAAAGTTCAACGGGCGATTATCCAGAGCCGACGGCAAACGAAAGCCATACTCCACCAGTGTCTCTTTGCGTGAGCGGTCGCCGTGATACATACCACGAATCTGGGGCAGGCTCATATGAGATTCGTCAATAAACAACAGGAAGTCTTCTGGGAAGTAGTCGAGTAGTGTCCAGGGAGCACTCCCTGCGGAACGCTGGGCGAGGTGACGTGAGTAGTTCTCAACACCGGCACAGTAACCGGCCTCACGGAGCATCTCGATGTCATAATTGGTGCGGGTCTTCATTCGGGCCGCCTCCAGCAGTTTGTCCTGCTTCCGTAACTCTTGGAGTCGCTCCGCCAGTTCCCGTTCAATACTTTCAATCGCCAGCGTGAGCTTCTCCTGTGAGGTGACAAAGTGCTTGGCTGGATAGATGTCCACCGACTCCAGCTCTGTCAGCAACTCACCGGTCAGCGGGTCCATCTCGACTATTCGCTCGACCTCATCGCCGAAGAACTCCACCCGCACGGCAATCTCTTCATAGGACGGCTGAATCTCCAGGGTATCACCTCGGATGCGGAATTTCCCCCGGGTAAAGTCGTAATCGTTACGCTCATATTGCATATCGACCAGACCATGCAAGAGCCGTTGACGGTTGTAGGTCTCCCCTTTCCCGAAGTTAAGAACGAAACTACGGTATTCCTCAGGTTCACCCAACCCGTAGATGCAGGACACTGATGCAACAATCAATACATCACGTCTTTCGAAGAGCGACCGTGTCGCGGCATGGCGTAGCTTGTCAATCTCTTCATTTATGTCAGCTTCCTTTTCAATATAGGTATCGGTCCGAGGAACGTAGGCTTCGGGCTGGTAGTAGTCATAGTAGCTGACGAAGTACTCGACGGCATTATTAGGCAGGAACTCTTTGAACTCGGAGTAGAGTTGGGCAGCCAGGGTCTTGTTGTGGCAGATTACCAGAGTTGGCTTCTGAACACGCTGGGCGATATTGGCCATGGTGAAGGTCTTACCACTGCCGGTAACCCCCAGCAGCGCCTGTTTCTTGAAACCCTGCTCCAACCCCCTTACCAGCCCATCAACGGCCTGGGGTTGGTCACCGGTCATCCCGAAATCAGAAACAATCTCAAACTGCGGCATGATAAATCCTACGGGAATAGCTTATACAAACAGTATATCGTGTCGTGGAAAGGGCTTCAATTACAGGACGGTTGCTATCTCATGGCTTCAGCCAGCTTGGACACCATGGTTGCCTTGTTCATGTAACCTCTGTTTATCGCCCGGATAATTCCGGCCCTGTCGATAAAAAAGCTAGAAGGAATGCCTATAACCTCGTATCCTCCTATAAATACCTCGCCGGTGGTATCTATAACGAAAGTCCAGCTGTAACCATTCTCTTCAACAAAATAACTCACAATGCTCTTTGGTTCTCCGACATTAACACCAATTATTACCACGCCCTCGTCTCTGTACTCCTGGTAGAGCTCTTCCATATCCGGCATTTCGACAAGGCAGGGCAGACACTGAGTGGCCCAGAAGTTCAGAAATACCACCTTGCCCCGGAAGTCACTAAGACGCACTGTATTGCCCTCAAGGTCGACTAAGGTGAAGTCTGGCGCTCGGTGACCTATCTGTGGGCTAACTGACACGCAAGACTGAGCAACCAACAGCCCCAGCAGGATGATTACCAGGAGTCCACAGATTATCCATGTCCTGCGAGATGAGGTGTGTTCTGAAAATTTACTCATTACCCTCTACCACCCCAACCTTAACCCAAGATATCACCGACCACAAACCAGTAGTATATCATGTAGCCACCGGCGAAGATAAGCAGCAGGCCGCTGAGTCGGGTCACCACTGGCACCAGCCGATGCAGCCAGCGGTTCACTGTCTCCTTAAGAAGTGCCGAAGCTATTGTAACCACGGTTATAACCAGCCCCATGCCAAGAGCGAAAAGAACGAACTGGAGTAACGCGTTGGCAAAACCCCCGCTGCTATAAGCCGCCACTACCATCCCGGTGAAGAGAAGAATCGAACAGCTCAGGGCCGCCAAGCCATAGGCGATGCCGAAAATGAGGAATCCTTTGACTCCAACGCTAGCTGATTGACTGAGCCTGCTAGCCAGACGTGCTGGCAGATTCATATAGGCATGCCCCCCGACCAAGATATAGATACCCAACAGTATGAGCAATATAGCGATAGCAACTCCCGTCCACTCTATATAAGGCTTCAGTAACTCACCAATTGGAGACAGAACAGCCCCGGCAAGACCGAAAAGGGCAATGAATCCGAGAGTCATCACACCACCCATCAGCAGTGCTCGCCGAAACCGCCAGAACCAAGACCTCGCCCAGTAACCTTTCTCATCGGTTCCCAGATGCAGAGAGATATAGGCAGGCAACATGGCGATGCTGCACGGGCTTACTGCGGTCACCATACCGAGGCCAAATGCATATCCAAAGGGTAACAGGTTGGCCAGGTTAGCAACGAACTCCTCAATCATTACCCTTTTCGTTATCTCCCAATACTATTTTTAATTACAGGCGTTCGTACTCTTTGAACGGAAGTAGATCCAAGCCACACACACAAAGTGTAACAAATTAAACCGTATTCTAACCATCCTCTAACCCTGAATAACCCAATGCCAGCCTATAATTGAAGAAAGGTAGTCTGGGCTTCGCAAGACTGCTGCAATTGTATACCCGCGCGTGTTCCTGCGCAAGATGGCGAACCAGCTCTACTGATCTGCCAGATATTGGATCAGCCGGGGTTCCCGGCATTAAGGCTGACAGGGTTTACTCAGAGTAAGACCGGCCGAGGTAAAGGTCGTCCCGGCCGGTAACTCATCTCAATCTTAATCGAATGCCGACTAGGCGATGGTGCCTTCCTCTTTGAAGCGGGCAATATCTTCCCAGGAATAGCCGTATTCAAGCAAGACCTCTTCAGTGTGCTGGCCGAACTCAGGAGCCGGCATCCTGACATCAGCGGGATACTTACTCATCATCACCGGGTTGGCTACCTGCTTGATACGCCCCTGGGTAGGATGGTCATATTCAACAAAGCAGCCGCTAGCCAGCGCCTGGGGGTCATTAACAGCCTCCTTAATGGTCTGACGAGGGGCATACGGTATATCCTTGAGCAGAGGACGCCATTCTTCATAGGTCTTGCTCATGAATATCTCGGTGAATATTTGCCGCAGTTCGGCGGCATCTTCAGAACGCCCTTCCATTGTCTGGTATTTCGGATTTTCGGCCAGGTCCGGTCTTCCGACAGCCCTGCAGAACCTGTCCCAGTAACGGTCAGGCTGTAGAATAATGAAAGCCAGGGTTCTCGAGTCCTTTGTTACATACATGCCACTTATCGGATTACGAATCTTAATCCTGTCGGCGTAGAAGGCCTGGATTTGCATAATTGCCATCAGAGACTGCTGCTGCAACTCCATTGGCGGGTCGGGCGCACGCCAGTCCGCAACATCCAGCCCGGTGATAAGTGCTGCCGAAGTGTCATACCCGAGCTGGAAGAAACCGGTGTGGAACAATGAGACATCTATTCGCTGACCAAGCCCTGTTTTCTCCCTGAGATAAAGGGATTGCATCACACCAAAGGCCAAGGACATTCCAGCAACATTGTCACCTATTGCCACGCGGTAACCCATGACGGGAACGCCAGGCTGGGACATCAGCTGGGGAAAGCCGGAGCGTGCCCAGAAGGCGGTGGTATCGTAGGCAGGAAGGTCTTTGTCAGGGCCTTCCTTCCCATAACCGGTGATGTTGCCCCAGATAAGACGCGGATTCATCTTGTCCAGTGTTTCGTACTCTAGCTCGAACCTCTCCAGCTCAAAGGTCCGCAGGTTGCTGAGAAAAACATCGGCCTCCTTTATCATCTTGTGGATGATTGCACGCCCATTCTCTTTGGTGAGGTCAAGGGTGCAACTCCGCTTATTGCGGTTAAAGTTCTCAAAGTTGAAGTCAAACTCAGACGGCCAACCGTAACCCGCTTCTAGTTGTGCATCTTTAAAACTTCGCCAGTAATCACCTGTCGTCGGGTTCTCAATTTTGATGACATCTGCCCCGAAATCACCGAGAATGCGGGCAGCCATCGGCACAGCAGCCACCTGCGAGCAGTCGATTACCTTGAGACCCTCAAGTGCCATTGTCAATTTAGTTTTCCTCCTCCCTAATCGTGTAGCATAATTTAGCACAAAGGCATATCCGAACTCTAATTTAGATGCGGGTTATTTGTCAAGAAAACCAAGGCGGACATATGGACACGACCAATATTATATGGAAGGGTAAAAAAGGCCGACCGAGTTAGAGATAATCCTCGGCCGGCCTTTTACCTCTCTAACCTGAATTTAGACTAGGCGATTGCGCCCTCCTCCTTAAGACGGGCAATATCTTCCCATGAGTAGCCATACTCAAGCAGGACTTCTTCAGTGTGCTGGCCAAACTCCGGGGCTGGCATCCGTACATTGGCAGGTGTCCTACTCATTATCACCGGATTAGCTATCTGCTTGATGCGCCCCCGGCTGGGATGATCATATTCAACGAAGCAGCCGCTCGCTATCGCCTGGGCATCATTGATGATTTCCTTTAGGCTCTGGTTGGGGGCATATGGTATCCCTTCCAGAAGAGGATGCCACTCTGCATAGGTCTTGGTCATAAATATCTCCGCAAAAGTCTGCCGAAGCTCAGCAACGTCCTCAGCCCGCCCCTCTATTGTCTGGTATTTGGGATTTTCTGCCAGATCCGGCCTCCCGACAGCATTACAGAACTTGACCCAGTAGCGGTCCGGCTGCAGAATAACAAACACCAGGGTCCTCGAATCTTTGGTTATGTACCCACCGGATATCGGGCTATTCAGCCTGGCGCTATAAAAGCCCATAATCTGCATAATTGCCATCAGAGCCTGTTCCTGCATTTCCTGCGGAGGCTTCTCTCGCCAATCGTCAAAGTCCATGCCCGTAATAAGCGCACCGGAGACATCAAAGCCATTCTGATAAAGACCCGTGTGCATCAGAGATATATCTATTTGCTGACCGACGCCAGTCTTCTCTCTAACATAGAGAGCCTGGGCTACACCAAAGGCAAGAGACATCCCGACCACATTATCACCGATAGCTGGTCGATATCCGAAAACAGGGATGCCCGGTTGGGACATAACATAGGGGAAACCGGCGCGTGCCCAGTATGCCGTGGCGTCATAGGCAGGCAGTTCCTTGTCCGGACCTTCTTTGCCGTACCCATTGACATTACCCCAGATAATCCGCGGGTTTATCTTATTCAGGGTCTCGTAATCTACCTGGAACCTCTCTAACTCGAAGTCACGCAGATTACTGAGAAACACATCGGCTTCCTTTACCATTCTGTGGACAATAGCACGCCCGCTCTCCGTATAGAGGTCGACAGTGCAGCTCCGCTTGTTGCGGTTGTAGTTCTCCCAGTTGTAGTCGAAATCGGACGGGCAGGCATTACCCTGCTCCACCATGGCGTCCTTAAAGACTCGCCAGTAATCACCTGTGGTCGGGTTCTCAATGTGGATTACGTCCGCCCCGAAGTCACCGAGAATACGGGCACCTATCGGCACCGCGGCCACCTGTGAACAGTCGATAACCTTGATACCATCAAATGCCATGGCCATATTCTTCTTCCTCCTTCCTATCATATATGACTAAGCAAGCAGTTATCCGATAGATGGAACTCTAGTGCAAAGGCAGGTAATTTGTCAAGGGAAGCAATATGAAGACTAACTCACAAAATCCAGTACTTCCCTTATCGCTCTATCACTCAATTCTAAGAATGTATTATAGCCTTCTAGATTGAATTTCCCTTCCGCTATTATTTTACCAAGCGGCCTATCCATGATGTTGGCAATAACATACTGGCCAGTGGGATCCATTAACCCAAGTGCCCAGAGTTCTCGCTCTGTAGGCGGCTCAATTATCTTCAGTTCCCCAGCTACCTTCAAATCCCATGGAAAACTCTGCTTAATATCTTCAATGTCTGCCTCGTCCTGCCAGGGGAATACCTCAGCTAGAAACAGCTCATGGGTCTCAGGGGCAAATCTGAAAACCCCTCTTTCGGTGACCACAGACGATGGCCCTCCTCCAACTAAGTTTACCCTTTTCCTAGCATCAGGGCTACCATCGAGAAAACCAGGCTCAGTCATGTAGTCAACTTTCTCCACCCATTGCCTCGGGTTAAACTCAACGGTATATACTACCCTCCCCGCCGATGAGGCTATATCACCTCCGCCACCACTACCGTTCATCCTTATTTGTGGTCCAGTGATATAACTGACATTTACATTGCCATACTTGTCCATTTGGGCAAATCCCAGATAAGCTGCATCAATGAAGCCTGCTTGCTGGTCTATAAACACCTCAGGGAGACTCTGATGACACATCGCCATTGCGCCTGCCGAGTTATCAGCAGGACTTACCAGGACAGCCACGCTGGGAAATCCTATATAGCCTGCCTCGGCCACCAGTATGGCATTTGGCGTATGGACTAGCTTCGCTATGGCACCGGCCAGGTCGGAAATACCAATACCAACAAACACGACTTCTCTATCTTCCACCTCCCTAGACCCGATGCAACAAACAAGCTCTGGTGGTCTGTATTTATCCTTCATCTCTTTCAGTTGCTCTGGTGCATATTGCTCTCTCGTGGTATATAGATGTCCCATTGTTATACCTCCCTCACATTCTCATATATATCCCTCATCCGGGTATCCTGTTCAGCTTGTGCTCTGATTTAGCCAGTCTGTCTATCTTCTCCCATCCCAACTTATCGCAATATTCGAAGTGGTCCTTGAGACCATATACCCATTCATCAATCCACTCCAAGGCTCCTTCACGACTCTGCCTCTGTAGCAAGAAAGACACGAAAGACAACAAATCCCCCAGATAGTGTCCGTAGCAACCAGTAGGGAGACAGTTGAAGGGAAGGTGGACAACAGCATCGGTGCAATAGGCTGGCATTACTGTAAGTCCCGGGTTCTCATGTATCTTTTCGGTGGAAACGAGTTCCTCAGTGAGCAGAACGACATGCTTGGCCGCCCTTGCTTTCCAGTAGTCGGTCCCTTTGAAGCCCCATATCTGACCGTTCCCTCTCCTATCTGCCTTTTGAACCGAGATGAAGGCGACGTCTGGTTTGTAAGCCGGGATAAGGAGGAGTGGCTTGTTCTCGTAAGGGTCATTTATCGTCTTAATCTCCTTGTTGTATTCCGGGATATCTGCCCCGAGAGAGGAGCGGCAGGGCATGAACGGGACATTGAATGCCCCGGCTATAAATCTCAACGATACTTCGAAATTGGTCCAGTCCACTATCTTCACCGGTGGCGCACCAGGCTCGATTTTATCCTTGGGCGTGGCCATAACGCCGCCCGCTTCAACCGGTCGGGGCACGCCTTCCTTGAGGCCGCGTTCTACAGCGGGCGTGCCCGAAATGCCACCTACCTGGCGTGTTAGCATATAGGCTATATCTATCCTATCGACCAAGCCCAGTTCTACCAGTAAATCTATACCATCAAAATCTCCACTCTCATCTATAATAGACAAATTTTTCTTTCCCTGACGGGCTATCTCTCTCATAATGGATTGAGGCTGCCGCCACATGACAAACCCCCCCATACAGAACGAATCACCATCATGGAGAAACGTCTCTACCGCTTCCTTCTCAGTCATCACCTTGTTCAATCTTTTTTTGTAATCTGAATCCCTGGCCCGCTCCGCATAGTCAATTGTCCCCAGTCCTTGAATCGCCATTTTTACGCTACCTCCTGAATCAATGTGTTACTTCGCCAGTAATAGCACACTTTTCAATAAACATGACAGGCTTTTTATCAACGTCTTTGCTGTTTGGAATGGAATGAATAAATAATGCCCAATAACGGAACTCTAGTTTAGAAGAGGATAATTTGTCAAGAGAGATAAGATGTAGATTTCTCTACCTCTCCCCCTCTTTCCCCTTCAGGGAGAACCCCGCAGGGTGAACCCCTCTCCCTTCGGGCTTAGGCCCTCAAGGGCAAGCCTCCTAAGGAGAGGGAGAAGAAAAAAGAAAAGAGAGGCGCAGCCTATCTTAAACTCTCCCTGAAGGGCAGTGGGGGGAAATATATAATCAGAGATGAATTATCCAAGCCGAGCACAGAGTATCCAAACAAAACCTGTGAGCTGCTCACCCCCAAAGGTATATCCTTCTCTACAGAACGTCTCCTCCAGATCAGTAAACAAGGCCGGGTATTCTTCATCAAGGGCATCCGCAACATCGCCCCTGTCTGATTCACGTAACGCCTGTTTGACATGCTCTTCCTGAGAAGCGTCCCGGAACATCAGGTCTGCAATAACTACTCTACCCTTTGGTTTCAGCACTCTCTTCATTTCTATAATTGATTCCTTCTTTTCAGCAGGAGTTAGATGGTGAAAGGCATAACTGGAAACGATCAGGTCAACACTCTACGCTGGTAGAGGGATTTTCAGGAAACCCCCAATCCCGAGAGCTATGTCGGGGTACTTCTGTTTGCATATTGTTAACATTTCATGTGAGGTGTCGATGCCAATCACACTGATATCCCTCTCCACAAACCGAGAAGCAAGATTACCTGTTCCCACGCCGATATCCAAGACTGCCGAGTACCTGTTGGAGGCTAGTTCACAATAATCAACCACTTTGTCTAATATTCGCTCGTAGCCCCCGAACATCCAATCATCCGACTGTCCCGCCTTGGTAACATCCTGATCATAGGACTTCGCCCACCTATCAAAACCCCATTTATCTTCAGGCATAGGTTACCCCACAAGCTCTTCTGGCAGATATCATTCGTTACCCCCCGAAATACTGGAGGGCCAGTTTGATGCGCTCCTCGATGCTGAGGTCGGAGGCGGCGGGTAAAGTGGCCACGGCGCGGCTGGCCTCGGCCACGGAGTAGCCGAGGGAGGTCAGGGCTGCCAGAACATCGGTGTTCTCCTGGGCTATCTGGGCGGCGGGGGTGGCAATCAGACCAGCACCAATCTTGTCTTTAAGCTCCAGCACCAGTCTATCAGCCACCTTTTTACCGATTCCGGGTACGGTGGTGAGCAGGTCGGTGCTGCCGGTGGCAATGGCAAGTGTCAACTGGTCAACGGTCAGTGAAGAGAGCATCGCCAGGGCCAGTCGAGGACCCAGACCGGAGACACCAATCAGGGTCTCAAAGAGGGTCAGTTCATCAGTAGAACCAAATCCGTAGAGGGATAGGTCGTCATCCTTGACATGGAGGTGGGTGTATACACGCACCTCCTCACCGGCCTTCCCCAGAGTACTCAGCACCGAGGTCGGCATGTAGACGCGAAAACCGACGCCACCAACGTTGATAATGGCATAATCACCACCCAGGGACTCCAATACGCCTTGCAGACTGGCTATCATTCTATTTATTGCCTTTCTTCCGCCAGCAAATTGTTAAGATGCACCTCGCTGAGGTGACACAGAGCAGTTGCCAGGGCGTCGGCGGCGTCATCCGGTTTAGGTACCTCAGAGAGGCCAAGCTGGAGGCTGACCATCTTCTGAACCTGCTCCTTGGAACTGGTGCCGTAGTTGGCCACCTGCCGTTTTATTTGGGCCGGGGTATATTCGTGGGTGGGTATGCCCCGGTTAGCGGCGGCCAGAATAGCTATTGCCTGGGCCTTGCCGATGGCCAGCGCCGAGTTAACATTTTTGGCAACAAAGGGTTGCTCCACAGCCACGGCATCCGGCCGGTAGCGGGAGATAATTTCCGAAAGCTGGTTGTAGAGCTCGCTGAGTCGTTCCCCTATCGATAAGCGTGCCGAAGAACTCAGAGCACCGCAGTCAACCAGCGTTGTTCTGCCACCATCATTATCAATTACCCCGTAACCTATGACAACCGTACCCGGGTCAATACCCAAAACCCTCATCAGCAGATTCAGACCTTCCTGTTACTATAATCCCCCCAGACGGGAACGAGAGAACTCAATCAATAGAATAGATAAATGTAATATAAGGTAGGAAAGACCCTTACCAGTGGGCCTATTCCTGGTACTTCGCCAGGACTTCATCAGCGAAATCAACATTGCTGGAAACATGCCGGACATCGTCGAGCTCATCCAGTTTCTCCATCAACCTCAATGTCTGCACAGCTGCCTTCTCGTCAAGCTCCAGCGTTGTCTTGGGTACCATGGAAAGCTCGGCCGAGGCTACGGGGACATTCTCCTGCTCCAGTGCTGCCCGAACCTTCTCCAGATCCTCAGGCCTGGTGTAGACCTCGACCACACTGGCTTCGACAGTCACATCTTCGGCACCGGCATCAATCGCTTGCAGCGCCAGCTCTTCGGTATCCATCTCTTCAGACTGAACCGTGACAACCCCCTTGGGGTCAAACTGCCAGGCGACACAGCCAGCTTCGCCGAGACTACCACCGCCACGTGAAAAAACATTACGAACAGCCTGGATGGTACGGTTGCGGTTATCACTGAGAGCTTCCACTAAGATAGCACTACCGCCAGGACCATAACCTTCAAGCACCATCTCTACCAGATTGGCACCTTCGGTGGCACCACTGGCACGTTTTATTGCCCGATCAATGTTATCCGACGGCATTGAGGCATCGCGAGCCCGCTGTACCGCCAGACGCAGCGAGATATTGGTATCTGGATTAGGACCACCGTTACGCACTGCCACGATAATCTCGCGGGTCAGCTTGGTAAAAAGCTGGCCCCGGCGGGCATCGGTCACCGCCTTCTGGTGCTTGATTGAATGCCACTTAGAATGTCCCGACATTATGGACTCCCTCTACCCTTCAGATCTCAAACAGACTCTAAAGAAGCGCGTCAATCTTAGGTTCGATGACCTTCTCTGGTACAGCACCTATGACAGTATCAACGACATCGCCACCCTTAAAAAACATCAGGGTTGGTATTGACATCACACGGTACCTGGTGGCCGTCTGTGGGTTCTCATCAACATTCAAGCGGAAGAACTTGAACCTACCGCTATATTTTTCCGATAGTTTATCAACGATGGGGGCAATCAACCGGCAAGGTCCACACCAGGGCGCCCACAAGTCAACCAGCACAGGCAGGTCCGACTTGAGAACTTTTTGCTCAAACTCCTGGTCTGTGAGATCAATCACCATTACAACATACCCCCTTTGACTTGCGATAGTCCAGCAATATGGTAATGCTGGGAGTTCCTCCCTGTCAAGGAATTTTGCGCTTATGTGATAGGCCATCTAGCGGATTGACATTAACGCCCGAGGACATTAATATTTATATGGTGTGCCACAACCTAAGGATGATAAATCGCTACTCGTCATTTGCCCTAAGTCTAATAAAGAATATATAACCGGCAGAAAGCGGGCTGAATCCAGTAAATTAGTGGGGAGTTTGACTTGGATTTTAGCTTGGTATATACTGGTAATGTTAAAGCAGGTTGCCAATAAGGTTTGTTTAGGCTGGGTGCTTCCTCGTGGGAGGCTCAGCTTTGTTATGCCAGCATTCGATTTCTGATGAAGATTGCGATAAGTGGCAAGGGGGGAGTGGGGAAGACCTTATTAGCTTCTCTACTTTCTAGAAAGTTCGCCGCGGCCGGCTACTCGGTGTTAGCCATAGATGCTGACCCTGATGCTAATCTAGCCGCTAACCTCGGTTTTCCGTATCCTGAAAATATCACCCCCATATCTGAAATGGACGACCTCATTGAAGAGAGAACGGGGGCACGACCCGGCAAATCTGGTTCCTTTTTCAAACTGAACCCTAGAGTTGATGACATCCCCGATAGGTTCGCCGCAGAACATGATGGCATACGACTGATGGTGATGGGACGCATCAAGCGCGGGGGGACTGGCTGCTACTGCGCCGAAGGTGTTCTCCTGCAAGCCCTTCTGAGCCATCTGCTGATACAGAGAGATGAGGTAGTTATCCTTGATATGGAAGCCGGGATAGAGCACCTTGCACGTGGTACCTCCAAGGCAGTAGACCACATGATAATCGTAGTGGAGCCGGGCCGGCGCAGTATTGAGACCGCCCAGCGCATTCAGGAACTCGCCAAGGATATCGGCCTGGAGAACATCGCATTGGTTGCCAACAAGCTCCGCAGCCAGTCTGAAAAGGATTTTCTGGTAAAGAGCCTGCCGAACCTGGAATTCCTCGGATTCATACCCTATGACCAGGCCTTAATCGAGGCCGACCTGGCCAACATCCCTATTCAAGACGCCAGCCGACCAATCGCTGAGGAGATAGATAAAATTTTTCAGGCACTAGCACCTACTTCTAAAATGACGAACACGGTAAAGTAGAGTCGAAAGGGCATCAATCTGGAACCTGCGTTTCAGTCTGACGCCCTCGGTTAGAATAGATAAACAAGAACGAAGGAGGTTTCCTGTGGCTTACGATGCGGTAAACATGGAAGACTGGCAAATTGCAGAAGCGGCTGAAGCTAATATGCCTTCACCCGATGAGTGGCGAGACAAGCTCGGGCTGCAGAAGGACGAACTGCTTGCCTACGGACGGATTGCCAAACTGGATTTCCTGAAGATCATCAACCGCCTCAAGGACAAGCCGGATGGAAAGTACATTGAAGTTACGGCGATAACACCGACACCCCTAGGTGAAGGTAAGAGTACCACGTCCGTCGGCCTGATGGAAGGCATGGGCAAGAGAGGCGTCAATGTCGGCGGGTGTCTTCGCCAGCCCTCGGGTGGTCCCACGATGAACGTCAAAGGGACGGCTGCTGGCGGTGGCAACGCCCTCTTGATTCCCATGACCGAGTTCTCCATGGGACTTACTGGCGACATCAATGACATCATGAACGCCCACAACCTGGCAATGGTGGCGCTTACTGCCAGGATGCAGCACGAGCGTAACTACACTGATGCACGACTGGACAGGCTGACCGGGATGCGACGCCTGGATGTCGACCCCACTCGGGTAGAGATGGGTTGGATAATGGACTTCTGCGCCCAGAGCCTGCGCAATATCGTCATCGGTCTGGGTGGGAGCATGGACGGTTTCACGATGCAGTCCAAATTTGGTATTGCCGTAGGCTCCGAACTCATGGCCATCCTGTCAATTATACGTGACCTGGCCGACCTCCGTGAAAGACTGGACAACATTACTGTCGCCTTCGACAAACGAGGCAAGCCCGTCTATACCAAAGACCTCGAGGTTGGCGGGGCGATGACTGCCTGGATGCGCAACACCATTAACCCCACTCTCTGCTCCACAGTCGAGTACCAGCCACTGATGGTCCATGCCGGGCCATTCGCCAATATCGCAGTCGGCCAGTCCTCCATAATTGGGGACCGTGTCGGGCTGAAGCTGTTCGACTACCATGTCACCGAGAGTGGTTTTGCCGCCGATATCGGATTCGAGAAATTCTGGAACGTAAAGTGCCGCTATAGTGGCCTCAAGCCGCACGTATCGGTGCTCACCACCACCATCCGTGCCCTCAAGATGCACGGCGGTGGACCGAGAGTGGTCGCCGGACTGGCCTTACCCGAAGAGTACACCAAGGAGAACGTGGAACTCGTCGAGAAGGGCCTGGCCAACATGATTCACCACATCAACACCATCAGGACCTCGGGTATTAACCCGGTTGTCTGCATCAACTCGTTCCATACCGACACCAAGGACGAGATTGCCGCTGTCAGGAAGGCAGCTGAAGCTGCCGGGGCACGCTGCGCTACCTCCAGCCACTGGGCTGACGGTGGTGACGGTGCGTTGGAGCTCGCCGACGCCGTCATGGACGCCTGCAAGGAAGAGAACGAGTTTAACTTCCTCTATCCGCTGGAGATGAAACTTCGCGACCGTGTAGAGAAGATTGCCCAGGTCGTCTATGGTGCCGATGGCGTTTCCTGGACCGCAGATGCGGAAGCCAAGGCTAAGAGACTTGAAGAAGACTCCCAGTATGATGACTACGCTACAATGATGGTCAAGACCCACCTCAGCCTAACTCACGACCCGACGCTGAAGGGAGTACCTAAGGGATGGACACTGCCCATCCGTGACGTCTTAATCTACTCCGGCGCCAAGTTCCTCTGCCCCTGCGCCGGTGCTATCAGTCTGATGCCGGGAACCTCTTCTAGCCCTGCTTTCCGAAAGGTTGATGTAGACGTTAACACGGGGAAGGTCTCTGGCCTGTTCTAAATAAGCACCAAATACGGAGGGAGTAACCGTTTGGCCTTTAATATCGCGGTAGCCGGTAAGGGTGGCTGTGGTAAGACTTCACTGGCAAGTCTTATCATCCGCTACGTGAAGAATAACGGCATGGTACCGATTTTAGCGGTCGACGCTGATGCCAACGCCAACCTCGGCGAGAGCCTGGGGCTGAGTGTTACGCATACCGTCGGTGAACTGCTGGACGAGTTCCAGGGAGAGAAATTAAACATACCCCCCGGCATGACCAAGGAGGCCTATCTGGACTTCAAGCTGAACACAGTCCTGGTGGAAAGCCCGGGGCTTGACCTGCTGACAATGGGCCGGGGGGAAGGGCCAGAGTGTTACTGCTACCCCAACCTTATTATAAGGAAATTCGCCGACGAGCTATCTGATAACTACGCCTATACTGTAATGGACAACGAGGCCGGTATGGAACACCTGAGCCGCCGGACTACCCAGAATGTAGATGCCCTGCTACTGGTCTCCAACCATTCGGTTAAGGGTGTCCGGACAATCGCACGGATACAGGAACTGGTCACCTCTCTTAAGCTGGTGGTGCGTATGGAGCTGCCTGTAATCAGTATGGTACCGGGCAAACTGGACCCGCTGGTAAGCAAGGAACTGGACCGGCTGGAAATCGAGCCAGCCGCAATAATTCCTGAAGATGAAGAGCTTTACCAATATGACCTCGAGCTCAAGTCGTTGCTTGAACTGCCGGATACATCCAAAGCGGTACGTGCCGTCGACGACCTGATGGGAAAAGTCCTTGAGAAGGTAAAAACATCGTCCCCGTAGAGTATACGTAGAGTATAAATGGCCTCAGGGTAGAGCTTGTTCGTTATTCAATATAAAGCGGGGTAGTTAAGTGTGCCGGGAGATACCTGGCAAGTGGAACTATATAGAATGAATAGTTATAATGAAGGAGGAGGGTAAATGACAGCGCAGATTATCAGCGGCACAGAAATCGCCAAAGAGATACGTGCCGAACTGAAACAGGAAATTGCTGACCTCAAAGAGAAACACAATGTAGTACCCGGCCTCGTGACCGTCCTGGTGGGCGCAGACCCCGCATCACAGGTCTACGTTGGGCAGAAGGAAAAAACTTCACAGAATCTAGGCATCTATTCGGAGAGATACGACCTTCCTGAGGATACCAGCCAAGAGGACCTGCTCGCCCTGATTGATAAGCTCAATAATGACCCCAAGATTAACGGGATTCTGGTACAGCTCCCCCTGCCCAAACACATAAATGAGACAGAAGTGCTCTATGCCATCAGTCCCAAGAAGGATGTTGATGGCTTTCACCCGGTGAGTCTGGGCAAACTGATGATTGGCGAACCAGACTACATACCGTGTACTCCACACGGAATACAGCAGCTCCTCATCCGGTCTGGGGTCAAGATTGAAGGCGCTGAGGTAGTGGTTGTTGGCAGGAGTAACATTGTTGGCAAGCCGATAGCCAATATCCTTCTCCAAAAAGCAGATGGCGCCAACGCCACAGTAACGGTCTGCCACACCCGAACCAGGGACCTGGCATTCCACACAAAACGGGCTGATATTATAATCGCCGCCGCCGGTAAAGCCAAGGCTATCACCGCCGATATGGTCAAGGATGGAGTGGTGGTCATCGACGTCGGAGTCAACCAGATTGGCACAACAGCGGAGGGCAAGAGGATTCTAGTCGGCGATGTCGATTTTGAAGCAGTCAAGGAAAAGGCCAGCGCCATTACACCAGTACCTGGTGGCGTCGGGCCAATGACGATAACAATGCTGATGATGAATACGGTCAGAGCGGCCAAATTAGCCGCTGGTCTAGCCTAGGAAGAGAGGTAAAAGCAGCATGGAATACAAGATTGAGAAGATGAAGGCCCCAGGCAGAGGTGAGGTTGAGATACTGGGAGCCACCTATGAAGAAGGCCTACCCGTAGGTGAAGAGGTCGGCCAATGGCGACAGAAGCTAGACAGTCGCGAAGATAAACTTAAATACCTCCAGAACGGCGAGCGATACTGGTATTCGGACGACTGGTACGGCAGCGAAAAGAGAAAGAATCCGGCCTAGAGGAGGAAGTAATTATGGCATTTGAGATTCCAAAGACGTCCTACACCGGCAAGATAAAGGAGGTGGTACTGGGCAAGGGAGACAAGGCTGTGACCGTTGGTGGCGAGTCAGTCTACCCGTTCTACCTTTTTGAAGGTGAAATGCCACGGCTGCCGAAGATTGCCATGGAGGTTTACGACAGCGAGCCGGAAGAGTGGGCAGAGGCAGCCCTAGAACCGTTTGCTGGGGTAACCAATGACCCGGTTGCCTGGGCAAAAAAGTGCATTGATGAGTATGGTGCAGAGATGATCTGCCTGCAACTGGCCAGTACAGACCCCAATAGCCTTGACAGGGGCGCCGACGAGGCTGCTGAGGTAGTTAAGGAAGTAGCTGATGCCATTGATGTTCCTTTGATTGTCTGGGGAACAGCCAACCATGATAAGGATATTCAGGTCCTGACCAAAGTGGCGGAGGTCTGTCAAGGCAAGAATCTTATCCTTGGGCCGGTTGAAGAAGGCGATCACAAGCGAATCGGTGCCTCCGCCATCGGTTACAACCACACGGTGGTCGCATCCACCCCAATAGATATTAACCTCGCCAAGCAGCTCAATATCCTGCTGGGCAACCTCGGTGTCCCTGATAAGCAGATAATAATGGACCCCACTGTCAGCGGGATAGGCTACGGCGTCGAGTACTGCTACTCAGTGATGGAGCGGATGCGAATGGCCGCCCTAACTCAGCAAGATGAGAAACTTCAACTCCCCATTATTTGTAATGTGGCCAAAGAGGTATGGAAATCAAAGGAGGTTCATCTTCCTGATAATGAGGCGAATATGGGCGATGCCAAAAAGAGAGGCATCCTGTTGGAAGCCATGTCAGCCATGACCTTGCTGCTGGCTGGCGGAGATATCATAGTGATGAGGCACCCGGAAGCAATCAAACTGGTAAAAGAAATGCTGGCTGATTTAACAGCCTAGAATATATGGAGATGTAGAGGAGGAAGCAAGATGGCAGAAGCCGAACAGAAGAGTTTTGACCAGGGTAGTAATGATCTAATAGAAAAGGCAATCAAGGATGAGGCTAACACAGCCTTTGACAGGGCTGATACCATGAAACCCTGCCCTATAGGCTCCGTTGGCAGTTGCTGCAAAAACTGCGGTATGGGGCCCTGTCGAGTCCCCCTACCCAGAGGTAAGGAGGAAACACCGGAAGAGAAGTTAAAGAGGCGAGGTATCTGCGGAGCAACTGCCGAAACTATCGCCGCCCGTAATTTCATCCGGATGATAGCTGGTGGGGCATCTGCTCACTCCGACCACGGTCGGGGAGTAGCTGAGCTTTTCATAGCTGCCGCCAAAGGGGAAGCCCCCGGCTACGAGATCAGAGATGAGCAGAAACTGCTACAGCTAGCGCTGGACTGGGGCGTCGAGATTGGAGACCGTAGCAACAGTGAAATAGCTGTTGAAATCGGTGAGAAAGCCCTGGAGGAATTCGGCAGGCAGGAAGGCGAAATCATAACCATGAGGAAAGCCCCTTTGAAACGTCAGGAAGTATGGCGTACTCAGGGTGTTGCCCCAAGGGGTATAGACAGAGAGGTTGTCGAGATAATGCACCGGACCCACATCGGGGTGGACCAGGACTATCAGAACCTGCTCAAGCAGGGAGTCAGAACCGCCATAGCCGATGGTTGGGGCGGTAGCATGATTGCTACCGAGCTCCAGGACATACTGTTCGGGACACCCGCGCCAATCCTCGGTAAGGCAAATCTGGGGGTACTCAAAGAAGACGAGGTCAATATCATCATTCACGGCCACGAGCCACTGCTTTCCGAGATGATTGTGGCCGTTTCACGAGAACCAGAGATGGTAGAGTTGGCCAAGTCCAAAGGTGCCAAGGGGATAAACCTGGCCGGCATGTGCTGTACGGCAAATGAGATACTGATGCGCCACGGCGTCGGTATCGCCGGTAACTTCCTCCAGCAGGAACTAGCCATAGTGACTGGAGCTGTCGATGCCATGGTAGTAGATGTTCAGTGTATTTTCCAGTCTATCGCCACCGTAGCAGAATGCTACCACACCAAGATCATCACCACTTCACCCAAAGCTAAGATACCAGGGGCTGTCCATATCGAGTTTGACGAGCATAATGCCTTAAAATCAGCTCGTGAGATAGTCAAGGCAGCCGTTGAGAACTTCCCTAACCGGAAGGGAAATGTTGAGATTCCTGACAACGAGACTGACCAGATTGCAGGTTTTAGCCATGAAACCATCAACTACCTGCTGGGTGGTTTGTTCCGTTCCTCCTATCGGCCACTGAATGATAACATCATTAATGGCCGAATCAGGGGTGTGGCTGGTGTGGTCGGCTGCAATAACGCCCGCTACAAGCACAACGAGGCTCACATCGCCATGGTCAAGGAATTGATAAAGAACGATGTGCTGGTAATTACCACCGGTTGCAACGCTATCGCCTGTGCAGAAGCAGGGCTGCTGCTGCCAGAGGCTGCTGCCGAGTTCGCCGGTGAGGGGCTGGCATCAGTCTGCGAAGCCGTCGGGATTCCACCGGTATTACACATGGGCTCCTGTGTCGACAACAGCCGCATCTTGATAGCCGCCACCGCCATGGTCAAGGACGGCGGCCTGGGTGACGATATCAGTGACCTGCCAGTGGCCGGTGCGGCTCCTGAATGGATGAGTGAGAAGGCAATATCCATCGGCCAGTACTTTGTCGCTTCTGGTGTATTTACCGTCTTCGGTGTTACCTGGCCTACCCTCGGTAGCAAAGAGGTAACTGATTTTCTATTTAAAGAAATGGAAGACATGTACGGCGGTATGTGGGGATTTGAAGAAGACCCAATCAAAGCAGCCCACATGATGATTGACCACATTGACAAGAAACGCAAGGCACTGGGCATTGATAAAGCGAGAGAGCGTGTACTCTACGACATGGAAATGAGACGAGAGCTCACTTAGGCATCAGGCTGATTAAAGGATAGATTAGGGAGGTCATACGAATGTCAAAGATAATCGCCTCGGCAGCCATCAGAGGGGCTTACAAGATAGTCGAGAATGCCGAGAAGAAATGGCAGGAAGCAATGGACAAGTGGGGTGCCAACGAGCCAGTTGGCTTTCCCAATACCGCCTACTTCTTGCCCATTATCTACGGGATACTGGGAGAAAAGGTAGAGAAACTGGGTGACATGGAGCCAATACTGAAAAGGTGCCGCTCACTGTTGCCACCACCAGTGAAAGAATTACACCCCCTCCCGTACCTCGCTCCTGCACTCGATGCCGGAATGGCAACGTTTTTTGCTGAGGAGTGTATTGAAGCAATAAGGTATCTGGAAGACCCCAATTTCTACGTACTCGGAGAAGATGTCACTGACGATAATATCTGGCTGGGTGCCGCCGATGACGTCATTATGAGAAAGCGGGGTGTAGAGTTCGTTGACGGCACTGCTCCTGGCTTTGCTGCGATACTCGGCGCAGCCCCGAGCCCAGAGATAGCCAAGAACATTGCCGAAGAACTCCAACGGAAGAATTTATATGTTTTTATGGCTTCTGAATACAACGGAGAGCGATTTGCCGAGCAACTGGTTGAAGCCGGTGTCCAGATTGGCTGGGGTACACGTCTTGTCTCCTTCGGACCGGATGTCAGTGCCACCGTATTTGCCATGGGCTTCGCTACCAGGGCAGCCATGTCCTTCGGTGGCCTCGAACCAGGTGATTTCAGAAAGATACTGATATATAACAAGGACCGTATCTTCGCCTTTGCCCTGCCTTTAGGTTATGTGACCGATGAGTGGTATGCCAACGCTGCCGGGGCGATTAACTGGGGCTTCCCAGTGATTGCCGATACCCCTATCCCGGAGGTCCTCCCCACCGGTATCTGCACCTATGAACATGTTGTCTCCAATGTCCCCCATGACGAGATAGTAGGACGAGCCATCGAGGTACGAGGTCTGAAGGTCACGGTGGCTGAGGTACCAATCCCGGTTTCCTACGGCCCTGCTTTCGAAGGCGAGCGCGTCCGTGGTGAGGATATCTACCTTGAGTGCGGTGGAGGACGAACACCGATGGTGGAATGGGTAACTTCAAAACGCATGGATGAGGTCGAAGACGGCAAGGTAGAAGTAATCGGCCCGGATCTCAGTGAAGTTGAGGCTGGCTCTCAGTTGCCACTGGCGATTGTGGTAGAGGTCGCCGGCAGGGAGTTTGAAGAAGACTATGAGCCTATCCTCGAACGCCAGATTCATCACCTTATCAATTATGCGCAGGGCGCCATGCATATCGGGCAACGGGATATTGCCTGGCTCCGTGTTGGCAAGGGTGCTGTGGAAAAAGGCTTCAAGCTGGAACACATCGGCACTCTCCTCCACGCCAAGCTCCACCAGGACTTCGGACGAATCTTCGATAAACTTCAAGTGAAGCTCTACACCGAGGAAGATAAGGTAAACGAGATAGTGGAGAAGGCCAGGGCAGTCTACGCAGAACGTGATGCCAGAATCGAAGGTATGACCGACGAGACAACAGATATTTACTACTCCTGCACCCTGTGCCAGTCGTTTGCCCCCAGTCATGTCTGCGTTGTCAGTCCAGAAAGAACCGGCCTTTGCGGTTCATACAACTGGATGGACTGCAAGGCTTCCTTCGAGATTAACCCTACGGGACCTAACCAGCCCGTAGAAAAGGGTGAAACGCTCGACGCCAAGCTGGGGCAGTGGAAGGGTGTGAATGACTTCGTCTTTCAGGCCTCGCGCGGCAAGATTGACCACTACAATTTCTACAGCATTGTTTACGATCCGATGACCACCTGCGGCTGCTGCGAGTGTATTGCCGCCATTCTGCCAATGTGCAACGGTGTGATGACAGTAAACCGTGAATTCACCGAGATGACACCCTGTGGCATGAAGTTTACCACACTGGCAGGTACAATCGGCGGGGGCATCAGCACCCCAGGCTTCGTAGGTCACGGCAAGTATAATATCTGCCAGAGGAAATTCCTCATTGGTGACGGTGGCCTGTTACGGATGGTCTGGATGCCCAAGATGCTGAAAGAGGAAATCGCCGAACGGCTCAAGGCCAGGGCAGAGGAAATGGGTGTACCCAATCTGCCTGATATGATTGCTGACGAAACGGTTGGCACAACCGAGGAAGAAATTTTACCCTTCCTTGAGGAGAAGGGACATCCTGCCCTAACCATGGACCCGATAATCGGCTGAGAAAGGAGTGTAGACTATGGCACTTACAGGGATACAGATATTTAAGCTATTGCCGAAAACGAACTGCGGTGACTGCGGCGTGCCCACTTGCCTCGCCTTTGCCATGAACCTGGCTGCTGGAAAGGCAGAGCTCAGCGCCTGCCCGCATGTCTCAGAGGAGGCAAAGGAGCAACTGGCAGAGGCATCAGCACCTCCAATCAGGTCAGTCACTATCGGGACCGGTGATGCCGCCGTGAAGGTAGGCGGCGAGACTGTCATGTTCCGCCATGAAAAGCGGTTTGAGAACCCGCCGGCCCTGGCCGTTCTCGTCAGCGACACCATGTCTGACACCGATGTCGACGGTCGGCTACAGAGGTTCAAGGAACTCCGCTACGAACGGGTCGGCCTTAGTCTTCGTCCTGAGCTTGTGGCGGTACAGGGTGACGATGCCACCAAGTTCGCTGCCCTCGTCGGCAAGGTTACCAAGAACAGTGATGGTGGCATAGTCCTGATAAGCACAAATCCGGATGTTCTTGCGGCCGGTCTGAAGGAGTGCGCTGACAAAAAACCGCTACTGTATGGAGCTACCAAGGACAACCTCGACGCCGTCGCCAACCTGGCCAAGGAGAATTCCTGCCCGATAGGCGTCAAGGCATCCAATTTGGAGGAAGCGGCGGAACTGACCACAAAACTAACAGAGGCCGGCCTAAACGACATCGTCATTGACCCCGGTTCTAGAACGGTCCGCCAAGCTTTTGAGGACGAGGTCATTATCAGGAACGCAGCCCTGGCAGCCAAGTTCCGCCCTCTGGGCTTTCCCACGATAACCTTTCCCGGTGAGATGACGGACAACCCGATGAAAGAGGCTATGATTGCCTCAGTTTTTGTCGCAAAATACGCCGGCATGATTGTACTATCCGACTTTTACGGCGAGAGCCTGTTCCCACTGCTGGTGGAGCGAATGAATATCTACACAGACCCGCAGCGTCCGCTGGCCACCGAGCAGGGCATCTATGAAATCGGCAATCCCGGTGACAATGCACCAGTACTCGTTACCACCAACTTCGCACTTACCTACTTCATCGTCTCTGGTGAAATCGAGGGAAGTAAAGTACCAGGTTATCTCTTAATAATGGACACGGAAGGTCTATCAGTCATGACAGCCTGGGCTGCCGGTAAATTCGTTGCTGACCTTATCGGGCCGTTCGTCAAGAAAAGCAGTATCGAGGACAAGGTCAAGCACCGCAAGTTAGTCATTCCGGGCTATGCCGCCGCTGAAAGCGGGGGCTTAGAGGAGGAGTTGCCAGACTGGGAGATTATGGTGGGACCGAGAGAGGCAGCACATATCCCTGCCTACCTGAAGTCATGGAGACCTTAGGAGGGTAGTTATGATACTTATCGGTGAGAATATCAACGTAATATCCAACACAATCGGACCGGCCATGAAGGAGAGAAACGCCGAACCGATTCAGAAAATGGCCAAGGCCGCAGCTGCTGCTGGAGTAGACTACCTAGACATGAACATTGGCCCTGCCCGGAGGGCTGGCGATGAACTGATGGAATGGATGGTGAAAACCGTCCAGGAAGTCGTTGACCTACCGCTATCACTGGACACAACCAACGTAGCTGCTATAGAGGCTGGGCTCAAGGTACATAAGGGCAAGGCATTGATTAATTCCATCTCCTTAGCAAGGATGGATGAGGAACTGCCATTAGTCACCCAATATGATGCCGACTTCATCGGATTGCTCTGGGGAAGAGAGGGCATGCCTCGTGACGAGGACGAACGGGGCATGATATGTGCCGAGCTGATGATGACAGCCAACACGCTAGGCATCCCCAATGAGAAAATGTGGTTCGACCCCATCATCACCCCGGCTAGCAATGTCGATACCAACCAAGTGAAACCATGCCTTGAATTCATGAGCACGCTTCAGGATATCGCTCCCGGCGCTAAATCAGCGGTTGGTCTATCCAATGTTTCCAATGGCACACCAAACAACCTAAGACCGTACCTGAACCGAACCTACCTGATGATGCTAATGAAATACAACCTTCACTCGGCAATAGTCGATGCCTTTGATGCGGAGCTGATCGCAATCGCCCGCGGGCAGAGAGCGGAGCGGGTTGCTATGATTCACCGGATTATGGATGGAGAGGAACCGGACATCGCTTCACTTGACCCGGAAGAGGCCAAGTACGCCAAGACAGTCAACGTCCTCACCGGCAAATCACTCTACTCTCATTCCTGGCTCGAACTGTAGTAGCACCTAGAGTCAGGCTTAGCGAAAATCTCTGGAGGCCGGAATACCGGATAAGCTACCGGGGCCGGCCTCTATAAATTATTTAAAGGGTATTCCAGCTTACTGCAGTCTGTAAAATCGAGGTAAAGCGTTGCCTGCTGAGAAAGACCATTCAGTCTACAATCTTGATGTTGCCTATGCCCTTGTCGGTGAGCGGCTGACCTCGCTCGATATCGAGGAGCAATGCCACCGAAGTGGCAGCGAGTACACGAAACAGGACTCCGAGGAAACAGCTACTGTCTATTATCTTAACCAACCCTACCTGGTTACTTTCCCCGAGGCTAAGGTCACACCCGCCGACGGTGCTGACCTGCCACTCAGAGAGCAGATCCTGATACTCCACTATCTCGCACAGGCCAAGGGTACAGCCCCTACCAATAACCTCATCACCTTCCGAGACCTGCCCGGTGGGATAGTCTATTACCCGACATTCTCCAAGCGGACGATGGAACCGCTGACGAAGTACTTCGGCAGGGAACCTGAGCTACTGGTCAAAGCGGCTGAGAGACTGGGAGCACATCAGGCTGATATGGGCGATACTACAATAGTCATTAATGCCTTCCGCTACGTCCCGATAACCTTAGTACTTTGGCACGGTGATGAAGAATTACCGCCGCAGTTGAACCTGCTGTTTGATGCCAACATCACGGACTACCTCGAATCTGAGGACGTCACCGTTCTCTGCGAAATCGTCACCTGGAAGCTGGTCGGCTACTCCCGGGAAGTTTGAAACCAGGGGTTCTCTGTATTTATGTCAATTATAGAGAGAGACTCTTCTTGACCCTTGAAACATGCTCTTCTATCTGCTCGTCGCACCCCTTGGTATTATCCTGTATTAGGTCAGGCTCCAGATGTTTAGTAATATCCCCCCAAAATGTCGACATTAAAAGGCTTGATTTGCGGAGAGAGAACGAAGTTGTTCTCGGTGGCAACCAGAACTCTAACGACGGTACTATATCAATTACTACTTCAACTTCTTTGCCCTTACCGACCTTGGCAGAGGAAATACTGATAAGCGAAATATCTGATATTGAGCCTGTAATACTGGCAATATAGGTACCCCCAGCATACAGGTTTACCACAATTCCCTTCAGCGTAATAGCTGAGATAGCTCCATTGTGAATCTTGAATATGAATTGTAATACTGGTGGGTCTGTCCCTGTCACAAAACTCATCCTGAAATCTGAGGTAATAATCGCTTTAGAGAAACGCTTCTCTAGCCAGTTTCGCCACGAGCTGATAAATACTTTCCCGAATATCCACATAACCATTTGGATAACAAACCTGACAACCATGCCGACAATGAATAGTATTTCCACTTATTGCCCCCTTACACCGATGGCGACATTCTACAACTCAACCAGAACCAATACAACAGGACTCAAAACCAGCCACCTTTTGACTTGATATTCCGCCCCAAATCAATTAGCATTACAGGGTGTCGTCGTTGGGATGACAGAATTAGCAATATTGCTCCAAACGCGACACGTCGACATAGAGGAGGATGAGGTATGAGTGATGTTCTTGATGAAGCCTACGGAATAGCCCAATGCAGAACATGTCCCTGGTATAAATCCTGCACGACGCCTATGAGACTGACAGTGGAAGACATGCGCCGCCAGCTTGAATCGTCTACGAGTGGGATGGGATTACCATCTGACCAGGATATAAGCGGTATCCAGAACCTCCTTGCCAGTATGGCCACGGCTGCCCAGAATTCACTCCTCGAGGGCTGTCCTGTCTTCATCAACCGCCTGCGTTCCAGCCCCGAACTTGCTCAGCGTATCAAGCAAATGATGCAGAGCTGGGGCAGAGAGGACGCCGAAAACGAAGATGGAGCATCGCATGAATGACGATAATAATGTCAAAGAAAGACAACTAGCCGAGCTTCAGGAACGTCGCCAGAAGCTGCAAATGATGGGTGGCAACGACCGTGTCGCTGCTCAGAATAAGAAAGGCAAGCTAACGGCACGGCAGCGAATCGACATGCTACTCGATGAAGGCAGCTTTCTTGAGACCGGCATGTTCGCCAAGAGTCGTGGTGCATCCTCCTACGGAGAAGTGCCCGCCGATGCGGTCGTTACCGGCTCCGGGAAGATAGATGGCCGCCGGGTGTATATCTACGCACAGGACTTTACCAGTATGGGTGGCACAATGTCCGAGATGCAGGGGAAGAAGATATGTGAGCTAATGGACAGCGCCATGATGGCAGGCTGTCCCGTAATTGCCCTTAACGACTCCGGCGGCGCCAGAATCCAAGACGGCGTCGACTCATTGTCCGGGTACGGACATCTCTTCCGCAGAAATACCTTGGCCTCCGGAGTGGTCCCGCAGATATGCGCCATCCTTGGCCCCACCGCTGGAGGAGGGGTCTACTCACCGGCATTGATGGACTTCATCTTCATGGTCAAGGGTATCAGCTATGCCTTCATTACCGGCCCGAGGGTGGTCAAGGCAGCTATCGGGCAGGATATCGGTGAAGAGGAACTGGGTGGCGCGGTAGTTGCCCAGCGTAAGGCCGGAGTTGTCTGCCGTTCGGAGAACAGCGAAGAAGAGTGCTTCCAGAGCATCAGAGAACTCCTCAGCTACCTGCCATCGAGCAACCGGGAACAACCACCCAGGGTCGATTGGGGAGATACCCCAGGACGGACCGACCCGCAGCTTTTCGATATTGTTCCCGCCAACCTGCGGCGACCCTATGACATCCGAAAGATTATCGGAAGCGTCTTCGACCGGCGCGACGGGAAGGAAAATTTCTTTGAGCTCTTTCCCTTGTTTGCCACCAATATTGTCACCTGTTTCTCTCGTTTGAACGGATGGACAGTGGGTATTATCGCCAACCAACCGATATCCAAGGCAGGCTCTCTTGATATTGATGCCTGCGATAAAGCCTCCCGCTTTATCCGGTTCTGCGACGCCTTCAACATCCCCATAGTTAACCTAGTGGATGTTCCTGGGTACCTGCCCGGAACCGACCAGGAATGGGGCGGTATTATACGGCACGGGGCCAAGATGCTCTTCGCCTACTCAGAGGCCACTGTGCCGAAGCTTACCCTCACCATCAGGAAGGCTTACGGTGGTTCCTATCTCGGGATGTGCAGCAAGGACCTGGGAGCGGACGCGGTATTCTGCTGGCCGTCCACCGTGTTGGCGGTCATGGAGGCAGAAGGGGCCGCTCCCATCATATTCCGCCGCGAACTGGAAGCCGCCGAGAATCCGGAAGAACTGCTCCAGACCAAGATAAAGGAGTACCGGGAGGAATTTGCTAACCCGTACCGTGCCGCCGAACACCTGCATATCGATGACGTGATTGACCCGGCGGAAACACGCCCGAAGCTTATAGCTGCCCTGGAAATGGCGATGGGTAAAGTGGAGGAAAGACCTGCCAGGAAGCACGGCATTATCCCTACCTAAGCGGGGAAGCGGAGCTTTGCTATACATACTTTCAGGCCCGGATGATTTCTCACTCGGCCAGTCTTTGGAGAAGCTCAAAGGTAGCATTGGTGACCCGGAGGCGCTGGCGGCCAATACGACCGTCCTCGAAGGCCCACAGGTTACCGTAGACCAATTGAGGAGCGTCTGTGAGGCCGCACCTTTCCTTGCGGAGAAGCGTCTTGTCATCATCAAGGGACTGTTACAACGCTTCCAGCCACCAGAGAGAGCCGGGCGTCAGAACCGGGGAAGAAAGACCAGTATGCCATCGGACGGTTACGAAGCGCTGGCTGAATATATCAACACTATCCCCGACAGCACGATACTGGTACTGGTAGAGGGTGAAATAAAAAGCTCTAGCCCACTATTTCGCGAGCTATCCAATAAGGCCAAAGTACACTCCTTCCCCCTTCTGCAGGGCACTAAACTGAAGCAGTGGGTCCAGAGTCGTGTCAGAGAGGAAGGTGGAAGTATCACACCCCAGGCGGTGGAGTTATTAACCAGACTTGTCGGGAGCAACCTATGGGTTATGTCAAGCGAAATTGACAAGCTACTCCTGTTCGCTTCAAACAGACGCGTTGAAGAAGAGGACATCAATCGGATTGTTGGCTATACCCATCAGACCAGTGTCTTCACCATGGTGGATGCCATCGTCGAGTCCAGGGTAAAAGCCGCCGAGCAGTTACTTCAGCAGCTATTACAGCAGGGAGCCAGTCCTGCCTACCTCATGGTAATGCTTGCCCGACAGCTCCGACTGATTGTTCGCACCAAGGATATCCAGACAGCACGGATGTCCCCCAATGAGCTTAATAGCCGCCTTGGTCTTAGGTCGGAGTTTGCTGCCCGCAAGACACTGGAGCAGGCCAAGCGCTATTCTCTGCCCCGACTCAAACAAGTATACCAGCAGCTACTAGAGACCGACCTTGCCATCAAGACCGGCAAATACGAACCGGAGCTGGCCCTTAGTATCCTGGTCGCCGAACTATGCCAGCGAAGACCAGTCCCTTGACATGGCAATCGTATCGCTGCTATGATGTTAATTGAGAATGAGAAACATTCGCAATCTTGATAACGCTATAACTGGTTATCCCATCACGGCACAACGACGACTGCTCCTTAAGCTAATTCGTGAGGCCGATGGGCACATTGATGCCAAGGAGCTTTACCGGCGTGCCATTCGCAGTGATGAATCTATCAGCCTGGCAACCATCTACCGTAGCCTGCGTCTCTTCCGCGAACTGGGCCTGGTGGAAGAAAGACGGCTCGGGCAACTCAGCCACCATTACGAGATAAGCCAACCAGCAGAGCACCAGCATTTTGTCTGCCGTGACTGTGGGAAGGTGATCGAGTTCCAGAATCCACTAATTAACAAGCTTGTCGGTACAGTGCAGGAGGAGCAGGGTTTCACCGTAACTAGGGCTGAGTTCTATCTCGAGGGGTACTGTCCCGAATGTCGACTAAAAAAAGTGAGAAATGAGTAGAGAGCAAATTGAGAAGCTCGAAAATGAAATAGCCGACCTCAAGGCCAGGTGGCCAGCCCATTCAGTGAAACCAGCTATGTGGCAGCGACTTGAAGAGTTGGAGGAAGCCCTGGAGATAGCCAAACGTCAGGAAAGAGATAATGCCCAGTAAGATGGCCCTGGTAGACTTCCCCAGGTGTCACCCCGAAAAGTGCGGGGATGGAGTCTGTGTGGCCGCACAGGCATGTCCCAGAAAGTTGTTGAAACAGGAGAAGCCGGGTGATATCCCGATGACTGATCCATTCATCTGCCAGGGCTGTGCTGATTGCGCCCGTGCCTGTCCCCTGAAAGCAATCCGGATAGTAACAATGTAAGAGCCGATAGACATGACCCCCAGAGCAAAAGCAAAAACACAGAACAACAAAGCTGACTCGGCTGAGGAAGAAGCCAGGAACCGGCAGGAGACCCTGAAGGTTCTGCAGAGATTTGGACGGAAACAGGGAAACCTTATCCCTATCCTGCAGAAGGTACAGTCCCGGCTGGGTTACCTTCCCCGGGAGGCTATGGTAGAGATTGCCAATCATCTCGGTATACCAGAGATAGATGTATATGGAGTGGTCACCTTCTACAACCAGTTCCGGCTTAACCCGCCGGGTAAGCACTTGATTCGTGTCTGTCTCGGCACAGCCTGCCACATGAAGGGTGGTTACATTACACTGGACGCCTGGAAGCGCCGTTTAGGCATCAACCAGGGTGAAACGACCCCCGATCGCGAGTTTGACCTCGACACCGTTGCCTGTGTCGGCTGCTGCACCATGGCACCGGTGACGGTGGTCGACAATCAGCCGGAGGGCAAGGTCGAGCCTACTAAGGTCGATGGGATACTACTGGCATTCGAGCTTGAACGCGGAGCAAAAGGGCAGGAAGCAGCACAATGAAGGCTGTTGAATCATCAACCATCACCTCTATGTTCGAAGAGATTAAGTCTCAGGCCGACTCATACTGGCGGAAGCTGGTTGATAGCGGCCAACCAGTGATTGTGGTTGGCACGGCTACCTGCGGTCGGGCAGCCGGTGCCCTGGATGTACTTCAAACAATCCGGGAGGAGCTGGAGAGGTTGGGGGTCGACTGCCCAGTGTTCGAAGCTGGTTGTCTGGGACATTGCTACGCTGAGCCACTAGTCATCATCAGCAAGCCTGGTTATCCCCCGATATGCTATGGTTATGTCAACCCGGTGATTGCCGAAAGACTGGTACGGGAATTCGTGGTCGGGGACAACCCCTGCCTAGAATTTGTCCTCGGCGCCCTAGAAGCGAACGACCTCGTCCCCAGCTTTGATGACTTCCCCCGTGCCACTTACGAAAAGAAGATAGTCCTGAGGAACTGCGGCCATATCGACCCGACCAATATCAATCACTACATCGCCAACGGTGGCTATGCAGCACTGGCAAAAGTGCTCCAGATGAAGCCAGAGGAAATTATCACGGAGATAAAAGACTCCGGCCTCAAGGGTCGGGGGGGTGCTGGCTTCCCTACCGGACAGAAATGGGAGATATGCCGTAACACGCCGGGCCGACCCAAGTATGTGATATGTAATGCCGATGAGGGCGACCCCGGTGCCTTTATGGACCGGGCCATCTTAGAAAGTGACCCTCACTCAGTAATCGAGGGCTTAATCATTTCCGCCTATGCCGTCGGTGTCAGGAACGGCTATATCTACGTTCGCGCCGAGTACCCGCTGGCAGCTGAGCGCGTCCGTATTGCTCTCCGCCAGGCAAAAAAACTCAACCTGCTCGGTCGGCGTATACTGGGGAGCGACTTCAGCTTCGACATCAAATTATTCGAGGGCTCCGGCGCCTTTGTCTGCGGTGAGGAAACAGCCTTAATCGCCTCTATTGAAGGTAAGGCAGGTATGCCCCGCCACCGCCCACCCTACCCGCCAACCAGCGGACTTTACGGAAAACCGACCGTAGTCAACAACGTCAAGACCCTGGCCTCAGTACCGCCGATAATAGCCAACGACGCAGCCTGGTTTGCCAGTATCGGTACCGAGAAAAGCAAAGGTACGGCAGTCTTCGCTCTGGCAGGTAAGATTGTCAATACTGGACTGGTCGAGGTGCCGATGGGGACGACACTACGGCAGGTCATTTTCGATGTCGGCAGCGGTATCCCCAATGGTAAGAGGTTCAAGGCCGTCCAGATTGGCGGGCCTTCCGGTGGCTGCCTGCCCGAATC
>DUEV01000009.1 GCA_011170375.1 Dehalococcoidia bacterium
GCTTTCAGGAAGACGAAAACGACAGCATACAGATAATCAGAACTGCAATTGATAATGGTATTAATTTCATGGACAACAGCTGGGACTATAATAACGGCGTCAGTGAAATCAGAATGGGGAAGGCACTACAGATAGCAGTAACTGATGAATAAACGTTTGATTCTAGTCCTCGATTATGTTTTGCTGAATCTCGATTAGAGTTCCAATCGAAATCCACACTTGTCATACTCCCGTTGTTCGTCGGTTTGTAAGTAAAACACAGCATTATGCTGACTTATTTGTGGTATAATCATACGCAACTATCCTGTATATAGAGGGTACAATGATTGGTCTTAAGGAAGATGAAATCCGTACTGAAATTGACAGCGGTGCATTTGGCATTATGTTTATGAATATCAAAGGTAAAGAACTTCGCAAGTTAGCAGAAGGAGTAGTCAGAGTAATTGCCATGAATAATGCGGCTATCGAACAAGACCTCAAGAAGAAAGGTGTACTGTAGTCAGCTATTATCATGCTCGCGCCTTCACCCTTCGCTTGCGTTTAGTCTTAGGTGGTTTTGGTGCCTTCTTCAGCACTGTACCACACAGCAAGCAAATGACATCGTCATCTTCAGTTGTAATCGGGACGCCAAATATGGTCCTTTTTTTGTCTGTTGTTTCACGCCTAGATTATAGTAATGACAATCGGCGGACCTTTTTCGGAATCTTGCTAAATAACCTGAACAAAATATTCAATTACTTGAAATGCTGACCGAAAACCGATAAAATCAGGTGTCGGTTGACCTAGTGTCTTGACACCCTGATTCCTTCAAAAATCCCTCGGCAGGGACGGTCTTCTGAAGCTGGTAGGCCGTGCAGGTCTCGAACCTGCGACACCCTGATTAAAAGATACAGGAGGTTTATCCCTGAGCGTGTAAATGAGTAACTCCAAATAAGTCTATATTGGTGATTTAGATTCGGGTGGTACTACAAAGTACCACCTCGTCATTTATCATGGCTGAAAGTTGGTTAGCAGAAATGTTAGCAAAAAGACTATTGCAGATGAACACGAAAAGGATATCAGAGAGGCAATCTATTTGATACCAAGCACGGGCAAAGGCGAAAGGTTGATGTGGCCGGATTTCGGCTGCGGTATACACGACTATGTTTTCACCACTTTAAACACGGCGAACATCGGTCTCATTGAGTCGAATGTAAGTGATTCCCTAGTTATGCGGGAAACCAGGATAGAACTGCTGAATGTCAACGTAAGCACCGATAAAGCCAGTATAGGGGAACTCGACATCAGCATAGATTACTGTGTCAGATATACCAACAATAGACTGAGGCGTAATACCAATTCGAACGGTGTGATGGTACAAGCAGTGGTCTTGGAGGTGGTTTATTCTGATGGAAGGAACTCCCATCGAAAGAATGGTAGTTGAGCTTACCGAGCAGACACGCACCAGGTTTTATGGCAAATACCGTGGCGTTGTGACAGATGTTGATGGTCCCGAGGATATGGGTCGTATACGGGCAAATGTACCGGAGGTGCTAGAGGATGTGGAATCGCCTTGGGCTCTGCCCTGCGTACCGTATTCTGGTAACGGTGTGGGTGTCTATGGTATCCCACCGGTTGGCGCCGGGGTCTGGATTGAATTTGAAGCCGGTGACCCGGCACAAGCGATATGGACTAGTTGCTGGTGGTGCGGAACCAACTGCCAAAGAGATACAAGAGGTTTGTCCCTGAGCGTAAAGAAGAGTAATTTATGACAATTCTATATTGGTGATTTAGCTTCAGGTGGTACTACGCAGTACCACTTTATCATTTAATATGGTGAAAAGTTCGTTAGCAAAAATGTTAGCAAATTTTGAGGATTTGGCTAGTAGGCGGTATATTACGATAGATAGAGCTCTATTGAGTGTCACGTCTGTAAAAGTGTAGGTCGAATGGTAGCCAAACGATATGAAATAGCATATGAGCCATTATGGCAGAAAAAAGTCCGTATTGCCAGAACAACCAGCCGAAGATTAGTGCAGCCCATAAATTTGAACTAATCGCTAGAGTGAGGAACATAGGTGTTTTTTGACATCCAGCTGCTAAATGACTGGGTAAATGGCCAAGACCGAATAATACTCCAGAGATCACGATTGCTATCCATACCACTAAAGCGGTTGGATCCCCTGCTAACAATGATCCTAACCAAACAAGGAGACTCATCAACCCCCAGCGAGTCAAAACCTCCTCATATATACCACCATAGAGAATACGGCCCCATATCCCCAACCCCATTCTTAGGTTTTCCATACTCTTCACAGTCTGGTCATCCAATCGTGGTCTGAAAATGAGATAATAAGCAGCAATGAAGAATATCGAGCCGCCAATCCCTCCAATTAATGCAGGAACAATTTGTGGTCGTAGTGCGTTCCATATTGACCCACCAGAAACTAAAGCTTCAAAAAATGGTGTTTGCAGATCGACACGATACGCGACAGCTGTCCCAACTGCTGCAGCAATCGCAATTAGAGTCAAACTACCTGATATTGAAATAATGATAAGGACAGGCTTTGGCGGTATTTTCTGGCCAGCTGGTGGTTCGCTTACAACAGTCTTCTCAACGGTATTAAGTACTTGGGGAATAGCTACTATTACACCAGGCGTAGATACTCCTAGAAGGCATAGGAACAACAACCAATCAAACAATTGCGTGCGACTCTATATAGGACTTTATGGAATACATTAGTAGATATGTCTAGGCTCTGTCAACAAAATAATTAAAAAATACAAGAGGTTTATCACTGAGCGTAAAACAGAGTAATTCCTAATACTGCTTTCTAGGTGATTTAGGTTTGGGTGGTACAATTAAGTACCACCTTGTCATTTAAAGTGGTTAGGAGTTCGTAGCGCTAACCTCAAAATATTGGGCAATAGGCTCTCCAACTAGTAGGCCTTTATGCAATGAAAGTCTGTTCTTGTGTCAGTATAACCGTTAATTGTTTGATAAACGTGACGAATTAGAGACAGGCGCTATGGATGGTATCGGAGATATTGTACATGCGAAGGATGGCTTTTTCTCGGTCTGGAAGACCATTGGTGGCAATTGCCACTACCAGGTCACGAGAAGGCTCGACGAAGCCCAAAGAACTGCGATTACCGCCATGACCATAGGCGGACGGGGTACACTGGCGACCGAAGATGGTTACCATAGGCTCATAGGGCCCCTTTTGGAATCCTAAGCCCCAGGGTGATCTAACCTCTACCCCCCAGTTAACAAGAAAGATTCTGTCCACCATATTCTTACGATGGGTGGCTGTGAAAAGGTCTACCGTTTCCTTCTTCAGGATATGGGTGCCTTCCCACTCACCCCCGTTCCAGAGAGCTAGATACAACCTACCCAGGTCATGAGCCGGGCCATAACAGGTGCCGCCGGGTAGGGTGCGCCGTCGTGCCCTAGGGTCATTCCATGCTTCCATATTGATTGGCTGAGCGGACCTTTCCGAAATCTGAGACAGGCGGTCACCGAGTTCGGTGGCTCGTGCTTCACTAATCCCCAAGGTGGTATCCTTCATGCCAAGGGGCCTTGCTATCTCCTCTTCCAGATAGACTTCAATAGGACGTCCATCCACCCGCCGCACGATTTCTCCCAGAATACACCAGCCAGATAGAGGGTGGTAGCCTGCTTCGGTGCCCGGTTCCCACTCCGCTGGTTCTTCGCATATTTTCTGGATGGCTGTGTCCCAATCGTAGCGTAAGAAAGGAAAGTTGTTCATCGGGAAACCGCCTGTGTGTGTCAGGACGTTTCGAATTGTAACTGCCTCTTTACCGTTGGTAAATTCGGGGATGTAGCTCTGGATACGGTCATCCAGACTCAACTTGCCCCGCTCGATTTGCTGCGCGATAGCCACCGATGTTAACGGCTTACCAGCGGAGAACCAAAGCATCACTGAATCGGTTCGTAGTGGTACCGCAGGTTGAGCCTCACCGATTGCTATATCGAGAAGTGGCTGGCCCTTGCGAGCCACAAAAAGCTGGGCTCCATCTTGTAGACCTTGCTCCCGCTGCTCCTCTAATAGCTGTATAGCCTTCTCTAATCCTTCTCTGGCTACCCCGACCTTCTCGGGGTCACGTATGAGTCCTCCGTCCACGTTCAGCCCCTTTCATTCGATAAGATAGATAAATGGTTTTTATGCCTCAAGGATTTCTTTATGCTTCAATGCACGCTCTAGGGAGGGCTGCATTTTCATCTCGCGGAACTCACTGATGGCGAAGTCCAGGTGCTGCAATGCTTCCTTTTTCTCCTCCGGGTAGTGCTCCAGGAGTAGCTCACCAAGCTGGAGCCGGGTGAGGGCTATTTCGGGGCGGAACCTCATATCGGTAGCGAGCTTCAGGGCTTCAGTGTAGTAGGTACGGGCTTCCTCCGGTCTGCCCAGGAGGGCCGCCGCTGCTCCCATATGACGTCCAGCGCAGGTTGTATAAAAATGACCCGTTGTGCGCCTGCTGCTATCAGCTAATCGGTCGAGCAGTAGTTGAACCGCCTGGTGGTGCCCCACCAGAATCGCGGCCTCCAGGAGCTGAATATCATGGTGTTCCGGCCTTTCATCCGCGGCAGAGCCAATGCCAGGACGTGTCATAACATGCTCTTCTATAATCTTCACCGCCTGCTCCTCTCGTCCAAGGTGAGCCAGGCCGAGAGCCATTATTGTAGTATCAGCTGAAGCCTCCAACGTTTGCTCGAGGTAATCGTCGGCTTTTCCAAGATGTAACTGCGGCCTGAGGCTACTTACAGCCGCCTGTATGCTAGCAAATTCATGAAGCTCCAGTTCTTCGCCGCGAGACACGATGTCATGGGCCATTTTTACGGCCTCTTCTAAGTGCCCATCCAGGGCAGCCAGGGCGGTATCGAACGACTGTGATATGAGCAGAAGATTTGCCTGTTTGTTGTGCTCAGCCAGACCTCGGAACTCTATCATGATCTCTTCGGCACGTTGCCGTTGCCCCCAAGTGAGGAAAGTTGACGCCGTCATGTATAGCGCCATGATAACCATTCCGGTACGCGACATTGCCGCCAGTTCCTCAGCCAGTCGAAGCTGTTCCTCAGCATGCTGTGGCGCCAATACGAAGTGCATCCAGTAGGAGGCAACCAGCCAGAATGTTCCGGGCTGGTCAAGGCGACGAGCCAGCTCAAGGGCTCTACTGAGTAGAGGGACTCCCTCGTCTGGATGGTCCATAGTGCATTTAACTGTTCCTAAAAACATGTCAGCCCGAGCCCGGTCTACTGTGTCTGGTTCAGCATATTGGTCAGCTCTCTCCGCCCACTGGACTGCCTCAGGGCTGCGAAACGCCGACAGAGCACCATAGTTTATCAACGCAGCCATAGCCCGCCGGCAGACCTGCAATGCACGCTTCCTGTCACCGATATCCTCGGCCAGGGAAAATGCTGCGGGCAGTTCAACGTCGAGAGCACGTCTAGGTTCACCGGCGATATTCAGGGCGCTTGCCAGGACCTCGAGCAGGTCACACCGCTTTCCCTTATCCTCTGGGTCCACTATCTCTTGTATCTTCAGGGCCTGCGCCAGCAACCGTACCGCTTCCGCGTAAGCGTAGACAGACCGTGCTCGTTGCGCGGCCATCTCACCATAGCTGACTGCCTTGGCTAGGTCAGCAGCATCTGAGGAGTATGAGAAATGTTCGGCAAGCTCAACAGCGTGCTCCTCAAGTCGTGTAGCATAAACCTCCTCTAATACTCGGGCTACCTGCTGGTGTAAACGGATACGCTCAGGGGCAATCATCTCCTCATACAGGGTCTGACGGAAGAAGGCATGAGCAAAGCGGTATGTCACCGCCGCTCCCACCGAAGGACGTTCCTCCACAACCGCGGCCCCTTTCGCCTGCCGTAAGACAGCAAACAGCTCGTCTTCAGAAACTCCAACTACGCGTTGCAATACTACCAGTCGGAATTCCCGCCCGATAACAGAGGCAATGGAAAGCAGGCGATTGCACTCCGGGCTCAGAAGGGTCAGACGCTTGCCAATGACGTCCCGCAACCCTTCCGGTATGCTCATCGCTAGAGGTGTATCCCTAGTCGCCCGCCAGCGTCCTTCTTCATGGCTGATGAGCCCCTCTTCGACCAGGTAACGCACTACCTCCTGCACGAAGAGCGGATTCCCCTCTGTCTGCCGGTGTACCGCTTCGGCCAAGCTCCAAGGGATTTCCTGTCCCGTGATGCTCTCCAGCATCCGCCTGACCTCATCAGCATTGAGGCCACGCAAGAGGACGCGGTCAAAGGTAGCAACACGCCTTAGCTCAGCCAGCGCTGCTGACAACGAATGGGTACGGTTAATTTCCACATCGCGATATGTGCCAACAATTAAAAGCCGCACCCCGACAAGGTTGTGGGAGACATGTATCAACATCTCTAGAGTACCCTTGTCGGCATCATGCAGGTCTTCCAGTAAAATAAGCAGCGGCTGGACTTTAGCAGCATTGGTAAGGAAACTGGTAACCGCCTGCATGAGGCGGTAGCGCTCTTCCTCTGGACTCTCGGATGGTTTTGGCTCTACCTTCAGCTTCTCCCTTATCTCAGAGATGATACGGGCAACGTCAGCCGCACCAGTACCAAGCTCCCTCCTCAAGTCTCTGGTATCACGGGTGAGGACATAGGATCGCATCGCTTCAACGAAAGCCAGGTATGGAAGCGACAAAGACCCTTCCTCGTAGCAGTGTCCCACCAGGGTCTTGCCACCTCTGAGTGTCACGTAGGTAGATAGCTGCTCACAAAGGGCGGTCTTACCGATACCCGGCTCACCCACCACCATCATCAAGGCGCCCTGCCCCGACATGGCACCGTCAAAGGCTGCCTGGAGCTGTTTCTGCTCCGTTTCACGGCCAACGAAGACACGGCGGTAGAGGGGACTTTCGGGTGCCGTGGCTACCTGTGATACTGTCTCGGTTACCTTACCCTGTTCAATGGACTCCAGGATTTTGAGGACGTCAGCCGCCGAGGCGGGTCTTTTCTCTGGGTCTTTCTCAAGTAGTTGCAGAATAAGCACTTCTAGTCCCGGCGGCAGGTCGGCCCGGTGCCAGGTGGGTGATACTACCGAGGTGTTGATGTGCTGCCCAATGATAGCCACCGAATCATCCCCGATGAAGGGTGGTCTACCCGTTACCATCTCGTAGAGCATCGCTCCCAGCGAGTAGAGGTCTGCTTTCGGTGTTAACTTGCCGCCCATTGCCTGCTCCGGTGGCATGTAGGATACCGTACCTACCATCATCCCCGACTGCGTAAGGCGGGAGAGGTCGACCGCCACCGCTAGACCGAAGTCGCCTATCTTGGCAGTACCGTCGGCACTAAGCCAGACGTTACCAGGCTTCAAATCTCTATGGATGATACCCTTCGAGTGAGCAAACTCCAGGCCCTGGCAGACTGATTTGGTAATGCCGATAACCTGCTCGAGAGGTAGTCGGTGTTCGGGTGCCTTCTCGATAAGCCCCTCGACGTCCCCGCCGGACATAACAGGCAGGACAATGTAGGGCTGGCCCTCGTGCTCCCCCATATCATGGATAGTGACGATATTGTGATGGTCACCGAGCCTGCCCATAGCCTGAGCTTCACGCTTGATACGGGTACGAGCCTCGTCGTCAAGTTTCTCGATCTTTATAAGCGCAAAGGCAACGTCGCGGTCTAGGGTATTGTCATGTACCAGGTAGACCTTCTTCTTACCACCTTCACCAAGTAACTGCTTGACTTGGTAACGGCCACTAGCAAAGGAGGTGGGTTGAGAGGAGGATGGCGCTTCGGGGGTTGGTACAGGTGCCTGCTCAGTCAAGGGATGGCCGCACTTAAAACAGAATTCATGGTCCTGCGGATTCGCATTCCCGCATTGTGGACACACGATCTCGGACTGGAGCGACTGGCCGCACTTACCGCAGAATAGTGCTCCACCCAGATTGTCGTACTGGCACTTCGGGCATATCATGTCGAACGCCTCTGTGCTGGCTCGGTGCCCATAGTCTAGAGGCAAATCAGGGTGATGTCAAGACGCGAAAGCGTAGAATGAAAAAACATCGAGATGTCGACATGGGCGTAAAAATTACTTGATTCCTTTTTGTTTCAGTGTAAAAAGGTCACAATCTGAGTATTTGTGACATTACGGTTACTACCTACTAAATTGTTAAACGGAATAAAAAAAGGAATGAATGTCTGCCTGCGTGGGGGTGGGTAAGTACCAACAGGGCTGAGGTTCTACGCCCCCAGTATCTCCTTGTGCCTCAGTGCCCTCTCCAGCGAGGGCTGCATCTTCATCTCGCGGAACTCGTTGATGGCGAAGTTCAGGTGCTCCAGTGCCTCCTTTTTCTCCTCCGGGTAGTGCTCTAATAGGAGCTCGGCGAGCTGGAGACGGGTGAGGGCCAGCTCTGGGCGGAACCTCGCATCTGTGCAGACCTTGATGGCTTCCTGGTAGTGCTTACGGGCTTCTTCATATCTGCCCAGAAAAGCGGTGGCAGCTCCAAGATGGCGTGGGACGCATGTCATTGTCCACACAACGTTTACAGGAGCGAAACTGCCGGTGTACCGACGAAGCAGCAGCTCAGCCCCTTCCTGGTGCCTGACCAGCAATGCTGCCTCAAGATACGCAATACTTTCGGACCCGGGGGTCTCGTCCGCGGCGGAGCCAGCACCCGGGCGTTTCACGACAAGCTCGTCCAGCATTTCCTTCACCTCAGCATCCCGGCCGAGGTGCGCCAGCCATAGCACCCTCTCTTCGGGTCTTACTGTTGCCTGACGGGTTTCCATGAACCGAAGATGTTCCTCGAGCTTTCCGAGGTAGAGCGGGGCCTGTCCAGTGCCACCAGTTATTGTGAGAGCGAATTCAAGGACACCCAGTTCCTCGGCACGGGCGAACAGTCGACCATATATCTCTACGGCTTCCTCCAGGTGCCCATCCAGAGTCGCCAGCCAGATGTCATACCACATTGATATGATTCGGTAAAGCCCTACTCTGGAACGCTCTACCAGATCCCGGCACTCGCCCATGCACATCTCATAGCGCTGGCGCTGCCCCCACTCCAAGAAGACAGCGCCCATATATTGGAGGGTATTTATTTGGTCCCGTATGTTCTGGTCAGCACGTGATTGCTTTATTATTTCCTCCATTTCCTCTGCCAGGTGCAGCCTCTCCTCGGCGTGCTGTGGCGCCTGTACCCAATACAACCACAAACTGGCTACCAACATGAATGTGAGGGTGTCACCAAGGCGGCGGGCCAGCTCGAGGGCACGGGTGAGGAGGGGCACGCCTTCCTCCCAATTGTCTACAACGCACTTCACCTGCCCAAGAAACATGTCAGCCCAGGCTCGCGCCGCTGTACCCGGCTCAGCGTAGCGGTCGGCCTGCGCCGCCCATTCGGCTCCCTCAGTGCCGACCTCCTTAGTCCAGCTAAGCAGCGCCCCCCTAGCCAACTGGCAGGTCCGGAAGGCACGCCGGCTGTCACCGATTTCCTCGGCCAGTGAGAAAGCTCTCGGTATCTCGACATCGAGAGCGTGACGAGGTTCGTCTGCCAGGACGAGAGCATTGCCCAGGGCTCGCAGCAGGTCGCACCGCTGGGTCTTGTCCTCTGGGTCAAGCACCTCCTGTACCTTAAGGGCTTGCTCCAGTAGCCGCACGTTTTCCCCGTAGGCGTAGACAGCCAGTGCACGTCGCGCCGCCATCTCACTGTACTCCAGGGCTTTCACCAGGTCCTCATGTTCGGTGCTCTGAGCAAAGTGCTCGGCCAGCTCAGCCGCATGCTCCTCGCGCCGTCTTGCGTACACCTGTTCCAGAGCACGGCCCACCTGCTGGTGGATGCGGATACGGCGTGGGGTAAATATCTCTTCATAGAGTATCTGGCGGAAGAAGGCATGGGTGAAACGGAAGGTAGCACCGACCCCCACGGCGGAGCGCTCCTCCAGCACCGCAGCGTTCTTGGCTTCTTCCAGAGCAGAGAGAAGCTTGTCCTCTGGTACCTCAGCTACTCTCTGCAGAACATCAAGACGGAACTCCCGACCGATGACAGCAGCAATAGAGAGTAGCTGGTTGCACTCCGTGCTCAGAAAAGACAGGCGTTTGCCTACGACGTCACGCAACCCCTCGGGGATGCTCATCTCCAGTGTGGTAACCCGCCACTGTCCTTCTTCACGACTGATAAGCCCCTCCTCAACCAGATAACGTACCACCTCCTGCACGAAGAGGGGGTTGCCCTCGGTCTGGCGGTGTACCGCCTCGGCCAGACCCCAGGGTACCTCCTGCCTGGTGATGCTCTCCAGCATCCGCCTGACCTCATCGGCATTGAGACCACGTAAGAGGACGCGGTCAAAGGTGGCGACACGCCGTAACTCCGCGAGCGCTGCCGATAATGGGTGGCTGCGGTCTACTTCAACATCACGATAGGTGCCGACAATCAGGAGCCTTGCACCTGACAGGTTACGCGAGACGTGGGTCAGCATCTCTAAAGTACCCTTGTCAGAATCGTGCAGGTCTTCTAATATAATCAGTAATGGCTGAACGGTGGCAGCGCTGGTTAGGAAACTGGTGACAGCCTGCATGAGCCGGTAGCGCTCCTCCTCAGGGTCACCTGGTGGTCTCGGCTCTACCTTGAGCTTTTCCCTTACCTCGGAGACGATACGGGCAACATCTGCAGCCCCCGTACCCAGTTCCCTCCGCAAGTCTCTGGTCTCTCGTGACAGCACATAGGAGCGCATCGCCTCGACAAAGGCCAGATAGGGCAGCGACAGCGAGCCTTCCTCGTAGCAGTGACCCACCAGGGTCTTACCGCCTCTCAGTGTGACGTAGGTAGCCAATTGCTCGCAGAGAGCGGTCTTACCGATACCCGGCTCTCCTACTACCATCATCAGGGCACCCTGCCCCGACATGGCACCGTCAAAGGCCGCCTGCAACTGCTTCTGCTCCGGTTCACGGCCAACAAACACCTTTCTATATAGGGGGCTCTCCGGGGCAGCCGTTACCTGTGATGGCTCTTTCTCAACCTTACCCTGCTCAAGGGACTCTAAAGCCTTAAGCACATCACCAGCCGAGTTAGGCCTTTTCTCCGGGTCTTTCTCAAGCAGTTGCAGGATGAGCACCTCTAGTCCTGGTGGCAGGTCGGCCCGGTGCCATGTGGGCGATACCACCGACGTGTTGATGTGCTGGCCAATGATGGCCACCGAGTCGTCCCCGATGAAGGGCGGTCTGCCTGTCACCATCTCGTAGAGTATTGCCCCCAGTGAATAGAGATCGGCTTTCGGTGTTACCTTGCCACCCATCGCCTGCTCCGGGGGCATGTAGGACACCGTGCCCACCATCATGCCCGACTGTGTCAGGCGGGAGAGGTCAACTGCCACCGCCAGACCGAAGTCGCCGAGCTTGGCGGTACCGTCGGCACTGAGCCAGACGTTACCCGGTTTCAAGTCTCTATGGATGATACCCTTGGCATGGGCGAACTCCAAGCCCTGACAGACACACCTGGTAATGTAGATAGCCTGTTCGAGGGGTAGTCGGTGCTCGGGTGCTTTCTCGATAAGCCCCTCGACATCACCACCAGACATCAGGGGTAGAACGATATAGGGCTGGCCCTCTTGCTCCCCGAAGTCATAGACAGTGACGATATTTGGGTGGTCGCCGAGCCTGCCCATCGCCTGGGCCTCACGCTTGATGCGGGTACGGGCCTCGTCGTCGAGCTTTTCGGTCTTAATCAGGGCAAAGGCCACGTCACGGTCAAGGGTGTTATCGTGGGCCAGGTATACCTTTTTCTTACCGCCCTCACCGAGGAACTGCTTGACCTGGTAGCGGCCCCCAGCGAAGGAGGTGGGTTCGGGGGAGGGGGGCGCTTCAGAAACTGGTGTGGGTGCCGGTTCGGCCAATGGGTGGCCACATTTCTCACAGAATCCACTGTCTGCAGGATTGGCATGTCCACACTGAGGGCACTCAAGTTCTGATTGCAGTGACTGGCCGCATTTTCTGCAGAACTCAGCCCCTTCGCGATTCTCTGTCTGGCATTTTGGGCACTTCACGGCTCACTCGCAGGCACAGGTTCAGTGCCCACAGTCTAGAGGTAAACTAAAGTGATGTCAAGTGACGATGAATTAGACAATTTAACTTCAGGTGCAGTATGAAACTAGAAGTTGCTGCAAGGCCAGAATTCTTCTTCCCAAATAGGAGTTCGTACATAAAATAACCGAAATTGGGCTTTGTGTCCTTGCCCTATTCGGCGGCAAGCTCCTGTTTCAGCTCGTCGACTATTCTCCTGACTTTTTTCTTGTGTTCCTCTCCGCCTATAGTGTACGAATGAGGGACCCAGTTCATATCCTGCAGGTTTTCAACCATACTGGGGAGCAGGTCCCAGGGAATTGACATAAGTATCAGGCCTTCCGGAAAGAGTCGCCTCGATTTCATGCCGAATCCGAAGCCGGTGACCGTGAAATTCAGTTCACCGCTTGTGTATGGATAGATGTATAGCCAGGCACATCCTATTACCGGTGTTCCCTTGCTGCACCACAATTTTCCGCTTGTGTAGCTCATGGCTCTCAGTAGTATTTCAGCCTGACTCGTGCTGGCCGTAATAATTAATACGTCTGGCTCGAATGTCAGCTGGTCTAACGGAGAGAAAGCGACATAGTTAACAGTATCTTTGCCGAGTCTCGGAATGGCATGATAGAGTCTTCTATTGGCCCGTGCCTCCTTAAATACTTCCAGCTTGGGCCCCACTTGCCCGGCCTCGAAAATCGGGTCATGTTCCGTCATACCCAGTATCAGCGGCCCTATGCATGTGAAGTTCTCTTTGGTCACATAAAAGGGACTGCTTTTTTGGGCTTCGACAAGCATCTCGCAAAAATCCAGAATCTTGTCCAGCCTCCCGATCCCATCTGGCTTCGTGAATAAGAACTTGACACCTACGGGTTGCGTCTCGAAGTTAAATTTGTCGAGTATGGACAGGTCCAGTTGCTCCGTGCCCATCTCTACCTCCTTTCCAGCCAATCCGGCTCATTTCGTTAGTGAAACAACCATTTGTGTAAATTCACTGGCTTCCACGTCAATATCGTCAAAACGGACATGGGAACCCGGGCCTACGTCAAATGCGAAGCTCCCGAATATAATGGGGAAGTCACTATCGGTGTAATCCAGTTTCAATTCGTCATCAAGATAGAATTTTATATTTGCGCCATCCGAAACTATTTTCACCTCGTACCATTTATACGGTTCCAGAATTAACTGCTCGCCAGTCAGATTGAGATACTCCTCGTTTATTTCCCGGGTTAACCCGAAACCTTCTCCGTTCATGTAGAGTAAATATCGTGAACGAAAGGGAGTCTCACTTCTTCTAAAACCGATGTTGAACTCTCCACTGGTGAGCTTTACTCTGGTTGTGAACGTATAATTAAACCATCCGCTACCCTTAGGATAAGCAGAACTCCACTGCTCATTCGAGCCACTCAGAACATAATTACCATCTTCGTGTATTACTTCCCAACCCGGACCCAGTGTCCAGCCGTCAGCCTTTCCGTCCTCGAAATCTTCAGGAAAGGAGATGAGGGTTGGTTCTTGTAAACACGCCCTGCGAAGCTCCTCCTCATGCCAGGGGGCTGCTATTCCCAGGTCGCTCCCATATAATCCGAAACAAATAACGCCCACAAATATTAGTGCTGCTATGGCGTAAGAGAGGATGCTACGAATGCGGGCTACCCTTAAATAGTTCATCAACGCTTTACGATTCAGTATGATGTGAAAGCATATTAGAACTGCCAAGGCATCACTACTGTAGAAGTGTATCATACGCCACATGCTTTCATTGTTAAGGCCAATCACGAGTCGTATGACGGGCACGAAAAGAATGCCTGTAGCTGCCGCTAAAGCGAAAGAAATGCATAGCAATAAGCTAACAGTGCGTCGGGTTCCCATAATCACCTCCCGTGCTGCTAAATTGTCTGTTTGTGTCCCGGTCGAACTATGGGATGTATTGTATCTCATTCTATTAGGTCAAACAATGCTGTCCGGGCTGGGGAAACGGTATCGCCTCAGCAGGTAGGTGTCGCCTGAGGTCGGTGCTGCAAGTTAGGGGCTGAATCTACAGCCTGCCAGTCCCCGATTTGCTGCCGTACCGCATTGCCCTTTTCAGGGTCGGCTGGTATAATACTAGTCGCTGGTCGTGACTGAATTTTTGCTCTTGACTGACCGGCTTCAACGCTCCCTGGTAGCTCAATGGTAGAGCGGGCGGCTGTTAACCGCTAGGTTGTAGGTTCGAGTCCTACCCGGGGAGCCAGCTATTTTCACCCATTTTGGCTAGTGACTTCCGGTTGTAGGATTGAGTCACATTAACACGTATTTCTTCAAGTCTTTACACTCATGTGCTCATTCTGATGTTCGTTCACTCGCTACTCCCTGAATAATAACGGCCTAAACGAACCCTTGACACTGACAGTGGTAGATGCCATCATTTGAACACTGAGAGGGGGACTATTCCGATGCCGACATGGAATGAGCTATTTACTGATGAGCTATATGTGAACAGAATCCCTGAATCAGAAGTGAATCACTTTGTCGATGTGTTGGAAATGCTCTTCTCAGAGCGTCCGTTACGTCTCTGGGATGTGTGCTGCGGAGGCGGGCGCCATACCATTGCCATGGCACAGCGTGGCCACAAGGTTTATGCCAGTGATAATGCTCCAAACGCCATCCGTCTCACCCAGGAATGGATATCTTCGCTCAATCTGGAAGTATACCTGGAGCTAGCCGACATGACTGTCTGCCCCTGGCCAGAGATGGGCTTTCACGGTGCTATTTCTTGGGATTCGCTGTATCACAATACTCTGGACAATATGAAAAAGGCAGTCAGTGAAATTCACCGTCATCTCCTCCCCGGAGGGCTCTTCATGTGCACGCTTATGTCTACGAAATCAGACAGCTTCGTTTGGGGTTGTGGACAACAAGTTGAACCTCGTACGTTTATCCTTGAAGACTCTGCTGATGCTGGGGTACCTCATCACTTCTGCGATGAGAGCGAGGTCAGGGAACTATTTCGGGATTGGGAATACCTGAGTCTGGCCGAGCAGGTCATTACCTATCTTGAACGCGGTAAAAACTTCTTAGATTACAATCCCTTCCCCTTCACCAAGTGGGGTGTACTAGTGCGGAAAATATCCTGATATCTGTTGCTGTAAAAAATCGCCTAGATACAATAAAAACAGCCTCCTCACCCCAGTTTATCTATCAGTCTGTGCAGGGGAGCGGCAATCTGGTCCTCCTGGACATGTGGCGAGTAACAACTATCAATCTGCACCAGCTTCGCCAACGGCATACGTGAGGCAATAGCTACGGCCAGCTTGTCTACTGTCCCCGATACTATTTCCTCGGAGATTATTTGTGCCCCGACGAGCGTTTTCGTCTTGGCATCAGCAATAAGCTTGTAGTGGGCCGGCTTGCCATTAAATCTATCCCTGAGTCGGGCTGTATCCACCGAAATGGAGACTGCTTCCAGTCCCTTTTCTTTGGCCTCTCTCTCGGTAAAACCGACTGTTCCTACTTGGTGGCCGAATATCTTGGTGACGAACGGCATCACCGTTCCTTCATAGGTAAGTTGATTGCCGGAGACCGCGTTTCTGCCTGCAATGTACCCAGTTCTGATAGCATTGGCAGCCAGCTGGTGCTGCCTCTTCGAGCCGGTCACGACATCCCAGTTTTCCATGCAGTCCCCGATGGCATAGATATCAGGGTCGCTGGTCTGCAGGTTCTGGTTAACCACTATGGCGCCTGTTTCACCAATCTCCAGTATGGCTTTTTGGGCCAGTTCCACGTTGGGTCTGGTACCAGTGGCAAAAAAGACGAAGTCCGCTTCTACCTCTCTGTCAGAAAGCAAGATGTGCTTTCGGTCTCCTTTGGTGGCCATGCTCTCTATCCTGGCCGGCAGTACCAGCTCAACTTCGTTCTGCATAAGAACATCTTTGATTCTCTCTGCCATGTCCTCGTCCAGATAGGCACGCATGATTCCCGCCCTGACAAGCAGGTATACTCTGCTGTAGCCTCTTGCTTTAAGGGCGTCGGCTATTTCCAGCCCGATAGACCCTCCACCGACAATGGCTGCTTCCTTGGACCGGGTGATAGCTTCGTCCAGAGCAACGCCGTCTGTCATATCGGTGCTCAGGGAGAATTCGTTTTTATTATCCAGTCCCGGTACAGTAGGAATGACCGGGACAGCACCCAGGGCGAGAATCAGCTTATCGTAGCCATACTCCTTGCCATCGGCGATGATGCACTTTTTCTGTCTGTCAATATCGGTGACCCGGGCATTCAGGTGAACGGTTGCATTTCTCCTCTCCCAGAAGGAGATTTCCCGAAAACCACGAACAAGCTCGTCCCAGGTGGCAACAGTCCTGCCAAGTACCAGAGGCATCTCGCAGGGAGGGCAGCCCAGGCTGGTCCTTTTGCTGAAGACGTCGATTTGTACCTCGCTATCCAGGCGTCGAACCTGATTTGCGGCTGTTGCGCCGCCATCTCCAGTGCCCACGATGCAAACCTTCATTTTTTGCCTCCAGTCTGTAATCTACCGGTCTAAATACTATTGAACCACCTTTCTCGCCACTTCTTCATGTACTCTTCCTCAGGATAGGTCCTAGCTATGTCTTCCTCGGTGAAGCTGTACTTGTAGTCACCGCAGTAACTCAATAGCAGTTTGTATGCCTCGTTTAATTTCTTCATCATCGAATCATCTTCGGCACCGTCACTGCCGTGCTTATCAGGGTGGTGGCGATGAGACAGCTTTCGATAGGCGCTTTTAATCTCCTTCATTGTTGCTGTCTCGCCCAGCCCGAGTAGCCTTCGTGCCTCATCTATGTCATTGAAGTTGACCACTTTCCCTATCACACCATAGATAATTAGAGTAATGCCTTGATTTTCGGTTGAATCATGCTTTCTGGTACTGCACCCAGGATACCATCGACTTGCTGACCGTCTTTAAATAAGAGCAACAGTGGTATACTCATTACCCGATATTTCTGGGCCATCTCCGGGTTTTCATCTACATTGAGCTTGCAGAATTTGACCCTGTTAGCGTATTCTTCTGATAACTTCTCGGTCACCGGCGCAATGATGCGGCACGGCCCACACCAGGGTGCCCAGAAATCGACCACTACAGGTATATCACTTTTGATGACTTCGTTTTCGAAGCTCTGGTCATTTATTTCAGTTACCATCGTCACCTCCTTTAGATTAATACTATTCTTTGGCTGCCAGGTCCTTTTGCCTGAGCTTTTCAATTCGTTTAATTAAGTCGTCTGCCGTTTGCTTCAGCGAACCAACCTCGGATGCTAGCTCTGCCTCCGAGACGGGGCGGCTCTCTACAATGGCTTCTTGCGGGCAGGCTTCGAGACAGAGGCGGCACTGGTTGCACCTGGCCTGGTTTATTTCAGCCGTACTGGTGATAATTGTAATTGCTTGCCGGGGACAGCTTTCGACACACAGCCCACAGCCAAGACATAGACTTTTCTTTATCCTTAGTATCGTTCCACTTCTCGGTCTAACATTCTCATTCATAGCAGTGTCCACTATTCATAACCCGGCAGCAGCCGTCGTCCCTTTCCCAGCAATCATTATCGTAAATCCAGCATCAGGGAAATAGCCTTCCCGGGACTCTTCCATATACTGCACCTCTCCCGGACTCTGGAAGAGGGTCGAGACAGTCATCTCGTTCACAAAACCTGCCTGAGCCATGAGTCTTACAACCTCATCGTGTCCATAGAACGTGGCGTACTTGTAGAAACGATGGCCTTCTGCCTTCTTCGCTTGGTAAAACTGGCCCCAGGGACTTTCCGCCAGAACCAGCCCCAGTACTATCTTGCCTCCCGGCCTCAGGATGCGGTTCGCTTCCTTCAGAACATCCAGCGGCGAATCAAGAAAACACAGGGTTACAATTAAGAAGACCGTACCGAACGATTCTTCATCAAACAGTTTCTGTTCCCCTTCGCCCAGCAGGGTATTTATTCCTCTCTTCATTGCTATCTCAGTAAGCCTGGCTGACGGGTCAACCCCCGTCTCTATACCAAGTGCCTGGGCGAAGCGACCACTCCCCACACCTATTTCAAGCCAGGGCTTCGGCAGCGATGGTAATATTTCTTCAAACGCACGTACCTCAATAGGGAAGATGAGGCTTCCTTCTCTGTCGAACCAGGCATCATATTCCTGGGCCAGGTCGTCGAAGGGAGAAGTGAGGTCTTTTTGGGATTCCATCCCTGCTAGTGGTTGTGGAGCTCTATATTTGTCTGATGACATCCTCGCTCCTTAAGGATATGCTCGATTTCGTTAACTTGATGAGTACTTCATTCCACTAATACTTTCGGACGTCGCGCTACTCAGCAAAGCTCTCAGTGAACTTCGCTCTTGAAAGCCAAGGAGCCTCTTTATCGGTTTTGAATTATGGAAGAGAAGGATGGTCGGTACAGCAATGACGTGATATCTTTCGGCTATCTCATAGCTCTCTTCCACGTCCAGCCTGACGAATTTGACGACCCCGTGATACTCTCTGGCTAACTGGTCAGCGACAAGGCATGTAGCGAAGCAGGGCTGGCACCACTCGGTAGTGAAGCAGGCGAACACAGGCACTTCACATCCCAGCACTTCTTTTTCGAAATCTATTCCGGTAATTTCAATCATCGTGGTAAATTTCTTCCGGTAATTCGAACCTCATAGCCTCAGATAGAGGTATTGTATTATTGTCATCCTCAGTATTTGCGGTACGCCTTTTTCCAGGGCTCTCGCTTCATTGCGATGCAGTCTCTTATGGCTGCTCTGAGGGTATTTGCCGCCAGTAGTGCGCAGTGCTCACTTTCCTGGGGAAGTCCGTCCAAGGCATCTAAAATGTCCTGTTGACTAATCCTCTGAGCTTCATCAATGCTTTTCCCTTTAATTATCTCGGTGATCATGCTGCCAGAGGCTATAGTTGTTCCACAGCCGTCAGTCATGAAGCTGGTATTGATAATGGTGTCGCCATTTACCTTCAGCCATATCTCCATGGTGTCGCCGCAGGGTCCCGTCACGCTGGCAAAGCCATCAGCATCTTGTATAATGCCTGCATTCCTCGGATTCATGGCGTGGTCAATCACCGTTTCGGAATATAACTTACGGGCATCTGCAGATAATAATTCCTGAAGCTCATCAAATTCGGTAGACATTCTTTCGTCTCCTGCTCAGTTGCCCCCAGCCGTCAACGCCTGGACTAGGGATTCACCTAGCTTGGTAACTATTTCGCTGTCATATCGTTCAATACCACCCTCGTCACAGAGCCTGGCCAGTTCAGGATCTATCGGCAACTGGCCCAGGAGGGGGGCGTTCACAGCACGAGCCATTTCCTCACCGCGGCTCTGGCCAAAAATCTCAATCTTCTTATCTATTTCAGGTACATACAGGTAACTCATATTCTCGACCACACCCAGAACACGCTTTTCCATTTTCCGGGCCATGTTCACTGCCTTACGGACAATCATTTCGACCAGGTCCTGAGGGGTAAAAACGACGACTACCCCCGAAATAGGAAATGATTGCATTAGCGTGAGTGGTGCGTCTGCGGTGCCAGGAGGCAGGTCAACAATCAGATAATCAAGCTTACCCCACAGCACCTCTTCACCAAACTGTTTGATGGCATTGCCAATAAGAGGGCCGCGCCAGATGACGGCGTCATCCTCGCTGGGCAGCAGAAGATTGATAGACATTACTTCGATACCTGAGGTCGAAAGTACCGGTAGTATCCCGCTCTCATTGCCACTTGGTCGGTCGTTGAGGCCGAACATCTTGGGTATACTCGGGCCGGTGATATCGGCATCCAGAATGCCTACCTCATAGCCATTACGATTTAGAGCCACCGCAAATAAGCTCGATACCAGGGACTTACCCACTCCTCCCTTACCACTCATCACGGCAATCATATGGTCAATGTCATTCAGCTCCGTTGCTTTGGCATCGGTGTATTCTGTCTTCACATCATTGACTTCGGGCAGTTGATTTATTGCTTCTTTTACTTTGGTACTTAGCCAGTCCTGTGCGCCTGGTATCAATCCGGTTGATGACAGGGTAACGTTTACTTCGTTATCGGAAATGGTTATCTCTCGCACCAAGTTCATCCCGACGATGCTGCGTTGTACGGCAGGCACCAGCACGGTTTCTAATTTCTCTTTAACCTGCTCCTCAGTTATCATAGTCTATACTCCAATCTCATCCCCTAGTGGTCACAAATGTTATCTCCTGTAGCCAGCTGGCCGTCGAGATGGTTCAGGACCGCCTTCTCCGGGTCGCTTTCCAACGCACCAAGAATGACTCCGATGCGATTTTGCTGGAAAAGGTTTTGTGCCCTGGAGCCCATCCCACCGGCAATCACAAAGGAGACGCCCTGCTCTGCCAGCCACTCTGGAAGAAGACCGGGCTGGTGTCCTGGTGACGGAACAAGCTCCTTCTTTAGAATCTCTCGTGTTTGCTCGTCGATGTCGAAAAGGGCAAAATGCTCGCAATGACCGAAGTGCGGCGAGACTGCCCCATTGCTTACTGGTACTGCATACCTCATAGCAACCTCCCTTTACTCATTTGTTTTCAGTTCGTATTCTGGCTTACCTTCGTCGAAAGATATCCCAACAGTCACTTGTTTCCCCTCAGCAAGGTACCTTTCCGATTCGTCCCGCAGCCTACGTGACTCAGGAGATTTTAGAAATGAGACCAGCATTTCAAACCTCTCGGTCATCTCTTTATCATCTCCTACCGCTCTCAGCAGCGACAGAAGGCAGTTATTTAGCTCCTGCTCAGCCAGGCACTTGATGCACTTTCCGGGCACCTCACTGGTCGAATACCTGGGGTCGAGGTTAATTGTGTCCATTTGACCTATCCTCCTAGTACCGTCGGCAAGTGTCCCCGGTGGAGCAGGGTGGCGCATCGCAACGCTCGTTCCGGCCACAGCAGGTAGTACCCGCAGCCTGACTACCTGACTTGATCATGTAGGACGCAGACACCAGCTTCTCAAGATTACCGCTACCACAATCAGGGCAACGAAGCGCTTGCTCACTACTGCGGACAAACACCTCCGAGACCTGGCTACAATCCAGACACTTAAACTCGTAAATTGGCACCTTCTAGCTTGCCTCCTTCCAGATGATTTTAGGTGAGACACACTGCCTCATGAACTGACACTTCAGGTGGGACCGCTCGGAGTACATGAATTACCAGAAATTGTGAAAAAGGGAGAGAAGATACGGTGCGAATCCTCTGCCCCACACGCGGGACACTTTGCTTCCCGGTTGCTATCGCTCATGCTACGCCGTAGCTCGAAACGCTCACCACATTTAGTGCACTCGTATTCATAGATTGGCATGTCGTATGTCACCCTTTGCTATCATTCTCAAGCATCGCCGAGAGAATGCTCCAGGTCCTTTCTATCTCCTCGGAGACTCTACCATCGGAATGCTCCACTACCGGTATTCCTTTGACAATCGACTGGGTTACAATATTATCAAAGGAAATCTTCCCGGCTATTTTGACTCCTTGGTCCAAACAGCTACTCTCTATATGCTGTGTGTTTTCCTCATTCAGGTCGCATTTGTTTATGCAGACTAGGGGCACTACGCCGAAGTGTCGGCAGACGCCAAGCACCCTCTCTAAATCGTGCATTCCAGAGAGAGTGGGCTCGGTCACCAGTAGAGCCAGATTGACTCCGGATAGCGACGAAATCACCGGACAGCCGATGCCTGGCGGACCGTCACTGATAATATAGTCCAAATTCCTCTCATTGGCAATTTGTTTGGCCTGCTGCCGGACTGCCGCTACCAGTTTTCCCGAGTTTTCTTGGGCGATTCCCAGACGGGCGTGAACCAGCGGTCCGTAACTGGTATCGGAGATGAACCAGTATCCAGACATATTCTCCCGCATAGTTATGGCTTCAACCGGGCATATGTGGGAGCAGAAGCCACAGCCCTCACAGGATACCGGATCAACCCTGAAATCCTTGATGGCATTAAAACGGCAAAGCTCCTGGCACAGACCACACTCAGTACAGCTGTCTTCATCTATACGAGCTACCTGGCCACTCCAGAACTCGCTTTTTTGTTGCTCTGAAGGGCTGAGTAGCAAATGGAGGTCGGCGGCATCCACATCGCAGTCGGCAAGCACCTTCCTTTTTGCCAAGGCAGCAAAGGAACCGACAATGGTGGTCTTTCCGGTACCTCCCTTACCGCTTAATACTATGATTTCTTTCATCCGTCAGTACTCTTCACTCTATTGTAAAGCTTCAGAAAGCTCTCCTTCCACTGCGGGAGCCCCTCGACCAGAGGAATGCCCCGTGAATACAGGCGGGCAATCTCAATGTCCAAGGGAATAGTTAGTAGTACGGGAATATTCTCTTTCTTACAATACTCCTCTACTCTGCTGTCACCGACACCAGCACGATTGAGCACAACGCCGCAGGGGATGTTAAGTTCCCTCACCGTTTTGACGGCAAGGGCTAGGTCATTAAGCCCGAAGGGTGTTGGCTCCGTTACCAGCAAGCAAAAATCACTATCCTTAATGGCTTCCACTACTGGACAGGATGTCCCCGGCGGAACGTCGACGATAGCGGTGTCATCGTTGTTGGTATATTCCTTTACCTTCCTGATAACAGGTGGTGCCATCGCTTCGCCTACAGTGAGTTTACCCTGGACATAGCCCACACCATCCGCATGTCCCCATTCAACAATCCCCGTTTCTCGACTCTCTTCGGAGATAGCATCTTCTGGACAGAGGTAGCTGCAGGCGCCACAGCCATGACATAGCTGGGGGAAGGTCAGCACATGATTGCCCAGGACGGCAATGGCATTAAAGGCACATACCTGTGCACACTTACCACAGTAGGTACACTTGCTTTCGTCTACGCTGGGAACCAGTATTGATACAGCTTCGCTGTCGACGATTTCGGGCTTTAGAAACACGTGGTCATTCGGCTCCTCCACGTCGCAGTCGAGAAGCTGCACCCTGTCAATATTCCTCAAAGAAAGGGCAAGGCTGGTGGCGACCAGGGTCTTACCCGTCCCTCCTTTGCCACTGGCAACTGATATAATCATTCTAGCCTCTTAGACTAGTCCCGCTCCGGTGATGCATCTATTTTTTCTTTTTTTCCAGCTCATCAATCCGGCGCTGGATTTCCGATAGCTGCTGAGCCATTGCTTGGGATTGGGCCTTAAGGGCGTCAAGTTCCTGCTCTGGGGACTGTGGCTGAGGTGCTGGGCCTGTAGGTGGACTCATGCCACCCCCCATCCCCATGCCTCTACCCATGCCACGGCCCATACCCATACCACGGCCCATACCCATACCACGGCCCATGCCCCTGCCTCTGCCCATACCGGAGCCACCTCCCATCCCAGCCCCGCCACCCATACCAAAGTGGTCGGGCACGTTTGCCTGAGCGCTTGCCTGGAACTTGCCTGACTGGTAGCCCTCGATGACGTCCTTTATTTTACCAGAAATACCGGTCAATATTTGGATGCCGGCCGAGGACAACACCTGATAGGCGTTAGGCCCGCAGTTTCCGGTCAGGACAGCCTGCACACCCTTGTCGGCAATTGTCTGAGCAGCGGAGATACCGGCTCCACCGGCTGCCATAGCACTGGAGTTGTCCATCGCCTCGAACTCCATTGTTGCCGGGTTGGCAATGATGAAATACTGGCAGCGTCCGAAACGGGGGTCAACCTCAGCATCTAATCCGGGACCGGTGGCTGAAATAGCAATCTTCATAGCTTATCCTTGCTCCTTCCCACTCTCTATTTCCTGTATCCTTGCCTCTATCTCTTTCAGGTCATCACTCATAGATTGGGACAGACCCCTAAGGTAATCGACCTCGTCTTGTCGGGATATCACTGGCGAGAATGGATAAGCTCCGCGATAAGGCACACCCCACGGCACAGCGTATGGGTAGGGCATATATCGTGCCCTCCAGGCGTATCCCGGCCATACCGGCCGTATTGAGGTGGCGCAGAATCCTCTGCCGCCACCTGTCATCGGGCCTATCCCACGAGGACCGGTACCATCGAATCCTGGCATGGTTGCCTCCTTTATAAGATTAATCTTCCTTTTGTTCGCTCTCCAGACCCCTCATTCTGGACTCGATTTGCTCTAGCTGCTCCTTTACTGCCTCTGCCTGCTCCCTGAGGTAATCAAGCTCTTCTTCCCTGGTCATTTGGGGGGTGAAGGGTGCATATCCCGGGTAGGCAGGTTCTTGGCCGTAGAAGGGTGTCTGGTACGGCCATGGTTGCTCAGCACCAGGGCCACTGAAAAAATACCCGCAACGTGGTAGCCCTCCTCTACCTATCCCAACATAAGGCCAGGGAGGAGAAGCGCCTCGAAAGCCGAAGCCCATGCCTCTACCAAATCCACGGCCAAAGCCTCTTCCTCGTCCAAATCCATTAGGCATTTTTGACCTCCTCGAATGAACTTTTTTCTACCACCGTGGGTAGTAGTGGGGTGCGTACCAGCGCCTGCCGAAACCACGGCCTCTGCCACGGCCCCAGCCTCTCCAGCCAAAGCTGAACCACCGTCTTCGTGGCATCAGGCTGGCAAAACCGGGACGGCCGAAACCGGCGCAGTAGCCGGCACCTCTTCCAGTCATTGGTCCCATTCCTCTGGGTCCAGTTCCATCTCCGAATGGCATTTACCTCACCTCCTCTTCACGCGATTTTTTTCATTTCATCAACACTGACTGTCAAGATGCTCCTAATCGAAGCTGGTGTTTTCCTTGATTTTTGCCTCTGCCCAAAAGGCTGCTCTGACTCACGCTACAGTCAAACCCTTACCAGCCACGTCCTCCTCGATGGCGTCTCTTCCAACCACCTCTGCCCCGGCCCATCCCTGCGGGCAAGAGAGGCATTATACTCGGTGTTTCACACTCGGGGCAGGACTCGGGTGGGGCAGATATCATGGCTTCAAAAGGAACATCCCATTCATGACCGTTAAGGCACTGGAACCGACTCCAGGCCATCTCAAAATTGCCACCCTCAATTCTCATTGCTTTTCCATTAAGGAGAGCGTTGGCTATTTTTTGCCGCGCGGAGGTCAAGACTCTTTGAAAGGTTGGGCGGGAGATATTCATTCTTTCCGCACCCTTCTCCTGTTCCAGACCTTCCAGGTCCTTGAGCCGTATTGCCTCAGCCTCCTCTACCGAGAGAACAATTTCGTCAAGGACTCTCAGTGGCACACCGGTTGGCTTGAAATATGTTGTTTGTGGCAGGAATGCGACTCGGCGGCATTTTTGCGGTCTTGGCATATCTGAATCATTTCCTCGTTTATATTGAGCATATGCTCATAATGTATATTAACATATGTCTATGTGTTAGTCAATATTGTCGAGGTAATGTCCGGGTGAGTTTGAATTACGCCGGATGCGGTGTATTACCTGAGAACACGAATAAGTTGTTAACCGTTAGGTTGTAGGTTGGAGTCCTACCCGGGGAGCCAATTATTTCTACCTAATTTAAGCTAATAACCTCGGGTGGCAGGTTTGGACCGCACCCAGGGGCATTTCTTCTGAGTCATTACAATCATGTCGTCATCCCGGTGTTTGTCTGATATAGAAATGTTCCCTTTATTAATTCATTTGACGCTGAATGTGCAGAGTATGTATATTTGTAGGAATAGTTGCTCTCCGCACTGAAGGAGGCGTAATGCAAAAGACAATAATGATAATTGGGGCTGGCTTAGCTGGCTTATCAGTCGGGTGCTACGGCCAGATGAATGATTACAACACCCGTATCTTCGAAATGCACGACAAGCCCAGGGGACTATGCACCTCCTGGAAACGTAAGGGTTATACCTTTGATGGGTGCATCCATTGGCTGATGGGTTCCGGGTCTGGCAACTTCCACCGCTTATACGAGGAACTGGGGGCAGTACAGGGTCGACGTATGATCAATCACGATGAGTGGATGCGCTTTGAAGGGCTCGAAGGAGAGACATTCATCGTATACACAAACCTCGAGCGCCTGGAACAGCATATGAAGGAACTGTCCCCTTCGGACGCCAGTGTAATCGAAGAGCTCTGTAATACTGCACGTTCCTTAACACCCCGTGATTTGCCGGTAGAAAAGCCCGCAGAGCTGATGGGACTGTCTGACTTACTCAAGGTGATTAAGGCGATACCGATAATGCGAGTCATACGTCAGTACAGCAAGATATCAAATCAGGACTATGCGTCACGCTTCAGCAATCCTTTCTTGCGTGAGGTATTCCCATTGATATTAGATGATATGCCCAACTTGTCATTGATGGCCGTACTGTGGTTACTAACAAATTCACACATACATAACGCAGGTTGGCCTGTCGGTGGCTCACTAGAATTTGCCCGATCCATAGAAAAGCGTTATCTTAGTCTGGGCGGTGAAGTGCAATACCATGCACCTGTTGAGAAAATCCTGGTCGAAAACGACCGTGCTATAGGTGTGCGCCTTGCTGACGGTACCGAGCATCACGCTGACCTGATTGTCTCCACTGCTGATGGTCACACCACCATCTTTGACATGCTGGATGGCAAGTATGTCAATGACGAGATACGCTCCTACTATAATGAGTGGCCTATATACCAACCGATGATCCAGATCTCACTAGGGGTAGCGCGCGACTTCTCGAATGAACCCCGTTCGGTGAAAATTCTTCTCGAGGAGCCGATCAATGTCGGCAACGAGGTTCGCAGCTGGCTACATTTCCATCACTACTGCCATGACCCTGCTATGGCCCCACCTGGTAAGTCTGTGGTCGTGTTTGAATTCCTGAATAATGACTATGCGTATTGGAAAGAGCTCTATGAGGATCGTGAGCGCTACAAGGCAGAAAAAGAGCGTCTTGCTAATGCAGTTATTGACCAGCTGGAACGGTGTTTCCCCGGTGTCAAAGATGAAATAGAGGTCGTGGATGTAGCTACCCCGGTAACATACGAGCGCTACACCGGCACTTGGCAGGGTTCCTACATGGGCTGGGCTGATACTACCGGAAAGTTCGGTAAGTCCATGAGTAGAACACTTCCGGGACTGGGTAGTTTCTCTATGGCCGGACAATGGGTCTACTTTGGAGGCGGTGTACCCGGTGCAGTGATGTCGGGTCGGCACTTGATACAAATTATCTGTAAAGAAGATAAGAAGAAGTTTGTAACCAGCGCTCCATGAGGGTATTACTCCCCCTCCCCCCACCCCACCAGCGCAAATGCTCTGGAGAAATGGCCGGAATGTGACCAATAACTCCTGGATATGCTTAACGCAAGCACTCGAGATTTGGAGAGGTCGGCCTTCAAGCTGCGCGTGTCTCTAGCGCATCGAGGACGTCGGCTGCAAAACGGGTGAGCCGGAAGCCACCCTGTCCTTGTTCGTCCATGATATCGAAACCACGGCGAACGATTACAACATTCCTTGAGGGAATAACCATGGAGTATTGGCCGCGAGCACCGGCTGCGGCGTAAACGCCCTCGGGCAAACCCTGCTTGGGGCCAAAGAGCCAGAATTGAGCGCCGTAGCCACGTCCGTCTGGCATTTGAGGCTGGTCGGGTGCCGGTGTAGCGACATATTCAGACCAACCTTCAGGAAGAATCCGTTCTCCGTTCCAGACCCCATCGTTGAGATAAAGAAGGCCAAACCGGGCAAAATCCCGGGCTGTGCTCCAGGCCTGCCCGGACATCAGGAAGTCACCGTTCCAATCCGTTTCAGTGTTTGTTCGGGTCATCCCAGTCTTCCAGAAGATTTCCTGAAAAGGAAATAGGTGAAAACGGGCATCATTTCTCATGGCAGTGCGTACGGCACGGACCGCCAGAATTGTGTCTGAGCCGGCATAGACCCATCGCTTACCCGGCATGCAGTCAAAGATATTGCGGGCAGAACGTTCAGCGGCAGCCACACCCCCAAAATACAGTTCTTGTTGAGGATTTCCAGCTCGTTCGGTATACAGGCCACTGCACATGTGTAACAGGTCGTTTATCGTGATTTGTCCTCGGGGGTCCCCAGGCGTGTGCCATTCAGGGAGGGGTGCCTTTTCATAGATATCAATTAGTCCCTGCTTCACAGCTGCACCAACAACCGATACGGCAAAGCCTTTGGCCGCTGAATTGGTTCGATGGGGTGTGTGCATGTCGTAACCACGATTATTGTCGTAGTGCTCACTTACTATCTTACCGTCCTTAACGATAACTACTCCCCACGTAATTCCACCATAGACCTCTCCGTCAAACGCGTTTTTCACAACACGATCCAGTGCATCAGCCTGTGTGGAGGGGAGCGTGACTGTCGCATCCTTATCTCCCTGAGGCCATGGTTCGTCATCGGTGTTGGGTATAATAATATCTTCCGATAATCGTGGTAGGTATTTCACTGCATCCAGCGTGGCGCCAATGGGAAGCTGAGTTGAACCCAGACCGGGTCGCCAGGCAGCGATACGCGGTGGCATGTCCGGAAGATAGGTCACCGCCACAGTCTTGTTTCTTTCATCTATCTCAGCGGGCATTTCCGGGAAGAGGCTTTCCCATACGGGAGAAACGCCGGTAAACACATCGGCTTCAATCCTTTCTGGCGTGTGGCCGGCAGTAAAAATACCACTGCAATAATACATGGCCTTGTAGGCTGCGGCCATGGCCCTGACATGACGTCTCGTGTTCATTCCGGGACGTCTTCTTGGCTCTCGCCGAGCAACTGATGGCGATTCAACTGTGTTTATGTTCTCTCTGTCGCTTTCTGTCATCATCTCCTCCCGTATCACCTGTTCAGGACCGTGGAATGGATAATCTGGCCCATATTATACCATTTCCTTCTCTTATAGAAAGCCCTTACTTTCCCTCGCCCCGCCGGCGCAAATGCTTTGGGAAATAGGCGTGTCTGGTCGATAACCCGTTAATGTTAACCTGGAGACCGGTTATGGGCGCTTGTGCTCTCCCTTAGCGGCGGCGTGCACTCTTGGCGGCTACCATCCGCGCCATGGCAGCCTGTGCCAGCGGTTCCAGGGCTTCTTCCGGGAAAGGGTATACTGCCTGGATGTTTACCTCGCACAGCATATAGGTATCCTCGCCGGTCGCGGTCTTTGGCCCGTACAGGAAGTCCGCATCCCAGATCGCCGGAAGCGACTCCGTGTCGATGCCCAGCAGCCGCTGCATCTGGGGGACCCACTCGGATTCAAGTATGGATTTTATCGCCTGAAACTCAGGCTTCTGTGGCCCGTAATACAGGCGCGGAGGGACTTCCGCAGCCTCAGGGCCAGCCTCGGGTGGCGGGGGAGGCACGAGCGCTTTGACGAACTGGAATCCGAAACCGGCTACCCGGTCTTGTACGAGGTAGCAACGAACCATCCCGTCTCCCAAACGTTCCATGAACGGCTGGTCAATCATACAGCCAGAATTGTCGAAGTAGGGCAGACAGCGTTGGACAAAGTCGCCAAGACGCATCTCCTCAATCACACTACCGCGCAACCCGTGAAGTACCCGCACGGCGGCTTCATTGGCAGGGGAGGCGCTGCGTACCAGCTCCACCTTCCAGGTGCCGTTACCACCATTGCCCCGGTGCTGCTTCACCACCCTTGGACCTGATGAGAGAAGCCGTGAAAGCCCCTCGGCTAACTCGTCAGGAGTATGATACAGGTGAGTATCTGTCCCCCACCCGAGGTGGCGTGTGCGGTGGAGGACTTCTTTCGTGCCCATTTTCATGATGATGTCGGGATGGGCACTTACCCACACGCCCTTTGACGCCACGTCCAGAAGTATCGCGTCCAGTCGCGACCGGTCCTGGCCCCTGACAATCGGGTCCACCCATACGAGTACGCCGTCCAGGCCCATCAGTTGCTTGTGTACGTGGTCAGCGGCTTCATCCGAATAGACCACCGGCTTCCCGATGATTTGGAGGGCCTCCAGCGCGTCGAAAACGCCCCTCAACCTGTTTTCCTCGCGGGGCGGAGGTGGCTTTGTGGTATCACCCCGCCAGAGTATACCGATACGCCCGATGGCTGCGTTACTGGTCATGGCATTGCACCCCGTTCAGTAGCAGTATGTAACCAGAGCTAATGGTAGGGCTTGAAGGATATGTTGTCAAGGAGATTCCCGACTTCTAAACTCGGTAGTTTTCAGTGTCATTCCCCCACCCCACCGTCGCAAATGCTCTGGGAAAACAGCCGAAGCGCGATCAACAGGTAAACAGGCTATCGAGAAATAGTTGACAAACCAATGAGAATGGGATATGCTACTTAGGTAGCAACTAATTATTCTTTAATACACAATGATTAGTATAGAGCTAATAATCCTGTGAAACAGGGCGACACTGAGAGACTGGTTCGGCAGATTCTGCAACGAGCCGAGGATATCTATAACATGTTTTCGCCCGGCATACCAGTCGAGTGGTTTTCATCGGACCTGACGGTAGCCCAATTACGTGTTCTACTGGTGCTCCAATCATCGGGAGCTAGTCGGATGAGTGATATTGCTTCGATTCTTGATGTCGCTTTACCAACCGCTACCGGCATTGTCGATAAGCTGGTCAAGAAAGAACTGGTTATCCGAGAGGCCGACTTGCAGGACCGGAGGCTGGTCATCTGCAGGCTGTCAGACGCTGGGCAGGAGCTTATTAATCGACTGTGGACATTTGGTCAGTTTCAGATGGAGAGGCTCCTTAACGGGCTTACTGAAGAAGAGCTTGAGAAGGCAGCCGAAGTGGCCGAAATTCTATTTGACAATCTGACAAGTAATAAATAACCCTCAAGGGTGGAGGTGGGGCAGTGAAGAGACTACCCGTAATATTGGCCCGGTTCATCGCACGGCATCCATGGTGGATTGTTTTGGGAGTCCTGGTACTGACCGCAGCGACAGCACCAGGTATCAGCATGCTAGAAATCGAGACAGGCTTTGACGCGCTGATCTCGAGTGATTCGGATATAGCGCAGGGTGATTCGCGCTACGAGGAGCAGTTTGGGGGAGACCCCATAACAGTGATCCTGACCGGTCAGATACAAGAGATACTTTCGGCTGACAACCTGATGATTTTAAGCCAACTCGAGCAGCAGATTTCCGAGGACAGTCGCTACCGGGCAATTATCAGTCCGTTGACCCTGTTACAGACGGCAATTGAAGAGGCGGATAGAGCATGGCAGACGCTACAGGAACACATAGCCACTGGCCAGGATGAGGCGGCTGCTCTGGCAAGACAGGCCGCCGCCGAGCAGGGCTTATCTGAAATACAACAGGAGGCGGCGGCACAGCAGGCACGTGCCGATGTCCTGCAGGAATTCCAGCCACAACTGGCCCAGATGCAGGCAATAGGAGAACCGTCACTGGGTACCCCGGTTTTTGTAGCCGCCGTTCTCTACAACTCTGACGGCACTATCAGTGACACAATGAGCGCACTCATTCCGGATGACCAGCACGCCCTGGTGATGATTACGCCGACGGGGAACATGGCCCATAGTGTAGCCCTGGAGGCGGCTACGGATATCGAGAACTTTTTCTCCTCCCACCCCCTGTCCGGGGTAGAAATCTCCGTAATCGCCGATACCAAGCTCGTGGAGGCCGTCAGCAACTCTATGGGGCAGGGCATGATGGTCCTTCTCGGCATGTCTGTGGGTGTCATGGTTTTAATTCTGTTCGTCATGTTTCGCGTACGCTGGCGCCTGTTGTCCCTGCTCATGGTGGGTCTCGGCGCCCTCTGGACCTTCGGCATAATGGGCTACGCTTCGGTGCCGCTGTCAATGGTCACCATGGCAGTACTACCGATACTGATTGGGCTGGGAATCGACTACTCGATACAGTTCCACAACCGCTATCAGGAAGAACTCACCAGAAGCAGGTCGGTCGCGGAGGCGATTATCAGCTCCATATCACGCATGTTCCCCGTGGTTGGCATTGCATTGCTGGCAACCATAATCGGTTTCATCACCCTGTATATTTCTCCGGTACCAATGGTACGTGACTTTGGCGTGATGCTGGCTGTAGGGGTCGTCTTCAGCTATGTGGCAGGTCTGTTTCTGCTCTACAGCATCGTGTATCTGGCGGACAGGAAAGTATCCATCACCACACTGGGCAAGGAGGCAACGAAAGCGAGCGGCCGTATCGAACGGTCCCTATCGGCAATCGCGAGACTGGCTGTACGTTACCCGCTCCCTATTTTCTTGATAGCGCTTATTTTTGCAGTTGGCGGCGGTATTGTGGACCACCTGCTTCCGACAGTCACCGACTACGAAGGGCTGGTGCCTCAGGAACTGGAAGAACTAGGGGAATTACGGGAATTGCGTGAGATAGTTGGTAGCGAGTTCGAGATTTACTTCATGGTTGAGGCAGATGATGTGACCAGTCCTGAGGTCTTAAACTGGCTGAAGGGACATCAGGAGGAACTCATGGCACTTAACCCCGAGCTACTCTCGACCAATAGCCTGGCTACCCTCGTCAGTGAGGCGGCGGGAGGGGTGATACCGACTGAGCAGCAGATTGCCGGCATACTTGAGAATCTTCCATCCCTCTATCTTGAACAAGTCCTGTCCGACGACCACCAGATGGCCAGCGTATCATTCAGTATTCCGCATATGTCACTCGAGGAGATACATGACCTTCTCGAGCAATCGACAGACAGTGCTCAACCACCAGATGGGGTGAAAATATCATCGGTTGGCACTGTTGCTCTGACAGCGGAGACCATTAACACCATGGTCGGAACCAGGCACTTAATGAACCTGCTGTGCCTTGGCGCTGTATTTATTGTCCTGCTGGCAGTATATCGGCGTATCGGTCCTGTTATATTTACGGTGTTACCTGTTGGTGCGGTGATAGCGTGGTCATCACTGGATATGTACATCAGCGGCATTCCCCTCGACCCTATTACGGCCGTCGTGGGCATAATCATAATCGGCATTTGCACCGAATTCATGGTGCTGCTGTTCGGAAGGTACGAGGAAGAAAAACGACAGGGCCAATCACCCCGTGACGCCATGGTGACGTCGATATCAAGAATAGGACGAGCTATTGTCACCACCGCCATTACTACCCTGGGTGGCTTCGGTGTGCTGATAATCTCTAACTTCGTAATGATACGTAACTTCGGTATCGCGACGGTGCTGGGCGTCTTCCTCTGCCTGCTGATAACCATCACCGTTATGCCGGGAATAATTGTCTGGTTCGAAGAACGGGTACGCAGGAAAGTCTGATATTTAGATTGTCGGTTGATCTAGCGTGTTGACAACTAATAGTCTAATAGTCTTGGTATTTACGAAAATGCCTGAGAAGCCTCTCCCTTTCAGATAATTGCCGGGTGTGTAGAGGTTACTAAAGACAGGTGAACTGTTCCCCCCCTTTCAGTTCTCAAGCTTGTCCTTTTGGGTCATATAGTTGACCCCTTGGGACTTTCAAACCTGATACAGTGGGTCTAGAATCTTAGTTGCTAGGACAATCCCGGCGCATTTGAAACGGGGAGGATTATGGGGGCTATGAATACTACTGCGAACGAGACGTCCTCTGCGGACAGGGTAAAAGAGTTGATCCAGATAGTGGAGAGTCTCGCCGAGCAGGTCAGGCGTTGGCAAGATAAGCAGGAAAAGACATACTCCTCAGGCCTTGAGGCCCTGAAGAGTCAGGTGGATGAGATAGGGAGTGAATTAAATAACGTCTCTTCATGCATTAATACCTACAATGAAGTGCTGGAATCTGTCCCTAAATCGTCTCTGGGGGCTACCGAGATACCGGTCCTGGAGCACCTGGCGCTTAGAGTTACCCACATGGAGAGGTGGGTTGCCAAGCTGGAGGAGAAGTTTAGAAAAGATGCCTCAATGGCGAGGAAGCAGTTCTATGTCTCTCTGGTTACTTTGGCTGCCGCAGCTGTGTTCTTGGGGGTAGCGGTCTGGCATGGGCTGAGTGGTTGACGGAAAACTTTATTAATGAGCAGGGGTGTACCCTCTAATATATCAATATCAGGGTATAACAAGTATTAAAGGAGGTTTTTGGGGAAGATGGAAATAATGGGTAGAGAATTCCGCCTTGTTAAGAATGGCCTTGACCCGGAGGAGGTCATCGAGTTCCTGAAGGCGGCCACCGCCTCGAGTGATGATGCCTTCAAGCGTTTGGAGGAGTTCTCCGCGTTACAGGCGGTTACGAAGACGATGGAGGAATCGATAACACAGGCGAAACGTCTGGCGGAACATGCCAAGAAACAGGCGGAGGTGGAGGCTCGGCAAGGGAAAGACAGGACAATAAGTGAGGCGAGGCAGCAGGCTCAGGCGATGATCGACCGGGTGAGGGAGAGCTGCACTGCCTTAATTGATGATGTCCGTTCCGTTCTGTCGAGCAATCTAACTAAGGCTTTCGAGCAGGCGAGGGAAACCGTCTCCAACAATCTTAAGGACCTGGACAGGAGTTTCCAGAAGGTGATTGATGCACCGCACAGCCAGTCGGATGTAGAAAGCGAGCAGCCTGACCCGGAACCATCAGACCGGCCGACTGACTCTGCTGTTGCTGCTACCGATGAAGCGGAGGCGGCAGAGCCGGAGGAGCCGGAAGAGGATTCTACCCTTGATCTAGCAGATCTGCAACAGAGCTTGCTGGACTTAGAGAACAGCCTTACGAGTTTGCATAATAGTAGGGACGGCGTAGAGAGTGAGACGGAACTCAAGCCTTCCACTCAGGAGTCTGGTTATGATGTTGAAGACAAGAAGGAGTCGCCTAGTGCAGAGGCACCTGCCGATGAACCGGGCGATGATAACCATCGTTATAGTGGTGAGGTAGTGGTGTCGATTCCTGCCGGTGCTGATGAGTCATGGATGCGGGAACTACGACAGCGTACGCTTGAACTGCCGGGTGTACACATCCGGGCGGAATCAGGTACGGATGACAAAACGACCCTGGTGACACTGTCGCTTGGGGAACCTGTGGCACTGCTTCCCATGCTGCAGGCAATGCCGAAGGTGAGCAGGGTTGTTGAAGACCAGGCTAAGGAAGAATCTTCGGGTAAGTCGCGATTCAACCTGCTGCAGAAGGCCCCGAAGAAACAAAAGCAACCTACCATCACAGTAGAGCTTGACACGGACTCCTACAATGTACCTGTTCTGCTGTGAGGTCCACTAGCAGACCTATGTCAGTACCTTTGATTGTCCGTATCGAGACCCAAAGTACTATTCACATCTTGAGGGCTTGAGCTTAGAATTAGAGTACGAGTATGAGCGTAGTGGATTCAAAGAACAGGTCTGATTCTCCTGCCGAGTCGAAGTCGCTAGGGACGAGGGAGGGAAGTTACGTGGAACTACTTGGCAGAGAATTCCGTGTCGTTGAGCAGGGCCTTGACCCGGAGGAGGTCATGGCATTCCTGCAGGCAACTGCTGGCTCGAGTTATGATGCCTTCAAGCGGCTGGAACAGTTCTCCGCGTTGCAGGCGGCGGCGAAGACGATGGGGGACTCGATAGCACAGGCCAGGCGTCTGGCAGAGTACGCTAAGAAACAGGCGGAGACCGAAGCCCAGCAGAAGAAGGCTCAAGCAGCTGAGGAAGCGCAACGACAGGCTACAGCGATAATTGGCCAGGCGAGAGAGAGCTGTATTAGCTTTGTCGATAGCACTCATACGGCTCTTCTTGAGGCTATCAAGGAGGCTCTTGGGCAGGCCAGGGAAACGGTCTCCCATAGTCTAGCAAGTATACATCAGGGTATTGAGGAGGCCGCGGGGCCGCACCTTGCCCAGCAGCGGGAAGCAGATGTCGAGCAGGCTACGGAACAGTCATCAGGCTCCAAGGAGGGGTCTGCTGATGTCAATCCGGATGATGAAGTGACGGAAGAAGAGGAACTGAAAAAGGCAGTTCCTGACCTGCTCCGTCTCTCCGGAGATTCAACAGGTCCAGGCAGGAGTGAGCCCTTGCCTGATGAGACGCCGGTGGTAGACTCAGAAAGTGGGGGAACCAGCAGTACTGAAGCTCTGGGGTTAGCGGACGGTGAGTTGGTCGAAGCGACTGATGCCCCCTATAGCGGCAGTATTAGAGTGATAATACCCCGTGGTACAAAAGAAACGTGGATGCAGCAGTTTCAGGACCGTATGTCCAGGATACCGGGGGTGCGGATTCAGGGAGAGTCGGAACGTGATAATGAGAGGATCGAGGTGACATTGTCGCTGGAGAAACCTGTTGAAATACTGCCCTTGCTACAGGAACTGCCGAATGTGAGGAAGGTAATGGAGGCGTGGAATAGCAATGGCTCTCCTGAAGAACGGGGTGCAGGACAAGCTCATCAGGTCTCCAAGGATTCGGGAGAAGTGGCTCTGATACTGCAGTTTGCCTAGTGAGATAAAGGACGTTCAAACAGTAATGGATTAAGGGAGTCCCAGCCGGGACTCCCTTTTTTGTGTTAGTAGACCACCTGCCAGCTTGACATGGTCTGGTTTGCCCTCTTAATCAACCTCTTCATATTCTTGGTCGGGGCCACTTTCGGCAATTTGCGGTTGAATTATATATTGCCCACTTTGACCAGCCTTGACGACGGTAACATCGTAGACAAACTCGGTAACTTCATCCTCTATTATTTCAAAAGGATAGGAAATTTGTAGTCTGCCGCTGGGTAGCTTTATGGTGTACCCATCTTCGTTCGGGACCCCTATGATCTCGCTTGCATAGATGAAGACCTTGATATATGTGCCTTCCTCAAGTTGCCCAGTCCAGATTTCTGTGGCTTTGCTCCCCTCTAGGTCGGTCAAGTCTACTATCTCTACCGGGTCAAGCTCAAACTCGAGCCAGGAACCCGAATCCCCGCTCTGGTGCACACCAATCTTGGTGATGGTCACATTTAGCTCTTCGAAATCACCGATGGCATTGACCTCATCGCTAATCAGGAGGCGGAAGTTCACGTCTTCCGGGTTCGTGTTGTCGTATGCCTCCATTAGCGTTGTCAGACCTTCACAGCCTCCGGCAGTTAGTGCAAGTAGCGCCAGAAGTACCGTAACTGCCAGGTATCTTTTCATTTTCGGCCTCCTTGCGAACCCCTCGGACCGATATGCGTTATGGGTTCACCTGCCAGCAGGTTATGCTTGTCGTACCACTCTCCCAGAAGCCAGTCCTGATTGTGGCTATCACCGTACCGTTAGCGTCTTTAGCTTGAGCGGTAACCGTAAACGGACTGCTGTCCGTATCCCAGACGGTACCCTCGTCCTGTCTACGTGCTTCGACGCAGCAGTGGCCTTCGACCCCGGAAACATCGGGAGGACCGCTTAGCTCAAAGAAATGTACTCGTGATTCGGTCATCGGTATAGTGGGATAAGGGTCAAACTGCCAGTAGATTGTTATACCCGTGGTGGCATCACCGACCACCATAGGGTCATCATTATAGAGGTCTCCACCGGTTGAACCCGTCACATAATCGAGGCCCGGAGGGAAATCAATCAGAATCCCCTCTATTTTTATATTCCCATCGCCGTCGTTGGTTATTGTTATAGTGTAGGTGTATATCCCCTCATCATAAGTTATTGATTTGTCAATTATCAGCCAATCGGCATGCACCCCGAAATCCCCTATCTCTACCCCGGCAATGGTGGTAATCTTATCAATCACCACGTCTACCGTCATGCCGTTAATGTCGGTAAGCTCGTAGGAGTGGGGGAAATTATCAGGAATAGCGTTTATCATTTTCCACAGAGCGTCTTCTACACCGGCTTCGGCAGCGTAGAGGGCTTCCATCTTCTCTTCAAAGACCTCCCCGGTCTCGATGCTGGTGGCGGCGAAGTTGAGAGTAGGTATCACAAGCACGCTACCAAGTGTCATCATTATCAGGACAACGAGCAGGGTCACGCCCTCTTCCCCTCGAGCTATCTTAGAAAACAATTTCTTCATATTCTTCATAGGTGTGTAACACTCTAAGTTTATTCCTGGAGTCTCTGACTGATTTCATATTCTCGTGTGACACTCTTGTCACCGGAGTGAGTTTCCACCGTTAGTCTCCATGAACCAGTCTGGGGGGTAAGGGTTGCTGAGTAGATGTTGTCTGCTATCAGAGCTGTCGTGTTGCTCAATTCCACGCTCCCGGTATCACGGACGACCTGGTTTCTCTTGAGTTGTTTCAGCGAGTCAGCCGAATCAAACCACAGGTAACGGGTGTCATAGGTGTACCCGTTCTCCCAGTCCTTCCAGAAGAGGGAAATAAACTCGAGCTCAGCGGTTTCAGGATCATCGCCGATGTCAATAGTACTTACTGTCAGCGCATCCTGACTGACCCAATAGCCAACACTCTGGGCTTGGCGCAGCGCCACGTTCCAGTCGCTGTTTTGTTGAGAACCCCTGAAAATCTGTGCGGTGGTCATGCCTGCACCAGCGGCGAGCAGTGCCGAAATGCTGATGGTTATTAGTAACTCGACTAGGGAGTAGCCCTTCTCGCTCTTCATCTGGCCACCTTATAAATAACGATTGAAAGGACGGTTTCATCATTATGCTGAGCAGAGACTGTCACTTCCTGCAGACCGTCATCACTGCCGTGTACCGGCACGACAGCAGGGGGTGGTACCGTCCAGCTTTCAGGTATGGTAAGTGTGGGGTCGACCGGGTATTCCGAGGTGTCATACTGATAACCACACCTCTTAACGTACTCCGCTTCGCTACGCACTAGGCTCTCAGCAATTGACTGTTCCTTGGTGATAATGGTCGCCTGGGTGCTCGTGCCCATACCGCCAAGATAGGCAATTCCCACCAGGCCGAGGATAGCAATGCCAAGCAGGACCTCAATCAAGCCGGTACCTCTCTCACTTCGTACAGGGCAGCCTTTAAGTAGCTCTGAGGTTCTTCCTAAGTGCCTCCACCAGCCGAACAAATGAAATCACCTCCTGACAGTTGGTTAGGTCAGGTTACCTTATTAATACATTCTAACTGCACGTCTACATTTCAGGTAGATTACTTTCGTACACTCGGGATGGTACCTTAGTTCTGAGTAGGCGTGGTGAAAGTATCTGTGACACTTTCACCCTCGCATCGTATAATCAAACAAGGAAGCCCCGGAGATTGCCGGTGGCAATAAGTGGCAACGGGAGGTAGCTAAGATGAAGAGGAGGCTCGTCTCGGTACTGATAGTAACTATGGCCTTGGTGCTGGTCTTGACGGCTTGCAGTACCACTCTGGCAAGTGAGGTGCTAAGCTCGGAGAAGGATAGGATTACTTCGCCGGATGTGCCTCAGTCTGACCTGGCCCTTCTGGTTGAGGGCAACAGTGCCTTTGCCTTAGATCTCTATCAGGCTCTTAGAGATGAAGAAGGAAACCTGTTTTACTCCCCCTACAGCATCTCGCTGGCACTGGCGATGACGTATGCTGGTGCCCGTGGTGAGACAGAACAGCAAATGGCAGATGCCCTGAATTTCCTGTTGGAGCAAGAGGAGCTTCACCCGGCGTTTAACAGCCTGGATATCCTGCTAAGTCAACGGGGTGAGGGTGCCGAGGGCAAGGATGAAGAGGGCTTTCGACTAAACATCGTCAATGCTATCTGGGGCCAGAAGGACTATGAGTTCCTGGATGAATTCCTCGATGTCCTGGCTGAGAACTATGGCGCCGGGCTGCGGCTTGTGGATTTTATCAATGAGACTGAGAAGTCCCGCGTTGCCATCAATGACTGGGTCAGTGACCAGACGGAGGGTCGTATCGAAGACCTGATTCCCCCGGGTATCATTACGATACTGACACGGCTTGTCCTCACCAATGCCATCTACTTCAATGTGGCCTGGGAATATCCCTTCGATGAAGACGCTACCTACGATGGTACGTTCTACGTGCTCGACGGGAGCGAAGTCACCGTGCCGATGATGAGCCAGACGGAGTCCTTCGGCTATGCTGAAGGTGAAGGCTATCAGGCCGTCGAGTTACTGTACGATGGCCGTGAACTATCGATGGTAATCCTGCTCCCTGAGGAGGGACAGTTTGAGGCATTCGAGGGTTCTCTGGATGCTGCTCTCGTGGACGCTATTATAGACAGTCTGGGATCTCAAGAGGTTGCCCTGACGATGCCCAAGTTCGAATTCGAGTCTGAGTTCGGTCTCAAGCAGACTCTGGCGGCGATGGGTATGCCGATTGCCTTCACGGACGCTGCCGACTTCTCCGGTATGACAGGCGTGCGGGACCTGCGCATAGCCGAGGTCATTCACAAGGCGTTTGTCTCCGTGGATGAGGCTGGTACGGAAGCAGCCGCTGCCACCGCCGTGATTATGGAGCTAACGGCAATGCCAGAGGAACCAGTTGAGCTTACTATTGACCACCCCTTTATCTTCTTGATTCGGGATATCGAGACAGGTACAGTACTGTTTGTCGGGCGTGTCTTAGACCCGAGTGTATAACGTACTCTGAAGATTGGTGGCAGTCCTGGGTACTGGTCAAGGCTAACCCTAGGCTATAATGCCTTTGTCTTTGAACTGAGCGATGTCCTCCCAGGTGTAACCGTACTCGAGGAGGACTTCCTCGGTGTGCTGCCCGACCTCCGGGGCTGCCATTCTTATCGTGGCCGGAGTCTCACTGAGCATGACCGGGTTTGCCAGAACTTCGAGACGGCCATGGGTGGGGTGGTCGTAGGCTACAAAGAAATCGTTAGCCCTGGCCTGGGGGTCGTTGATAACCTCGCGCATGTTCTGGTGCACCGCGTAGGGAATCCCTTCTAGAAGTGGTTTCCATTCCCCTAGCGTTTTCTTGGCAAAGGCCTCATCAAGTATCGGGTAAAGGATGGCGTTATTTTCCTCTCTGCCCTCAATCGTGTTGAACCTGGGGTCATTCTCCAGGTCTTCCCGCCCGATGGCCCGGCAGAACTTGCCCCAGTAGCGGTCGGGTTGTAGGGCGACAAACACAATAATCCTCCTGTCTTTGGTTCTGTAGTACCCGGCGAGTGGATTATGGGCCTTGCTCCTGTAGAAAGCCCTTAGCGGGACAAACGCTGCTTCGACGGCGGCAACTACTTCAGCGGGAGGTTCATCCCACCAATCTTCGAAGTCAAGTCCCGTGGCCAGGGCTCCGGCAACGTCGAAACCGAGCTGGTAGAGTCCGGCATGAAGCAGGGCCAAGTCTACTTCCTGGCCTTTTCCGGTCTTTTCACGCACGTAGAGGGAGGTCATGACACCGTAGGCCAGGGCCAGTCCGGCAAGGTTATCTCCGAAGGCCGGGCGGAAACCTGGCTGGGACATGCCGCGTCTGGTAAGCATATGGGGGATGCCTGACCTCGTCCAGTAGGCAGTGGCATCATAGGCGGGGGCGTCCCGCTCCGGGCCTTTCTTGCCAAAACCGGTGAGGGCAGCGTATATCAGTCTGGGATTGAGCTTACTCAGGGTCTCATATTGCATGTTGTATCTTTCCAGTTCGAAAGGCCGTAGATTTGTCAGGAACACGTCTGCCGTTTCCACGAATTTGTAGATGACATCCTGCCCACCCTTCTGAGAGATATCAATAGTTACGCTCCTTTTATTACGATTGAAGTTCTCCCAGTTGTAGTTAATCTCCGATGGTGCCCCTGCTCTCCCCGTCTCCTGACCGGCTTGGTAGACCCGCCAGGAATCGCCTGTTTTCGGGTTCTCGATATGTAAAACATCCGCTCCGAAATCTGCCAGGTGTCTGGCCGCCATGGGTACGGCTGCCACCTGTGAAACATCGATGACCTTGATACCAGCCAGGGCGCTAGACATCTCTCCACTCCTCCTGATTCCGCAGTTCTTCTGGCCCTGAGTTTATCATCCGAGTAGCTCGTATGTAAAATGTTTGAGATGGGGATGTCTGCAGATTAACTTGACAATCTCAGCCTGAAATGTCAATATCAAAGTGTGGCGGGTGAGCAGATTGTGCGGGGCAAACCCGACCGCAAGACCCTAAATATGAATAGGTGGGAGGTAGTCGATGAACGATAAAGTAGAGGCAATCCTGAATGAGATAAGGCCTTCTTTGCAGGCTGATGGTGGCGACGTTGAGCTGGTAGGTGTCAATGATGGCATGGTCAGTCTGAGGCTGACTGGTGCCTGTGCTGGTTGTCCCATGTCCACGATGACCCTGAAAATGGGGATTGAGCGAATCCTAAAAGAGAAGTTACCCGAAGTCAAGGAAGTCGTCGCTGTGTAAATAGGACTTGAGAAGCAGGCTTTACCTGCCACCTCCAGGGTAGAGAGGGGGTGGGGATTGTCGGAACAGGTTGTGGGCTTCGTCTCTCTAAGGCAAGTTGGTTTAGGAGTGACGAAGCCTATTCTGTTTTATTTAATGCCTTTTCTCAGTTCATCGATGTTGGTTTCAAGTGATTCCGAGGTGGACATATAGCGTATAACAACCTAAAATTACTGGACAAGTGTAATATTTTTGAAGTCTACCGCGAAATCGCCCTGTAACTCGACCGGTGGGTTCCCTGGCTACTCTTATGGATAGAATCAAACAGGTGGAAGACTATGTCAGGTCAACAATGACCGGAGCAGTCGCCCATGACTTCAAGCATGTTGACCGAGTCCGCCGTTGGGCACTGCGAATCGCCGAAGAAGAAGGGTTTGAAGACCTGGAGATAGTAGAAGTCGCCGCGTTGCTGCATGATATTGGCTTGCCGTCTGTAGATGAGGAAAGCGAAAGAAACAAACACGGTCAGGTGGGGGCCGAAATAGCGGCAAGGTTCCTGAAGGAAAAATCCGTATTTACTGAAGAGCAAATTGAGCATATTGCCTTAGCAATTCGACATCACTGCTCACAGCCTGCGCTGGTGGCAGAACTTCTCAAGACCATCGGGGAAAAAGGCAGGCTAATAGCAATCATTCGTGATGCTGATACGATGGACGCTATTGGTGCTGTTGGCCTGATGCGGGCGTTTACATCCAAGGCTGCCAAGCCCGAATATGACCCTGAAAATTTAAAGGGTGATACCTGGGGACTGTCCGGGAGAGAATTTGACGAGAGGTTCGCTAAAGGGCTGGGTATAGGTGATACTATCATTGACCAAGTTAATTTTCAGATAAGCTATTATGATAACCTGAATACGAAAGCAGCTAAGCGTCTGGCGAAGCCGCTTGTCGAATTCATGAAAAAATACATTATTCAGCTTAAGCGGGAAATTAATAATCGCTGAGAGGTACGATGTAGAGTGCCTGCGGACGAACTCTATGAAGAGAACCTGCCCTTTCCCCTGGCCACGGTCGCCACGCTGGTAATACTCCTGATTGCCCTGCTAATGCTCATTCTATTTGTCTTGCAGATAGTTTCTGGCCCGATTGGTAACCGCCCCGCCCCGGACTGGTTCTACCTGGTAATGTTTATTTTCATGGCGGCCATTACCTTCCTGGTCGCTAATTTCAGAGTACTGACCATCAGGATGACCGGTCAGTCCGTGATGGTGGCCTACGGTCTGATAAAGAAGACGATACCTTGGGGCGATATTGAGGAGGGTTTCCTCGATAGCTCTTCGCCGTGGGGTTATGGGGGCTGGGGCGCTCGTCTTGCCCGGGTCGGAGGCAGGTGGCGACTTGCTTTTAATGTTATGGGTGCTCCCCGAGTAATACTGCGGCTGCGGAAGGGCAGAGCACGTGAGTTCATGTTTTCCACGAGGAACCCGGAGCAGGTACTGGCAATTATCGCCCGGCAGACTGGAACGGGTGGCTAACGCATTCTGGGCTGCTTGATTTTACGTTCCTTCCCCTCTATTATGGTCATCAATGGTGACGTCAGATTCCAAACAGGTTGCCGTCGACATCAACGAAGTAACCTTCCGCTATGGCAACATCAGGGCGCTTGATGCGTTGTCGCTGGAGATTCCTGCCGGTATAAGCTTCGGACTTCTTGGTCCTAACGGAGCAGGGAAGACAACCCTCATCCGGTTACTGGTGGGTTTGCTCAAGCCGAAGCATGGCAGTGTCCGGGTACTGGGAGAGGTACCTTCACGGCGTGTGGCATATCGCATTGGCTACATGCCGCAGCTACATTCTCTCTATACTGAGCTATCTGTCCAGCAGAATGTGGACTTCTTTGCCAAGATTAACCGGCTGAGCGGTGGAGCTGAGCGTGCCCGGCGGGTAGAGGAGACCATCCGGCTGGTAGACCTCTGGCCCCGCCGTAACGATTCCGTGGTCAAGTTGAGCGGTGGTATGAGGCAGAGGGTGAGCCTAGCCTGTGCTATCGTCCACAATCCTCCCTTACTCCTCCTCGACGAGCCGACGGTCGGCCTCGACCCGGAGTTGAGGGTCACTTTCTGGGAGCATTTTGCTAATCTGAATGAACAGGGGGTCACCATCATTGTTTCCAGCCACACCATGGATGACGCTGCCCACTGCGACCACCTGGCTTTTATGCGTGACGGCCGGGTAATTGCTCAGGGTGGCCCTGAAGAACTGCGGAGCGATACCGGGCAGACGACCCTAGAGGACGCTTTTCTGTACTATGTGCGGAGTGGGGAAAGAAATGCTGCCTAGGTATGCCTTTACCATTGCCGGTCGTGTTTGCCGACAGCTACTTCGTGACCGGCGCACGATGGCTCTGATTGTGGTAGTACCGATTGTGGTGATGACCCTTATCGGCCTGAGCTTCCCCGAGGGGATAGTGCTTGACCGTATTGCCCCGGCGCTGCTGGCGACGATGGCACTCTTCTTCAGTTTCCTCCTTACCGGCATCAGCTTCCTCCGGGAGCGCTCCCAGGGTACGATGGAGCGTCTGATGGCGTCATCGGTATCGCGACTGGACGTGGTGCTCGGCTACCTGTTAGGCTTCTTCATCTTTGCCCTGACGCAGACATTGATTATTTTGCTGTTCACGATATACGTGCTGGATGTCAACTATAACGGAGACCTGTGGCAGATATTCGTATTTCAGATTGTCATCATTGCCGGTGCGGTCAATCTGGGCATCTTTATCTCAACCTTTGCCCGCAACGAGTTCCAGATGGTGCAGTTCATTCCCCTTATCCTCTTCCCTCAGGTATTTCTCTGCGGCGTTATCTGGCCGGTAGAGCAAATGCCGGAATATCTGCAGTGGATAGGAAGATTTCTCCCGCTTAAGTACGGCGTCGATGGCCTGCGGGATATCATGCTTTCCGGGATGAGCCTGATTGACGTCTGGTTCGAGCTGCTGGTACTGGTCGGCTTTACCGTGGCAACCTCTGTCCTCGCTACACTTACATTGAGGAGGGGGGTGGGGGGATAAGGAACTACATTCGAAAGCCCTCATGGCAGCCTTCGTTTTGTGGTAGAATCTAGACAGGTGCTGAGAAAGGGGAGCCCAGAGGGGCAAAGCCTCTTTGGCGGGGGTCTGGGGGTGTCCCCCAGATATAATTATTCCCCCTTCCTGGCTAGGAAAGGGGGTCAGGCCTGCTCGCCGCACAAGGCTTTGGCAGGCGAGGGGATGGTCGAAACCTAATCAAATCCAGTGTAAGTAGTATAAGAACCTGGGGATTAAATGCAGGCAGTTATCCTGGTGGGTGGGCAGGCGACAAGGCTCCACCCCCTAACCGCCAACACACCCAAGGCAATGGTACCGGTGCTTAACCGGCCGTTCCTCGAGTACGTCATCCAGAACCTCAGTCGGCACGGGGTAACAGAAATTGTCCTAGCACAGCACCATCTGGCCGGGCCGATTGAGAGCTACCTCGGCGATGGAAGTCAGTTAGGGGTTCGTCTTACCTATGTAATTGAGGAAGAAGCACGGGGCACTGCCGGGGCGATAAAGAACGTCGAGAGATACCTGGACGGGACTTTTCTTGCCCTGAATGGTGACATATTCTCTGACCTTGACATAACGGAAATGGTCAGGTTTCATAAGGAGCAGAACGCCGTGGCAACAATTGCTCTTGTCCCCGTGGAAGACCCCACCGCCTATGGACTGATTGAGACTGACCTTACCGGCCGGGTGCAGCGCTTTCTTGAGAAGCCCGACCCCAGCGAGATAACCACCAATATGATAAACGCCGGCACCTATGTCCTCGAACCGGAGGTGCTAACGCAGATACCCTCGGAAAAACAGGTCAGCATCGAGCGGGAGACATTCCCAATGCTGGTAAGTAGTGGTCGGCCAGTCTATAGTTTTCCCTCCTCGGGTTACTGGATGGATGCGGGTACCCCGGAGAAATACCTGCAGCTTCACCGGGACCTGCTCAGTGGTAAGAGTACCTGGTATACACCGGGGGTGGATGTGGAGGTGCTTATCGGGGAGGGGTGTAATATTGACCCCACGGCACCGCTAATCGGTCCCGTACTCATCGGTGCCGGGTGTACCATCGGGGAGGACAGTGTCATTGAGGACTCGGTCATCTGGCACGGTGTTCAGGTAGGGAGCCGGGTGAGGGTGAAGTCATCAGTGGTAGCCAACAACTGCACACTTGGTGATGACAGTACCGTGGAGGGAGGGGTTCTCGGAGACCACGTCACGGTTGTTGCCGGTGGCAGAGTGGGGCTGGGCAGTCAGGTTGAGTCGGGTGAGACGGTCGGGTAAGAGTGGCTGTACATATAGACGCCGATTTCAGCTTATAGCTTCCTCCTCTTTAAAGGGTTTTTACTTCTCTCTCTTTGTTATATACTGTCGTCGGCTGATGTTCCTTTCTTGAGTAAATCTGGAGGTGGACAATGCCGGTAACAGCGATTGTCGGTACCAACTGGGGTGATGAGGGCAAAGGAAAGACGACTGATTACCTGGCGGCCAGGGCTGATCTTGTAGTCCGTTTTCAGGGCGGGAATAACGCTGGGCATACCATCATCAACGAGTATGGCAAGTTCGCCCTGCACCTGGTACCGTCCGGCGTCTTCTATCCTGACGTGGTCAATGTGCTTGGTCCCGGGGTGGCGGTAAACATCGCAGCCTTTCTCGGCGAGCTGGAGCAGCTAGTCCAGCGCGGCGTGCCGGAGCCGGTTGTACGGATTTCGGAGCGGGCCCAGGTTGTCTTACCATACCACATATTGTTTGACGAGTATGAGGAGGAGCGACTCGGAAGTCAGCAATTTGGCTCCACTAAAATGGGGATAGCGCCCTTTTACGCCGACAAGTATATGAAGGTCGGGGTGCAGGTGGCTGATTTGTACCATGAGAAACGCTTGCGGGCACGGATCGAATCGGCGCTGGCGGTCAAAAATGTCCTGGTGGAACACCTGTATCGCAAACCGCGTCTCGATATAGACGAAATTATCGCCGGGCTGCTGGAAGACGGCCGGCGTGTCGACCGTTTTGTTTGTGATACGACCTCACTTTTACACAGCGCGCTGGCCGAGGGAAAGGAAATCCTGCTGGAAGGGCAACTGGGTGCTTTACGTGACCCTGACCACGGGATTTACCCTTATCCGACCTCGTCCTCGCCGCTGGCCGGGTTTGGTGCTATTGGGGCTGGTGTCCCGCCCTATGCCATCACCCGAATCATTGCCGTGACCAAGGCGTATTCCAGCTGCGTTGGAGCCGGACCTTTTGTAACCGAGTTGATAGGCCCGGAGGGGGATGAGCTACGTCTGAGAGGGGGAGATGAGGGGGAGTTCGGGGCAACGACCGGTCGCCCCCGTCGGGTGGGGTGGTTCGACGCCGTGGCGACTCGCTACGGCTGCCGGGTACAGGGTGCTACTGAAGTGGCTTTAACCGTGCTGGACGCACTGGGTTACCTGGACGAAATCCCTATCTGCGTGGCCTATGAGATTAATGGGAAAACGGTCAGTGAGTTCCCCAATCCGGCTGAGCTTGAGGGTGCCTTGCCCGTCTTCGAGGTGCTCTCCGGTTGGAGAGAGGATATTTCTGGTGCCAGGCACTTCGACGACCTTCCTGCCAATGCGAAGGTATATGTCCTGCGAATCGAAGAGCTGATTGGGGTACCGGTGAAATTCGTATCGGTGGGGTCGGACCGCCAGGCAATGATTGTACGATAATTTCATGAATTGAGACCAATGAAATACGAAGCCGTTATCTTTGATTTATTCGGGACGCTGGTGCCGGCTCTGCCTTACCGGGAATATCGGCTGGTACTTGGGCGAATGGCATCAACTCTCTCGATACCGGTGGATGATTTTAACCGAATATGGTTCGAGACCTCCCAAGAACGCAATACAGGAGTCATGCTGACTATCGAGGCCAACATCGAGCATGTATGTAAGGAGCTGGGAACACGTACTGGTGATGACGAAATCAGGCGGGCTATGCGGATAAGGATTGATTTCGTTACGCGGATAATGCAGCCACGACCGGATGCTATAGAGGTGCTTTCCCGGCTGAAGTCACAGGGATTCAAGATTGGGCTTATCAGTAACTGCTCTGCCGATACTCCGGTAATCTGGCAGGATACGCCCTTCGTACCGTTCTTTGATGTCACCATATTTTCCAGTTCGGTGGGGATGAAGAAACCCGACCCGCGTATCTATAGCCTGGCTATGGGACAACTGGGGGTAAAGCCGGAGGACTGTCTCTATGTTGGCGATGGGGCCAGTCAGGAGTTGGCCGGAGCTGCCCGGGTCGGCATGAACCCTGTCCTGATAAAAGTCTTAGATGAGGATTTCGACGATGCACTTCCGGAGGATGCCAGGGAGGAGTGGGATGGCCCGACGGTCTCTTCGTTGACGGCAGTGCTGTCGCTGGTTGAGTAACTCAACCGATCTTGCATTAGTACACGGAATGAATCAATGAAATACCCAGCCGTCATTTTTGATTTATTCGGGACACTGGTCAACGACCTCGCCGGGCCGGAATATGAGATTGTACTCCGGCAGATGGCTTCATTGCTGTCCATGCCGCCTGATAAGTTCAGACAATTATGGTCCGATACCTTCTACAAAAGAAATACTGGGGGTTTCGATAGTATTGAGGCCAATGTCACATATATTTGTGGTAAGTTCGGGGCTCAAGTAGAACAGCGAGTTATCAATCGTGCTGCACGAATCAGACATGATTTCAAGAGAAGCGCGATGTTGAAGCTGAGAGCAGACGCTATAGAGGTACTTTCTTGCCTGAAATCTCAGGGCCTCAAGATTGGCCTTGTCAGCAACTGCACTCCTGCTGCCCCGGTAATCTGGCCGGATACGCCTCTCGCTCCTCTGTTTGACGTAACGGCGTTTTCCTCTGTGGCAGGTGTAGTTAAGCCAGACCCCCGCATTTATTTCTTAGCTACGGAGCAGCTGGGGGTGCAGCCAGAAGATTGCCTCTACGTCGGTGACGGAGGTAGCCAGGAACTGACCGGTGCTGCTAAGGTGGGTATGACTCCTGTCCTTATTCGTGCCCCCGTAAAGGATTTTGTTGTCAGGGAAGAGTGGAATGGTCCTACTATCTCTTCGCTTTCAGAATTACTGTCGCTGCTTGAGTAGCCAAACTGATTCTGCATTGGTATCGGGAATGAATTAATGAAATATAAAACCGTCATTTTTGATTTATTCGGGACGCTAGTCGACGACTACTCTGGGCCAGGGTATGAGGCTATACTCGGTCAAATGGCGTCTGTTCTGGGTGTATCTTACAGTGATTTCCGGCGACTGTGGTCAGAAACCTACCACAGAAGGAATACAGGTGGTTTTAAGAGCATACAGGATAATGTTGCATATATTTGTCAGCAACTTGAGGTTCAGGCGGAGCAGGATGATATCAATCGTGCCGCACGGATTAGGCATGATTTCAAGAGAGGCGTGATGTTAGCGCCCAGAGCGGACGTTTTAGAGGTGCTCTCTCGCCTGAAATCTCAGGGCCTCAAGATTGGCCTTGTCAGCAACTGCACTCCTGGTGCTCCGGTAATCTGGCCCGATATACCTCTCGCTGCACTCTTCGACGTAGCAGTGTTTTCCTCTTCGGTAGGTATATTGAAGCCAGACCCCCGCATTTATCTCTTAGCTACAGAGCGGCTGGAGGTACAACCGGAGGACTGTATCTATGTCGGTGATGGAGGTAGTCAGGAGCTAAGCGGTGCTGCTAGAGTAGGTATGACCCCTGTTCTTATCCGTGCCCCCGTAAAGGATTTTGTTGTCAGGGAAGAGTGGAATGGCCCCACTATTGCGTCTCTTACGGAATTGTTGTCGCTGATAGAGTAAGTTGTTGTAAGTAACATTATGGGTGGCGAAAGGGGTGTGAGTATGTCCGAGTCGTCTGGACGCGAGTATCCGCAGCGTCCCGTTCCTGGCGTCCATGCGGCCATCCTGAAGGAGAACCGTGTGTTACTGGTGAAGCGCCTTAATGAGCCTAGTCGTGGGAGGTGGAGTCTTCCTGGCGGCAGGATTGAGCTTGGTGAGACTATCTACGAGGCAGTTAAGCGTGAGGTGCTTGAAGAGTGTTCCATCGAGATTGAGGTGGAGCGTGTTCTTGATGTGGGAAATAACATTGTCCGGGATGATGATGGTCGTATTCGCTACCATTATGTTTTAATATACGTGTTGGCTCGACATACGGGGGGAGAGGTGCAGGCGCAGTCGGACGCTGGGGATTTCATGTGGGCTAAGGCCGAGGAAATTCCGAAGCTTGATATGCACCCTGAGCTGCAGAGGATGCTACCCTTAATCATTGAGATATGCGCCTAGAATTCCTGTCTTCACTGGTAGTCTGCAGAGGTCGAAATCAATGAAATATAAAGCCGTCATTTTTGACCTGTTCGGGACACTTATTGACAACTTCTCGGCTGAAGAATACTTCGGGGTATTGAGAGAGATGGCCTCAGTGCTTTCGGCTCCTGAAGAAGAATTCACGAACCTGTGGTTAGGTACGTTCGATGAGCGCGCGACTGGACTTATAAAGAGCCTCGGAGCCAATATCGATCATGTCTGCCAGAAACTCAACCTATTAGTAGATGACAGGCAGGTAGAACTTGCTGCCCAAATCAGGTTTGATTTCGAGACACGCTCGGTGATACCACGACCAGATGCCATAAAGGTGCTTTCCTGTTTGAAGTCGGCAGGTTATAAGACCGGTCTTGTTACTGATTGTTCGTCTGAGCTGACGACGATGTGGGAAGAAACACCTCTTGCCCCTTTAATCGATGTCCCCGTATTCTCCTGCGTAGCAGGTATCAAGAAGCCCGACCCGCGTATTTATCTGCTGGCCACGGAACAATTAGGAGTACAGCCGGAGGAGTGCCTCTATGTCGGTGACGGTAGCAGCCAGGAACTGAGCGGTGCCGCTAGTGTTGGTATGAGCCCTGTCCTGATTCGTGTACCTAGTGACGAATCTATTCACTACTATCGAATTGATGCTGAGGACTGGGATGGGCCCAGCGTCTCTTCGTTAAGTGAAGTTCTGAAGTTGGTTAAGTAGTCTGTTGGAGGGGAGAGCGTGAGCTCTGAAAGGACAAGCCCTGACTCCTTTAGCCGTGAGTACCCACAGCGCCCGATAGTCACTGCTGTGGCGTGTGTCTTTCGTGGGGACAAGGTGCTCTTGATAAGACGTGGACAAGAACCCAACAAAGGTCGCTGGAGTGTACCCGGTGGTGCTATTAATTTGGGAGAAAAAATCTACGATGCGGTACGGCGCGAGGTTCGCGAAGAGTGTGGCATCGAAATTGAAGTGGTCAAGGTCATCAATGCGGCCGACGGCATTATTCCAGACGAGGCCGGGCGCTTCTGGTTTCACTACGTGCCGATATACATACTGGCCCGCCATATGAGTGGAGAGGCACGCGCCGATACGGATGCCATGGATGTTCGATGGGTGATAAGGGAGGAACTGGATACCTTCGATCTGAGCCCCGTTACCTACGAGAATGTGGTTCGGGCCTTTGACATGGCACATGACCTGGGCTTTTTCTAACAGAGAATCCCATTATCTCTACGGATGGGAAGCGAGCCAAGGGGGACACCCCCTTGGAATCCCCCGTAAAGAGGGGTTCCACCCCTCTTTGACTCCCCAAAACGGTGTGGAGCTAGTTCTTTGGCGGGGGTCGTTCGCACCTTGAAAGGTGCCACTTCATCAAAGCCGGGGCTATGCTGAGATGTATTTTAGAGAGGTGTTAAAGAGGGGCGCAGCCCCTCTTTTCTATTATTCCCCCTTCCCCTTGGGGAAGGGGGTAAGGGGGATGGGGCCATCACCACCAGACAGGTAAAAGAAGGGCAAAATATCCCTTTATTTATATGAGCGTATGTCCTTAAGTATTGCCCAGGCCTGTGTTATAATTCTATCGGTGACAGAAAATGTGGGATAAGCTGGAACAAATAAACAATCGATACCAGGAAATCGACCGGCAGATGGCTGCCCCTGAGGTTGCTTCTGACCCGAAAGAACTACAAAGACTGGCCCAGGAGAAGGCCTCAATTGAAGATATGGTGTCCATTTACCGGGAGTACCGGGCTGCTGAGAAGTCGCTGGAAGAGACCAGGGGGATGCTTCGTGCTGAGCAGGATGATGAGATGGCTGCACTGGTCAAGCAGGAGGTTGCCGAACTGGAATCGAAGCTGGGCGAGTTGGGTGAGCAGTTAAAGCTGACCTTGGTACCCAAAGACCCCAACGATGAGAAGAACATCATAATGGAAATTCGGGCGGGGGCTGGTGGTGATGAAGCGGGCCTGTTTGCCGCCGACCTCTTTCGTATGTATACCCGGTACGCGCAGGCGAGGGGCTGGAATGTCGATATTATCAGCGCCAATGAGAGCGGTATCGGCGGCTTCAAGGAGATTATCTTCGAGGTCAGGGGAAAAGGTGCTTTCAGCCGCCTCAAGTATGAACGGGGTGTTCACCGTGTGCAGCGGGTGCCGGTCACCGAGTCTTCTGGTCGGATTCATACCTCCACCGCCACCGTAGCCGTTCTGCCTGAAGCTGAAGAAATAGAACTGGATGTTAATCCTGAAGACCTGCGGATTGATATCTTTCACAGTGGGGGTGCTGGGGGACAGAACGTTAACAAGGTTGCCACGGCAGTGCGTATTACCCACCTGCCGACCGGGATGGTGGTCGTCTGCCAGGATGAGCGATCGCAACTGAGAAACAAGACGAAAGCTATGGCGGTGCTCCGTGCCCGGCTGCTTGACATCGAGCGTCGGCGACAGGAGGCAGAGGTGAGTACGCAGCGTCGTTCTCAGGTGGGTACCGGTGACCGCTCTGAGAAGATTCGTACCTATAACTTTCCGCAAGACCGTGTCTCAGACCACCGCATTAGTATGAATCTGCATAACCTGCCCCGTTTCATGGAGGGGGACCTCGACCAGCTAATCGATGCCCTCGCCACCGATGACCAGGCAAAACAGCTGCAGGAACAACTGGCGTGATTATAAGGCAGGCCCTGGTTAATGGGCGGAGGATGCTCGAGGAGTACGAAATTGAAGACGCTCCGCTTGAGGCTGAGATTCTGCTCAGGGACGTCCTCAAGAAAACACGAGCGGAGTTGCACCTGGAGTTTGACAGCGAGTTGAGCCCACATCAGTATGCTGCCTTCCGTCAATTAATTAGGCGACGCTGTCGTGATGAACCCACCGCTTATATCCTAGGGCGTCGTGAGTTCTATGGGCGTGATTTTCTGGTTGATAACCGTGTCCTCGTGCCGCGTCCGGAGACCGAACTCCTGGTGGAGAAGGCCATTGAGTTTGCCCGTGACTACGAGGCTCCTTTATTAGCTGACGTTGGTACCGGCTGCGGCGCCGTTGCCATTGTACTGGCGCTTGAGCTATCGGAGTCCACAGTTTATGCTACTGATGTCTCGGCTGATGCTCTCACAGTAGCCCGTAAAAACTGCCGGAAGCATGGGGTCGAACTCAGTGTGCGTCTTCTGAAGGGGAGCCTACTTGACGTGCTACCGGAGCCCGTTGACATAATAACTGCCAATCTGCCGTATGTCCGCAAAGCCGACTTGCCCCAGACCGGTCCGGTCAGCACCGAGCCACGTCTGGCTATTGATGGTGGCTTTGATGGGCTGGAACAGATACGCCAGCTCTGCCGCCAGGCAGGCAATAAACTTAATCCTCATGGCCATCTGCTTCTGGAGGTAGGGCAAGGTCAGGCGGAGGCTGTTACTATTCTGTTGCGCGGCCTGTTTCCCATGGCTCAAATACAGATGGTACCGGACCTGAGCGGTATTGACCGGGTAATCAGTCTGTCGTTGCCTTGATGTCAGTTAAGAGGAGGTTCTCAAATGGCGGGACCATTAGCCGGGATAAGGGTGCTTGACTTGGGGCGTTTCATCGCCTGCCCTTTCTGCGGAATGCTGCTGGCTGACCTTGGTGCCGAGGTTATTCGGGTAGAGAGGCCGGGTGGGGGCCAGGACCGTTACCTCGGCCTGCTGGCACCAACCGGCGATAGCTATGGTTTCACCAACCACAACCGCAATAAAAAGGGCATATCACTCAACTTCGAAAGGACTGAGCGCGGTCGGGAGATACTGAACGAGTTGATAAAGCGCTCGGACGTGGTGATTGAGAACTTCAGCCCCGAGGCCGCTAAAGCCTTGGGCATTACTTATGAAGACTTAAAGAAGGTCAGGCAAGATATCATCTTTGCCGATGTATCTGCCTTCGGCACTACCGGTCCATACAGCCACCGTCTTGGCTTTGACCAGATTGCTAAGGCGATGTCGGGAGCAATGGCTATAAGCGGCTTCCCCGGCCCCCCGACCAAAGAGCAGACGCCTCACACCGACTACCTGACGGCCACTCTGGCGGCGGTGGGTGTTGTTTCTGCCCTCTATCACCGGGAGCGGACCGGGGAAGGACAGATGATAGAGACTGCCCTGCTACAGACCGCCGTTACCATGATGGCACCGACGATAGCGGAGTGGGAGACCGGAGGGAAGATTCGCCAGCAGACTGGTAATCGGGGGCCGTGGTTGGGGCCGAGCGACCTTTATAAGACAAAAGATGGCCAATGGATAATGTTAGCCCTCATAACCAATTCTATATGGCGGCGGTTCTGCCACTTCATTGGTCGTGATGACCTGGCAGAGGACCCCCGCTTCCACAATGATATGGCCCGCTGGGAACACCACGATGTTATCGACCCGGTGGTTGCGGAGTGGGTGGCCTCGCATACTGCTGAGGAAATCATGGCGGCCGCGGAGAAGATACCCATCCCTGCCGGGATTTGCCACGAGCAGACCGAGGTCGCTAGCAATCCCCAGGTGAAAGCACGTGAGATGCTGACTGATGTGCCTTTTCCCGATGGCAGCGGTAATGCCTTGGTTACCGGGCTGCCCATTCGTATGTCAGGCACTCCTACTGAGGTACAGCGTTCCTTCCCGGCAGTGGGGGAGCACAATGAGGAGATATACTGCGGTCTGCTCGGGTACAGTCGTGAAGACTTGACCCGGCTCGCCGAAGAAGGCATAATCTAAGTCCACAGTTATACCCGGCGGTAATCACGTGATGGGGGTTTAACTATGCCGCAGTCAATTCCCTGGCACGAAGATGATACCTTCTGGGAAACATTTGAAGAGGCGATGTTCTCCCGTAGACGCTGGGAAGTTACTCCAGTGGAGGTTGACAGCATCATCTCTTTGCTGAATATCCAACCGGGTATAAGTGTACTCGACCTTGGCTGCGGATCGGGAAGGCACTCGCTGGAGCTGGCCCGCCGCGGCTTTCATGTGACCGGGGTGGACCGGACACGAAAGTACCTTGATGAGGCTGTTGAGCAGGCCAAGAAAGAAGGCCTCGGTATTGAGTTCGTACAGGAGGACATGCGTACCTTCTGTCAGCCAGATGCCTTCGATGCTGTTATCAATCTGTTCACCTCATTCAGTTATTTCGAAGATCCGGAGGAAGACCGACAGATAGTCATAAACGTTCACCATTCACTTAAATCAGGTGGTGTTGTTCTCTTGGAGACTGTTGGTAAGGAGGTTCTTGCCCGTATTTTCTAGGAGAGGAATTGGGAGGAAGTAGATGGTGTTATCGTGCTCCAAGAGCGGAAAGTCAGCCAGAACTGGGGCTGGATGTGGAACCGCTGGATAATGCTCAAAGGAAACGAACGTGTTGAAAGGGAAATATCACACCGTCTCTACTCGGCCACGGAAATAGTCTCACTTCTGAAAGAATGTGGTTTTACTGCTGTTGATGTCTATGGTGGTCTTGACGGCAGTCCCTACGACCACACCGCACGGCGTATGGCGGTCGTAGCAAGGAAATAGCGGACTTCATTTTGTTACTTGACGCTGAAATCTTTTAGATGATACAGTACTTAATTGGGTTATTATTAGGTTAAAATAAGGGAACAATGTGCATAAGGAGGAAGCGCACACGATGAATATGATTGTCTGTGTCAAACAGGTAATCGATCCGGAAGCGCCGCCGGCCAGCTTCAAGATTGATACCGCATCTAACTCCGTGGTGCCACCGGCTGGTGTTCCGCCCGTAATCAGTCCTTTTGACGAACAGGCGGTGGAGGCAGCGCTGCGGATAAAGGATGCCATGGGCGGTACGATTACGGCGGTGAGTCTGGGTACTGGCCTGCTGCGTGATGTCGTCAAGAAGCCTTTGTCGATGGGGGCAGACGAGCTCGTTCTGCTTGAGGATGCCGCCTTTGACGGTGGTGATAGCTGGTCGATTGCCGCTGCTCTGGCGGCCGCTATCAAGAAAATCGGTGAGTACGACATCATCTTCTGTGGTCGGCAGGCAGCCGACTGGGATGCGGGGCAGGTGGGCTCCGGTCTCGCCGAATTACTTGGTCTGCCCAGTGTAACCCTGGCGAAGAAGGTAGAGGTCAACGACGGTAAGGCCACGGTCGAGCGGGTTATCCCGGATGGCTACGAGGTTGTTGAGGTGTCTCTGCCAGCCTTGATTACCGTCAGCAACGAGCTTGGCGAACCCCGATACGCCACCATCAAGGGCATCATGGCGGCCAAGAGGAAAGAGCCGATTGTCTGGACACCGGCTGATCTTGGAATTGATACCTCTCAGATTGGTGCTGCCGGTCGGCGTACCAGGATGCTCAGGCTTTTCCAGCCGGTTCGTGAGGGCACCTGCGAAATTATCGAGGGCGAGGACGAGGCAGACGCTGGTGCCAATCTGGCAAAAAGACTTTCGGAGGCAAAGCTGCTGTAGTAGTCCGGTTGGACTGCTATCTTGTTTTGAAATAAGGAGGAGATTCAGATGGCTGATAATAAAGGCGTTATGATTCTGGCTGAGGTTGGAGATGGCAAGTTGGCGGCGATTGCCACCGAGCTACTGGGCGCTGGACGGAAGCTCGCCGACGACCTGGGTGAGGAACTCTCCGCGGTGATGGTTGGTAGCGGGGTCGGTGCTGTCGCTCAGGAGGCGATTGCCTTTGGTGCCGATAAGGTTTACGTGGTTGATGACGCATTGCTCAAAGATTACCGGACAGATTCATATATGGCCGTGATGGAGAAAGTAGCCAAGGAGGTCATGCCTAAGGTTTTGCTCATGGGGCAGAACTCGATTGGTCGTGACCTGGCACCTCGGCTCGCTTTCAGATTGGATACCACGGTTACCATGGACTGTGTCGAATTGGCGATTGACCCGGACTCCAAGCTGCTACTGCAGACTAAACCGGTCTACGGTGGCAATGCCCGGGCAATCTTCACTTCGGAGTCGATGCCGCAAATGGCTACCCTCAGGGTGAAGGCCGGTGAACCGCTGGCGCGCGATGATTCCCGCAAGGGAGAGGTCGTTAATATTGATGCCGGACTGGATGCTTCGGCTATCAGGACTGAGGTCAAGGACACCGTGCTTGAAGAAGTCAAGGGTATCAAGCTGGAAGATGCCAACGTGGTTGTCGCTGGTGGTCGGGGTATCGGTGGCCCTGAGGGTTTCCAGGAACTGGAAGAGCTGGCCAAGCTGCTAAAGGCAGCCGTTGGTGCCAGTCGGCCACCGTGCGATAACGGATGGGTGCCGGATACCATTCAGGTAGGCCTGACCGGCAAAATTGTCTCACCGGATGTCTATATTGCCGTGGCTATTTCGGGTTCCAGCCAGCACCTGGCCGGCTGTAGCGGCTCGAAGAACATTATCGCCATTAACCGGGACGCTGAGGCCAACATCTTCAAGGAGGCCGCCTACGGCGTCGTTGGTGACTGGAAGAAGGTAGTCCCTGCCTTCAGGGACAAGCTCAAGGAACTGCTGGGCTAGTAGTATTAGTCTACCAATGATGTAAAGCGGGGCTGTTTATAAAACAGCCCCGTTGTCTTTTCTGGTGATTAGACAGGACTAAACCTTCTCTTTTTCCGCCTGACGGGCGGCGATGACCTTCTGGGCAGCAGCCGGAGGTACTTCTTGGTAGTGGCTGAGCTGCATGGTGAAGGTCCCCTTGCCCTGGGTGATGGACTTCAGGGCTATCGAGTAGCGTAGTACCTCGGCCAATGGCACCTGTGCATCAATGACGTTCATGCCGTTCTCGGGGTTCATCCCCTGCACCTGGGCCCGTTTTGTGTTGAGGTCACCGATGATGTCACCGGTATACTCCTCCGGTGCCCTCACCTGGATGTCCATAATCGGCTCCAGCAGGACTGGTTGGCCATCGGTTAGTCCTTTTTTCACAGCACCGGCACCGGCAATCTTGAAGCATATCTCTGATGAGTCAACCGGGTGGTAGCTGCCGTCGTAAACGGTCACTTTGATATCATCGACCGGATAGTGGGCGAGGACTCCATCCTCGACTGCCTCGTTGAAGCCCTTTTCGACGGCGGGGATATAGTTCTTTGGTATTGTGCCACCAACTACCCTGCTGCCGAATTCACGCCCAGAGCCGCGGGGTAGTGGCTCCAGTTCGAGCAGGACATGACCATACTGGCCGTGTCCGCCTGTCTGCTTCTTGTGCTTGTATTCGGCGTTGGTCGGCACGGTAATTGTCTCTTTGTAGGGGACTTTCGGGGTTTCCAGGTTGACGTTAACACCGAATTTCCGCTCCATTTTCTCCGCGGCCACTTCAAGCTGGGTATCACCCAGGCCGGACATTATGGTTTCGTTGGTGGTGGTATCCCGATGGACCTGAAGGGTGGGGTCTTCCTCAACCAGCTTGGCGAGCGATGCTCCCAGTTTGTCGAGGTCAGCCTTGGTCTTGGGGTAGACCGCTTCGCTGAAGACGGGTGCCGGGAAGGGGACAAAAGCAATCTTCAGTGGTTTGTCCCGTGTGCCGAGAGTATCACCAGTGGCTGTCACGTTCAGTTTGGCGACGGCGCTGATGTCCCCCGCTGTTATCTGGGTAACCGGTTCCTGGTTCTTGCCCCGAAGGACGAACAGTTGGCCGATGCGCTCGTTCTCACTCTGTGTGGAGTTCCATGCCTGGGAATTGCTGCTGAGTGCCCCGTTATAAACGCGGAAGTAGGTGAGTTTACCGACATACGGGTCGGCACTGGTCTTGAATACCAGGGCGGCTAGTGGTCCTTCCTGGCTCGGTTTAAGCGTGTCACCATCAGCAAGCGTAATTTCCCTTTCTGCCGGTGATGGCATGTAGTTGGATATGGCATCCATCAGCAGACCAGTGCCGATGTTCTTTGTGGCTGAGGTTACCAGAATCGGGATGATCTTGCCACTGACTACTCCCTGTCGCAGGCCGGCTACCATTTCCTCCCGGCTGAGCTCCTCGCCTCCCAGGTATTTTTCGATAAGGGCATCGTCAACCTCGGCGATGCCTTCAACCAGCTTCTCCCGGTAGGATTCGACCTCGCTTTGCAGGGATTCGGGTATTTCGCCCTCAGTCGCTGCTGTGCCGGTGTAACCTTTCATCGTTAGCAGGTCGACCACTCCCTCAAAATTGCTGGCGGCTCCAACGGGCAGTTGTATCGGCACGCAATGACGCCCAAACTTTGACTGGATTTCAGCAACGGTACGGGAGAAGTTGGCGTTTTCCCGGTCCATTTTATTAATTACAATCATGCGTGGAAGACTGGCTTCTTCAGCGTAGCCCCATACCTGCTCTGTCCCTACTTCAACGCCAGAGGCGGCACACACCACAATGACGACTCCTTCGCTGACACGCATGCCTGACTTGACCTCACCGACGAAATCAGGATAGCCTGGCGTGTCAATGAGGTTTATCTTGTTACCCTGCCACTCGTATGGTAGCATGCTCAGGTTAATACTGATGTTGCGTTTCTGCTCCGCCGGGTCATAGTCCGAGGTGGAGCTGCCATCGTCGACCTTGCCCAGCCGGTTAATTATCTTAGCGTTGAAAAGTATGGCTTCGGCCAGAGACGTTTTACCGGCACCATTGTGCGACAACAAGGCAAGGTTGCGAATGTTTTCCATTTTATACTCTGCCATCTAGTCCCTTCCTCTGTGATGTACTTGCCTGATAGATATAGTTAATACAGAGAAATACTCAGGTCTGTATTTCTTCTTATTATAGTAGTAGCGTGATATATACGGCAAACGAAGGCGCAAGTCATAACCAACACTGGATTTAACCGTAACGAATATAACATATGATAGCCCTGGCGGTTTTTGTGGCTGGGGCCAGTTACTTCAGGTATTTATTAGTGTAAGGATGTACTGCTAGGCAGCCGGGAACTTCTCGTGGAAAACTATCTCGGACAGTTCTTTACGTGGCGGCGCATTGGCCTCTTGGTCCGGATGGCCTAGAGGCGTCATCTCAACCACACAATACTCTTCCGGTACACCCAGGATATTTTCTACCTTCTTGGCGTCAAAGGCACCGACGTGCACCGTACCCAGTCCCAGGGCATGAGCAGCCAGCACCAGGTTCTGCATCGCCAGCCCTACGTCGAACATAAGCCAGCCATCACCCTTATCAGTGGATGGCTCGCCATGGTAATGTCCGGACCTTTTCTTTTGGGCGCAAGCCACGATAACTAGCGGAGCATTCTTAATGGCATCGGTAGCGGGATTTGTGCTTTCCGGTCTGGAACCTTTTAGCGTGTCTGCCAGTTCTGCTTTCTTTGCCGGTTCGCCGACCACGACAAATCGCCAGCACTGTGTATTGGCCCAGGACGGCGCCCACTGTGCCGCCTCCAGAATCTGCTCCAGAGTCTTGTCGTCTACTGGAGTAGACTTGTATTTACGAATGCTCCTCCTCGTTTTAATTGCCTCTAAAACTTCCATTTCGCACCATCTCTTATCATCGCTGATTTAATAATGTACCTGAGGCATTATAGCCCAGACCGGCTCTGGTATCAACTGCGACGCAGTTGTTTCAGTATGAAGATAATACCTTTACTCTTCTGACCAGGCACCTTTGCCGATCAGGGAGACAAAGCGGCAGGCACCGAGGTTACGGACCTCATTACGGTTCCGGTGCCGCGTAAGCTTGCATAGTTCCTGTACGTAGCGAGAACCTACCGGGATTATCATCCGTCCCCCGATTTTCAGCTGGGCAACCAATTCTTCTGGGATACGTGGTGCAGCCGCTGTAGCAATGATAGCATCGTAGGGAGCGCCTGCCTTCCAGCCCAGCGTCTCCTCTGCCAGGTGTAGCTCAATATTTTTATACCCCAGGGTTTCCAGCGATTTCCGGGCCATCTCTAACAACTGCGGCAGGCGCTCGGTGGACACTACCACTCTGGCCAGTTCAGCCAGAATGGCTGTCTGGTAACCGCTGCCTGTCCCGATTTCCAGCACCTTTTCCTTACCAGAGAGTTCCAGTGCCTCGGTCATACAAGCGACGATAAATGGTTGCGAAATCGTCTGGTCCAGCCCTATCGGTAGAGGTCTGTCTTCGTAGGCGTGGCGGGAGCTTTCGGGAGGGACGAAACGCTCCCGGGGTATACGAGCCATCGCTGCCAGCACGCGCTTGCCTTTGATTTCGCTGGCGAGGCTTTCGATGAGGCGGGTTCTCGCCCCTTCAAAGTCCATAATGAATCCTACTGCCGGACGGGACTAGCTCAAGGTCAGATACAAGATAATGAGGGTAATCAATATTATACCGGCGAGAATACCGATTGTCCGCAGTTCAGCTCCAATGTAGGGATGCCGGATTGTCTGGGTCGAGGCGGGTTGACGTGGGGCAGTAACTGGTGGAGAAGACGCTTCCGGTGGAGCAGCCGATTCGTTGGGCTGGGGGGTAATCGGTACCGGAGCGGCGGCGGTGGTGCGTTGCCGGGTCTCTATCTTCCGGCGTTGGGCCTGCTTAACTCGCTTGCGTCTTGATTTTCCTGCCATAAAGGGATTTCCTCTTAGTTACGTGCTATTTGGCCCGGGGGTGAGATTTCTCATAATCGCGCCGGACATGTTCGGTGGTGAGGTGGGTATAGACCTGAGTTGTGGAGATATTAGCGTGGCCAAGTAGTTCTTGAACAGTCCTCAAATCACCACCACGATTAAGCATGTGAGTTGCGAAGCTGTGTCTCAGTGTGTGGGGCGTGACTTGCGATTCCAGTCCGGCAGCTTTGGCGTATTCCTTTAGTATCTGCCAGAAGCCCTGCCGGGTCAGCCGGTCGCCGCGCCGGTTCAAGAACAGGGCTTTTTCGGTATCGCGACGTACTAGGCGGGGACGGGCCTCTTTGATATATTCCTCCACTGTCGAGGCTGTGGGTGGGGCAATCGGAATAAGGCGCTCCTTGTTGCCTTTGCCGAAGCAGCGAACCTCATTATCCCTCGTATTGACGTGCTCGACGTCCAGGGATACCAGTTCACTGACCCTCATGCCACTGGCATAGAGCAGTTCCAGCATGGCCGAGTCTCTTTTGGCTTCTGGGGTGGATTTCTTAGCAGGCTGTGCCAGCAGGAGTCTGGCTTGGCTTTCCGAGATAGGTTTGGGCAATGAGCGCCCTACATTGAGTGATTCCATGTTTTGCGTCGGGTCTTCCTTGATAACACCCTCTGCCACCAGGAACTTGAAGAATGACCTAGCGGCTGCTACCTTGCGGGCTCGCGTGGTTTCGGCATAGCGCTTCTCCTGAAGATTGAGCAGGTAGCTGAGCATTCCCTGTCGGTTGAAGTCAGACCAGGAAGGGTCTCTGCCCTGGTTAGCGGCCTCCGTTTCCGCGAAACTGGCAAGCTGGGTGAGGTCGTTTTTGTAGGCGAGTACTGTGTTGTCAGAAAAGCCTTTTTCTACCTGCAGATACTTGATGAAACTGTCAATGCCTTCTTTCACCACGCTCCTCCGCATAGATGAATTGGGTGCTTAAGTTAGTCGATTCTATTTTAACATAACTAAACATAAAAATCAGCCTGTGATAGGTTACCGTAGCACAGTAACCCAAATTTTATTGTAGCTCACCGGGAGCAGACACAGCTCATTAGATGGCAAAGGCAGGGAAATTCAAGTTCCTTCTATATTTCTCGGATTTGGTGGTGTTTCAAGACTGGGCTGTAACTTCAAGGCGGGTGTCTTATTGAATTTTCTAGCGACTCTACGGAAGTGTAGTCCATAGACCGAAAGACTCATGGATAGGGGGAAGAGCTTAGGCCGTTTTAGGAGGGTGGAGATGAAGAATCTCCAGTAGCGTGTCCTGCCGCTCTCCATGACGCCAAGCACCCACATCGACTTCACAAAGGCCCGGATGTAATAAAATCGGAGTTTGGATATGCCGTGCACCCGCCGAGGTCTATATTCTTTCAAAAAAGTCGTTATACGCTCGTAGTATTGCCTGGGGGCGTAGATAGTATTCACGATGTGCTTGTAGCCATCGATAAGTGTCTCGTAATTCATTTTGGGAACAAAGTTGATGGAGAAGTCTGTGTTGTCACCGGTGGTGTCCTTCAGCAAGCGGTTTTCCCGGCTGAGACGCTGGTAGAGCCGGGTGCCGCGGGGGGCATTGAGGAGCCCAACCATGGCGGTGACAATACCACTGTTCTGGATGAAGTTAATCTGGCTGCGGAAGATGGAAAGGGGGTCACTATCAAAGCCGACAATGAAGCCTCCCTGTACCTCCATGCCAAAGCTCTGGATTCTCTTGACAGAAGCAACCAGGTCGCGGCCCTTGTTGGTAAACTTGTTGCATTCGACCAGGCTGTCCTCGTTGGGTGTTTCAATGCCGACGAACACCCGGTCGAAGCCTGCTTCAACCATCAGATGCATCAGATTTTCGTCGTCGGCAAGGTTTATTGAGACCTCGGTGAAGAAAGTAAAGGGATACTTCTTTTCTTTCGACCACTGTGTTATAGCCGGGAGAATCTCTGCCCTTAATTTCTTCTTGTTACCGATGAAATTATCATCGACAATGAATATGGCTTCCCGCCAGCCCCGTTTGTAAATGGCTTCGATTTCAGCCAGCATCTGTTCAGCGGTCTTGGTACGTGGTTTGTGTCCGTTGAGGATGACAACATTGCAGAACTCGCAGTTATAAGGACAGCCCCGGGAGTACTGGATACTCATCGAGGAGTATTTCTTCATATCTATCAGCGACCATAGTGGAATGGGGGTCTTGGTAATGTCCGGTCGCTTGCTGGATGTATAAATATGCTGGGCTTGGCCTTTTTCCAGGTCTTTAAGGAATGGTGGCAGAGTGCATTCTCCCTCGTCGAGTATCAGGTGGTCTACCTCATCGAACTCATCATACTCGCTGGTGAATAGGGGACCACCGGCAACCACTTTGGTGTCGAGCGTGTGGCAGCGGGCAATGGTCTCCTTCACCGAATCCCTCTGTACTACCATGGCGCTGATGAACACGTAGTCCGCCCATTCAATGTCTCTGTCTTTCAGGGTGGTGACATTCATGTCCACCAGTTTCTTTTCCCACTCTTCGGGGAGCATCGCGGCCACGGTCAGTAGTCCGAGAGGCGGGTGCGATGCCTTCTTGGAGATGAATTTCAGGGCGTACTTGAAACTCCAGAAGGTATCCGGGTATTGGGGATAAACAAGCAATATTTTCAAATCAAGCTCTCTGTTTATTAAAGCTAAAAAGCAATTATACTATATATTATGGTAAATGTCTATAATTACTTAAGCTGCCGGATTCTAATTGTTAGCCGATTGCTGTCTCTGTGCCTTGACACCTCTTTGAGTACTGGTTATACTTTGGGTGCAGCGCGGGGTGGAGCAGTGGAAGCTCGTCGGGCTCATAACCCGAAGGTCGCTGGTTCGAATCCAGCCCCCGCTACCAACTTTCAAAGCTAAAATGCCTCTGGTTCTCCCTTGATTTCGGAGGCATTTTCTTTTTTGCTAATAATTTGCAAATAATGATTTTCAACAGTGGGATTTTCACGCCTAATATTGAGTATTTTATCAAAGCTCTCTGCTGCTGCTTCTTGAAGTCCGGGAGCAACATGGCTATAAGTATCGAGTGTTAATGCAATAGAGCTGTGCCCTAACCGCTCCTGTACTATCTTTGGATGTATTCCTGCCTTAAGCATTAATGAAGCATGGCTGTGCCTCGCATCATGCAGGCGAATTCCTCTCAAGTTTGTACGTCGTACTAGCTTAATCCAGGCGTGAGTTACTGTGTCGGGTAAGAGTGGTTTACCTTCCAGATCGCTAAATACTAGGTCATCATCTCTTAATGGTATTCCAAGCATGGTACGATCCAGCTCTTGCTTTTCCTTATGCTCTCTAAGGACCGAAACGGCTGTGGGCGAAAGGGCAATCATACGTCGACCCTTCGTTGTCTTGGGCGCTTTAAAGATAATGTTTCCATCCCGGAGATGATGAAGAGTGCGGGTGATATAAATCTGACAAAGAAGAAGATCAATGTCAGACCACCTTAATGCTAGTAGTTCCGATCTTCTCATGCCGCTATAAATTGCTGTGTGGAATAAAGCATAGTAGGGTGTTGATATGGCAGTTTCAAGGAGGGTATGAATATCATCTTCACTAAGTGTGTTCCATTCTGGACGTTGATACCGAGGTGGGCTAACTCCATCTGCGGGATTCCTTGATAACAATCCCCATTTTACGGCACTCTCTAAGGCGTCATGCAGAGTTACATGGTGGTGTCTTACGGTACGAGGACTTAATGCTCCTTTACCATCACAACGTCCGTTTGACAGTTTTTCGGAGTAGTAGCGTTGAAGGTTCTCAGGTTTTAGTTGTGCTAGTGGCATATTACCAAGTGAAGGTATGAGGTGACGACGTATAATATGTTCATACCCTTCAGCTGTCTTGGGTGCAAGGCTAGGCCATACGTAGTCTGATAACCACTTTTCCAGGTATTCACCCAGTGTCGTTTTGCCGGGCTTTATATAGGTGCCAGTATCGAGCTGGTATAATACTTCGGCAAGATGCTTCTCAGCGTCTTTCTTAGTGCCTTGGACGCTTTCCCAATGATATTTATACTTACCGGTAGCAGCGTCCTTTCCCAGGCTAATAACCAACGAATAACTATTCTTACCCCTCTTCCGTATGTGACCTCTCATGCTATGCCTCCTTACATTGATACCTCTCTTAATACTCCGAGACCGTTTCTTATCTAATTCCTAAAGTCACTACACTTCATAGCCCATCTTTTTCAACAATTCCAATGGTCTGAATGAAGGATTGAATTTGACAAACTCGTTCAGTACAACTTCTGGTCTATTTGTCAAGCGGTGTGAATTGAAATGTTCAACTGATAATCCTTCTTCATATTCAAACCAAGATAACCATGATGGGTCTTCACTCCATGGATGTTCCAATACCCACAATCTCAACAGTCCCGATAAATCTTCTCGTTCTTTAATTCCAGTCTCCAACCATTTCGGGCCCTTCCTGAAAAAGTCAAGCCAGAGCTTAGTAACCCCGCTTAGTTCTTCTAAGAGATCAACTTTACTGAGTTTGCTTAATTGCACTAGTTCACTGAGAGGAAACTCGGCGATAATTTCACTGATTTTGACAGTTCCTGTCCATAAGGCAGTTAGAAACTCCCACGGTCCCATGGTCAAAGCAGCATCAAAAACTTCAGTACTGAGTTTTACTCCTGCAAGGTTACTCGCATGCTCTGTAATTGCGTATAACTCCGACCAGGACGCTAAGAGTACTGAGTCATCCGGAATTAATCTATATAATCTCGCTACCCAAATTGCTTGTCTAACGGTAAAAGTATTGAACCAATTAAGCTGCTGTTTCCAAACCCGCATAATGTCTGGTAAGGCTTCAGGAGGAATGCTATATCTGGTCATGGCACCATTATCCCAAGGCTCTTCAAGTAACTTATCGCTTTCTTCATCTGCTTTACGTAACTTCGTTAGCTGCTTTTGTACAGCGCTTATACCGGGGCCATCACCTTTAAGTATGCGGTTTACTTCTCCTTGTATTTCCCATGCATACCACTTTTTATGTTTTAAGTAAACACTAGCTATCAAACTTTTTACTTCTTCAGTGATTATTGGTCCTCGAGCCATAATTCTCCTTATCTACTTATCTGTATTATTACCCGTTATTCATAGCTAATATAATGATTGACAGATTAACATCATGTGTAATAATGATATTATTTAAGGCTAGTTTATCATATCCACTATTATTTATCAATGGAGGGGATAGAATGAACATCGAAGACAAGCTTACGTGGACTGTGAAGGAGACATCTCAATTAATCGGGTTGTCCCGAAATTCAACATATCGAGGCATCTTAACGGGTGAAATTCCTCACGTGAAGGTAGGTAAACGTATTTTGATACCTCGTGTTGCATTGGAGCGGATGCTCAGCGAAGTAGGCAGGTCAAAGGCAGACTGAGACAGTGGTAGACTGGAGGGCTGAACGTATGAGACAACATAACTTAAGACAACACTTTTGGGACCAAGTTATACACTGTGGTGATTGCGGGCAAAGCTTTGTTTTTACGGCTGGAGAACAAGCTTTCTTTCTGAGTAAATCATTATCAGAGCCTAAACGATGTAAACCATGCCGTGAGCTATGGAAAGGTACATTGATACCTGTGCTTGAGGTACAGCATGTCTAGACTACTAAAAACCGAGCAAGAAACAATCATAAACTATAACAACGCTGAAGACACCGCCTATATTTACACCTGTTCAGTCTCGTTGATGCAGCACCTGGAGAAAAAACCAGGTCTCCAGCCTACGGCTACCCACGGACGATATGCTAGGGAATACGAGTGCCCAAAATCTTGGATAAAGAAACCTCGTAAACCCCGTCAGTTGAGTGAAGTCCAAAAAGAGAAACTCAGGCTGAGATTTGTTGAGAAATCGATTCTGAGACGAAAATTGCCCAGTGCTGTGGGAGATTCTGGGGGTGAAAAGTAATGACTCGTGTATCCTCCCCGCTGAAATGAGGAAGTCTAATTCGGATAACAAGTTAACGCAATGAAGTCATTACAGTATATGCTAAATGATATTGCTAAAAGGCCTCCGGCAGACGACCTTGTTCAAGACCTGCTGCCTGACTCAAGCTCCGCGTATATGTTAATCTGCGGCAGGTCTGGCATTGGTAAAACATTCCTAGCATTAAATATCTTACATTGTGTTGCTGCTGGAAAACCTTGGCTCTCACACAAGACAAAACAGTGCAAAGTGGGTTATCTATCATTTGAAGGTTCGGATAAGAAAATAGCCGAGCGGTTTGAAAAAATAGCGCCATCGTTTCCTGGAGCTGGAGAAAACATCTATTGGGAGCATTCATTACCAATTCCCCTAAACAGCAAGGGACTACACAAACTGGAGGAAATCATAATCGGTTGCAAGGTAGTGATTATTGACCCAATGAGACCACTAGTAGCAGGTGACTATACTTCTCCTAAAGACGCCAAAATTTTTCTCGAGTTACTCACACAGCTACAGAATGAGACAAGCACGAGAATGATCCTACTTCACCATATAAGAAAGCCAGATAGACGCCTAAAAGTACAACCTGAAGACCTACAATATGAGGTCAAAGGTGCTGGTGAATATGTTGAAGGTGCTACGACTGTCCTTTTGTTAGAACGTGCTGGGCAACTACATGATGCACAAGGAAGGTTTCAACCAACTAACACAGGAGAGAAATGGCTCTATGCAGTTAAAGTGAAAGACGCACCTACCAATATTGAGCCAGTGCGATTGAAGTTTAATCCGGACACATTTCTCTTTGAACCCTTAACTCCTTCCTTTAAAGAAGATGGGTGGTAAGTGATTAGGTACGCATTGTATACGGTAAACGGAGGAAACGGTGCGAACGGTGTATCCGTTTGTACCGTTTACCGTCTGCATGCTATTCATGGAAATAACACTCCGTCAGGACTATTCCCACCACTCGTAAAAGCGTAGGATATAGTCAGGCATTAATCTTACGGTGAAAATAAAATCTATACCCCGTCTATGGATTGATAGAGTATTGAATTGCCTAATAGGAGTAGTTAATGTCAGGTAAGAAAGGTAGAAGCGGTAGGAAAAAGCACGATAAGGTTATGGCCGGCGTGCAGCAGACAATAGACACCACGGCGACTCAAGCGGCTAGCTATCTACTCGATGTTTTTCGTGGTCAAATAAAGAATCCGGACTGGAAAAGGATAGAGATTGCCAAGTTTGTTATCGAACATCATCTTGGCAAACCAAAGCAAAAAATAACCTTACCAACGGATTCTCAGGGTAGAACGATTATACCTTACAGTAAGATAATTATGCTGGCTGAACAAGCTAATAAGACGCCGGATACACCCGAAAGCAGAGGGGTGAGTTACACAAATCTACTGCCTCCGGTTGATTCCAAAGATGGCTAGGATAATATTCTAAGACACAGTACTTCAGGTATCTTTCAGTGCTCTTGAGTTGTTTTTACATCACATATCTCTACGAAATCGCAGTATTGACACAAAGGTCCAGTGACTACAGGATACTCAGTCTCGTTTTCAATCTTGTCAGCTATTGAGAGCGCTACTTGTCGTGACTTCTCCGTATCCTTACTTTGCACCTCTAATGTTTGCCAGACACCATCCTCCATATGAAGATACGAGGCTCTTGATACAGGCCAGGTAAGAGTCCTCGATAGGATTAGGCAATATAGGTGGAGTTGGAACGTGTCCGACTTCTCCGCATGTCCAGTCTTGTAATCAATGATGTGTAAACTACCGTCTTCCAGTCTATCGACACGGTCTATCCTGCCATTGATAATGAGGTTCTCACTAACTGGAGCTTCGTGGAACCTCTCAACCATTAATGGCTGTACGTCCACCTGTTGGGTCTCTACGAACCTGCGAAGCATACTAAGTGCTCTCTCACCATACTCCCGTTCTTCTTCGCTGTCTGAGAATCCCTCTCGATTACGGCTCCACTTTTGCTTAAGCAGGTTTTCTATTGTTTCGACAGTCCGTTTTTCGACTGGAATGGCACTATAGAAGTCAGATAGTGTCGCATGAACGTGGTTTCCCATGGTCAGCCAAGGCCATGGTTTACGGTATTGTCTAATTAGTCTGTCTATATAGTGATACTTGTATCGCCTTGGGCATTGTTCGTATATTCCGATGGAGTATGGTGATAGTCTGAGCATCTTATATTAGTTAAGCTCCCAGTATCTCCTTGTGCCTCAACGCCCTCTCCAGCGAGGGCTGCATTTTCATCTCGCGGAACTAAGTTCGTTTTGCCCCAACCATTACGAATGCCATTACACAGGGCTCTGGGCTATTGTTTCGCCAAGCATGACGGGTACCGTTCTGCACCACGCAATCACCTTGCTTCAAGT